>CANRFM010000014.1 GCA_947629905.1 uncultured Clostridia bacterium
CTTTCAGCAGTTTTTATATTCTATGTTATCATAGAAATACAGATATTATATTTGCATAACTGGAAAAATATGGTATAATATAATATAATATATATATAATAGCAACAAAGAAAAAAGACGTGCAGACGTGCAATGCCTATACATAGCCAAAACAAGCGTGTACGGATGGTGTGCCAAGGGTGTGCAGACACGGCGCTTTACACGTTGGCGCAGACACTGCACCGCCTGAAAAGCAAGTCGCTCTTATATTCTGCGCCGTGAGTTCACGCCCACTACGCCCCCACCCGCCCCGCTTGACAAGAGGAGCAAGCACCGCAGCCAATAGCCCGGTGCAGCCGTTTCCCGGAGCAGGACTGTGCCGCACAGCAGCACCAATAGCAGCAACACCCCGCAGCACAGCCCGGAAAGCAAGCCATGCCGCCGTCCGTACAGCCCTGCCCGTCTGCCCGCCATGAATGCACCGCCGCACCAGAGTACTGTTCCAAAGCCATGCATGACCGCCGCCGGAAGTACCCCCATAATCCGCAACAGCCCGGCGCAAAGCACCCCGCCGCCGCCAATCCAGAGCAGCCCCTCGGCGACTGCCAGTAAATGCCGGAACAGCGCCGACTGCTCCTGCCTGAAATGCCGCATACCCGTACCCCCTTCCGGTACAGCCTATGCAGCCGGCAGGGCGTTTATTCGTCCTTTGGCTTGCCGGTCGTAATGCCTTTCATGCGGTTTTTCTGCTTTTCTGCCTTTTCGGCGGCAGCCTGTTCGGTCGCCGTAACATTTTCCTTGATGGCATCGAGCTTCATGCGGATCTTAAGCCGGTCGCTGCCTGTTTCGAGCACGACTGTTTCCGTCGATTCCTCCACACGCAGCACAATGCCCACAATGCCGCCGATCGTGACGACTTCATCCCCGACCTGCAAATTCCGCTGCATATCCCGGGTCTCTTTCTCCTGTTTCTGCTGCGGGCGGATCAGGAAAAAGTACAGAAATACGATGAGCAGCACCGGCAGTGCCAGTGTGGAAATGACCGTACCGCCCATTGCCTGTGTTCCGGTATCCGCCGCAGCTTCGCCCTCCGCAAATACCGTCAGGCTGCCCGTCAGGCAGACCATACCTGCCCCGCTCAGGGCAGCGGCTGCTTTCTTCCAGTTCAGATGTTTCATAGCTTTGCCTTTCTTACTTGGTTTTTCCCTGCATATAGGCATCCATTGCCTTTGCAGCAGCCTTACCTGCGCCCATTGCCAAAATGACAGTCGCTGCGCCCGTCACGGCATCGCCGCCGGCATACACGCCCTGCTTGGTCGTCATCATGTTTTCATCCACCACAAGGCAGCCACGCTTGTTGGCTTCGAGCCCCTCTGTCGTGGTGCGGATGAGCGGATTCGGGGAAGTGCCGATGGACATGATGACCGTATCGACCGCAAGTTCATACTCCGAACCCTCGATCGGCACGGGGCTTCTTCTGCCGCTCTCGTCCGGCTCACCAAGTGCCATGCGCTGCACCACAGCGGCACGCACCCTGCCGTTTTCATCCCCGAGGAGCTTCACCGGGTTGTTGAGGTTGAGGAACTCCACGCCCTCTTCTTTGGCGTGATGCACTTCTTCCCGGCGGGCTGGCATTTCCTCTTCGGAACGGCGGTAGATGATGTACACGTGTTCCGCCCCCATGCGCAGAGCGCTCCGGGCAGCATCCATTGCCACATTGCCGCCGCCGACCACAGCGACCGACTTCGACTGCAAAACAGGCGTGTCGTAGCCCTCCTGATAGCCTTTCATGAGGTTGATGCGGGTCAGGTACTCATTCGCCGAGCAAACACCGACCAGACCCTCTCCCTCGATACCCATGAACCGTGGCAGCCCTGCGCCCGAACCGACAAAGACCGCTTCATAGCCGTCTGCCATCAGTTCGTCCACGCTCATCACCTTACCGATGACCATGTTCGTCATGACTTTCACGCCGAGGGCTTTCAGGTTCTCGACCTCTTTCTGTACAATGGCTTTGGGCAGACGAAATTCCGGGATACCGTACATCAGCACACCCCCGGCAACGTGGAACGCCTCAAAGACCGTGACTTCATACCCCAATTTCGCCAAATCGCCCGCACAGGTCAGCCCGGCAGGACCGCCGCCGACAATGGCAGCCTTATGCCCGTTGGGGACGGTTTTTTCGCCATGTTCCTGATGATAGCCAGCCGCAAAGCGTTCCAGTCTGCCGATCCCGACCGGCTCGCCCTTGATACCCCGCACACACTTGCTCTCGCACTGCCGTTCCTGCGGGCAAACTCTGCCGCATACAGCGGGGAGACTGTTTGTCGTGTGGATGATCTCGCAAGCCGCTTCAAAATTCCCCTCAGCGATCTGATGAATAAATTCCGGAATGCGCACCCCGACCGGACAGCCGGACACGCAGGGCTTGTTCTTGCAATTCAGGCAGCGTGTCGCTTCCTCGACTGCCATTTCCTGCGTGTAGCCAAGGGTGACCTCCTGAAAATTTCTCGCACGTACCTGCGGATCCTGTTCCGGCATCGGTACTTTTGTCTGTGACATATTCGGCATAGTATTGACCTCCTCCGGTGTTACACCTTGTCGGCAGCCTGCAGCATACGGCATTCGGCTTCCCGCTGTTTGAATGTTCCATTCCGCCGCATCAGCTCGTCAAAATCGACCTCATGCCCGTTAAAATCGGGACCCTCCACGCACGCATAGCGAATTTTTCCGCCCACGGTGACACGGCAGCCGCCGCACATTCCCGTACCGTCCACCATGATCGGGTTGAGGGAAACAATTGTGGGGATGTTGTATTCTTTTGTTAAAAGGCTGACGAACTTCATCATCGGTACAGGACCAATGGCAATAACGGCATCGTACTGCACCCCGGCTTCGATCTGCGCCTTAAGGGCATCGATGACGAAACCTTTCCGCCCGTAGCTGCCGTCATCCGTGCAGAGGATCAGCTCGGTGCAGCTCTTCCGGAAAGCCTCTTCCAAAATGACAATATCCTTGCTGCGGAAACCGGCGATGACATCCACGTGCAGCCCTGCGGCATGGAGTGCTTTTGCCTGTGGGTAGGCGATCGCACAGCCCACACCGCCGCCGATAATGCACACACGCTTTGCCCCTGCCGGAATTTCTGTCGGCACACCGAGCGGTCCGACCAAGTCAAGCACGCTGTCGCCCTCGTTCAGGGCATTGAGCTTTTCGGTAGACCGTCCCACGATCTGGAAAATGAGGGTAATTGTCCCCTTTTCCCGGTCGTAGTCCGCAATTGTCAGCGGCACACGCTCCCCCTTTTCGTCCACCCGGAAGATGATGAACTGCCCCGGTTTTGCCTTTTTGGCGATATAGGGTGCTTCCAGTTCCATGAGGGTGACAGAGGGGTTGAGTATTTCTTTTTTTATGATACGAAACATCAGAGTTACCTCCCTTATTTAGCAGTAAGAAAGAAGCAGAAACAGCAAGCCGCTCCCGCCTCCTGCTTTCCCATTCTATTATACCACAAAAATCAGCTCTCGTCAAGAGGGCGGCAGGCTGCCGCATCCGATTTGCCTCCCAATGCGCCTTCGGCGCAAAGGTCGGCTTGCTTGACTGGTAGTGTAATTTGGGTTGTGCAAAGGTCGGCTTGCTCGGATGATAGTGCAATATAGACCCCTCTGTCACTTCGTGACATCTCCCCTTGCAGGGGAGACTTTGCCCGACAGAAAATGCAAAGGGGGTCGCATTTCACGACCTTTGCGCCGCAGTCGCCACTGTCTCCCCTTTCAGGGGAGATGTCGGCGTAGCCGACAGAGGGGTCAAAACGGGTGCAGCGTCACGCTGCCAGCCTGCCGGCGGTTAGTCCATTCCAAAACCCTTTTCAAGCCAGCTCGTCTCCGGCAATTCGAGGATGCGGTCGCCCTTCTTCCACATCCGGAGAGATATTGCCGCAATGTAAGCACCCCCGACCGCAAAGATCAGCAGCGCAGCCCCCACCGCCGCCGGGAGGGACAGCCCGAAACCGTTCCGGAGCGCAGGGATCTTATCGACCCAGAACTGTGCGGAAATGACCGCAAAATAGAGGATCATATCAAGAAAAGAGGCTCGTTTTATGTGCCGGAACATACAGAGTGCGATCGCTGTATCGGCAAGCGCACCGGCGATCAGCATATCGGCGGCATACGGTCCTCCGAGAATGACTGCCACTAACACCGTCACTACGACATGATAGCCAAGGCACTGGCAGGTCGAAAGCGTGATGGCAGAAAGCGTGTACAGCGGCTTTGCACAATTCACAGAGGCGAAGAATTTGTACCGGGTGAGCCTGTCGTTGAGGAATGACCACGGGAAGATCAAGCCTATCTGTGAAATTGCATAACTGGCGATCATCACCATATAGTCCTCACTGCCGACAGGTGCTGTTTTCGGTGCTGTGATGAGAATGACAGACACCATGATCAGTGGCAGCGGCAGCATAACTATCATGCCATAGGCAAAAGCGCTTTTCCAACAGAGTTTCAGGGCACGGATGTAATGTTTCACGATGTGACCTCCTTCAGGTGTTCCAGAAATATTTGCGGTAATGGCGCAGCAGGATGAGATGCGACAGGGGAACGAGCAGGAGTGCGACCGCCCCCGCAAGCCAGTGCCACCATTCCACCCTTTGCACCGTGAACCGCACTGCGGAAAAGATACCGGTCAGTACAAGTGCCGTGATACGCAGCACATTGGCAAGTCCCTCGTCCGGCAGCATTTGCAGGAAATTCAGGAAACTGATCATATACAGCGAAACGATCAGCAGGATCACATAGGCGGCTGCACTGGTTCCTATCGGTACTGCCATGTTCAGGAGATACATTCCCCCCAAAGACAGCACTAAGATCAGGATAGCGACAAGCAGTACCCCCGTGCGCATTTTCTGATAGCCCGCAAAGCCTTCCTTTGTGGAGCGGAAGAATTTCCCGCCCGGCACGGATCTCGGGAACATATAGCCGCCCAGAAGGAACAGATGTGTCAGCATCAGACTGATCTGAAAGATCAGACTGACAAAATCGGATATGCGGTTCGTTTTACCCTCTGACCAGCTGATAACGGCAAAGATGAGCGACGTGAGGCACGTCTGCGCAAACAGCAGTCCGGTAAACGTGACCGTAAGCCGCCCTATGCTGCTGCCCGTGTATAATTTCACTGCCTGTGAAAGTGTCAGTGTCTTATTCATCTTGTTCCGCCTTTCTGAGCAAGCCCACACTGAGCTGCTGCAATGTCGGGGCTTCTACCGCCGTATCGAGCGCACGGAGCTTGTCCGCCTGTTCCACAAGGGCGATTCCCTCAAAACTGGTCGCATTGCCGGAGAAAGTCATCATCAGCGGCTTTGCCTTTGCTGCCTGTGCCGCATCGCCATGCACAAGCTGATAGCTCTGTTTCAGGTCTTCCACAAAGCCCTGTGCGATGACTTTGCCGTGTGACATGAAAACGGCATAGTCCGTGACATTTTCCATATCGGAAATATTATGCGTGGAGAACAGCACCGAACGCTCCCCGTCACGTGCCGCAAGGTACTCCCGGAAGAGGTCGCACAGCATATCCCGTGCCAGCGGGTCAAGGCTCGAAGCCGGTTCATCCAGTACGAGCAGTTCCGTATCCCGTGACAGCACTGCCGCAAGGTAAGTCCGCATCCGGTTGCCGTCGGAGAGTTTTGCCAGTTTCTTCTGCTTTTTGTCCGCCGGGTCGCCGAGCTTGAACCGTCTGCACAGCTCCGTAAATCTCGCCCTGTCAAAATTGTCAAACCCCAGTTCCATAGAAGCGGCAATGGTTTTTAGCGTCCAGTTCGGCGGGAAGAAATTCATCGAGGAACAGTAGCCGATCCGGTTTCGCAGCGCCGGGTCGTCAATATCCCGCCTCTCCCCGAAATAAAGCGCCTCGCCGCCGCTTTTCCCCGTCACACCGCAGAGAATGTCGATCAGGGTCGTCTTGCCTGCGCCGTTCACCCCGATCAGGGCAGTGGTAAAACCGCAGGGAATGACAGCATCCACACCGCCCAGTGTGAAGTCCTTGTAATGCTTTGTAATGCCTTTGATCTCGATCACGTTTTTCATGGTTTGTCTCCTTTTCATGCATCCATATTCCAAAGCGCAGCAAGGGTCTGCTGCACCTCGTCCAGTCCCATTCCGGCAATGCGTGCCGAATAGATCGCATCGGTCAGGTGTTCTTCAAGCTGCCGCATATGCTGTTCCGCAAGCAGCTGTGCATCCTGCGCATTCACGAAATAGCCCTTGCCCTTGGTCGCCGTCACCAAACCCTCGGCGGAAAGTTCTTCATAGGCTTTCATTGTGGTAATGACGCTGATCCGCAGATCCTGCGCCAGTGCCCGGATAGACGGCAGCGGGTCGCCCCCCTGAAGCTGCCCGGTCAGGATCTGTTCCCGCAGCTGTGCAGCGATCTGCTTGTAAATGGGTTCGTTCGTGTTCTGATAGATCTTCATGTCATGCCTCCCTTGCTTAACTGTTCATGCGTTATATATACAGTATACACCAGTTGAGCCGCACTGTCAATATCTCAGCTGCACAAAGTTACGGATATTTCCGGTGCATTTTTTGACAGAATGCACAAACTCCTGCCATTCTGCCAAAAAAAGAACCCCGACAGACAAAAAAACCCTGCCCGGTGCAGTACACCGGGCAGAGCCATCAAGGAGGGTATTCTATTCCAGCAAAATGCCGGTTCAGGAAATCTGCATTACACCCCAAGCGCCTGTTCCATTAACTGGAGCGTTTCTTCTTTGGAGCGGAGTATGTCCCATTTTTCGAGCTTTTTGAGATAATCGACAAACATATCCGTAATGCGCTTGTTATGCGTCACGGAAATATAGCACTTCCCCTCGAAATCAACCATGACCAGAAGCATACCATTTGTCCTGAGATTGACGATCGTGTTGTCCGACATCCGTATTGCCGGAAAGCGCAGGGCATTGTAGCTGTTCATGTCCGTCTCCCTTGCCGTTTCAACGGCTCTGTGCAGCGAATCTTCCCGCAGTTCGAGCGGAATTTCTTTCGTAAAAGACAGCATTTCCCGCATTTTTTTGCCCTGCAAAACGATCTCCATCCCGTCCTCAAAAAAGATGTCATGCGTGACGGTCGTATCACCGAGATATTGCCCCAGAAAACGGATATAATTTTCTGCGATCTGCTCCTTGTTTTCAAAATCCGCAATGTACTCATAAATGTTCCGGACGTTCGCCTCCATGATGTAGCACGGGGTCTTTTTGAGGAGATACAGTTCCCCGCCGGAGATCATGTCCTTTCCGTCCGTCATCATATCCTGCAAAAAGGCAATGGGGTCGCTGTACACGCTGACAAACGGGGCAGTTTCCGCAAGGAGCGTGTCAAAATGCTGCCGTTCCGCAGCGACAAAGCTCCCCTCGTTCAGGAACACGCCATTTTCCGCCTCCTTATCGAACAGGATCATCCCCCTGTCCGTGATGAGCCGGAAGCAGTACTGACTGCTCCCGATAAAGCTGTTAACATCCGTCTGAAAACCGCACGGTGTCACGTTCCGCAGCATCAGCGCCGGAATGGCATTGACAATGGAAAGAAAATCCATGCCGGCATTGCTCTTGTCCATCGGCACAAGCCATGTAACAGCACAGTCCTCGTCCAGTGCCGCAAACAGGCACTCCACAAAGGCAGAATTGGCATATATGGGCGATTCGAGCAAGCGCACCGTTTCCGTCCCCCGACAGAGCCACACAGCGGCAGCGGTCAAATCTTCCAGCCCTGAGATGGCAGCTCCCGGCTGCGGGATACGGGCTTGCCGTCTGCTTTCCGGTATGGTCGGGTAGGTAATGGCGTAGAGCTTGTTGAATGCCCGGCTGACAAACTGATTTGCCGGGGTAGAGCGGTCGTACTGAAAGGCTTCCGCCAGTTCGAGCTTCTCTTCCGGGGTGAGGGACATCACCTGTGAAAGTTCCTCGATCATGTCATAACTTGCCGAGAGCAGGTGACCGTTTTTGATCTTGCTGAAATGCGATTTTTTCAGGTTCAGCTTTTCGCACAACTCCACAGAAGACACCTGATACACAAGCATGAGTTCGCTTAGTTTTTTCCCAAATTCCGTAATAATCATCTCCCGTACTTCTGACTTCCTGCACGCTTTGCAGCTTATATCATTATAGCACAATACCAAAATCAAGTCAATAGAATGTCTACTGGTTTCCATTTTTTTTTTTTTTGTATGGAAACTCCATAAAAGCCGAAAACAAATCGCTCTTCACAAAATGCGACGGTTTTTGAATATCGTCTAAAAATTATGTGAATTTCTCAAAAACAGCTTGACCTACTGTCTGAAATATGGTAAAATAGAAGAAGAATCCGGAAAGTTATGGCAGACTTTCCGCAAAGGAGCGATCACATGAACCTGAATGTAATCTTCGGCAGCGCACTTGCTGTCGGTACGGCTGCTGCGATCGGCGGTGCGTACAAACTCTTCAACAGCGTCATCCCCCGGCAGGACGGCGTGAAAGTGGACATGAGCGAAATGGCAGACATGGCAAAGTGGGAGGAATATAAAAAGATCATCTACCCCCGCAAGGAATGGCTGCTTGCCCGTCCCAATGAACAGGTGAAGATCCTTACGCAGGACGGGCTCACACTCCGGGCGCACTACTTCCCCTGCGACACGCCGTCCCGGAAGTTCGTCATCACGTTCCACGGCTACACCAGCAAGGGACTGAGCGATTATGCGGCACTCTCCAAATTCTACCTCGACAACGGCTACAACTGTCTCATCACCGACCTGCGGGCGCATGGGGACAGTGACGGCGCATACTGCGGTTTCGGCATTTTGGATCGGTATGACTGCATGGGCTGGATCCGCTATCTGATCGAGCGGTTCGGGAATGATATTCAGATCGTGCTGCACGGCGATTCCATGGGGGCGACAACGATCCTGATGACGACCGGCTTTGCGGAAGTGCCGGAAGCGGTCAAGTGTCTGGTCGCAGACTGCGCCTTTACTTCGCCGTATGCCGTATTCGCCCACATCCTGAAACGGGACTACCACCTGCCGCCCTTCCCGGTGATGAGCCTGACGAATGCAATGTGCCGGAAAAAGGCGGGCTACGGTTTTCAGGAATATTCCACGCTGAAAGCCATGGAAGTCAACACACGCCCGGTGCTGTTCGTGCACGGCGGGGATGACCGTTTTGTACCGCCGGAAATGACCTACGAGAACTACAACGCCTGTCATGCACCCAAGGAACTCCTGATCGTCGAGGGCGCAGGACACGGCGCAAGCTATTACGAGAATACCGCCCTGTACGAGGAAAAGCTCTCCGCTTTCCTGCATACATGGGTACGTGAGGAGGGAACGACATGAAAGAATTTACCGTGAACGGTGCCGTCCTGCAATGCTATCCGCTGACGGCTGCGCAGCGGCTGCATAATTATACCGTCAAGTACTGCCCGTTTCACCAGATACTCAATATCGGTTCGGGGCTGTATATCCAGATGGAGACCGACTTCGACCTGCTCCGGGAGGCGATTTATGTAGCGTATGAACGCTTCGACTGTATGCGCCTGCGCTTCCTGAAAGATACCGATGATACCGTCTACCAGTACCTTGTCCCCACGGAGGACAGGGAGATCCCGTTCCGGGATTTTTCAAGCTGGCAGGAAGAGGATGTCAAGCGGGAACTGGAGGGCTGGACGAAAATTCCGTTCAAGCGTTTTCACTCCCCCATGAATCAGGTCGTGATGATCAAGCTGCCGGACGGGTATAACGGCATTTACCTGAAAGCCGACCATATGACCATGGATTCGAGCTCTGTCATTTCTTTCTACCGGGATGTACTGGAGATCTACTGCGCCAAAAAATACGGCAGGGCATTCCCGAAACCCATGCAGTCCTATATTCAGGCACTGGAAAAAGACCTTGCCTACGAGGATAATTCCCCTGCCCGCAAAAAGGACGAGGCATTCTGGATGGAGCAGATCACCTGCGAGAATGAACCCATGTACACCGACTTCAACGGCATGGGACGGCTTATCACACAGCGCCGGGAGAACAACAACCCCGATCAGCGCAGTGCCGTGGTCGTTTCCGTCAACCCGGAGGCTTCCATTTCCGTCTATTCCCTCGAAAAAGAACCGTCCGACCAGTTAATGCACTTCTGCGAGGAGAACCGCATTCCCATGGTCTGCCTGTTGCTGATGGGGCTGCGCACCACGCTTTCCAAATTCAACAACAACGAAAAGGACGTTTCCATTAAAAGCTGTGTTGCCCGCCGGGGTACACTGCTTGAGAAGCGTTCCGGCGGCACACGGATCCACTTCTTCCCGCTGCGGACGATCATCGAACCGGAGACGACTTTCATGGATGCCCTGAAGATCATTCAGGCAGAGCAGAACCGCCTGTTCCGCCATGCGAATTTCGACCCGATCGAGTACACCATGCGCCGCTCCCGCTACCGCAAATTCCGCCCCGGTGAGAGCTACGAGAGTATCAGCCTGACCTATCAGCCGCTCACCCTCAAGAGCACGGACGAGAGCGTGCCGGACATTCCCTACAAGAGCCACTGGTACTCGAACGGTGTCGCAGCACAGCCGCTTTACCTGACAGTCATGCACCGGGTAGAGGATAACGGGCTGAATTTCAGCTTTGAGTACCGCAAAGATGCCGTCACGGACTACGAAATGGAGTACCTGTACTACTACCTGTGCCGGGTACTGTTCCGGGGTATCGAAAACAGCAGCCGCACGGTCGGCGAAATATTAGATATGATCTAAGGAGGAACTGTCATGTTAGAAACATTCAAGAAACTGATCTGCGACTATGTGGAAGTAGAGCCGGATGAAATTACAGAGGATTCCCGGTTTATTGAGGATCTGCACTTTAATTCCTATGATTTTGTAGATTTTCTGGGTGCACTGGAAACGGAACTGGACATTACCGTGGACGAGCAGGAAATTCTGGAACTGCACACGGTCGGCGATGCCATTGCCTACGTCAAAAAGCTGAAAGGAGAATGACATGGAAAGATCCGATGTCAGAACGCTGCGTGACCTGATCCTCTGCTCGGCGAAAGAATACGGGGACAAGACCTTTCTGAAAGAGCGTGCCGGGAAGGAAGTCCTTTCCCATTCGCACAACGACCTGAAAAACGATGCCCTCCGGTTGGTGAGCTTTTTGCGGGGGAAAGGGCTGCACCGGGTCCATGCGGCAGTGACCGGACCGACCTGCTACTGCTATCTGGTGAGCTATTTCGGGACGGTCATGAGCGATAATGTCATTGTACCGCTCGATGCACAGCTTGGTGCAGAAGACCTGACCGACCACCTGCAAAGGTCGGATGCGGAAGTATTTTTCTACGACAAGCGCCATGCCGCCATGCTGCCGGACATTCAGGCAAACTGCCCGAAGATACACACCTGTATTGCATGGGATGAGACCGCAGAGGGTCTGACACTTGCGCAGATCTTGGCGGAAAATCCGGTTTCTGGTGAGGAGATCGCCATTGACCCGGCTTCCTGCGCTGCCATTCTCTACACGTCCGGCACGACCGGGAAAAGCAAGGGCGTGATGCTGCGGCATTCCAACCTGATCGACAACACCATGTGTCAGGACAACGAAAGCACCCCGGAGGACAGCCTGCTGACCGTGCTGCCGATCCATCACGTGTACTGCTTTACGTGTGATATTCTGCTGTCTTTGCGGTATGGCACGACGGTATGCGTGAATGATTCCATGCTGCACATTGCGCAGAATTTAGCCTTTTTCAAGCCGACTACCTTGCTGCTTGTGCCCATGATCGCCGAGACGATCTATAAAAAGATACGGGCAGCAGCACAGGCAAAGCCGGAGATCCCCATTGCAGCGATCGCCCAGAATGTGTTCGGCGGCAACCTGAAAGTCATTTACAGCGGCGGTGCTTACCTGAATCCGGAATTAGCGGAGATCTACCGTTCGTTCGGGTTCATCATGGCGCAGGGCTACGGTATGACGGAGTGTTCCCCCCGCATTTCCACGGCAAGCCGGGAGATCGTGACACAGGCAGATGTCGGGCAGGTCGTCAACGGCTGCACCGTGAAGATCGTGGACGGGGAAATTACGGTCAAAAGCCCCTCTGTCATGATGGGCTACTACAAAAACCCGGAAGCGACCGCCGAAGCCCTCACGGAGGACGGTTGGCTGCGGACGGGCGATCTGGGCTATGTGAACGAACAGAACCGCCTGTTCATCACGGGCAGGAAGAAGAACCTCATCATTTTGGCGAACGGCGAAAATGTTTCCCCCGAAGAACTGGAGAACAAGTTTGCCGGGGTAGATTTTGCTGCCGAAGTGCTGGTCTATGCGGAGGATGACCTGATCTGCGCCGAGATACTGCCCGCACCGGATTTTGTGGCAGCCGGGGGAGATGCTGCCGCTGCGCTGATCGAGTTCACGGACAAGTGCAATAAGACATTGCCGCCCGCCAAGGCAATTCACCGTCTGCGCATCCGGGATACAGAATTTGACAAGACACCCTCCAAAAAAATCAAGCGGCAGCAGACTACACAGGGGAAACTCATCAGATAGGCGACCTCTCTGTCGGCGTAGCCGACATCTCCCCTTTCAGGGGAGACTGACGGCAGCCTGCCGCTTGCTTTTTTTCAAACTTTGTGGTATACTATTAGTAGGCGGCAATGCTGCCGTACTATCGCAAAGGAGGTGAAACCAATGGCAATCTATCTGGTGGACTACGAAAATGTCTACATCGAGGGCTTACAGGGTATGGAACGGCTCACCGGAGCGGACAAGCTCCACATCTTCTATACCCAGAACCGCTGCGGACTGACGTTCGGGCTGTATGAACAGCTGATCGCCTGTCAGGCACAGGTGCAGCTCAACGAAGTCGCTGTCAGTCTGAAAAACAGCGACCCGGTCAAGAATGCGCTGGACATCCAGCTCATGATGTTCACCGGCTACCTCATCGGCGCTCATGCATCGGATGCGCTCTACATAGTCAGCAAGGATAAGGACTTCCTGTTGGGGACTGAATTTTATGAGCGCTTCATCCGGCAGGAGGGGATCACATTGCAGATCGTTCCCTCTATCGAAGCTTCCCTCACTCCGGCTGAACCGGAAGCGGAAGAACCCGAACCCGTACCGGATATTCCTCCCGAAATACAGGAATATCCCGGTCTTGCCGATGCCCTGCAAAGGGAACTGGATGTTCCGAGCTTTGCAGCGATCTGCGACCTTTACGCAAAGCCGGAAGTACCGGAGAACGTAACAGAAAAGCTGCCCCTTTTCCCCGAACCGGCGGAGGAAGCCCCCCTGTTTACCGTGCAGTATTTCAACACCGTCCGCAACTTGCTGGGCAAGACAGCGGACGAGGAGACGGTCAGCCGTGTCTGCGAAATGATCTCTGTTTCCGACACGCTGGTAGACTTCAACAATGCCCTTGCCCGCTATTACCATGACGGACAGCGTGCCAAGGTCGTCTACCACAAGTTCAAGTCCCGCTTTGAGGATCTGCGGCATCTTGCAAGAGCAGGCAGGAAATAATTCCCGTCAAAAGGCTCCGGACATGGATCCGGAGCCTTTTTTCGTCTGAATAACAAAATCCTTGACAATGTGCGCAAAATATGGTACAATAAAGTATCTTATTTACCGAAAGGGGCGTTTTTATGTTTTGTACCAAGTGCGGCGCACAGATACCGGACGGCAGCGCACACTGTACCCAATGCGGTGCAGATCTCACACAGTCCGGACAACAACCGCAGGGTGTTCCTGCCGTTCAGCCGGGTGTTCCCGCTGCCCAGCCAGCTGCGGGCGGTATCACCAAACGGCTTGTCGCCAAGATCGCATTGGTGGTGTCGCTGATCTGCTTCTTCTTCCCGTTCGTGACAGTCTCCTGTACCTATACCGGGGAAGCAACTAAATCTACTTACAGCGGCTTTGAACTGATGACGAAGATCGGAGCGGACGATGATGAACTGTTTGAAAGCGGCTCGGCGGATGCAGATGACTACAGTGTCAATGTGTTCCTGATCGTCGCCTTTGCCAGCAGTGCATTGGCTCTGGTGCTCCTGCTCGTCAAAATAAGCGGCAAAGCACCGGGCATTCTCTGTACGATCTCTGCCGTGTCTCTGCTTCTGTTCATGGCAAGCTTCAAGCTCTACTACCATTTCAACGAACTGGAGGAGTACGCAAAATATGTCGAGGTCGAAAACCGGTTCGGGATCTTCCTATGCCTGATCTGCGTAATTTTGGCGGCGATACTATCGTTTCTGGATAAAAAGAAAAAACCTGCGACCACTTCCACATAAAACAAAAGCCCATATCCCGCCGCAAACGGGGTATGGGCTTTTTGTTGGCGCGCCTTATTGGACTCGAACCAATGGCTTACTGCTTAGAAGGCAGTTACTCTATCCAGCTGAGTTAAAGGCGCCTATGGAGCGGATGACGGGAATCGAACCCGCATACTCAGCTTGGGAAGCTGATGCTCTACCACTAAACTACATCCGCAAAAAAGAAGCGGGTGATGGGAATCGAACCCACGTAACCAGCTTGGAAGGCTGGAATTCTACCATTGAACTACACCCGCATGACTGCAATGTTTATTATACCACATCTTCCCGGTTTTGTCAAGGGGTTTTCCGGATTTTTTTCTGCCACCCTGAACATGAACAAAATCTGAATATTTTGTAACAATTTGATGATTTTCCCAATCTTTCCGCCCTAAAATTGTTATATAGATAGGAACGCAGGCAGAAAGCGGAAAGTTCACAAAAACTTTACAATTCCGCCCGCAATCGTGCCGCACCCGCACGTCATATAAAATAAAGGAGGATATTTCTATGCGCAAATCGATTTTCTTGGCGGCAGCCCTTGCGGCTGTCCTCTGCACAGCACCACTGCACACAGGTGCGCTCGAACCGCTGCCGCCGGATGTCTTTCCGGACATCTGGTATGGACCCGGCGATGTCACTATGGACGGTCAGCTCAACATTGCCGACTCTGTTCTGCTTCAGCAATATCTGCTCGGACAGGTCGAACTGACACCGGAGCAGATGCTGCTTGCGGACATGGACTTTGACGGGACGGTGGATATTTTTGACCTTGCCCTGCTGAAACAGGCGATCCTCGAACAGCAGAGCATTTACAGCAAGGCAGAATTTGTATCCCCGGACGGCAGTTACCGGATGGTCTTTTCCATGAAAACGAACTACAGACAGCAGACCGCTGTCACCGTCACATGGTACGACCCGGACGGCGACACAGAACAAACCGACCACTTCTCCTACAATGGTACGGCAATTTCCGGAGAGGGCACATGGCTGAACGGCTTCACATTCGGGGACGGGAATTATGCGATCGGGTGGAAAGAAGATGCCGTCTATGTACAGCTCCCGCCCGAACTGCCCACGGATGACGGCGCTCCGGTGGAAAAACTGAACTACCCGGACAGAACACGTGTGCCGCAGCAATTTACCGAACCGCTTAACTTTGAGGAAGCCCCGGAGATCAGCTCAGTGGACATTGCAACGGACTGCTACGGGGATATTGAGCGGAAAATGAACGTTACCCGCTCCGGGCACTGGATGGTCAACAATGCGGTCGGCATCGTGGGAACGGCATTTCAGGTGACGAAGAAAGACAGTATCGGGGCATACACCGTGACGCTGCACTACAACGAGGACGAACTCCGGTGGGTACCGGAAGGAAACCTCATCGTCCTTGCCTACCGGGATGAGGGGGTACAGATCTTTCAGGAGATCACCGACCTGAAACGGGACACCGAAGCCAACACGCTGACCTTTACCACGGATCAGGAGGGCTATTTCCTGTTGGCGGATGCGTATACCTGCAAGTGCTTCGGCAAAGTCAGCAAGGGTATGCCCTACGAGGTGGACGACATCACGCAGTATACGTCTGACTGGGAGCGTTCCGGGGCTTGCGGCGATCTGTTACAGCTTGCCGACAAGAACTGGGCAAAGGAAAACCTTGCCAACAGCACATTCACCGTTTCCAGTGTGCAGGAACTCGCAAGCGCCGTCTACTACATCAACGCCATGCAGTCGATCGAACACATCGTGCCGGGGCAGCGTTACAAGATCGTCCTTGCGGCAGATCTGGATCTGTCCGGCTACACATGGTCGCCGGTTTCAGACGGTCTGAAAGAACTGGACGGCGGCGGACACACCATCAGCCACATGACCGTTACAGGCGGCTTTGCCGATCAGATCAGCGATGTTCTCTCTGTCCATGATGTTACCTTTACCGATGCGGATGTCAAGGGGCGGAACGCCGGCATTCTCGTGGGAAATGCCAGCTACCCGAGCACCATCACGCTGCAAAATGTCCATATACAGGGCAGTGTGGCATCCGGTAATGCTTTTGTCGGCAGCGGCAGCGCAGAAATAGAACTGACCGACTGCACGGCAGAGGTAATGATCGGCGGTGAGCCGTACACCTACCCGCAAATGGAACTGACCGACTGCACGGCAGAGGTAATGATCGCCGGTGAGCCGTACACCTACCCGGAATAAACTTCAAGCCTGTATGCAAAAGTGAATCGGAAATACCTCTATCCTTTTTTCCGGAAATGTGCTATACTGAAACAAACGGCAGATTTTTCCGAAAAAGGACTGGACTTTTCCCGTAAAATGTGATATGCTATAAGTAACACCGCAAAGGTGTTGTCTAATGCCGGAGAAACTGACCCGGAGGTGACAGCAGTCTGATATGGCAGTCTGCTCCGGCAATGCAAATTTGGCTGTATATCAGGCAAATCGTATGTTCAGAATTGCGAAAGGGTACGAGCAGGTGACAAAAACCATACGTATCCCGGAACCCGTGGCGGAACAGCTGGACAAGCTTGCCGCCGAAAACAATATTTCTTTCAATCAGCTTGTGAACCAGTGCATCCAATTCGCACTCAACTCACAGGATAACCGGGACGACGCACAGTAAGCGCACCGGGTTCACAGCTTTTCCGCATACACTGTCAAACTCTGCTCCTGCCGGATGGCGGGGGCAGTTTTCTGTATGCCATGTCTCCAAAAAAATGCGCCCGCTGCATTTTCCTGTTGCAAATTGCCGCAGAATATGTTATAATAGATATATCATCACAAAAAGGAGTGAAAGACATGGCAAAAAACAGAAATCTCGGCGTTGACATTCTCTGCTGTCTGGGTGTTGTTTTCCTGCTCGGCGTGCAGTATATGAATGCGGTCGGATTTATGGAACAGCCGATAGGCTCCTATTACGCTGCCATGCCGGTTGCTGTCCGGTTTTTCTGCCTGTCCGGTGCAATGCTGCTCTCTGCCGGAACGGGCTATGTCCTGTGCGGTAAAAAATTCTCAACAGGCTATTTCCGGATCTTCCTGCGCCTGATCTACGTGTATCTCATCTGTTCGCTTGCGGCACTGGGGATGCGTGCGCTGTTTTTACAGGAAGATATGGCATACGCAGAGGCAGTACAGTCGCTCCTGCAATTCACCGCCACCGAAACCGGACGGTTTGCAGGGATGTACTTCGGGCTGCTGCTTGCTGCACCGTTCCTGAATGCTGCCATTTACGGTCTGAAAACGCAGAAAGCATGCCGCATTTTCGTGATCTTGGCGGCAGCCGTCTCGACTTTGCAGCCCATGCTGCTGATTTCGGATGTTTATATTATTCCGGCATGGTGTAAAGGACTGTTCCCCATCGCTGCCTACCTCGGCGGCGCTTACATGAAACGCTACCAGAAAAAAAAGCAAGCCCCTCTGTGCGTGCTTGCTATCCTCCTGCTGATCGCCGTGCAGACAGCGGTCGTCCTGTTCGTATGTCTGCCGTCCGGAAGCCTGCCGTCCGTTCCGCAGCTGGACAGCATGGCAAGTCTCCCGTGCTGCCTGATCGCCCTGTGTCTGCTGCGCCTGTTCCACAGCAAAAAGAACGGCAGCGGCAGCGTGCATCGCTTTTTTGCAGGTGCGGCTGGCGGTGCGTTGGCAGCCCTGCTGCTTGGCGACCCGATGATCGACTGTATGCTGCCGATGATCGATGAACGCTTTCCGGGGACAGATCTGCAATTATGGGCAGGATTCGGCATTGTGCCTGTACTGTTCATCATCTGCTGCGTGTGCGGCTTGCTGCTGCAATTGCCGCTGTTCGGTGTCCGTTCCCTGTTCCAGAGTGAGGAAGCCGAGGAAGAGGAGGAGGAAGAAAAGCCCCGCCGCAAAAAGAAAGAGGACGTTGTCGTCCCCCGCCGTATCCTGACACAGCCCGCCCGTACCCGTGTGGAAAACAACCCCCGGCATACAATTCTTGTCCCCGTGGCACAGCCGGAACGCTCCGTGAAGCTGACACAGCCGGACGAGGAAGACCCGCCGGGCGTGCATGAAGTCTCTGTCTCTGAACCCCCGGAGGATATTCTCCCGGAATCTGCCTATGTGCCGGAAGAGTCCCCCGAACCGGAAGAAACCGTCTCCGGCAATACGGCAAAGCTCTATATCCCCAAAAATGCCCGTAAACAGCCGCAAAAGCCCATGACCGTGGAGGACATTCTCGGCATTGAGAAAAAACAGCCGGAACCCGAGCCCCCCAAGGACACCACATCATCCATCCATGACCTGCTCAACAGACTGAGCAAATAGGAGGTTTCATGAAGCTGCTCTTTATCGGGGACGTGGTCGGCGATGTGGGCTGCCGCTTCCTGCAAAAAAAACTCCCCGCCCTGAAACGGGAACTGGGCGTGGATATGACCGTCGTCAATGGGGAAAATTCCGCCGACGGCAACGGCATCACCACCTTTTCTGCCCGGCAGCTCAAACAGGCAGGTGCGGACATCATCACCACAGGAAACCACGCATTTCAGCGAAAAAACGAACTCCGGCTCTTCGATGACCCCTGCATCCTGCGCCCTGCCAATTATGGTTCAGCCTGTCCGGGCAAAGGTGTAACGGTCTACGACATGGGCAGCCTGCGGGCAGCCGTCATCAACCTCATGGGCGTGCTGTACATGGAACAGCTCGACAACCCCTTTGACACGGCAGACCGTTTGCTTCAGGAACTGGACACGCCGCTGATCTTTGTAGATTTCCATGCCGAAGCCACCTCGGAGAAACGGGCGCTGGGCTTCTACCTTGCCGGACGGGTGACAGCCGTTCTGGGGACACATACCCACGTGCAGACGGCAGATGCCTGTATTTTAGAGGGCGGTACAGGCTATCTCACGGATGCCGGCATGACGGGCGTGGAACATTCCGTGCTTGGCGTGGACAGGCAGACGGCAATTGACAGACTGCACCTGCACCTCCCCATTCGCTTCCGGGAGGCAGAGGGGCGCTGCTTCCTGAACGGTGTCGTGGTCGAAGCTGAAAAAAAATGTGGTAAATGTACAAAAATCACCCCCCTGATTGTGAGATGATTCACAAAATTTGCGTATTGCTATTGCATTTTACAGCAAAGTGTAGTATAATAGTATATGAATAAAACCATAGCACATTTTTTATTCAATAAGCACAAAAAATGTACAAACAAGGAGGCTCATATGGAAGTTTTGAAGGTATCTTCCCGTTCTGTCCCGAACTCAGTAGCAGGTGCTATTGCAGGTGTCATCCGGGAAAACAAGGGTGTGGAAATTCAGGCAGTCGGTGCAGGTGCAGCCAATCAGGCGATCAAGTCTGTTGCCATTGCAAGAGGCTATCTTGCGCCGATCGGTATTGACCTGATCTGCATTCCGGCTTTCACCAGCATTCAGATCGATGGTGAAGACCGCACAGCGATCAAGCTGATCTGTGAACCCAGATAAAAGGCAGCAGGTGCTGCGGATACAACAAGACCCCGGTGTCAAAGCATCGGGGTCTTGCTTATTCTTTTTTCGACAATCTGTCGATCGCATTGGTGTTGAGTTTGGCAGTGAGTTTCAGGCGGCTGATCTCTTTTTCTGCCGCATCGAGTTCTGCCGCACACCGCCCGAAGCGCTTGATGTTGCGCTCCTGTTCGGCTTGCAGGGCAGCGACCTGCTGTTCCAGTCCGGCAATTTTCTCCAGTGCATCCCCCAATTGCCCGGCAAGCAGCTCCACCTGTGTGGTAAGTGTCTGCACCTGTGAAGCAAGCTGCGCATTCAGGGCATTCTGCCGTTCCCCAAATTCCCTGAGCGTCTGCCCGGTCTTGCCAAGCCCGGAAGAAGCCCCGTATGTTTTGGTTTTCATCCTTTCTCTCCTTTATGAAATGCCGAAATTCCGCCGGTTATGCTCCAACATCGTGTACAGTGTCTCCTGCAGCGGATATTCCGGCTGCCACCCGGTATCTGCCTGTAACTTGCTAATATCCGCCTCGATGACAGGCACGTCCGAAGGGCGCATCCGGGCAGGGTCCTGTTCCACGGCAATGGATTCCCGGCTTAACGACAGCAGCGTATCGAGCAATTCCTGAATGGAAACAGCTTTTCCGCTGCCGACATTGTACGTCTCCCCGGCAAAGCCCTTTTCCATGAGGAGCGTATACGCCCGCACCACATCCCGCACGTCCGAAAAATCCCGCCTTGCCGTGAGATTGCCGACCCGCAGCAGCGGCGGGCGCAGTCCGGCTTCGATTTCAGCGATTTGCAGTGCAAAATCCGCAGCCACAAACTGCGGTGTCTGCCCCACCCCGATATGATTGAACGCCCGCACCATGACGACCGCCATCCCGTAAGCCCTCGCATAGATCGTACCAAGCATATTCTGACAGGCTTTTGTCATGGCGTAGGGATTCCCCGGGCGGAGGGGTTCGCTCTCGGCAATGGGGGTCTCCGCTTTCCGGATGCCGTACTCCTCCCCCGAACCGATCAGCAGAATGCGTGGGTAGTAGTCCGGAATGCACCGCACCGCTTCGAGCAAATGCAGCGTGCCCAAAACATTCACCTGAATGGTCGCTTCCGGCTCTTTCCACGAAACGGCAACAGAACTCTGCGCCGCAAGGTGATAGATCTGTGCCGGTCTGTGCTCCCGGAGCAGATTGCAGACAGCATTCTGCGAAGCAAGGTCGAGGTCAAATTCCTCCACGCCGTCTATAGAGATCCGCTCTTTCGGCAGCTTTGTCGCACCGGGCTGTTTTCCCTCTGTCAGAAGCTGCCGGAGCAGATACTTCCCCACAAAACCGCCTGCGCCAATGACAAGTGCATCCATACCGTTCCGCCTTTCATCCGTGTAGTACAGCAAAGATCTGCCGCATGATCTTCCGGCTGTCATAAACTTCCCGAACCCGCTGTGCAGCGGCTTTTCCATAGGTCTCCCGGAGTGCCGGGTCGTCTGCTAATTTCTGTATCGCTGCCGCAAGGGCATCCGCATTTAGCGGCGGCACGGTCAGCCCGGTTTTCCCGTGCAGGCTGACATAGGGGACACCTGTCGGGAGCGCCGTGTTGATCACAGGCTTCCCGTAAACCATAGCCTCCTGCTGCACGATCCCGAACGCTTCGGAATTTGCCACGGACGGCAGCACCAGCATATCGCAGTCCGAGAAGGCAGCCTTGAGGTCTTTGTCGCTCAGTTTCCCCAAAAAATGCACGGGCAGCCCCCTTGCTTTCTGCCGCAGTTCCTCCTCCTGCGCCCCCGTGCCGCAGAGGAACAGTTCACAGCCCCGTACCATATGAAACGCTGCCAGCAGTATATCCACGCCCTTATAATAGACGAGCCGCCCCACGAAAAGCACCTTGCAGCTTGCCGGATCCTGTAATTGCCCGGTGAGGAGCGGTCTCCGCTCCGCCGAAAGGTAGTGCCCGATGTCGAGCGGATAGGGGATGACATGGCATTTTTCCCGGAACGCCGGCAAAAACGAGGAACTGTTGATATGTCCCTCCGTTGCCGTGATGATGGCATCCGCCCGCTGCAAAAAGCGCAGCAGTACCGGCTGATAGAATTTGAGCAGCGTTTTCTGCCGGATGACATCGCTGTGCCATGCGATCACGACCCGGCACTTGCAGCCCGAAAGCAGACAAGCCACATCGCCCGGCGGAAACGGCGTGTGTATCTCCACCACATCCGCCCATGCCGCCAACTCCCGGAATTTCCGGAAAAAGGAAAACGAGACCGGACAGGAAAAATACGTCCCCCAACTCCCGCAGCGGATAATTTCCACACCGTTGTCCCACTCTGTGGAAAAACCGCCCCGTTCCTGACAGACGAGGACTTTCACCTCCGCATCCGGAAAATTTGCAAAATGCGCCGCCCGCTGTGCGACAAGCGTTTCAATGCCGCCGATGTGGGGCGGGTAGAATTTGTTGACCTCAAGAATTTTCAGCCGTTCCATGTGTATCCCTCAAAAAAGCTCCGTGTATACAGCATACAGGGCAGCGGCACTGTTTTCCCATGTGAATTGTTTCGCCCGTGCAAGCCCGTCCGTCCGCAGCCTTGCCCGGAGCGTTTCATCCGTGAACAACTGCCGCAGCCCGTCCGCAAGGGAAGCCGTGTCCTCCGCATTGACATAGACAGCCGCCTCTCCGGTCACTTCCGGCAGAGAAGCCGCATCCGACACCAGTACAGGCGTTCCGCAAGCCATCGCTTCGAGCGGCGGCATCCCGAACCCCTCATACAAAGATGGAAACGTGAAAGCCAGCGCCCCGCTCATCAGAGCGCAGAGGTCTTCTTCTGCAACATAGTGCGTAAAAATGACCCGTTCCTGCAAACCGAGCGCCTGCACTTTCCGGAAAATGCTGTCATACAGCCACCCCTTTGCCCCTGCCAACACAAGCTGCGGCGGTTCGTCAAAGTCCCTGCAAAAGGCAGCATAGGCATCGATCAGGCGCTCCAGATTTTTCCGGGGTTCGAGCGTGCCGAGGTAGAGAAAATATGTCTCCCCCACCCCGTAAGCCGTCTGCACCCGGCGCAGTTCTGCCGCATCCGTGACCGGATGGAACCGTTCCACATCGACCCCGCACGGCACGACCCGGATCTTTTCGGTGAACTGCGGATAGTACTTCCCGATTTCGAGCCGTGAAAATTCCGAATCCGTCACAATCCGGTCAGCCCGTTCCATCGACCGCACAAGCCCGACATCGAGCATCTGTTTCGTGCGCCCCCGGACGGTTTCCGGGTAGGCACGGTAGACCATGTCATGCACCGTGACCACGGTCTTTCCCCCGACACCGGGCGGAACGATATAGTTGAAAAAGTGCGTGAGATCCTGCGCCCCGAAAAACCACCGGTAGGGGATCGGCACGAACGAAGAAACTGCCCGGTACGCATACGCCGAACCGAAAGCCCACTTCTGCCCGGCATTTTCCGCAAGGTAGGGCACAAGTTCCGCCTTGTGCTGCGCCAGATGCCGCAGGGCAAAATAATTGAGCGTAAAGCGGTCCTCCGGGTGACGGGCGATCATCGCCTTCACCTGTCCTGCCTCACAATAGCCGATACCCGTCATCTGCCCAAGCAGGGGCAGTGCATCGAATGCGATCCTCATAGCTTCCCGATCAGATCTGCGAAACAGGCTTCGACATCTTCCTGCCGGAAGCCGCCTGTTTCCATCTGAAACGGTTCGTCCGCAATGCGCCGTGCCTCTTCGGCAGCCTGTTCCCGGAACATCGTGCCGCTCTCCACGGCATCCGCCAATGCCATCAGCGCATCGATCCGCTGCATCACCTGCGCCTTGTTATAGCCTTTCCGGAAAGTGGTGCGGCGGAGTTGTAATTCACCCATTGCTCACATCTCCGCTTTCACAAGTTCCATGTCATGGTGTACCATACGCTCCACCAGTTCCGCAAAGCTGATCTCCCGCTTCCAGCCGAGTTTCTCCTCTGCCTTTGCCGGGTTTCCGAGCAGCACATCGACCTCTGCCGGGCGGAAGAACTGCCTGTTGACCTTGACAACGACTTTACCCTCCGGTGTCCTGCCCACTTCGTCAATGCCCTTGCCCTCCCACGTGAGGGGGATGCCTGCCGTCCGGAATGCAATTTCCGTAAATTCCCGCACGGTGCGTGTTTCGTTGGTCGCAATGACATAATCATCCGGTGCATCCTGCTGTAACATCAGCCACATGGCACGCACATAGTCTTTGGAATGTCCCCAGTCCCGTTTCGAATCGAGGTTGCCCAGTTCCACGCAGTCCTGCACGCCAAGCTTGATCGCAGCAGCGGCATGGGAAATTTTCCGGGTGACAAATTCCAGACCCCGGCGTTCCGATTCATGGTTGAACAGAATGCCCGAACAAGCGAACATCCCGTAACTCTCCCGGTAATTTTTTGTAATCCAGTGTCCGTAGAGTTTTGCCACACCGTAGGGGCTTCGGGGGTAGAAGGGTGTCTTTTCCGTCTGCGGCATCTCCTGCACCAGCCCGAACATTTCGGATGTAGAAGCCTGATAGAAGCGGCATTCCGGCTTGACAAGGCGTATCGCCTCAAGCATATTCGTCACCCCGATGGCATCAATTTCAGCCGTACCAAGCGGCGTATCCCAGCTTGTCGCCACAAAGGACTGCGCTGCCAGATTGTAGACCTCATCTGCCTGTGAAATGCGCATAGCCGAGATCAGCGAAACGGGGTCGGTCATATCCGCATAGATCAGGTGAACCTTGTCCTTAAGGTGCGCAATATTGCCGTAATCGACCGTTGCCTTGCGCCGCCAGATCCCGTAGACTTCATAGCCCTTTTTTAGCAGCAGTTCTGCTAAATACGAACCGTCCTGCCCGGTAATGCCTGTGATAAGTGCGTGTTTCATGCTCTTTCTCCTCCTGAAAACTGCTTACAGCAGTGAAGTTTTCCCCTGTTCCCGCAGGGAAGATAGTATTTTCTTGATGTCCTGCGTACTGTTCTTGTTGCAGACAAGCAGGGCATCCGGTGTATCCACAATGACCATATCCTCCAGCCCCAGCACAGCGACCGTGCGTGCATCGGCGCAGACCGTACACCGCCGGGAATCCACGCTCACCACGTCCCCGGAGAACATATTCCCCTGCGAGTCCGTGGGGTTGATGCGTTCGAGGGCAAGCCAGCTTCCCACATCATCCCAGCCGAAACTGCCGGGAATGGTGCAGATACTGTCCGCCTTTTCCATGATGCCGAAATCCACCGACTGCGCCGGCAGTTCACAGAATGCCGCATTCAGCACCGTCTCAAACTCCGGCGTTCCGTAGGCATCTGCGACCGGCATCAGCCCGTTATATAATTCGGGCATATATGCCTGCATATTGTACAGAATGGAAGAGGCTTTCCAGATAAACATCCCGCTGTTCCAGAGGTAGTTGCCCTCTTTCAGGTAGGTACGTGCAGTCGGCAGATCGGGCTTTTCCACAAAGCGTTCCACCTGATAGACCCCGTTCCTGCCGCTGCCCCGGACATACTGAATATAGCCGTACCCTGTCTCCGGGTAGGTAGGCGTAATGCCGAGCGTGACCAGATTTCTGCCATTTTCCGCAGCGAGCACCGCCCGCCGGAGCGTGTCAAGGTACATATCCTCCGACCGGATGAGATGATCAGACGGCAGCACGAGCATGACGGCATCGCCGTATTTTTTCCGGATGACCGAAGCCGCAAGCCCGATACAGGGCGCTGTATTGCGGGGGCAGGGCTCGAAAAGCACATTCTCCGCCGGCAGTTCCGGGAGCTGTTCGGCGATCCGTTCCCGGTAAGCCGCATTCGTGACAAGATACACATCGTCCTGTGCCACAAGCGGTGCAAGCCGTCTGACGGTTTTTTGCAGCATCGTTTCCCCGTCCGAGGTGAGGGACAGGAATTGCTTCGGGCAGGAAGTCCGGCTTTTCGGCCAGAAACGTTCTCCCTTGCCCCCTGCCATAATGACAGCGGTGAGTTTCATGCATCGTCCTCCTTTTTCTGTTCCTGCCTGTCCCCGCCGATCTCCGGCGGAAGCAGTTCGGCATTGTTCTTTGCCGGAAACAGCATAGTTTTCAGCGTCATCAGTACGATTTGAATGTCCTTGAGCATGGAATAGCTTTCAATATACATCAAGTCCATCCGCAGCTTGTCATAGGGTGTCGTATCGTAGACCCCCGTCACCTGCGCATAGCCGGTCAGTCCGGCTTTGATGTGCAGGCGGAAGCGAAATTCGGGGATCGTTTTCTCGTAGGCTTCGCAAAGTTCCGGGCGTTCGGGGCGTGGACCGACCACGGACATATCGCCTTTCAGGATATTGAAGAGCTGCGGCAGTTCGTCCAGTCTGCACCGCCGGAGGATCTTCCCCACGGGCGTAATGCGCTTGTCATCCTCTCCGGCAAGCTGTGCGCCATTCTGTTCGGCATCCGGGATCATGCTGCGGAATTTGATGACTTGAAACACCCTGCCGCCCTCCGTCAGGCGTTTCTGCCGGTAGAACACCGGTCCGCCGTCACAGAGTTTGACAGCGATAGCACAGAGCAGCATAAGCGGCGACAAAAGCAGCAGCGCCGGAATGGAAAAGCACAGGTCAAAGATCCGCTTCATGAGCCGCTGTTCAAAGGTCAGCCCGTAATTCCGGCACAGCAAAAGCGGCGTGTCAAACAGCCGGATATCCTCTGCGCCCCTTAGAATAATATCGGCAATTTTGGGCACGATATACGCCCGCAGGCGGTGATCGAAGCAAAATTTGAGAAGATCATTGCGCATCTGCGAGGGAATGTCGTGAATGATCACCCCGTCATACTGCACTATCTTTTCGCAGATCACGTCCATATCCTTGAGGGCGCTGATGGATTCGCAGATCATATACTTGTCCACCCGCTGACTCATTTTGGTGACGAGGGCTGCCGCTGCCGGGCTGCCGTAGACGATGATGAGCCGCCGTGGGGGATAGAGCAGAAAATAAAGCCGCTGCGCCAGCAGTGTCCAGCAGACCAGCACAGCAAGTTCCTGAATGGTGAGCAGCACCATTGGTCTGAGCTGCGCAAAATCCCGGGCGATCAGGCTGATTTGCAGATAGGTCAGTACATTCGAGCCAAACACGGACAGCACCTGTGAAACAAGCACATCCGTCCGCCGCAGATACCCGACCTTAAAGCCGCCGTAGACCTTGAAAAAGAGGTAGAGCAGCACGGCATAGATGGCGATCACGACCCAGTTGCCCCGCCGGTAAAACGGCAGTGCCAGCACCGGATAGTAGTACGTATACCAGATATAGCCGAACAGCATCGTCAGCAGCCCGACCAGCAGTACGGCTGAAAAAAAGGAAAAAATGCGCTTATATTGTTCCCGGTTGGTGGGATAGATCTGTTTTTGCAAGGTTGTTCTCTCCTTTATCCGGCAAAGCCGGGCGGTATCCTGTTTCTTTCTGTGGATGATCCTTCTATTTATTATAGCAAACACACGCCCTGCCTGTCAATAGCCAAAACCCAAAAAAGTAAAAAACAGTCCCTTTTTCCGGTACAGATTTTCGGAAAGGCACAAAAAAGTGTTGCATTTCATGCTGTCTTATGGTATAATGTAAAGTGAATCAAAATCTGAAAGGAGAACACAGCTATGTGTGGCATCGTTGGATACGCAGGATTCCGGGACTGTACAGAGGTACTCATGGAGGGACTCTCCCGGCTGGAATACAGGGGCTATGACTCCGCCGGCATTGCCGTCTTTGAGGATGACACGATCCGTGTCGCCAAATCCAAGGGCAGACTTGCCGACTTGGATGAAAAAATGCAGAAAGAGGGCAGACCGCAGGGTCATGCCGGCATCGGACACACCCGCTGGGCAACACACGGCGAACCGTCCGACCGCAATTCCCATCCGCACGGCGGCGGCAGTGTGACGATCGTTCACAACGGCATCATCGAGAATTACAAGAAGCTGAAAGAATTTCTGCTGTCCAAGGGCAGGATCTTCGAGAGCGACACGGACACAGAGGTCGTGGCACAGCTTCTGGATTATTACTACCTCAACAGCCCCGGCAACCCGGTGGATGCAATCATCCGTACCATGAAGGAACTGGAAGGTTCCTATGCACTGGGCGTGGTGTTTGCGGATTTCCCGGATATGGTCTTTGCCCTGCGCAAGGAAAGCCCCCTCATCGTAGGCGTGGGCGAGGGGGAGAACTTCATCGCCTCTGACGTGACGGCAATTCTGCGCTACACCAAGAACTACTACCTGCTCGAACAGGGCGAGATCGCTGTACTCACTGCCAAGAAGGCGACGATCTACGACACCCACTATCAGAAAATACAGAAAGAGCTGAAAACTGCTGACTGGGACATTTCCGCAGCCGAGAAGTGCGGCTATGCGCATTTCATGCTGAAAGAAATTCACGAACAGCCGACAGCCATCAAGACGACCATCACCCCCCGCATCACAGACGGTATGCCCGATCTGACCGAATGTGGCATCACGCCGGAATCCCTGCTGAAATTCCGGCAGATCCACATTGTTGCCTGCGGCACGGCAATGCACGCCGGCATCGTGGGCAGGTATGTCATCGAGAAACTCGCACACGTACCGGTCAATGTCGATATTGCGTCCGAATTCCGCTACAGAGAGCCGCTTGTGGGGGAGGGCGATCTGGTCATCATCATTTCGCAGTCCGGTGAGACTGCCGACAGCCTTGCCGCCATGCGCCTTGCCAAGGAACTGGGGGCAAAGACACTTGCCATCGTCAATGCCAAAGGCAGCTCCATCGCACGGGAAGCGGATATGCTCATCTACACCCATGCCGGTCCGGAGATCGCCGTTGCTTCCACGAAAGCTTACATGGTGCAGATCGCTGTCATGTACCTGTTCGCCTTTGAACTGGCACTGGCAAACGGATCGATCAGTGAGGCAGAATGCCGCTGCCTGACGGCATTGTTACAGGAAGTGCCGGAGCAGATCGAGCATATTTTAGCACACAAGGAGATGACACAGCTCATCGCCTCGGAGCTGATCACGGCAGACAGCCTGCTGTACATCGGCAGAGGTCTGGACTATGCCCTGAGCATGGAGGGTTCTCTGAAGCTGAAAGAGATCTCCTACATCCACTCCGAATCCTACGCAGCCGGCGAACTGAAGCACGGCACGATCTCCCTCATCACGGAGAATATGCCCGTTATCGCCGTTGCCACGCAGACTAAGCTCCTCGAAAAGACCATCAGCAACATCAAGGAAGTCAAGGCTCGTGGCGCAAAGGTCATCCTTGTCTGCAAGGAGAGCTACGAACCCGAAAAGGATGTTGCCGACCTGCGTTTCAGCGTGCCGGACTTTGAGGATATTTTAATGCCGATGCTGGCAGTCGTACCGCTCCAGCTCATCGCCTACTATACTGCCGTACACAAGGGAACAGACGTGGATAAGCCCCGGAATCTGGCAAAATCCGTGACGGTGGAGTAAAAACTTGAAGAAACGACCACTGCTGTTTGCGGCACTGCTCCTGACAGCTTTGCCGCTGCCTGTCCATGCGGAGGAGGAAACTGCCCCCTCCGCCGAACCGACCGAACCGCCGCTGTTCAGCTACGGACTCGATGCGGAGGGTCATGCGGAACTGACAGATTTTCTCCCGTCCGGGGAATTTACAGGTGCCGTCAACATCCCGTCCGAAATCGACGGACATATCGTAGACTACATCGGGGCAAACTGCTTTCAGGATGCTGCCGGTGTCACGTCTGTCACCATTCCGGCAACGGTCACGGACATGGGGGAGAATGTATTTTTAGGCTGCACGGCACTGGATACGGTGCAGGTGGCAGCGGATAACCCCTATTATACCGTAACGGACGGCGTGCTTTATGCGGACGGCGGAAAATTGCTCTGCCTGTATCCTGCCGCCGGGGCAGCGGTGCAGTTCACCGTGCCACAGGGCGTGGAGGAGATCGCAGCGGGGGCTTTCGGCTATGCACAGCGCTTACAGGAAGTCGTCATTCCGGAGGGCGTGTGCTGCGTGGACAGCTACGCCTTCGCCTTTTCGGGCATTGAACGGGTGGAGATCGCCGGGAGCGTTTCGGAACTGGAAGAATTTGCCTTTGCCAACTGCCTTCTCCTGCAAGAAGCCGTACTGCAGCCGGGCATCCAAAAAATCGGGAATGCTGCATTTTACAACTGCACAGCACTCGGACAGATCACCCTGCCGGATAGCCTTGCCGCTGTTGGGGCGTATGCTTTCTGCGGTACGGGGCTGACCCATATCACCGTTCCGGCATCCGTGGAGACGATTTCCGACTGCGCCTTTGGCTATACCGGAAACCCGGCAAGCGGCAGTACAGCCGTGCCGGACTTCGTGATCTACGGCGAACCGTCCTCGGCGGCGCAGACCTATGCCACGGCACATCATTTTCCGTTCGTCTCCGCAGAGGAAGCCCCGTCCGAAACAATGCCGACCGAAACCGTCCCGGCTGAAACACCTGCCCGCCGCACGTCACACAGGTTCTCCGACCCCGGCGGCAAGCCGGCTGACTGGACACATATCCTCGGGGCAGGGCTGTTCCGCAACCCGAAAGTGCTGTGGATGCTTGGCATCGGCGGCGGAACGGCGCTGATCCTTTCTGCTGTGCTGCTGATTTTCTACCTGAAAAAACCGAAGCGCAAGACCGTTCCCACGGAAACGGCACAGGCACAGATAGAAGAAGTGCCGGAAAATCCCGATGCTGCACAGGAGACACCGACCGAAGAAGCAGCATCCCAAGAATTGCATTAGGAGCGTTATTATGAAGCTGAAACTGCCGATTTCTGCCGTACTTGCGGCAGCTGTGATGAGTCTGCTGCTGCCGGGACTTTCCGTGCAGGCGGCAGATGACCTGTTTACCGCTACGGAACTGGACGACGGGACGGTCTCCCTTGTTTGCAGCGACAAGTCTGTACTCCATGCCGAAATTCCGGCAGAAATAGACGGACACCCTGTCTCGGAACTGGGAGAGGGCTGTTTTGACGGGTGCAGCAGTCTCGAAACGGTTTCCATTCCCGATACGGTCACGGCGATCCGGGACTATGCCTTTCAGGGGTGCAGTATGCTGGACACGGTGGAAATTCCTGCCTCTGTGGTGGAGATCGGGGATTTTGTGTTTGAGGGCTGCACGTCTTTAGCGGAGATCGTCACGGATACGGACAACCGGGAATACCTGTCCGAGGACGGTATCCTGTTCACGAAAGAACAGGACACGCTGCTGCGTTTTCCGGCTGCGGCAAAGATCACGGACTACACCTTGCCGGAAAGCTGCGTGACAGTAGCGCCGTGGGCATTCACGCAGTGCCGCTATCTCGAACGTGTCGCACTGCCGGAAGTCATTGCCATGGGGGCGGATGCGTTCATGGGGTGCAAGATGCTCGAAAGCGTGGAACTTTCGGACAGCATCACAGAGCTGATCGGTGCGACATTTGCAAACTGCACGGGACTTGTGGATGCAGACCTGCCGTCACATCTGGTGAGCATCGGCGACAAGTGCTTTTTCGGGTGTGTACATCTGTACGGCGTGAAATTTCCGGACACCCTGAAAAGCATCGGAGAACAGGCATTTTTCGGCTGTAACGCCATTCAGGAAATGACACTGCCCGACAGTGTGAAAACGATCGGAGAGCAGGGGATCGGCTACAGCCTTGACAGCGATCAGAAGCCGATCATCTTACCGGATTTTCATGTCAATGTGACATTCGGCACGGCGGCATACAAGTATGCGAAAGACAACAAGATCCCCTACAATGCGGCCGTTTCCCGCAATACGGCTATGCTTGTGCTGGTCTGCGCTGTGCTGCTGCTGCTGTTGGTTGTCGGTATTGTCGTTGAGGTGAAACGCCGTAAGATAGAAAAGGAAGAAGAAGCCGCCCGCCTCGAAGAAGAACGCCGGGCAAAGGCGCTCGCCGAACGCCGTGCGAAAAAAAGGAGTAAGAAATGAGTTTCAAACAATGTGCAGCCCTAATGGCTGCGGGATTTCTGCTGCTGACCGGGCTGCCCGTCTGTGCGGAAGAGGAAAGCACGCGGGAAACCTATGAGGACGGTATGTTTACCTTCGCCTATACGGATGACGGGGGCGTGGAACTGTGCGGTGTTGACCCGTCTGCCTATGCGGTGAAGCTGCCGGATGCAACGGACGGCAGGCGCATTACGGGCATCGGGGACGGTGCTTTTTACGGGTGCAGTGCGCTGCAATCCGTCACTTTCGGGAAGTATATCAAATATATCGGAGAATCGGCATTTGAGAACTGCGAAAGCCTACAGGAACTGGAAATTCCCGACACGGTGGAAACGATCGGCAAATACGCTTTCTGCGGCTGCACGAGCCTGACATCGCTCACACTCCCCGACGATCTGACCGAAATACCGGAGGGTATGTGCTACCTCAATGCCCTCCTACAGGATGTCAATTACCCGGCATCCGTGAAAAGCATCGGGGCAACGGCGTTTTATCAGTGCACCATGCTCCCCTCCCCGGCGCTGCCGGAACAGCTGGAGAGCATCGGGGATTATAGCTTTGCCATTTGCCCGAATATCACGGAAATACAGCTTCCGGACAGCCTGAAAAGCATCGGTCCTGCGGCATTTTTCAACTGCACGGGCATTTCCGGTATGACCATTCCGGCAGAGGTGGAAAAAATCGGGACACTGTGCTTTGCCGGGTGCAGCTCCCTGACAGATTTTGCCGTACAGGAGGGGAACGCTTCGTTCACGGCAGAGGACGGTATCCTCTATTCCGGGGGCGGCAAGGTGCTGTTTGCCTATCCGGCAGGCAGGACGGACAGCACATTCACTGTGCCGGACGGCGTGGAGACGATCTACGATGCCGCTTTCTATGCAGCGGTAGATCTGCAAAGCGTGCAGTTTCCCGCTTCCCTGCGGACGATCGGTTCGGCTGCCTTTGAGTGGAACGGTCTGCGCAGCCTGACGATCCCGGAGGGCGTACACGTCATCGGGGAAAATGCGTTCGCCGACTGCACATCACTGACAAGTGTCAGCTTTCCGGCTTCTTTGCAAAGTATCGGGAACTATGCGTTCTTTGCGTGTACGGCGCTGAAGGAAGTTTCCGTTCCCGCCGGCTGCAAAGAGGGGGAGTATGCGTTCGGCTATACGGACGACCCGGACGGCGGAGAAACACCCGTGAAAATAGACGGTTTCCGCAAGCATAAGGCAATACCGGCAAGCACGGTCATGCTGATCGTGGCAGGGGTGCTGGCGGTCATTATCATCCTACTGCTGGTGCGAATTATCCGGAAAAACCAGCTCACGAAAGAGGAGCAGAAAACCCTGCACCCCGAAAAACCATATGAATCCATCGCTGATACCAAGGAGGACGAGGACGAATGATCTTACTGGACGACCTGAAAAATGAAGCCGTTGGCTACCGCAAGGAGCTGACGGAGCTTGGCGAGGTACTCAATATCCAGAAAGCCCGTGAGGAAGTTGCTGATTTACAGGCACAGGCAGCCAAGGACGGCTTCTGGGATGATCTCGAGAACTCCCAGAAAGTCTTACAGGCAACCAAACAGCTTGAAAATAAAATTGCCGGCTACGAGAAAATGCAGCAGCAGTTAGAGGATATTTTCGCCATGATCGAGCTTTGCATGGAGGAAGAGGACGAGGAAATGCAAAACGAGATCGTCACGGAGCTTGCCGATTTCCGACAGGCACTGGAGGAAAAGAACCTTGAGACCTTGCTCTCCGGCGAGTACGACAGCAAGAATGCCATCCTGACGCTCCATGCCGGAACAGGCGGCACGGAAGCGCAGGACTGGGCGGAAATGCTCTACCGGATGTACAGTCGCTGGGCAGAACGGCACAAGTTCAAGGTGCAGCTGCTCGACTATCTGGACGGCGAAGAAGCCGGCATCAAGAGCGCCTCGATCATGGTCGAGGGCGAAAATGCCTACGGCTACCTGAAATCCGAAGCAGGTGTCCACCGGCTGGTGCGGGTGTCGCCGTTTGATGCACAGGGGCGGCGGCATACGTCCTTTGCCGCCCTCGAAGTCATGCCGGAAATTGACGACAGCGTGGAAGTCGACATCCGCCCGGAGGACATTGAAATGGAAGTCTACCGTGCCAGCGGTGCGGGCGGACAGAAAGTCAACAAGACCAGCTCCGCCGTCCGCCTGATCCACAAGCCGACCGGTATCGTCGTCTCCTGTCAGACACAGCGCAGCCAGTACCAGAACAAGGACTACGCCATGCGGATGCTGCGTTCCAAGCTCGTGGAGATCAAGGAGCGGGAACATCTCGAAAAGCTCTCCGACATCAAGGGCGTGCAGCGGGAGATCGCATGGGGGTCTCAGATACGCTCCTATGTGTTCATGCCCTATACACTGGCGAAAGATCACCGCACCGGATTCGAGAACGGCAATATCAATGCCGTCATGGACGGTGATCTGGACGGCTTTATCCATGCCTACCTGAAATCCCTCACCCACGGTACGCTTAACCAGTAACAGCGGAGGTGCAAGCATGAGCGATGCAAGTATGCAGCAGTACAAATGCCCGAACTGTAATGCTGACCTGCGGTTTCATCCGAAAAAGCAAGGCTTTGCCTGCGATTACTGCGGCAGCTTCTTTACACCGGAAGAGTGTAAGGCTGCCAATGAGCAAATGGAAAAGCAGGCAGCAGAACAGGCTGAAAAGATCGATGCATTTGCTGACGGGAACAACCTTTACACCTGTCCGAGCTGCGGGGCAGAGCTGATCACGGATGCCAATACTTCTGCGACGGAATGCTACTACTGCCACAATGCCGTTGTCCTGAAAGGCCGTGTCTCCGGCGAATACCGCCCGTCCAAGGTCATTCCGTTCAAGATCACCAAAGACGAGGCGCATCAGATGTTCAAGGACTGGTGCAACAAGCGTCATTTCCTGCCGAAAGAATTTACAAGTGAGGCGCAGCTGCTGCATATGCAGGGCGTGTATGTGCCTTTCTGGGTGGCAAACTGCGATGTACACGGCACGATGCGGGCAGTCTGCAAGAGAGTCCACTCGTGGACATCCGGCGACTACCGCTACACGGAAACCAAGGAATATGACGTATTCCGGGATGCGGCGATCCACTTTGACGGCATTCCGGCAGACGGTTCGAGCAAGATCGAGGATCAGCTTATGGAAGCCATCGAACCGTTTGACTACAGCGGGGCAGTGGACTTTGAAATGGCTTACCTCAGCGGTTTCCTTTCGGATAAGTATGACATGAACAAAGGGCAGGTGTTCCCCCGTGTGCGCAACCGTGCCGTCAATGGCAGCGACCAGCTGCTGCGCTCGTCCATGAATGGCTATGACGGCATCCGTGTCACGCAGTCGGATATGCAGGTACTGCGGACGGACTGGCAGTATATGCTGCTGCCGGTGTGGTTCATGAATTTCCAGTACCGGGGCATGGAATACGGCTTTGCCATCAACGGACAGACCGGCAGACAGGCAGGCACACCGCCGCTCGATACCAAAAAGCTCACACGGCTGTGCGTGCTGATCGCAGGGATCTGTGTACTGTTCGGTGCTCTGATCGGAGGGATTCTGGGATGAAGAAATGGCTGGGAATGCTGCTTGCGTGCTGTGCCATGCTGCTGTGCGGCATGGTGCTTCCGGCATCGGCAGCCGGAAAGGTCTGGCTCTACGATGATGAAAGCCATGTCCTTGACAAGGACGAGTATACTTCATGCGAAAACCGCCTGAAACAGGCAGCCGACTACACGAACATGAACATCGGCATCATCATCGGTTCGGAGAGCCGTTCCGATCTGGAGATCGAATCGCTCACCAAAGGCAGCTATGACGAAATATTCGGGCACAAGACGGACGGCATTATCTACTACATGGACATGAGCGGTGTCAGCCCGTATGACTACATCGCCACGGCGGGCATGGGGCAGTTTTACTACACAAATTCCACCCTGTATGAGCGCATCGAAATCATGTTCCACGATCTGGATACCTACCTGAAGCCCGTCGGCAATGAAGATGTGCCGGGTGCGATCGAGTGCTTTGCCGGGCTGGTCGAACATTACTACGATGAGGGCGTACCGCCCCGGTATTACTACTATGACGATGAGGAACACCTTTACTATCATTTAGATAAAGACGGGCAGATCGTCAGCACCGTCACCAAGCCGTATGTCAATCCGTTTATAATACTGTTCGGGATAGGCGGGGGACTGTTTGCAGGGATCATTCTTGCCCTCACAACAAATGCACTGGTACGGCATCGCTACCAGTTCAAATACTCGCTGTCCCCCACGACCTATGTCAACCGGAAAGAAGTGCAGTTCCACCAGCGGTATGACCACTTTGTGCGCACCTACACTTCTAAAGTCAGCATCAACACCGACAGTGGCGGAGGCGGCGGTCACAGCGGCGGGGGCGGTCACAGTTCCGGCGGCTTCGGCGGCGGCGGACATCACAGATAAGGAGCTATACGATGGATCTTCCACAGCCTGTGGCAGAAATGTTGAAAACCCTGCGGACAGGAGGCTTTTCTGCCTTTCTGGTCGGCGGCTGTGTGCGGGATGCCCTGCTTGGGCTTGCACCGCATGACTATGATATTGCAACCGATGCCGTACCGGAGGAGATCATTGCCCTGTTCGGGGAGCAGCACTGCACCTATTACGGCAGGGCGTTCGGGACGGTCTGTGTCCGGCTGAACGGCAGCAGTGCGGAGGTGACGACCTACCGGACGGAGAGCGACTACCGGGACTGCCGGCATCCGGGCGTTGTCACATTTGCCAAAGACATCCGGGAGGACTTGTCCCGGCGGGATTTCACCTGCAATGCCATTGCCTACGACCCGGAAACAGGCATTTTCGACCCGTTCGGCGGACAGAAAGACTTAGCGGACGGCATTCTGCGCTGCGTGGGTGTGCCGCTTGCCCGCTTCCGGGAGGATGCTTTGCGCATTCTGCGGGGGATGCGGTTCTATGCCCGTTTCGGTCTGAGACCCGAACCCCTGACCGATGCGGCAATGCGTGCGGCTGCATTCCGCCTGAAAGCGATCTCGGCAGAACGTGTATTCACGGAACTCTGCGGAATGCTGACGGGGGAACATATCACGGAAGTGCTGCTTGCGTACCCGCATATTTTAGGCGAATGGATCCCGGAGATCCTTCCGGCTGTGGCTTTCACACAGCACAGCAGGCATCATGATTTCACGGTATGGGAACACACGGCAAGGGCAGTCGGCATCGCCGACCCCGACCTGACCGTGCGGCTGACGATGCTCCTGCACGACCTCGGCAAGCCCGCTCTGTACAAGACCGACCGCCGGGGCGGACATTTCCGGAATCATGCACAGCGGGGCGCACAGATGGCAGACGGCATCCTGCTGCGGCTGCGGTGTGACAATGCCATGCGCCGCCGGGTGTGCCGGCTGATCGGGCTGCACCGCATTCTCCCGAAAGATATGCCGACCGTCCGCAGACTGTACGGCAGACTGGGTGAAGTGGAAATGCAGCAGTTTTTAGAAGTGCTCCGGGCGGACAATCATGCCAAACTGAAAAGCGGTGCAGAAGCCCCGGAACGCATCGAAAAAGCCGCTGCCCTGTTCCGGGAATGCAAAGAAAACCATCTCTGCTGCACCATAGGACAGCTTGCGGTAAACGGCAAGGATGCCGCCGCACTGGGCTTGCAGGGGGAAGCGATCGGGCGCACATTAGCAGCAATATTAGAGGCAGTCATCACGGAGCAGCTCCCGAACGACCGGGAAGTGCTGCTTGCTGCCATGCAAAAAAGGAGTTTTTCATGAATCCGACGGTAAAAGGACTTTTAGGGGCAGTACTGGGCAGTATCCCGGGGCTGGCATTATGGGTGATCTTAGGGTATTTCAATATTTTTTCCGCCTATGCGGGGCTGGTGATCGCATTTGGCATCATGATCGGCTACTCCAAGCTGGGCGGAGATGTGACCGCCGCAGGCGTGGTATTGTGTATCGCTGTGCTGCTGGTCACCATTTATCTGGGCGTACACCTGTCGTGGTCGGCACAGATCTATGAATGGCAGCCGGATCTGCAAATGGCAGTGTTCGGGCTGTATGACTGGCTGCACAAGCGTGGTCTGGTCGGCAGCTTCTTCGGGGATCTGGGAATGGGCTATCTGTTCGGCATCCTCGGGGCAGTGGGTGTCATCCGGCGCACACGGTGAAACAGAAATTGGCGGGGAGAATATTAAGAAATTATGAAATAATGTTACAAAACAAATACAATTCCCCCCCGAAACCCGTTACAAAACCCGATTTCGGTTGACAATCAGCCGGGAAACTGGTACAATAAAAAAGACAGCTTTACAAAACAAAAGAAAGGAGGAGCCCCATGGGAGAAAAGAGATTATGTTACGGCTGTATGGAACTGATACCCGATGATGCAAAGACCTGCCCCCTCTGCGGATATGCGGAGAACGAGCCGTTTGATCCGGAATACATCGAACCGGGTACAGTCCTGAACGACCGCTATACGGTCGGCAGGAAGATCGGTGCCAACAGCGAAGGGGCTACCTATATCGGCTATAACCGCTCCATCAGCTGCCGGGTGCTCATCCGGGAATATATGCCGCAGGGTATGTGCAGCCGTGTACGGGGCAAAGCTACCATCAGCGTCAATCCGCAGCAAGTCGTGCAGTATAAGGCGCTTATGGCAGAATTTACCGACCTCAACAAGCGTCTGGCACATATGCGGGGCGTACCGCATATCAACCCCACGCTTGACCTTTTTTCGTGCAATAATACGACCTATGCCGTCTATGAATACTTAGAGGGCATCAAGCTGGTGGATTACCTGAAAGACAATGCCGGGGAACTGACGTGGAAACAGGTTTCCGAAATGTTTCCGTCTTTCTTCACGACTTTGAGCCTTTTGCACAACAGCGGCATCATTCACCGTGCCATCAGCCCGGATACGATCTATGTCACAAGCAACAATGAACTCCGGCTGTGTGCGTTCTGCATTGCGGCAGTGCGCACCGTGCATTCGGAGCTGCCCTGTGAAATTTTTCACGGCTATGCTGCCCCGGAACAGTACACCCCCAGCTCCCGGCAGGGGACATGGACGGATGTATACGGCATCTGCGCCGTGCTGTACCGCATTCTCACGGGCTGCAAGCCAACAGAAGCGCCAAGCCGTCTCCAGAATGACAACCTCTGCGCTCCGCATGAGATGAACCCCAACATTCCCCGGCGTGTCAGCAAGGTCATCATGCAGGGCATGAGCCTGTTCTCCGAGGACAGAATGCAGACCGTCACGGAACTGGTGACACAGCTTTTCACACAGCAGGAAGAACCCGCACCCAAGCCCATTCCGGTCGAGCCGTCCCGTCGGCAGCAGCGCAGAGCCGCAGCCCCGGAACATGAGACGACTTACCGCCGGGCTTCAGAGTATGTCAAAGAGGACTACCCCGTCCAGCCGCATGAGAACGTCATCGACCGCATCAAGATACCGATCATCATCGGCGTGCTGCTGACGTGTGTGCTGCTCGTCATTGCGATCATCGTGCTGAATCTGCTCGATATGGGACCGGTCAGCGACCCCGGATCCAGCATAACCACGCTCGAAACACAGGCGACTTTGCCATTGACGACCAGTAACATCGTTACCGAATCCGAGAGCGTGACAGAGACAGTCAATGCCTCCGGCGACAGCAAGATGCCCAATCTGATCGGCATGAACTACGAAAAGAAAAAGCAGCAGCTCGAATCGGACGGCTGGCTGCATTTGGAGGCAGAATATGCCTATAGTGATGAATTCAAGGCAGGGCTGATCATCGATCAGGATATTGAAGCCGGAGAATATTTCATGAGCGGTGCGACGGTTCTGGTGACAGTCAGCAAAGGTCCGTCCTCTATCGAGCTGCCGCCCTATGAGGGCAAGACGCTCAAGGAATATGAGGCGGAACTGGAAGAACTGGGACTGACGAATTACAACACGGAAGCCCGGGTAGATTATGCCTACGGGAATAATATGGTCATATCCCTAAGTGTGGAGGCAGGCGAGAAATTTGACCTGACCGGCGGGGAGACCCTGAAAATTTACTACGCAAGCAACCCCGAAACACAGGCACCGACCGAACCCCCGGAGACCGAAGCCCCCGAACCCGAAGAAACAGATGCCCCCGAAGAACAGCAGGAACTGACCAATCCCCCGGCACCGGATATGCCGGATCAGGGAGAATAGAAACAAGAAAAACCGGAGCTTTTCAAGCGAAAGCTCCGGTTTCTGTTATCTCAGTTTGGCACCGCAGGGGTAGGCATCATCGGCAAACTGCACTTTCACGCTGCCATCCGGCAAATCGGCAGCGCAGAGCATACCGTTGCTTTCAACGCCGCACAGTTTGGCAGGTTTGAGGTTGGCAACGATGATGACCTTCTTCCCGATCAGATCCTCCGGGGCGTACCACTGCGCAATGCCGGAAACGATCTGTCTGCCGCCCATGCCGTCGTCGAGCTGGAGACAGAGCAGCTTTTTGGCTTTCTTGACCTTTTCGCAGGCGGTGACTTTGGCAACACGCAGTTCCACCTTAGCGAAATCCTCGATGCTGATCTGCTCCGCAAGGGGGGCAGGTTCGTAGGCAGGTTCGGTTTTCGGGGCATTTTGCAGGAGAATGGCATTCAGCTCCTCGATCTCTTTCTCCACATCGATGCGGGGGAACAGGATCTCGCCCTTGTGAACGGTCACGGTTTCGGGCAGAACGCCGAATTTTGCGGCATTTTCGTAGGTGACGGTCTCCGGTGCAGCACCGATCTGCGCCCAGACTTTGGGCATGGTCGTCGGCATAAAGGGCGACAGCAGCGTGGAAATGATACGAATGCTTTCCAGCAGATTGTAAAGCACGGCAGCAAGGCGGGCTTTCTTGCTCTCGTCCTTGCCGAGTACCCACGGTTCGGTCTCGTCGATGTACTTGTTGGAACGGTCGACCAGCTTGAAGATCTCCGCAAGGGCAAGATTCAGCTGTGTATTGTCAAAATAGCTGTCCACCGCATCCCGGATGGAGAGTGCAAGGGTTTTCAGTTCCTCGTCCACGGGGGCAGCCTCCCGTTCTGCCGGGAGCGTGCCGCCGAAATACTTATCTGCCATAGCGACCGTCCGGGAAACGAGATTCCCCAGCCCGTTGGCAAGGTCGGAGTTAATGCGGTTGATCATGATCTCATTGGAGAAAGAGCTGTCCGCACCGAGTGCCATTTCCCGCAGGATATGATAGCGGATGGCATCCGGGCTGTAGCGTTTGCCGAGGATCATCGGGTCAACGACATTGCCGAGGGATTTGCTCATCTTCTGCCCGTTGAACGTGATCCAACCGTGTACGGCAAGGTGTTTCGGGAGCGGCAGGTCAAGCGCCATGAGCATCGCAGGCCAGATGATGGCGTGAAAACGCATGATGTCCTTGGCGACCATGTGCACATCCGCCGGCCAGAACGTGCTGAAATCATCATAGGCGTTATTCAGGTAGCCAAGGGCGGTGATGTAGTTGGAGAGTGCATCGATCCAGACATAGACCACGTGCTTGGTGTCGAACGTCACCGGAATGCCCCACTTGAAAGAAGTCCTCGACACGCAGAGGTCTTCCAGACCGGGCTTGATGAAGTTGTTGACCAGTTCCACGGCACGGGTGCGGGGCTGGAGGTAGTCCGTGTTGAGCAGCAGATCCTCGATCCTGTCCGCAAAGGGGGACATTTTGAAGAAGTAAGCCTCCTCCTCCGCATCGACGACCTCTCTGCCGCATTCCGGGCATTTGCCGTCCACAAGCTGCGTGGCTGTCCAGAAACTTTCGCAGGGGGTGCAGTACTTTCCGGTGTACTTGCCCTTGTAAATATAACCCTTGTCGTAGAGCGCCTTGAAAATCTTCTGAACGCTTTCGATATGGTAGTCATCCGTCGTGCGGATGTAGCGGTCATAACTGATGTTCATATACTGCCAGAGTTCCTTGAATATGGCAACGATCCTGTCCACATATGCCTTGGGGGTGATGCCCTCGGCGGCAGCTTTCTGCTCGATCTTCAGTCCGTGTTCGTCCGTTCCGGTCAGGAACATGACATTGTGCCCCTGCATTCTGCGGTAGCGTGCAATGGTATCGCAGGCAGCGGTCGTATAGCAGTGCCCGATATGGGGATTGCCGGACGGATAGTAGATGGGGGTCGTGATATAGAAATTGGCCATGAAAATTCCTCCTTTGTAAGGTCATTGCATTTATTATAGCATATTTTTTCAGATTTGTAAATACAGAACACTTAATTTTTGGAAAATATCCCGCCGACACAAAAAAATTACATCTGCATTTCCGGAAAAGTCTTGTATATTTCCAAAAGATGTGGTATAATAGAAAACAGGAGTGTGCCGTCTGCTATATTGATTTCAGCTGCCTGTCCGTCATCTGCCACAGATACCGGGCAGGGATGCAGAGCAGATACCAGAAACTGCTGTACAGCGGACAGATCTGCCCGTGAAAATGCATCGGCACATCGCTGTAGTCCCACACATTCCAGTGCAGATAGAGATTGACGGCAACACCGACAGACAGTTCGGCAGCCGTGATGAGAAATGCCCCGCACAGGTACAACAGCGGCAGCGGCATTGCGGGCGGTGCGTTCCGGAACATATGGCACAGGGCGGCAAAGACGACCCCGCCGGTGAGTGCCATTGTCCAGTGTGTATAGCCCCGTGCAACGATTTCAATCAGGGCATACAGGAAAAATCCGATCAGAAAGGGAATTGTAACTCGTGCAAGTTTCATGGAAAATGCTCCTTTCGTTTTAGAGAAGTATTCCCGGAAAGAGGTGTATTTATGCAGTGGCTTTTGCTTGTGCTCTGCCTGTTGCTGGCAGCGGCATGGCTTGTGGAAACGGTTCTCCTCATCCGTTCCCGCAAAGAACAGGACGGCAGCAAGGAGCTCGAACAGCTCCGGGCGGAGCTGTCTGCCTACCGGCAGGCGGCATTGCAGAGCAATGAACAGACTGCCCGGCTGATGCGGGAGGAGCAGCGTGCAGCCTTTCAGGCGCAGACGGACAAGCTGACGATGCTCGGGAACGAGACACAGCGCTCCCTCGATGCCCTCAGCAACCGCACAGAGGAGCGGATGCGGACATTTTCACAGGAGAATGCACAGAAACTATCTGCCATAGACAGCACCGTCCGCAGCAGTCTGCAATCCCTCCGGGAAGAACAGAATCTCCGTCTGGACGAAATGCGCAAGGTCGTAGACGAAAAGATGCAGAAAGTACTCGGCGAACGGATGCAGCAAGCGTTTTCTACCGTCAATGAACGGCTCGAACAGGTGTACAAGGGTCTCGGAGAGATGCAGACCCTTGCCGGAAGCGTGGGCGACCTGAAAAAACTGCTCACGAACGTCAAGACACGGGGCGAGGTCGGGGAAATTCAGCTCGAAGCGCTGCTGTCGGATATGCTGCCGGAAGAATGCTTTGTGCGCAATGCAAAGCTCGGCAAGGGTGTTGTCGAATTTGCGGTGCAGATGCCGGATGCACACGGCGGCAAAAGCCTGCTGCCGATCGATGCCAAATTTGCCGGAGACACCTATCTGCATTTGCAGGATGCCTATGAAACGGGCGACAAGGCACTCATTCAGAAAGCACAGAAAGCCCTTGCCGACCGTGTGCGCAGAGAGGCGCAGGATATTGCCGGCAAATACATACAGCCCCCGGAGACGACAGATTTTGGTGTCCTGTTCCTGCCGACAGAGGGGCTTTACACGGAGATCGTGCGGGCAGGGATGACAGAGGAACTGTTCCGGAAATACCGCATTTTCGTGACAGGACCGACAACGCTGGCGGCTATGCTTTCTGTGCTGCAAATGTGTTTCCAGAGCATTGCCGTGCAGCAGTACAGCAGCGAGGTATGGCGGGTACTCGGAGAGGTGCGGACGGAGTTCCACACATTTGCGGAAGCCCTTGCCAAAACGCAGTCTAAGATCATTTCCGCCGGTGATGAACTGGAAAAACTGGTCGGTGTGCGTACCCGGCAGATGGAAAAACGACTCAACAGCATTCAGACATATCTGGATTAAACTATGCAGGAGGATATAGCACTATGGAAGCAAAAAAACGGAAAAGCGGCATTCTGCTGCACATCTCCAGTCTGCCTTCCCGGTTCGGGATCGGCAGAATGGGACGGGAGGCCTATGAGTTTGTGGATTTCCTGCAAAAGAGCGAAACTGCCTGCTGGCAGATACTGCCCCTTTCGCCCACAAGCTATGGGGATTCGCCCTATCAGAGTTTCTCGGTCTATGCCGGAAATCCCTATTTCATTGACTTTACACTGCTCGAAGAAATGGAACTGCTCGAACATGAGGACTATGCCTCCATGCTCTGGCAGAGAAGCCCGGACACGGTGGATTATGAATTGCTCTACCGGAGCAATATCACCGTCCTGCGCAGGGCTTATGCAAGATTCAAGGAAAGATCCGTGCGGGGCTATGCCGCTTTCCTGAAAGCCAACAAGCACTGGCTGCCGGACTATGCCCTGTTCATGGCGCTCAAAGCCGAACATGACGGTGCGCCGTGGTACGAATGGGAGCAGCCCCTTGCCATGCGTGAACCGAAGGCACTCCGGGAGGCGGAGAACCGCCTGAAAGACGAGATCGGGCTGTACTGTTTCATTCAGTTCATGTTCAGCCGGCAGTGGCTGGCGCTCCGGCGGTATGCCAATGCGCATCAGGTGGAGATCATCGGGGATATGCCGATCTACGTTGCCTACGACAGCGCAGATGTCTGGGTCAGCCCGGAATTATTTGATCTGGACAAGGACAAGAAACCTGTTGAGGTCGCAGGCTGTCCGCCCGACCCGTTCGCCCCGACCGGGCAGCTTTGGGGCAATCCGCTGTACGACTGGACCTACCACAAGCAGACCGGATTTGCATGGTGGATCGCCCGCCTGAAACACGCTGCTTCCCTGTATGATACGGTTCGTATCGACCATTTCCGGGGGTTTGAGAGCTACTATGCCATTCCCTACGGTGCACCCGATGCCGTGAAAGGCAGATGGCGCAAAGGTCCGGGCAAGGCACTGTTCCTCACGGCGAAAAAGGAACTCGGTGACCTGCATATCATTGCGGAAGATTTAGGCTTTATCACCCCTGCCGTGCATAAGATGCTCGATGCGCTGCAATATCCCGGGATGAAGGTCTTGCAGTTCGGGTTCAGCGATGCGGACAATGAACACCTGCCGCATAATTTCGCTACACCGCACTGCGTGTGCTACACGGGAACGCACGACAACGAAACGCTCCGGGGCTGGCTGGAATCTGCCGATAAGAAAACCATCCGCTTTGCAAAGCAGTATCTGCGCTGCAAGCGTTCGCAGATCCCGGATGCCATTGTTTCCGCCTGTTGGGCAAGCACTGCGGAACTTGCGGTGGCGCAGATGCAGGACTTTCTGCACGAGGACAAGTCCGGCAGGATGAACACCCCGTCCGTCCTCGGCGGCAACTGGCTGTACCGGACACAGCGGTCGGATTACACGACAGACCTCATCAAGGCGATCCGCCGCCTGAACCGCACCTACGGGAGAGCCGTTCCGCAGCCGGAAAAGCCCGTCCGCCCCGCAAGAGCACGGCGGAAAGACCCCACCCCCGCAACTGAAACTGAAACTGAAACTGAAAACATGGAGGAAGTATGATGCAGTACACAAAGGATACATTTCTTGCCTACCTGAAAGGCACACTCGACAAGCCTGCCGCAGAACTGACACCGCAGGAACTTCACAACGCTGTCGGCACTATGGTGATGCAGCTCCTGACAGAGGACTGGGAGGATTCCCGGAATGCACACCGCCATACACGCCATGCGTGCTATTTCTCCATGGAATTTCTCATGGGGCGGAGCATTTTCAACAACCTGCTCTGCCTTGGCATTTACGATGCCGTGGAACAGGCTTTGCAGGAGTTAGGGACATCCCTGTCCGCACTGGAAGAGATCGAAGATGCGGCACTCGGCAACGGCGGTCTCGGACGGCTGGCGGCGTGTTTCCTCGACAGTGCAGCGACCTTGCATTTACCGCTGGACGGCTACGGGATCCGGTACAAGTACGGTCTGTTCCGGCAGGAGATCAAGGACGGCTTTCAGTGTGAAACCGCTGACGACTGGACACGGTTCGGGGATGCGTGGTCGGTGCGCCGGGAAGAGGATGCCGTTCTTGTGGCATACAACGGTCTGACCGTCCGGGCTGTTCCCTACGATATGCCTATTATCGGCTACGGGACACGGAACATCGGCACGCTCCGTCTCTGGCAGGCAGAACCGTTGCAGGAATTTGATTTCGGGAAATTCAACAGTCAGGACTACCTCGGGGCTTGTGCGGAACAGATCTACGCTGAAAATATTTCCCGCTGTCTGTACCCGAATGACGATACCGACGAGGGCAAAAAGCTCCGCTTGCAGCAGCAGTATTTCTTCTGCTCTGCCTCTTTGCAGGATCTGCTGAAAAAGCACTATGAGGACTACGGGACATATGAAAATCTTGCAGAGGTGCTGACGGTGCAGCTCAACGATACGCACCCGGTCATTTCCATTCCGGAGCTGATACGGCTGCTCATGCAGACAGGGGTCTCTTTTGAAGATGCTGCGGAAACGGCACGGAAGGTATTCCGCTACACCAACCATACGATCATGGCAGAAGCCCTTGAAAAATGGAATGGCAGTCTGGTGCAGGCACTGCTGCCGGAAATTTACAGCATCATTCTCCGGCTGAATGAAATGCTCATTGCCGAACTCTATCAGAAAAATGCGGAAAAGCAGGAGATCCGGCGTATGCGCATCGTGCAGGACAACACGGTACACATGGCACATATGGCAATTTTCATGGGCAGCTTTGTCAATGGCGTTGCGGAAATTCACACGCAGATTTTGAAAGATACTGCCCTTGTGGACTGGTACAAATATTATCCGGAACGCTTCCAGAACAAGACCAATGGCATCACGCAGCGCCGGTGGCTTGCCCTCTGTAACCGGGAGCTGTCCGCCTTGCTGACGGAGCTGCTCGGTTCAGAGGACTGGGTGACCGACCTTGACCGCCTGAAAGAGCTTGACCATTTCGCAGAGGATGACAGCGTGATGGAACGCTTCATGGCGATCAAGACTGCCAAAAAGGAACAGCTTGCGGACTACATCTACCGCCGTGAGCCGGAACGCTTTGCGGATGCGGAAGCTTGCCGAAATTTCCTTGATCCGAAACACAGCGTGTTTGACATTCAGATCAAGCGGCTGCACGAATACAAGCGGCAGCTCCTGAATGCGTTCTCCATCCTGTACCTGTATTACGGCATCAAGGACGGCAGCATCACCGATCTGCCGCCGGTAACGTTCCTGTTCGGGGCAAAGGCTGCGCCCGGCTATCGGCGGGCAAAGGCGATCATCCGCTATATCAATGCCATTGCGGACAAGATCGCAGCCGACCCGGAGGTCTGTGACAAGCTCAAGGTGTTCTTTGTGGCAGATTATAACGTTTCCTATGCGGAAAAGCTGGTCGCTGCGGCAGATATTTCGGAGCAGATCTCGACTGCCGGAACGGAAGCTTCCGGTACGGGCAATATGAAGCTCATGCTCAACGGTGCAGTCACGCTCGGCACATATGACGGGGCAAATGTGGAGATCGTACAGGAAGCCGGAGAGGAGAACAACTACATCTTCGGCGCACGGGTAGAGGAATTCCCGGAGATCTGGAAAAATTACGACAGCCGCCGGGTACTGGCTGAAAATGACCGCATCCGGCAGGTCGTGCAGACCCTCATGGACGGCAGTCTCGTGGACAATGCGGACGTGCGGGAACTGTACGATGCCCTGACAGAGGGCGCAAGCTGGCACGTGCCGGATCACTATTATGTACTGGGCGATCTGCAAAGCTACTGCGATGCCAAAATTCGGGCTCTGCGGGACTATCAGAATGACCGCTTGGGCTTTGCAAGAAAGCAGTGGCATGATCTCTGTCATGCCGGGAAATTCAGCTCCGACCGGACGATCCGGGAATATGCAGAGCAGATCTGGCAGATCGAGCCGGTCTCGCTTGCTTAGGAAGTGACAAGGTATGCAGTATGATGTCATCATTGCCGGGGCAGGGGCAGCAGGGCTTTACGCTGCCCTCAACCTGCCGGCAGAAGCGAAAATTCTCCTGCTTGCCAAGCGGGAACTGAGCCTGTGCAATACGGCACTGGCACAGGGGGGCATTGCCGGGGTGTATCATTCCCCGGGGGACAAGACTTCCCTGCACGAAAACGATACCTACATTGCGGGCGGCTTTCAGAACAACCACCGCACCGTCCATATGCTGGTCGAGGAAGCCGCACAGGATATCGGGCATATCATCGAACTGGGCGTGGATTTCGACAAACAGGCGGACGGGGACTATCACCGGACGCTTGAGGGCGGCCACAGCCGGCGGCGGATCTTTCACCACAAGGATGCGACCGGACGGGAGATCGCCGAAAAGCTCCTTGCCCACGTGAAAACGCTCCCGAATGTGGACATCCAGGAGAGTACGCTCCTGTGCAGCATCCGGAAAACAAATACCGGATTTTCCGCACTGCTGCTGCATGACGGACAGTATGAAACGGTCAGCAGCCACTTCTGCATCATGGCGACCGGGGGTATCGGGCGGGTGTATGAATTCACGACCAATTCCGCCATTGCCACGGGGGACGGTATTATGTTCGCCTATAATATGGGGGCGATGATTCGGGGGCTGTCGCTCATCCAGTTCCACCCGACGGCATTCAACAACCGCCACACACGGGAATGTTTTCTCATTTCGGAAGCTGTGCGGGGCGAGGGGGCGTATCTGCTCAACTGCCACGGGGAACGCTTCATGCAGCACTATGACGACCGTCTGGAACTTGCCCCAAGGGATGTGGTGTCCAATGCCATTGTGCTCGAAAGCCGGCGCACGGGGTCGGATGAATTTTATCTGGACATCACCCACAAGCCCGCTGACGAGGTGAAGGACCGCTTCCCCATGATCTACCGGAATCTGCTCGAACAGGGCTATGACATGACAAAAGACAGGATCCCCGTCTACCCGTGTCAGCATTACCTGATGGGGGGCATTCAGGTCGATGCCGAATCACGGACAAAGGTGAAAGGCTTGTATGCCTGCGGGGAATGCTCCAATACGGGCGTACACGGCAATAACCGGCTCGCAAGCAATTCGCTGCTCGAGGCACTGGTATTCTCCCGCCATGCCGCAAGGGATATTGCGGCACATCTGCACGATACAGAGGGCTTTGAAGAGGTGACATTTGACACCTGCGAGGGTGCTCCGCCTGTGCCGCACGGCATCCGCACGGAGCTGCGGAAAATTTTGCAGGAGAGCTATTTTGTCATTCCGGACGGGGAGAAGATACGGGACAATTTCGGGCGGGTCTGCACCTTGCTGCACCAGTTGGAAGACGGCAGGTATCAGATCAATGCCGATTATGTGGAAGCGAGAGCCACGGCGACCATTGCGTTTTTGATCCTGAACGAGGCGCTTGTGGAGGAGAAAGGAGTATAATATGCAGCTATTGCAAAGCTATGTGGACGGCATTATTACAACGGCTCTGGAAGAAGACATCCACTATGTGGACGTGACGACCGACTATCTGCTTCCGGAGGGGCATACCGGGGCAGCATATTATATTGCCAAAGCAGACGGTGTGGTCTGCGGGATAGAAATTGCCGCTCGGGTGTTTGAGCTTGTCGGGGGCGGTGTGACGTTCCGTTCCCATGTAAAAGACGGAGACAGGGTGAAAAAGGGCGATATCCTTGCCGAAATGGAAGGCAGCACGGCGACTTTACTCAAGGGGGAGCGCACGGCGCTGAACCTGTTGCAGCATATGTCCGGCATTGCCACGGCTACGGCACGCTGTGTGGAACTGGTAAAGGGCACGAATGCCAGCATTACCGACACCCGAAAGACACTGCCCGGTTTGAGACGGCTGCAAAAATATGCCGTCACGGTCGGCGGCGGGAAGAATCACCGCTATAATTTGTCGGACGGTGCGATGCTCAAGGACAATCATATTGACGTGTACGGGGGCATTACGGCAGCTGTCACGGCACTGCGGAGCAAGTTAGGGCATATGGTGAAGATCGAAGTCGAGGTGCGCACGCTTGCGGAATTGCAGGAAGCACTTGCGGTCGGGTGTGAAATTATCATGCTCGACAACATGGACTGCCCGACCATGGCGGAAGCCGTAAAGCTCACGAACGGGAGAGCTTTGCTCGAAGCATCGGGCAATGTCACGGAAGCGAACATTGCACAAGTCGCCGCAACAGGGGTGGATATTATTTCACTGGGTGCACTGACGCACTCGGTGCAGTGCTTTGACATTTCCATGCGGTTCAAAAAATGAGGGGCTTTCTGCCGGCACTCCTGTGCCTGTGCCTGCTGACGGGGTGTTCCGGTCAGCCGGAGACTGTGCAGGAGTGGGACGATGCACCGCCGCTTGCGCAGACGGAGACTGCAGCGGCAGAACTGCTGCATATCACGGTAGAACAGGTGGAAATTCCCCTTGCCCGGTTACAGGAACAGGGCTATACCGTTCCGGTACAGGTGAAGCTGACGAAAAACCCCGGTATTGTGGCGGCGGAGTGGGGGTTACAGGTCGATAGCCGCTGTAGCTTCACGGTCGAGGAAGAGGAGAGCTTTCACATCTACACAAGCTGTGATGCGGAAAGCGGCTGCCTGTGGGCGGCATGGCTTTCCGGCGGGGAGACGTTCACGGATACGGGCACACTGCTGACCGTGCAGGTGACGCTCCCGGCAGATGCACAGGCAGGGGACAGCTTTGCCGTCAGCTATGCGGCAGTTTCCCCGACCGGGAAGGCGCATATCTGGCTTGCGGATACGAATATCGCCTATGGTGCTGTGTGGGAAGATGGGAGTATCACTGTTACAGAAGGATAGGGGATAAAAGGCAAGCTGAATTAAATTGCACTATCTGTCAAGCAAGCCGACCTTTGCGGCGAAGCCGCATTGGGAGGCACAACGGAGCCGGCAGTCTGCCGGTGGGAAGATGGGGGAATTACCATAACAACAGCATGACCAATTATTCTCTGCTGTGCCTTGACATAATAAAAAAAATAGTGTATAATATAAAATGTGATAGTATATCATCTCCCATAGGAGATCTTACAGGAGGAATGGAACATGAAACAGGTAATCATCATCGGTGCCGGTCCTGCCGGACTGACTGCCGGGTATGAACTGCTCCGGCAGGCACCCGGCGAATATGAAGTTACGATCTATGAGGAGTCCTCTGCGATTGGCGGCATTTCCCGTACTGTCAACCATAGGGGCAACCGGATGGACATCGGCGGTCACCGCTTCTTCTCGAAGGACAAGGCGGTCATGCAGTGGTGGGAGGACATGATGCCCCGTCAGGGCAAGCCGTCCTTTGACGACATCAAGCTCAACCGCCCGAAACAGCTCTCCCCCGGCGGTCCTGATCCGGAAGAGACAGACCGTGTCATGCTCGTGCGCAACCGGGTTTCCCGTATCTACTACGACCGCAAATTCTTTGACTATCCCGTTTCCCTGAAGTGGGAGACAATTAAGAATATGGGCTTTGCCACGACCATGGAAGCCGGGTTCAGCTACCTCGGCTCGACCGTGTCGAAACTGCCGGAAGATTCGCTGGAGAATTTCTATATCAACCGCTTCGGCAGAAAGCTCTATTCCATGTTCTTTGAGAGCTACACCGAAAAGCTCTGGGGCCGTCATCCGTCGCAGATCTCTGCGGACTGGGGCGCACAGCGTGTCAAGGGGCTGAGCATCCTTGCCGTGGTCAAGGATATGTTCAGCAAGCTGGGCGGCAGTGACAAGAAGAAGTCCGGCAAGGTGGAAACCTCTTTGATCGAGGAATTTTATTACCCGAAATACGGTCCGGGACAGCTCTGGGAAACGACCGCAAAGGAATTTGAGAAGCTCGGCGGAAAGATCATTATGAATGCCAAAGTCACTGGTATCCACACCAATGCAGAAGATACCGTGGAGAGCGTTGTCATTGAGCAGAACGGCATCGCACAGACCGTCCGGGGCGACATTTTCATCTCGTCCATGCCGGTCAAGGATCTGGTCGCTGGTATGAACGATGTACCGGAAAACGAAGCCCGCATCGCAGCCGGACTGCCCTACCGGGATTTCGTGACCGTGGGTCTTCTGGTGGACAAGCTCGAACTGAAAAATCAGACCAACATCCGCACCCTCGGCAATATCGTGCCGGACTGCTGGATCTATGTGCAGGACAAGGGTGTCAAGCTCGGCAGGATCCAAGTGTTCAACAACTGGTCGCCTTATATGGTACAGGACCCCGAACACAATGTCTGGATCGGGCTGGAATACTTCTGCACGGAGGGTGACAGCTTCTGGAATATGTCGGACAAGGACTGCATCCTGTTCGCTATCAAGGAACTGCGCAAAATGGGCGTTATTTCAAGAGTGACACGTGTCATTGACGGACACCGGGAAAAGGTGAAGAAGGCATATCCGGCGTACTTTGACACCTATGATGAGATCGATACCCTCATCGACTACCTCAACAAGTTCGGCAACCTCTATTGTGTCGGCAGAAACGGACAGCACCGGTATAATAACATGGATCACTCCATGGCGACTTCCTTTGAAGCCGTGAAGAATATCCTCACAGGTGCCACAGACAAGTCCAATATCTGGAGCGTCAACACCGAACAGGAGTACCATGAGACTGCCACGGAGGAGGCTGAGGCATGAGTGCGCCTGACAAGACACCCAACACTGCCGCACCGTCTGAAAAGCCGGAGCAGTCTGCTCCGGCAGACCGTCCGCCGGTAAAATTTGCGGATGTGGTGCGGTATTGCAGAGATGCCCTTGCCAAATGGGGCTGGGCAGTACTGTTAGCGGTCAGCGTGTTCCTGATCGGGTACTATACGCTGTTCCCGTCAAGGGGGTACTTCCACTCGGACACGACGGATTCTTTGATGTGGGCAGTCGCTTCCAACGAAAGCGGCTCGCTGTTCAATGAGGATTTCAGCTATGCGTGTCTGCTGCCGTTCAGCACCTCGCTCATCATGACGGCACTGATCCCGCTGTTCGGGGTGACGATGACGACACACGTGCTTTCCATGCTGATTTTCTTTCTGCTGTTCACGGCTGCGCTGGTATGGCTGCTGAAAAAGCTGAACTGGTCGTGGAACTGGGTCGCTTTCGGGGTATTCGTGGAGCTGATGATCTGTTCCGGCAGTGAAAAGCTCCGGGAAATTTTCTGGGGGCATTCGATTTATTACAGTTTAGGCGTGTTCTTTATCTTTGTCGGGCTGGCGCTGCTGTTCCGGCATATGGATCTGCTTGAAAAGCGGAGTTTCCTTAAAAATTCCGATACAGCTGCCCGGAAAAGATCCTTGCAGTCGCTGATCATCTCGGCAGTGCTGATCTTTGTCTGGCTGGTACTGACGTGCATGGATCAGATCATCGCCATCACGATCTTTGCGCTGCCGATCATGGCTGCGGTATTCTGTGAACGCTGGCTCGATTCGGATACGAAACTGTTTTCTAAGAAAAATCTTCCGGCGCTGCTGATCTTTCTGGTCATGGGTGCAGGTATGGTGGCCGGCTACCTGATCACTGCCGTTGCCGCAAAGGGCATTGTTGCCGGTTATGAGGGGGCATACTCCAACTATTCCGACATGAGCGAATGGGCAGATCATCTGCTTTCGTTCCCGCAGCAGTGGTTCTCTTTGCTCGGTGCGGACATGAAGCTCAACGAACCGCTGATGAGCGTCAAGAGCGTGGGCGATCTGCTGATCGTCATTACGGGCGTTGTTTTGCTGATCGTTCCGGTGATGGCACTGTGCTTCTACAAGAAGCTGCCCGACCGCAAGTCAAGGATTCTGGTGCTGACACACTGGTTCATGGTCATGCTCATCATGATGGGCTACATCATGGGGAAACTGTCCAATGCAAACTGGCGGCTTTCGCCGATCGTGGCAACGTCTGCACTGGTAACGATCCTGTTCCTGCGGTGGGCGATCGGAGAGATCTCCCTTCAGCGGATCATGACACTGATGATGATACCGCTGACGGCGGTTTGTCTGGTGACGGGCTATACGGTTGCGGATATGCCGGCGGACAACACGGAGGACAACGACCTCTATCTGCTTGCGGAGGAACTGGAAGAACGGGGGCTTACCTACGGGTATGCAACGTTCTGGCGGGCAAATGGTCTGACGGTCGCTGCGGATTCGCAGGTAGAGTGCCGGAGCGTGACAATTGACGATGCGGGCTGCCGTCCGTATTACTATCAGAGCTGTAAAAACTGGTTCGACAAGCAGCCGGGCGTGGACAAGTATTTCCTCATCCTCGATGCCGGTGAAGTGGCAGCATTGCAGGATCAGGCAAGTCCTCTGGTCGATCTGCACAGGCAGGAATTTTCGATCGGCGGCTATACGGTCTGGGTATTCAATGACAATATTTTCTGACAGAAAAAAGCCCCCGCAAGGGGGCTTTTGCTGATCAACAGGACTTATTCCTCTGCATCCTCCGGCTTTTCGGGGGCAGCTTCTTCAGCGGGGGCTGCTTCGGCTGTCTCGTTCAGCGGTGCTTCTCCGGCGATCTCGCTGCCGTCATCCGCAAAATTACACTGCTCCGGGCAAGCGATGTCGTCCATAAAATCATCATCGTCAAATTCGGAGCTGTCAAAGCGCATCTTGCGCTTGGAATTCTGCTTCTGCAATACAAATACGACTGCAGCCGCAGTTGCTACAGCAGTAGCAAGGATGATGGCAATAATTTTTCCGTTCATGGTGAAATCCTCTTTTCTCCGCAGTTCATCACTCCGCCGCCCGGCTGCTGCGGACAGACCGGCGCTGCATCTGTATGTATTATACCACACTCCGGAAAAAATTTCAACACTTTTCAGAAAAAATTTATAAATTTTCTGTCAGGTACATCAAAATAGCCAAGGCAGCGGTCGGTGCTGTTTCACAGCGGAGAATGCGTCTGCCCAGCCACACCCGGTAAATGCCGGCATTTTCCGCCTGCAGCGCCTCCTCAGCGGAGATACCGCCCTCACTGCCGATGAACAGACCCACACGCTTCACGCCCGCAAGCGGCACATCCCCGAATCGTCTGCCGCCCTGTTCCTCGTAAAGCATCACGGCAGCATCCTGCTGCTGCATAGCGGCAAGCGCTTCCTGCCATGAAAGCAGCGGCGTGACCTCCGGGATGATGCCCCTGCCCGACTGCTTGGCGGCGGAGAGGGCAATTTTTTGCAGGCGCTGCTGTTTCCGTGCAAAGTCCGCAGCGGTCGGTCTTGCCACGCAGCGAGCCGTCAGGACGGGTACAATGCGGAAAACGCCCAGCTCTACGGTTTTCTGGACAATCTCGGCAAGCTTGTCCTGCTTTGGAACAGCCTGAAAGAGTGTCACCTGAACAGAAGGTTCCGCAGCGCAGGGCTGCACGGAAAGGGGCTTGAGGAAAACGGCATCTTCCGTGATGCGGGTGATCTCGCACTGGTAATCCATTCCGCAGGCGCACACGGTCAGCGGTTCACCGGGCTTCATCCGGAGGGAACGCCCGATGTGCCGGGCATCCTCTCCTGTGAGGACGATCTCCTGCATGGTGGCGTTCTCTGTAAAAAATCTTGGCATGGTATCACTTCCTATGGTATACTATTGTATACTATACCATATTGTACCGGATCTTGTCAAGCATTTTTCCGGCGGATCTGCGGAAAAATCGTTGACAAATGCCGGAATTTGTGTTATACTATGTTCAGAGCACACCTGAAAACGGTAGGCGGCGAATCCTGCTCCCTTGAAAAAGGGGGTGAAATTCATGGTGATTTTTGACATTGTTTGTAAGATTATCACAACGTGCGCAAGCATCGTTTCTATAATCAAGACAGTGGCAGAAGTACTTACTTCTGATCATGATGAAAAAAGGAAGTAACCGCCCAGCTGATACCTGAGCGGTTACTGTTTACTTAAACAGTAGCATAAGGGAGCAGCCGTCAAAACGTTTGATGGTGTGCTCTTTCTATTATTATATCACGTATACCGGGCTTTGTCAAGCATTTTTTGCGGCGGATTTGCGGAAAGATTGTTGACAAATACCGGAATTTGTGTTATACTATGTTCAGAGCACACCTGAAAACGGTAGGCGGCGAATCCTGCTCCCTTGCAAAAGGGGGTGAATGTTCATGGTTTTTGATTTGATTTGTAAAATCATCGGCTTATGCTCCGGCATTGTGTCGATTGTCAAAGCAATCATGGAAGTACTTACTTCACATCATGAAAAAAGGAAGTAACCGCCCAGCTTGCTACTTTGGGCGGTTACTAAACACGTAACCAACTACGGGAGCAGCCGTCAAAACGTTTGATGGTGTGCTCTTTCTATTATTATAGCACGTATACCGGGCTTTGTCAAGCATTTTTTCCGGCGGATCTGCGGAAAGATCGTTGACAAATGCCGGAATTTGTGTTATACTATTTTTTAGAGCACACCTGAAAACGGTAGGCGGCGAATCCTGCTCCCGGAAATGAAAATGGAAGGGAGGGAACACGTTATGGAATGGAATGAGTTTTTTAACTTCATTATTATAATCCGCCTTTCTGCGAAAGGCACCGATGGGGTTATGAAAAGGCACTTTCGCTGTTGTAATATTTG
>CANRFM010000015.1 GCA_947629905.1 uncultured Clostridia bacterium
GGTTGCTATCAGCACATGACCGGAAAGCAGGACGTGAAAGAGGAGATCAGTCAGAAAGTACACGCACTCGTGAAAAAAAGCGTGGAAAACATTGCCAATAAGGACTTTATGTTCCAGAACCGCTTTCACCCGACAGATGTGTACCTGACGGTGCAGGACTGCTGGGGCGGCATTTACCAGAACATGACAGGCGTGTACTGCAAGTCCGCCGATGAGTGGAGCGTACTGTTTGCCATTGTACTGCAAAATATCCTGCTGCACATGGAGGGCGACCCGGAACAGCTCTTGGATGCAGCAATGGAATATGTGCTGTATGTTTCCAAAATGGATGCCAATTCCCTGCGCCGGGACGAAGCCTTGCAGCAGCAGGGAGAGGAGCAGCTCTATCATTTCTATGAGAACGGCAAAAAGGTACAGCTCACGGAGGATGAGGAACAGTATATCCGCAGTTCTGTCGATGTGCTGCGGGACTTCTTCAAGGAGAACCAGATCTCGTTCAGCCTGACCAATGATACGGCACAGCGCTCCAAACGCTTTTCCTTCGGAATGCGTATCCATGAAGAAACGTGCCGTGCCGTGATACGGCTTGACTTAAACCCCCGCTTCTGTACCATTCTGTTCTTTGTCCCATTCCGGGCAGATCTGCAAAAGATGCAGCAGCTTTGTACGGAACTGTGTACGCTGAATTTTTCACGCAGGCTCGGCGCATTTATGGTGGATACCCTTGACGGTGAGATCAGCAACCGGGCAAGCCTGCTGTGCAGCAGCGGACTGAAGAAAGAGGAATTTATCCCGGCATTCCTCAGCAATATGAAAGCCCTCGGCGATCAGATGGATACCCTGAAACGCTTTGCGGCACAGCAGTAACCGGGTACGGGCGGAAAGGAGAAAACAGCTTGAAAGTAAAACAACTGATCATGACCATGATCAATGGCTTCTGTATGGCACTGGCGGACAGTGTACCGGGTGTTTCGGGGGGAACGGTGGCGTTCCTGATGGGCTTTTATGATGACTTCATCGGTTCGCTCAATGATCTGCTTGTCGGAGACATGGCAGCCAAAAAGAAAGCCCTTCTCTATCTCATCAAACTCGGTGCAGGCTGGGCAATCGGCTTTATTGCTTCCGTTCTGGTGCTGACAGCAGTGTTTGAGGCACATATCTACAACATTTCGTCTTTGTTCATTGGCTTTATCCTGTTTGCCATTCCGGTCGTTGTCTACGAGGAACGTGACTGCCTGAAACAGAAACCGTGGACGGCTTTCACGCTGCTCATCGGCGCAGCGGGTGTGGCTGCACTGACCTACTTCACAGTAGGCGGCAGCACCCCGGCATTTTCACTGGAAGATCCAAACGTGGGAACGTATCTCTACGTATTTGTTGCCGGGGCGATTGCGATTTGTGCCATGGTTCTGCCGGGCATTTCAGGTTCGACACTGCTGCTGATCTTCGGGCTGTATATTTCCGTGATCAGTGCCATCAAAACGACACTGATGCTCGATTTTCAGTATGTGCCGCTGCTCATCTGTTTCGGGCTGGGCATCATTACGGGCATTGTCTCGATCGTGCGCCTGATACGGATCGCACTGGAAAAATGGCGGAGCGCAACGGTGTATCTCATCATCGGCATGATGCTCGGTTCGCTGTATTCCGTTGTCATGGGACCTGCTACACTGACGGATGAAAATAAGCAGCCGCTCGGTCTGGCACCGCTGAGCTTTTCCACGTTCAGCATTCTGTTTTTCGTGATCGGCGGTGTGATCATTTTAGGGATGCAGTTTCTGGGGGCTAAGAAAAAATCCGACACGGACAAGGAGGAAACGGTATGAAAAAATTGGGTTTCGGGCTGATGCGTCTGCCGCTGACAGATGCCAACGATGCGGGGTCGATCGATATTCCGCAGGTCTGCCGGATGGTGGACAGCTTTCTCGAACAGGGCTTTACCTACTTTGATACGGCATGGATGTACTGCGCTTTCAAGAGCGAGGAGGCTGCCCGTGAGGCTTTGGTGAAACGCCATCCCCGTGACAGCTACACCCTCGCCGATAAGCTCCATGCGGAATTTATCAAAACCAAAGAGGACAGAGACAAGGTCTTTGCCGAACAGCAGAGAAAGACGGGTGTCGAGTACTTTGACTACTACCTGCTGCATGACATCGGCGCACATCATTATGAAATTTACAAGGAACTCGACTGCTTCACATGGCTGCGTGACCTCAAGAAAAAGGGACTTGCCAAGGAGATCGGCTTCTCTTTCCACGACAATGCGGAACTGCTTGATCAGGTGCTGACGGAGCAGCCCGGACTGGATTTTGTGCAGCTCCAGATCAACTACCTTGACTGGGAGAGCGAGGGCGTACAATCCCGCAAGTGCTACGAAGTCGCCGTCAAGCACGGCATGAAAGTGATCGTCATGGAACCCGTCAAGGGCGGCACGCTTGCCGCTGTACCGCAGCAGGTCACGGATCTGTTCAAGGGCTATGCCCCCGATCTGTCCGTTCCGTCATGGGCGATCCGCTTTGCGGCAAGTCTGGAGAATGTTATGGTCGTGCTTTCCGGCATGAGCAATATGGAACAGCTGCTGGACAATACCAGCTACATGAGGGATTTCCAGCCCCTGAATGAGACGGAACAGGCACTTGTCCGGCAGGCTGCGGAGATCATCAATTCCGGCATTGCCATTCCCTGCACGGGATGTTCCTACTGCACGGAGGGCTGCCCGATGAAGATCGCCATCCCGAAATATTTCTCCCTCTACAATGCTGATTTACAGGAAACCGAAACAAAGGGCTGGACACCGCAGGGAGAGTACTACGACAATCTTACCAAGACATTCGGCAAGGCGAGCGAGTGTATCGCTTGCGGACAGTGTGAGGGTGTCTGCCCGCAGCACCTGCCGATCATCGAACACCTGAAAACGGTTGCGGGCTATTTTGAACACAACTGACAGAGCAGCCGGAAATGGCTGTGCGGCTGATACCGGAACTTCCTGCCGGGTACTGCTCTGCCAAGCAAATGAGGAGGCGACAATATGCGGTTGAACCGGGTTCCGGTATTGGGAATGGTGCTTGCAGCGGTGAGTCTGCTGCTGCCTGTACAGGCTTCGGCGGAAGGCGCTCCGGTGGGGGCGGTCGGTTCGGTTTCTGCAAACGGAACTACCGTGTTTTTCTACGACACAAGAGAATCCGGCGGCATGACTGCCATGTGGAATGCGGCTGTTTCTGCCGGAGAATCCACGGTGACGCTGTATACCGACTGGAAAGCAGTGAATGGCAATTATCTTGTGGAAAGCGGCAGCGGCTGTGCCTTTGAGGGGGTCATCTGTGTGCCGTCCGGGCATACGGTGACGCTGAACCTGAACGGCTTTCACATTGACCGGACACTGGTGGCGGAGATCTCCAACGGGGAAGTCATTGTCATTCAGGACGGCGGTACGCTCAACCTGACAGACCTTTCCGGCAGCACCGGAACGATCACGGGCGGGAAGAGTACCGACAGTGCCGGCGGTATCCAGATCGAATCCGGCGGAACGCTCAACCTCTGGGGGGGCAGCATTACCGGGAACACCACGCTGACAAGCGGCGGCGGCATTCAGATGAACGGAGACGGAGCGCTATTTTATATGAGCGGCGGCAGCATTACCGGCAATCAGGCAGGAGAAAACGGCGGCGGTGCTGCCCTGAACGGCGGTACAGTACAGATGATCTCCGGGGAGATAGCAGACAATACAGCCGGGCAGTACGGGGGCGGTCTGTATGTGCAGAACGTTTCTGCCGACTTGCAGGGCATCACAGTCGAGGGCAACAGCGCAGGCAGCGGCGGTGGTATCTGCACGGATTCCGATGCTGCACTGTCACTCAAGGACAGCAGTATCCGCAGCAATGCGGCGAATGAGGCTGGCGGCGGCATTTTTGCTATGGCTTCCCGTCCGGTAAAGCTGATCGGTTCGCCGGAAGTCGTGATGAACAAGCTTTCTGACAATTCGCAGAGTAACCTGACATTCTGGGTCGATGAGACGAGAATTTACGGCGGCGGCAGACTGGATGTCTCCGGGCTGGCAGGCGGAAAGATCGGGCTTGGCTTCACAGGCGGCAAGGGCAGAGAAATGCTGCTCTTGCAGGGAACGGCTGAACAGAGCGGTTTTGTTTTAGATTCGGCGGATTTCTCACTGCTGACAAAGGACGGTGCGCTGTATCTGCGCCGACCGATGCAGAGATTGAGCAATCTGACAATTGCGCTTGTAGTCTGCGGAGGGCTGATCGTAATCGGGGCGCTGACAGCTATCATTCTGACACTGGTAAAACGCAAAAAAAGAAAGAAACATCGCAGAAATCAGCGGACACGGGGATAATTTTGGCAAAATACAACAAATCTATTGACTTTCGTAAAAAGTTATGGTATAATATGCTTGTAAGATACTCAGGAAAGGGGAAACTCTCCCATGGCAATGTCCATTGAAGATAAGGCTGTTACCCGTGCCTATATGCTGCGTAAGTTTACAACAGTGCCGTTTCTGGTCTGTATGCTGCTCTCTTTGCTGATGCTGTTTACCTATTCATTCCAGTGGGTGCGGGGGCAGATGCTCTGGCATAAGACGGATGCTTCCATTACGCTGATCACGGACACGGACGGACTGTTTTATGAGTACACAGAGCAGAAAACCGATACTGTCTATAAAAGTACCATGTCACAGCCGAAACTGTTCTATTACTTCCCGATCGGAAAAAGCTACACGATAGGCGATTCGATCCCGATTTCCTACAATGTCGATCAGCCGGCACAGCGGGTGGAGTTTCCAAGGCTGGAAAGCCTGATGATGACGTGGGGCATTGCATTTGTGGTGTTTTTTATCCTGTATTTCTGGCTGGAATGGATGATCAAGAAGCATTCTAAGATCAAGATTTCCGGATGATACTGAGAAAGTTCCCCTCTGCCGTGAGGGGGGCTTTTCTTTTTTTGGTGCGAAACGAAAAAAAGTGAATGCAATCTGCACTTTGTCCACCTTTTCTGCACTTTGTGGGTTGCTACATTTGTGAAAATCATGTATAATTTATGATGAAATAGTTTAATAGTTATGTCTAAACTGCGAATGTGTGGGCAGGATGAACATAAGTGCATAATTATATGTAATATAATTTATGAAAAGGGGCTGAATCAAATGAAAATGAAAAGATTGGCGGCAGCTGTTACCGCCATTCTCTGCTGTTCGACCATGTTCACGGCGTTTCCGGACATGATGCAGCAGACCAAAGCAGCAGAAGCCGTTCACAACGACTTCGAGACCAGCTTTGAGGGCTGGCACGGCAAGGGCGATACTGTCGTTCTTACCGCAAAGGAAGGCGCAGGTGTAAACGGTTCGAGAGGTATGACCGTTACCGGGCGTTCCTCCGCAGAGGACGGTGCAGCTTCCTCCAAGGGCTTCTATCTGTACGGCGGTATCACCTATGATTATCGTCTGGAAGTCATGAGCGAAACGGATGAGACGTTCCACCTGTCTCTGCTGACAATCGATGAGGAGACCGGTGCGGAGACACTGACCGAGATCGACACCGCAGAAGTGAAAGCCGGCGAATGGACGGAACTTTCCGGTAAGTACAAAGCACCGGAGAACAGCTATGAATTTGAGCTGACCGTCACGACCGACAGCACGGCAGATTTCACTTTCGATGAGCTGGAGATCACCACCAGACAGAGCACAAGCGCTGTCAGCGCAGCAACAGCAGAAAAAGGTTTGAAGGATGAGTTCGCACACTATTTCCGTGTCGGCAATATCCTCAACGGCGGTACGATCCGAAATTCTGCCATCACCGCAAACATCATCAAGGACTTCAACTCCGTTGAGTGTGAGAACGAGACCAAGCCGGATGCGACCCTCAACCAGTCGCAGTGCAGCGGCACCAATATCGGCGTTAAGCTGGACGGTGCGGCAGCGATCATGGACTTCTGCTCCAAGAACGGCATTGCCATGCGTGGACACACACTGGTATGGCACAGCCAGACACCGAGCTGGTTCTTCAAGGAGGGCTTCAATGCCAACGGCGCATGGGTCGACAAATCGACCATGGATGCCCGCATGGAGAGCTACATCAAGAATATGTTCGCTGCTATTGCACAGCAGTACCCCGACCTGAACCTCTACGCATACGATGTCTGCAACGAGTGCATGACGGACGATACGAGCAGAAGTGCACAGGGCATCTCATGGCGTGAGCCGGGCGACGGCAACGGCAAGTCTGCATGGGTACAGGTTTACGGCAACAATGACTTCATCGAGAAGGCATTTACCTATGCAAGAAAGTATGCCCCGGAGGGCTGCGACCTTTACTACAACGACTACAACGAGTACTGGGATCACAAGCGTGACAACATCTATGCCAAGGCAAAGGATCTCTATGAAAAGGGCTTGCTGGACGGTGTTGGTATGCAGTCCCACGTTCCGGCAAATGCGACCGGCTTTGCAGGGACGGATGTGTACATTGATGCTATGAAGAAGTACCTCTCCATTGGCTGCGATGTGCAGATCACTGAGCTGGATATTTCCCTTGAAAACGGCAAGTACAGCTTGCAGGATCAGGCAAATAAGTACAAGGCGATCTTTCAGGCTGCCATGGACTGGAACGACAACCCGCAGTCCGAGGGCAGAGTAACAGCTGTCTGCATCTGGGGACCGAATGATGCCAATTCGTGGCTGAGTGCCGGCTCGAATGCGCTGCTGTATGATTCCAATAACCAGCCGAAACTTGCCTATACCACGCTGACCGGGATGATCCCGCAGTCCGAGTGGGGCGACGGCACAGCACCGGATTTTGAAGGCAGCACCGGCGGACCGACGACGATCGAACCGAATGAATACGGCTGGTTCTTCCATCATCGCTTTGAGGGCGATGCAGAGGGCTGGACGGGCAGAGGTCCTGCCACAGTTGAGCCGAGCGATGCGATGCACTATCTGGAAAATGGTTCTCTGTATGTCAGCGGCAGAACGGCTGCATGGAATGGTGCAACGTATTCCCTGAACAAGCGTGCGTTTGAGCCGGGCAAAGAGTTCAGCTTCAGCGTAAATGTTGCCTACACGGACGGCGCTGATACAGAGGATTTCTACCTCAAGCTCGAGTATGTAGACGCAGACGGTGAGACACAGTATTCCACCATTGCCGAGGGTACTGCTGTCAAGGGCGAGTGGATGCAGCTTGCCAATACCAATTACGAGATCCCCGCAGATGCTTCGGATATGAAGATCTACGTGGAGACGCCGGAGGGCAGCACGGTCGACTTCTACATGGATGAAGCCATCGGTGCAGTCGGCGGTACAGGTATCGAGGGCGCAGGTCAGCCTGTTATCAAGAAGAGCGTGATCGGCGATGTGGACGGCGACGGCGTAATCGATGCTTTCGACCTTGCACTGGCGAAGAACGGGCTTGTCAACGGCTTTGCTGACAAGACCGCTGAAAAGAGCGCAGACGTTGACCAGAGCGGTACAGCGGATGTCGCAGACCTCGTGAACCTGACAAAATACATTTTGGCAGTAATTGACAAGTTCCCGGTAGCAGAGAAACCGACTGTTTCCGTGGACAATGCAAAAATGGAAGCTCTCTTTTCCGGCGTGACACCTGTTGCCAGCCTGAAAAAGGACGGGGAGAACAACCCGCTGTATACACAGCGTTTCGGTGCTGACCCCGGCTACATGGTCTATGACGGCAGACTGTATGTCTACATGACCAACGATGATTTTGAGTATGACAGTAACGGACAGATCAAGGAAAATTCCTATGACGTGCAGGAGATCAGTGTGATCTCTTCGGAAGACCTTGTGAACTGGACTGACCACGGTCTGATCCAAGTAGCAGGCAGCAGCGGTGCTGCGAAGTGGGCATTTGCTTCATGGGCACCTTGCGCTTGCCACAAGACGATCAACGGCAAGGAGAAATTCTTCCTCTACTTCGCTAACAGCGGCGGCGGTATCGGCGTATTGCAGGCTGACAGCCCGACAGGTCCGTGGACAGACCCGCTTGGTCATGCCCTCGTAAACGGACAGAGCCCGAACTGCAGCGATGTGGTATGGATGTTTGACCCGGCAGTACTCGTAGATGATGACGGAACAGGTTATCTCTACTTCGGCGGCGGCGTTCCGGAAGGAAAGTCCGCAGACCCCGGCACAGCACGTGCTGTCAAGCTCGGGGATGACATGATCTCCCTCGCAGGTGATCCTGTCAAAATCAATCCGCCCTACCTCTTTGAGGATTCCGGCATCAACAAGATCGGTAATACCTACGTATACAGCTACTGCACCAACTGGAATACCGGCGGCAATCCTTACGGTTTCAGCAATGCGCAGATCGCTTACATGACCAGTGACAACCCCCTCGGACCGTTCACCTACAAGGGCATGATGTTCCCGAACCCCGGCGACATGGGCGGCGGCGGCAACAACCACCACTCTCTCGTAGAATTCAAGGGCAAGTACTATATGCTCTATCATTCGAGGATCGTGGAGGACAGACTGGGTGTCAACCTCAACTACCGTACACCGCAGATCGATGAGGTGACTGTCAATGGTCTGGACATCAGCTGCAAGGGCACACTCACGGGTGTGGCACAGCTCGAAAAGCTCGATCCCTACAAGACTGTACAGGCTGAGACCATGTCCAGCCAGTCCAAGGACATTGCTGTCAATGGTCTGGGCGACACCACTGTTTCCGTGCATAAGGGCAGCTGGGTCAAGGTTTCCGGCGTGAACTTCTCCAACGGTGCAAAGTCCATGACAGTTCGTGGTTCTTCCGCATCCGGTGCTTGCATCAAGGTATGCGCAGGCGGTACGACCGGCGATGTGATCGGCTATGCAGAGATCCCGGCAGGCGGCATGACAGATGTGACTGTCAGTGTCAACAATATCAGCGGCTCGAAGGATCTGTACTTTGTATTCTCCGGCGATATGGAATTTGACAGCTGGAGCTTCTCCTAAAATGAATATGTGCCGTCCGTTACAGGGCGGCACATTTCAAAAGCAATCATCACGCAGCTCTTTATGAGCTTTGATTCAGGGGGACGCTGCGGAGCAGCGTCCCATTCCCCCCAAAAAACGTGAAGGGAGTTTTTCTATGAAATGGAATCATCTGACAGCAGGCATATCTGCTGCGGCAATGCTGCTGAGCATGGTAAGTATATTTCCGGCACAGGCAGCAGACCCCTGTGTGATCGACACGGGGAAAGAGTACCAGACCATTCGTGGCTTTGGCGGTATGAACCATCCGGAATGGCAAGGCTCTGACCTGACCGATGCACAGCGGAAAACCGCTTTCGGCAACGGAGACGGTGAACTGGGACTGACAATACTGCGTGTCTTTGTCAACCCCGACAGCAGCCAGTGGAACAAGTGCGTACCGACTGCCAAATATGCGCAATCGCAGGGTGCAACGGTATTTGCGACTCCGTGGGAACCGCCGTCCAATTTAGCAGAATCCGGCGGCAGCAACGGTAAGCTGCATCTCCCGAAGCAGAATTACGGTGCTTATGCCAAGCACCTGAATGATTTCGGCACGTTCATGAAAAATCAGGGTGTCGATCTCTACTCGATCTCCGTGCAGAACGAACCGGACTATGCGAGTGAGTGGACATATTGGTCCACGGATGAAACCACAGACTTTCTTGCAAACTATGGCGATCAGATCACAAGTACCCGCCTGATGTCGCCGGAATCGTTCCAGTATGCGCCTGAAAATGCAAGCTGGGTCCCGGACGGCGGTAAGAAATTCTATACCAAGATCCTGAACAATGCCAAGGCAATGGCTAACTGCGATCTGTTTGGTACGCATATGTACGGAACGACAAGAGACTGGATGGATTTCCCGGCTCTCGAAAGCTGCGGGAAAGAAATCTGGATGACAGAGGTCTATGTACCGAACAGTGAAGCAGATTCCGCCAACAGATGGCCGGAAGCCGTTCAGGTCGCTGAAAATATCCACAATGCACTGGTTGTCGGCAATATGAGCGCTTACACATGGTGGTACATCCGCCGGAGTTATGGTCTGATGACCGAGGACGGCAAGATCTCCAAGCGTGGCTATTGCATGGCACAGTATTCCAAGTATGTCCGTCCGGGCGATGTCCGCATCGGGGCAACGGAAAGCCCGCAGAAAGATCTGTATATTTCGGCATACAAAAATGATGACGGACAGGTCGCTATCGTGGCTGTAAACAAGAGCAGCAGCGAATATTCCCAGCAGTTCAGTCTGGGCAGCGGCGAGAAGATCGCCGAGGTCGACCGCTACAGAACATCTGCATCGGAGAACCTTGCACTGACCGATGACATGGAATTTGACGGCAGCAGCTTCTGGTCGCAGCTCCCCGCAAACAGCGTTTCCACCTATGTGGTGACACTGGAGGGCGGCGGTTCTTCCGAACCGACTGTAGATGCAGACGGCTACTACTTCCATGATACCTTTGAGGGCGATACCTTTACATGGACGGGCAGAGGCGAAGCAACGGTCGAACTGTCCGGCAGAACCAGCTATGCGGGCAAGGAAGCCCTGCTGATCTCCGGCAGAACTTCTGCATGGCACGGCGGTACAAAGTCCATCAGCCAGAAGGTCTTCAAGCCCGGCACAGCGTATAGCTTCAGCGTGGATGCGACCTATCTGGACGGTGACAATGCTACAGATACGATCTCCTTCAAGCTCCAGTACACCGGAAGCGACGGGGAAACGCATTACGACACCATCGCAGAGGCAGAGACCATGAAGGGCACATGGGTACAGCTTTCCAACAAGAGCTATACCATTCCGGAGGGCGCAAAGGATCTGATGATCTATGTGGAGACCCCGGAGACGACCAATAATCTTTACATTGATGAAGCGATCGGCGCACCGGAGGGCACGGAGATCCCCGGCGCAGGCATTCCGGAGATCATTCCGGAGACAACAAATCCGCCTGTATCCGTCACAGCAGGTGATCTGAACAGTGACAAGGTGATCGACATTTGCGACCTTGCACTGGTGAAATATGGCGTGATCAACGGGTTTGCGGATGCTGCACAAGAGCAGGCAGGCGATGTGACAAAGGATGGCAAGACAGACTTAGCAGATATTGTTATGCTCCAGAAATACCTGCTCGGTCAGATCAAGGCATTCCCGCAGGGCGAAGCGCCTGATACGCCGACAGAAGAACCGGATAAAGGGGATACTGCTGGTATGGGTCTGAGCCGTATAGATTTTACCAAATGGGCAAATGAACAGCTTGCCATGTCTGAACCGAATGAAGCAAAATCAGAAGTACCGGGCGTACAGTATGGCACACTGGAGCAGAAAAGCTACTACTCCGCATTCTGCAAACGGGAGAAAAAATACAACGTGCTGCTGCCTGCCGGCTATTCCAAGGATAAGCAGTACCCCGTACTCTATGTGATGCACGGCTACTGGGAGAATCAGGACAGAATGATCCTCGAGGGCAATGGAACAATGTACACGAAGCAGATCATCGGCAATGCGATTGCTGAGGGTGCTGCGGAAGAAATGATCGTTGTGTTCCCGTACATCTATTCCAGCCAGACACAGGATGACTGCTCTGCCATGGATGATGCCAACAATATTGCATACGATAACTTCGATACCGTCCTTACCACGGAACTGATGCCCCTGATCGAAAAGGAGTACAGCGTCAAGACCGGCAAGGAGAACACTGCCATCACCGGTTTCTCCATGGGCGGCAGAGAATCCCTCAACATCGGCATGAAGCACCCCGACCTGTTCGGCTATGTCGGTGCGATCTGCCCTGCACCGGGTGCATCCGGGTCGTGGAAGTTTGACACGGAGACACCGTGGCTGGTCTACATCACAGCAGGCGGCAACGATACAGTCGTATACTCCACACCGGAGGGCTACCACAATAACTTCAACACCAACAATGTACCCCATATCTGGCACTACTACGAGGCAGGGTATCATGGAGACAACAGCATCCATGCACATCTGTATAATTTCTGCCGTTTCATTTTCAAAAACTGAATGACAAAAAATCCCGGCAGGTTCGGCTTGCCGGGATTTTGTTTTTTGAAACCCTTTCCGTATAAATCCACCGTTTCCGGAGATACTATGGACATCACCGAGAAAGGAGCGAATACCATGCAGGAAAAACCCTATCCCCTTTACCCCGAAGAAGAAGAACCGGCTCCGCCGGATGAGACACTGTTCACCGCTGCCGGTACGGAAATGACCGGGCTGATCCCTACCGGAAGACCGGACAAGGACGGACGTGAGAGCTATCAGGATGTGCTTCCGTGGCTGCCCCCGTTCGCTGAACCGCAGCAAATTTAATCAGTAAGACAACACCGCACCAAGCCGTCAGGCTTTCCCGTGCGGTGTTGCTGTTGTGAAACTTGCGTTTCTTCTCTTTGAATTATCCAAAAGCGGTAAGTGTACGCATTTTCGCTTTATTGTTGAAGTACCATGCCGTCCTCTATCCGCACGACTCTGTCTGCCTGCGCTGCAATGTCAGGATCATGTGTTACCATAATGATCGTCTGTCCTTCCTCTTTTTGCATCTGGTGCAGGAGAGAAAGCACTTCCTGACTGGAAGCAGAATCGAGATTTCCGGTAGGTTCATCGCAAAGCAGTACCTGCGGTTTTTGCATCAATGCTCTTGCAATGGCAACACGCTGCTGCTGTCCTCCGGAAAGTTCTGCCGGATAATGCGTCAGCCTTTCTGCTATTCCCAATTTTTCTGTAAGCTGCGAAAAACGTTCCATATCCGGCTTTTTGTTGTCGATCATAGAGGGCAGAAGAATATTTTCCTTAGCTGTCAATTCCGGAATGAGATTGAAGAACTGAAACACAAAACCAATATGCGTTCTCCGGAATGCGGAAAGTTCCGTATCTTTCATGGCAAGGATATTCTTTTCCTGAAAGCAGACCTCGCCGGATGAGGCTGTATCCAGACCGCCCAGCAAGTGCAGGAGCGTGGATTTTCCGCTGCCCGATGTGCCGATGATCGCTGTAAACTGCTTTTCCTCAAACTGCACGGAACAATCCCTTAAAGCGTTTACGGCATTTTCACCTGTTCCGTAAGTCTTACAAAGATTTTTTGCTGCAACAACACTGTTCATGGCTATTCCTCCTTTTGAATTGCGGTAATGATTTCACCGGATGTCTGCTGACGCAGCAGGATCAAAATACTCACAATGCTGAATCCACACACTACCACAGCAAGTGAAAGCAATGGCAGTTTCCATGACGGCATCCACAGCCCTGCATCCAGTAAAAATGTTTGTGCAAATTGATTGGCTTTTCCAAATAATTCCGGCGACCAGCCGTCTGCATAGGCAAGATCATACATAGCCTGATACGTATCATACTGATGCGCCATGAATTTCTGGAATACTACCACAAATACCGCTGCGATCGCAGTGCTGATCACGGGTATTTTCAGCGTTTGCAGAGAGAGGTGCATCTGTAATTTTCGCCTTGACATACCCATACTCCGCAAAATAGCGACCCTGTCTGATTTTGTCTGTAATTGTAATTTCCAAACGTTACAATACCCGGCAATGTGGATACACAGCAATAATACAAACAGGAAAGCAATTGTGGTATAGGCATTGATGCTTGCCTTGATATATTTTTCATGGATCATAAAACGTGAAGTAATGCGCATCCTGCTCTCTGTCGGCAAGGTTGCCGCAAGCATGGCTGTCAGTGCTTCTTCGGTTGTTGTTTCACCCATGGAGAGCAGTACCTCATCATAGGTTTGCTGATAAAAGCCCATCGAGGCTGCATAACTGCCGGACATGACAGCGATTTTTCCTCTTGCCGTCGGACTGCCTTGCTCTGCGGTCTGTTCTGCTGAGGATAGGGCATACTGCAAAATAGGATAGTCGCTGAGCGTATCGCTCCTGACTTGTATATGTCCTGCAAATTCCACTTCCTTTTCTTCCGTTTCTGCCGGATACAAGCCAAGTTCATCTGTTTTCGCACAAAGCATGGTTCTCGTTCCGACAGGGCTTTCCTCACTTGTGCTGATATAGATAATGCCCTCCGGAATTGTTTCTCCCGCTGCCTCTGCCAATTGCTGCATCAGTGCATCGCTTAACAAAACACACGGTACGGCTGCAATGGTTTCCTCTGTGTCAAACCGTTCAGCATAGGCAGTATCTAATGCCATTTTGTTTAACAGATCTTCCTCGCCGTTTGTGTAGAACAGCAAATGAAACGGGCTGCTGTATCCATAAATCTCCTCTGCGCCGCTTTCTGCCATTTCCCGGAGTGAGGCATCGGACAGACCCGTTGTCTGCGCTCTTGCCATGTAGGAAAATTCCTTACCGGCTTGACTGGAAAGTTCACAATCCAGACCAAGTTCTTTTAGGTCAAATACACCGTTGACAACATAGCTTTCTTCCACCATGTCGCTGTTATAAATTGCTCCGATCTGGTGCAGTTCCTGCATATCCTTTTGCTGAAATGTGCAGTATAAGTAACCGATCATTGCAGCGATCATAACACAAACCAAGGAAACAGTCTGTAAAATTGCCACAGATTTTTGTGACAGGATACGGGGCATCGCCTGAAACAGATTTCTTGCTGCTTTGCGGTGTTTTTTCTTTTTATAGCCGGAAGCAGACAAGGATCTTTTTAACTGCAAAATGGGGATCATATATGCTGCAACGGTGGTGATTGCAGCTGCAAGCGCAGGAATTACCCATGGATCGACCGTTTTCTTTTTTACGATCCATTCGACGAAATAGCCACGGTAGTCCGGCATACCAAGCAGATGTACCTGTATCCCGAAAACAATTTCATAAAACAGAATACCCGACAGCAGTCCGCACACCAGTCCTATGAGCAGAAATACTATGCCCTCCATGCACAGCATACCCTGCAATTGTCTGGCTGAAAAACCGATCCGGCGCAGTACCAGAAAGGAGTCCTTTCGTTGCTGCATGGCAACTGAAATTCCGCTGAACAGGGAGATTATAGCTACAACCGCTGCAAAGGCGGATACGATTTGCAGCATTTTGGTTTTGGTCGAGGTTGGAATATTTTCACCGGTTTCAAGCTGATACATAGAGCCTGACATAGACTGAATTGCCGACTGACGACCGGTAGAAGCCATTGTATTTTCAGGTAAACTTGCATAATACGCAGCGTAGATCTCCGTTCTGGGATCCGTATCTGGCAATAGAGAAGACAACCCATCGCCTTTCAAAGTCAGCAGAACATTATAAGATCCATTGCTGTACTGCTGTGCCTCTTCATAGGAAACGACTGCCTGCGGCTCGGCATAGATGTTTGTTTCGGCGTTCAGGAAAGAATTACGGTTTTCACCATCAATGACACCGACCAATGTATACTCTTTTTCTCCGATCAACTCACACGCCTGATCATATACTGGAATTGTGATCCTGTCCCCAATTTCAGCGCCAAGGCATAAAGCGTTCCGGAGCTGTTCTGTCAGTGCGATTTCTCCGGTATTTTCCGGCATTTTTCCTTCTGTAAGCGGATAATGTGCAAGCTTTGCTGCTTCGGCATCAAATCCGCCTAAATTGTAGTAGACCGTGCCTGTTCCGACTTTCCCGAACAGATACAATAAGCCCCATTCTTCGACCAGATCTTTCTCCGTAAAGGCAGAGATCTGGTCTTCCTGCACATTGAGAAATTCATTATCATAGCAGCCGTCCAGATCATAGCGCCGGTGCAATTCCCGGCGGACATCGGATCGTTCCAAAAGCAGTACCGCACTGAGCATGGCTGTCATAAGTATAATAGAAAACAGCAGCGTAAAAGCCTTTCCCTTATGTGCCAGCCAGTATTTTTTGAGAAAATAAAAATTACACTTCATGGCAGAACACCTCGCATATCAGATTAGGATAGCGGGCGCATTTGTGCGGTTCTATCCTTTTATCTGATTATACCATGTATATACTAAATTGTCAAGCAATGGTAGAAATTTACCCATTTTTTCTGAATGGGAAAGAACTGTTTGATTTCTTAGCAGATCTTTGATTGCAGTTCGGTGTGGCTTCATCAGTCTCTTCCATGCGTGGACTGCGCAAGGTATCTGCCGTTTCCCGGAGGCGCAGGCAGCGGTCACAGAGACGCAGGATTTCGCCCTTTCGGATGCGCTCGATGTCCTGAGCGATGCGGAGCTGGATATTTTTGATCTGGCGATGATGAAACATTTGCTGATCAACGGTTGATGTTTGTGTAAAGAGGTGCTGCGTGCGTTCATTCGCTTGCAGCACTTCTTTTTTGGCTCATGGGATAAGATATTTCAAAAAAACCCTTGACAAATCATTCAGACTATGCTATACTATAAGTGTACTATTATAAATAATACAGCTATGACAGGTAACACAGAAAGTACCAGTCGAGCGAGCCGACCTTTGCCCCATTCTAATTTATACTATTATTCGAGCAAGCCGACCTTTGTGCCGAAGGCACATTGGGAGGCAAATCGGAGCCGGCAGCCTGCCGGTGGGAGGCAAATCGGAGGCGGCAGCCTGCCGGTGGGAGGCAAATCGGAGGCGGCAGCCTGCCGCTACTATTACTAATAGTACAGCTATGACAAGCAACACAGAGAGGAGTGAAGCATCTGTATGTTTGACATCGACCTGATGAGCCGTGTACCCATTTATGAACAGCTCTACCGTAAAGTCGTAGAGCTTGTCATCAAGGGTGTTCTCACCGAACAGGACAAGCTGCCATCCGTCCGCAGCCTTGCCACAGAGCTGAGCGTCAACCCCAATACCGTCGCCAAAGCCTATGCGCTTTTGGAGCGTGACGGCATCATCCATACCCTTGCGGGGCGGGGCAGCTTTGTCGCCAAGCCGGATGCAGCACTGATCGAACAGCACCTGCTTGCGGAATTTGACACGGCTGCGGAACACGCACTGGATGCCGGCATTTCCAGAGCAACACTTACGGAACGGCTGCAAACACTGACAGAGCCGACCGGGACAAAGGAGGATAACAACGTATGATGGAATTACAGAAAACAGTCAAGCGTTTCGGGGATTTTGCAGCGCTTGACGGCGTGGAGCTGACCATCCCGAAAGGCACAGCATTCGGGCTGCTCGGTTCTAACGGGGCAGGAAAATCGACCATCCTGCGCCTGTTCAGCGGCATCTACCAGCCCGAAGCGGGCAGAGTGCTCATCGACGGCGAGGATGTCTACGACAACGTCGCCGCCAAACAGAAGGTGTTCTTCATCAACGATGAGACCATCCAATTCTCCAACTTCACGCTCATGCAGCTCAAGAATTTTTACAAGCAGTTCTACCCGTCTTTTTCCGAGGAGATCTTTGAAAAGCTTGAGACCGCTATCAACCTCCCCCGCAACCGCCGTATCAGTACCTTTTCCAAGGGCATGAAGCGCCAAGCCATCGTCATCACCGCCATTGCGTGCTGCACGCCGTATCTATTACTGGATGAAGCCTTTGACGGACTTGACCCGACCATGCGTATTATTGTCAAAAAAATGCTTGTCGATGCCATGTGTGAACGGGAACTGACAGTCGTCATCTCCTCTCACAACCTGAAAGAGATCAACGAGATGTGCGACACTGCCGCCCTCCTGCACCAAGGAAAAATCGTATTCCACCGCCAGTTGGACAGCCTGAAAGGTGCAGTCCACAAGGTGCAGGTCGTATTCAAGGACAAGGAACGGGAGTTCACGGCAGAGGACTTCCCCGATCTGGAAGTCCTGCATTTCTCGAAGAACCAAAGCATCTACCACATCATCGCCAAAGGCAGCGAAGAAGAGATCCGCCACGCCATTGCACCCTTTGAACCGGTCGTGGCAGATCTGATTCCGCTTTCGCTTGAGGAGATCTTTATCTATGAATTGGAGGGATTGGGCTATGACAGCAACGTCTTTGCGTAAAACACCGCCGTTCCGGAATATGCTCCGCACCGTGCGGCAGAACCTGAAAATGACCATCGTCACCTGCGTCCTGCAATTGCTCGGCATCCCGCTGATCGTGGGGGACATCCTCTGGCAGGTATGCCTGTATTCCCATCTGGGCGTGGACACTTCTTACATGAGCCCGGGGCTGTATGCCGTCATCGGGATGTTCTGCCTGAGTGCAGCCGTTTTCCTCGGCATGATAGCCGGCATCAACTCGTTCACGGAGACCCACAGTAAATCACGTGTCGATATGCTCTACGCCCTTCCGCTGACAGGCAAGCAGCGCTTCTTCTCGGACTATCTGGGCGGGCTGTGCATCTACGTCCTGCCGTATCTCGTTTCAGTCGTGCTGGGGTGGGGCATCCTCTTCCTGTTTGGCGGACTGACCAACTGGAGCGCTGCCAACATGATCAAAGAGGACATCACATGGGACAACTTCATGACCCCCATGATACGCTACTACGCCTACCTGACGATAGGGCTTTTAGTGCTGATGCTGCTCTACTACACCCTGAGCGTTCTGGTCACGTGCTGCTGCGGCACACTGTTCGAGAGCATCTACACCAACATCTTGCTGAACCTGCTCGTCCCCGGCTGTCTGGCAGCCGTGATCGGTGTGCTGACGGTGGATATGAATTTCTACTTCGCCTACACATGGGACATCATCGGCTATACCAGCCCGATCGGTGGTCTGATCTATCTCATTTTGCTTGTGACGATGGATGCCGATACGCTCTACAGCGACTACTTCTCTGATGATATTCTGCACGCTTCGCAAGCCATATCCCATGCCACGCTCCCGAACTTCCTGCGGTGGGGGCTGGTCATTCTGGTACTGACGGCAGTCCTGCTGATCGCAGCATGGCAGCTCTACACCCGCCGCAAGGCAGAGCAAGTCGGCAAGCCCTTTGTCTGGCTGGGGGCGTATTACGTCATGCTCACGCTCATTACCGTGTCTATCTTGTGCCTCCTGAAAGGCGGTGTGGTCGGTCCTGTCCTGCTGTTTGCAGCGATCGTCTACTTCGTCATGGAAGTCATCCGCAAGCGTGGTTTCAAGCGTTTCTGGCTGACGGTGGTCAGCTTTGCAGCAACGGTCGCCATCACGGTCGGACTGTATGCCCTGACTGCCGCAACGGGCGGTTTCGGACGGGAGAACTACGTGCCGGCTGTCGCCTCGGTCAGCTCCGTGGAAGTGGACTTCTCCGCCACAAGGCGCAGTGACATGACCCTCGAATTTACGGACAAGGACATCATCCGGCAAGTGACAGATCTCCATAAAGCTTTGCTTTCCGCCCGCAAGGGGAAACAAGACCCCGGCAATGCCATGAATGAAGCCATGAAAGCCGACAACTGGCGTGTCCTGCAGTACACCTATGCCGATGATGTGGGTTCGCTGTACGACTACATGACCGAAGACCCCAACACCCAGTATCGGTATTATGACGAGTACGGGAATGAAACGGAAACGCCGGAAATACACGAGTCGACCTATGACTATGCGGACGAAGTCGAGGTAGCTTTCACCTACTACACCATCACCGGGAGCCGCATCCACCGGGAGTATGACATCACCGCCGACGAGTGGCAGGCGCTCCGGAACATCATGACCGGAACAGACCTCTACAAACAGGCATATACAAATGCCATGAGCGCCCTGCTCCAGCGCTATTCGTACAGCGGATCCAATACGACCGGCAAACGGTCGATAGAATTGGCATTCACTGTGTTTGAGTCCAGCAATTACAACGACAGCACGCAGGAACAAACTATCATGACAACGGACGTGGACGGCATTGCCGCACGTTTTGCAGAAGCCTACCAGCACGATATCGCCGACATGACCGCAGAGGACTTCCGGACGGCACAGAAGAAAGGCTATCTCCAGAACAACAGAAGTTACGGGATCATGATACCCATCTACGAATGCTGCACGGAGACGTGGGAATTACTGGAAAGCTACGGTTTCCGGGCATTCACGGCAGAGGAACGGAGCGGACTGACCTACGACCCCTACAGCAACTACGACTATTATACAGATCAGGACAGCTATCTGCGTATCCGCATCTATGCACCGGGTACTTACCGGGCAGCCTCCGACCAGTACCCCTGTTCCAGTCTGACGGAACTCTACGTCAAGGATGACTCCGACAGCATCCCTGCCTATGAGGACAGCTATGTTGCTGTCAGCGGCAGCATGAAAGCGAACTACCCGGAACTGGAAGCCCTGCTTCAGGCACTGCAACAGTCGTATGTCTCGGAAGAGGACTGCTATGCGGTATTCGTGAACGGAAGGTCTTATCTGCTCCCGGCAGACCAGAGCGACCTTGCCGAAGCCGTGATCGCCAAGGGCGACCGGTTCTGGGAGGAAAACTGGGATAAGGAAACGGACTGGAGCGACTACCTGAATGACTACGGCGCACCGGACTACCCCGACCCCGGCAATGAGGACTACCTTGACGATGACTACATCTTCGGCTATGACTACTACGAGGACAACGAGCCGGGTACTGTCGTACCGGACTACCCCGTCCCCGATGACGAGGACTACTACGAGGACTACAAGGGATATGCCCCGGGTACAGTCGTATTTGGGCAGAATACTTAAAAAAAGAAAGTTTCAACAGGAAATTTTCATGATTTCACGAAAAATCTGCATCATTTTCTTGACAAAGCACGGGCAGTGCGGTATAATGATAGCAGAGAGCAATGGCAACGGTGCCGCCTGAAAGGGGGGCACTGTTGCTTTTTTTGTGCGGAATCAGGAATGGAGGTTTTTGGTATGTGTTCTATCATGGGCTGGTGCAGCAGCACGGCTGACAGAGAACTGTTTCAGAAAGGCTTTGATGCGACAATTTCGAGAGGTCCGGACTGTTCCCGGATAGAGGACACGGGCATGGGCTTGCTGGGGTTTCACCGGCTTGCCATTATGGGCTTGACCCCGGAGGGGATGCAGCCGTTCCGGCTGGGAACGGACATGGTCGTCTGCAACGGTGAAATTTACGGCTTCGAGCAGTTGCGGGAGACGCTGCGTGACAAGTACAGTTTCCGGAGCGATTCGGACTGCGAATTGCTGTTGCCGCTGTACCGGGAATACGGTACGGATATGTTCGCTATGCTCGATGCGGAATTTGCGTGCATTATTTACGACAGCAAGGAAAAAGAATTCATCGCTGCCCGTGACCCGATCGGCATTCGTCCGCTGTATTACGGCTTTGCGGCTGACGGGAGTATCGTCTTTGCGAGCGAACCGAAGAACCTGACACCGATCTGTGCAGAAATTCGCCCGTTCCCGCCCGGACATTATTACAAAGGCGGAGAATTTATCTGCTACAACGACATTGCCCATGTAGAAGAAGTCTGCCACGACAGCATGGACGAAATTTGCCGCAACATCAGGGAAAAACTGACTGCCGGTGTAGAGAAGCGGCTTGTGGCAGATGCAAAAGTCGGCTTTCTGCTTTCGGGCGGACTGGATTCTTCCTTGGTGTGTGCCATTGCTGCCCGCAAGAGTGACAAGCCGATCCGCACCTTTGCGATCGGTATGCGGGAAGATGCCATTGATTTACGCTATGCCCGTGAAGTAGCCGACTACATCGGCAGCGACCACACGGAAGTCATCATCACGGAACAGGACGTGCTGAACGCCCTCGAAGAGGTCATCCACCTGCTTGGCACGTATGACATTACGACCATTCGGGCAAGTATCGGAATGTATCTGGTCTGCAAAGCCATCCACGAACAGACGGACATCCGTGTCCTGCTGACCGGGGAAATTTCGGACGAGTTGTTCGGGTACAAGTATACAGATTTTGCCCCGGATGCGGCAGCCTTTCAGAAAGAAGCCGAAAAGCGCCTGCGGGAACTGCATATGTATGACGTACTGCGTGCGGACAGGTGTATTTCAGTGAATTCCCTTGAAGCCCGTGTGCCGTTCGGGGACTTGGATTTTGTGAAATACGTCATGGCGATCGACCCCGAAAAGAAGCTGAACACCTACGGCAAGGGCAAGTACCTGCTGCGGAAAGCCTTTGACGGTGACTTGCTGCCGGAGAGCATTTTGTGGCGTGAGAAAGCGGCATTCTCCGATGCGGTAGGGCATTCTATGGTTGACGACCTGAAAGCCTATGCGGAGACCTGCTACACGGACGAGGAACTTCCGGAACGCTGTGCGGCATACAGCCATGCAGCGCCATTCACGAAAGAATCCCTGCTGTATCGGGAGATCTTTGAGAAATACTATCCGGGGCAGAGTGAAATGGTCGTGGACTTCTGGATGCCGAACAAGGACTGGGAAGGCTGCAACGTCAACGACCCGTCCGCAAGAGTGCTGTCGAACTACGGCGCAAGCGGCGAGTAAAGAAACAAAAACATTCCGACCTTTGCTGGACATAACCCGGCAAAGGTCGCCGTTATTTTTGCACATAACTTAATTTCCGGTTGACTTGATCAGAACTTTGTGCTATACTGAAACTATAATGATTTTAACATAGACTTTCCGGAAACCAAGAAACACCGTGCCACGAAAATGCCCTTTTTATAGAAAAGGGCGCAGGGAAAAGCTGCCGTTTCCGGATAGGTCGGATAAAGGATGAAATCCATGCTGAAAGAAAAAATCGAATCCGTTTTGCTTAGTGTTCAGCGCCCCTCCCGTTACTGCGGCGGAGAGGTCGGGCAGATCGTGAAAGACAAAGCAAAAGTGGATGTGCGCTTTGCGTTCTGCTTTCCGGATATGTACGATGTCGGTATGTCGCACCTCGGCATGAAAATTCTCTACGCCCGCATCAACGAACGGGAGAATTACTGGTGCGAGCGTGTCTTTGCCCCGTGGACGGATATGGAAGCCGTCATGCGCCGGGAGGGCATCCCCCTCTATGCCCTCGAAAGCCTTGACCCAGTGAAAGAATTTGACATCATCGGCTTTACGCTGCAATATGAAATGTCCTACACGACCATTTTGCATATGCTGTCGCTTGCGCAGATACCCGTGTTACAGCGTGAACGGGGCGAAGCCATTGCGCCCCTTGTGGTCGCCGGAGGTCCTTGCTGCTGCAACCCCGAACCCTTGGCGGATTTTTTTGATCTGTTTATTTTGGGCGAGGGGGAAGATGTCGATCTGGAGCTGATGGATCTCTATCATACCATGCGGGATGCCGGAGCGACACGCTCCGCATTTCTCCGGAAAGCTGCTGAGATACCGGGCATTTATGTCCCGTCCCTCTACGATGTCGCCTACCATGCTGACGGCACAGTGCAGTCTATCACCCCGAAAGACGGCGCTCCGGCAGTCATTACCAAGCGTGTCATGCCGGATCTGGACAAAGCCTATTACCCGGATCATGTGGTCGTGCCCTATCTGGAGATCGTGCATGACCGGGTATCCGTGGAAGTGCTGCGTGGCTGTATCCGGGGATGCCGGTTCTGTCAGGCGGGGTTCATTTACCGTCCGTTCCGGGAAAAGTCCCCGGAAGTCGTTTGCCGGCAGGGCAAAGCCCTCTGCGACAATACCGGCTATGACGAGCTGAGTCTTTCTTCTCTGAGTACATCCGACCATTCCGGCATTGAGGAAATTCTGGACGGCTTGCTTACCTATTCGGAACAGGGTCATGTACACCTGTCGCTGCCGTCTTTGCGGGTGGATAATTTCTCGGAGTCGGTGCTGAAGAAGATCACCGCCGTCCGGAAAAGCGGTCTGACCTTTGCCCCCGAAGCCGGAACGCAGCGCCTGCGGGATGTCATCAACAAGAACGTCACCGAAGAAGAAATTATGCGCACCTGCTCGATCGCCTTTGCAGCCGGGTACACACAGGTGAAACTGTATTTCATGCTCGGTCTGCCGACGGAAACGGACGAGGACGTGCTCGGCATTGCGGCACTGGCGCAGAAGGTGGTCGATCTGTTCTATGCCACCCCCGGACGGGCGAAGGGAAAGCCGCAGGTGACGATCAGCACGGCAACTTTTGTCCCGAAGCCGTTCACCCCGTTCGCCTTTGAGCCGCAGGTTGAAAAAGCGGAAATTCTCCGCCGTCAGCAGCTCCTGAAAAAAGCCGTCAACCCCAAATATATCAAGACCAGTCTGCACGTCTCCGATGTGAGCCTTGTGGAAGCCGTTCTTGCCCGTGGAGACAGGCGGTTAGGGGCAGTGCTGTATGAGGTCTGGAAGAATGGCGGCAATTTGGAGAGCTGGGAAGAACAGTTTCAGGCGGAACGCTGGTATGATGCCTTTGCGAAAGCGGGGCTTGATCCGGCATTCTATGCGAACCGGGTGCGCCCCTACGAGGAGACGGAACCGTGGGCGCACCTGAACTACATGGTTTCCAAATCGTTCCTCATCCGGGAAAACCGCAAGGCACACGCCGGGGAGACTACCCCATCCTGCCGGCAGCAGTGTGCCGGATGCGGGGCAAACCAATGTCTGGGAGGGAGCTGCTTTTGACAGATTACAGAATTATGTTTGAAAAGACGGGGCGGGCAAGGTTTATCTCCCACCTTGACCTGAACCGCTGTATGCTGCGTGCCATACGGCGTTCCGGGCTGCCGGCATGGTATACGGAGGGTTTTCATCCGCATATGTATCTGATGTTCCCGCTGGCGCTGTCTTTGGGGACGGAAAGCCTTTGTGAAGTCATGGACATCCGCCTGACGGAGGAGCGCCCCCCGGAGGAGATCCTTTCCCGCCTGAATGCCGTACTCCCGGCGGGGCTGCACGCCGTGGAAGTACGCACCCCGCAGGACAGGACACAGGACATCGAGGCTGCCGAGTATCAGATAACATTGACAGGGGAGGCGCTGCTGCCCCTTTGGGAACAATTTCTGGCACAGCCGGAGATCTTAGCGGAAAAGCGTACCAAAAAGGGCATACAGACCATTGACCTGCGCCCCCTGATAGAAGCGGAGGCAGCACAGGCAGAGGGGGAACACCTGACACTTACCCTGCGCCTGCCTGCCGGGAATGCCGGGAATGTCAATGTGAGCATGGTGACGGATGCTTTTGCGGATTTTGTTAAAATGCCGATTTATGTGGAAAAATTGCTCCGGACAAAAATTTTTTCCGGAAATGGCAGACTTTTTTCGTGAAAACCCTTGCTTTTTTTCCCGAAATGTGGTATGATATAAAAGCATTTGAAATCCGTCCGGGTCTTTCCGGATGAGGGTTAATGCCGTAAGACATTAAATCGGTCCATCCTCTGGTGTGAGCCGTCTCCGACAGGGAAACGGCACGGCAGTCCGTGTAGTTCTGCATACACGGCACGGGCGGCATATATGAAGGATCGGAAATTCAGGAGGTCATTCAAATGGACGCATTAAAGCAGATCAGCGATCCCTGCCTGAAGCAGGATGCCCCGGAAATTGCTATCGGTGATACCGTAAAGGTCCACGTGCGCATTCAGGAGGGCGACAAGAGCCGTATTCAGGTGTTCGAGGGTACAGTCATTGCCAAGAAGCACGGCGGCATCAGCGAGACTTTCACCGTAAGACGTGTCGCACACGGCTGCGGCATCGAGAGAGTATTCCCGCTGCATTCCCCGGTTGTTGACAAGGTCGAGCTGGTAAGACATGGTAAGGTTCGCAGAGCCAAGCTGTATTACCTGCGTGGCAGAGTCGGCAAGGCTGCCAAGATCAAGGAGCAGCTCTAAGGACAACACCGCACAAAGACCGCCTGACGGCTTTGCACGTCATCTGCTTGCATATTTTCCGTCATCTTGCACATAAACTCCTTGACATACGACAGTATGCCTGCGTCGTTTCTGCACAAGCTGACGAAAAATCTGACTGCGCATCTGACGCACAATCTTTGTGCGGTGTTGTCCAAGCACACTGTATACGACTGTCAGAAACAGCACCTGCTGTTTCTGACGGCGTAGCGGCAGACAGAACAAGGGGACGGCAGTCCCTTTTTTGCTATATCCGGAAGTCACGCAATGTAAAAGAGAGGCGGAGAAGAATGGAACCGAACGAAGATGCGCTCGTACAGGAAGGAACAGAAATAACGGCGGACGTGACGGAAACAGAAACAGCCCCGGCAGCGGAAAAAAAGCCGAAAAAGAAAGGCAGCCTGTTCAATGATATTATGGAAATTCTGGAAACCATGATGTGTTCTGTTTTCATCATTCTGCTGCTCTTTACGTATTTTATCCGTCCGGTCACGGTAGACGGGCATTCTATGCAGCCGACACTGAATAACGGAGACCGCCTTGTGATGTACCGCCTGTTCTACAAGCCCAAAGCAGGAGATGTGGTCATCATCAACAACCATGAAGCCCATGTGCTTGACAACGATACAGTCATTCCGCTGGAAACACATCTTGTGGAGTGCCTGATCAAGCGTGTGATCGCTGTAAGCGGACAGGAGCTGTATATTGATGCCTCTGTGGGAGAAGTATGGGTAGACGGCGAACTGCTTGAGGAGACGTATATCAATGAGCCGGTACTCACGGACGACCGGGCATTCAGTTATCCCATTACGATACCGGAAGGGTATGTGTTCGTCATGGGCGACAACCGCAACCACTCCACGGACAGCCGCAGCCCCTATGTGGGATTAGTCGCCGAGGAGGATGTCATGGGCAAGGCATTTTTTGAATACTATGCGGCAGAAGATAAGGGTTTTGAAAAAACAGAGATCGGCTTTATAGGATGATCTGGAGGATGACAGGATGCGGGAATATGTACGTTTTTCAAAAAATCGCAAATTGCATGGAGTGATCGGCATTTTGTTTGACATTGCATCCTATGCGCTCTGTACGCTGTTCTGCATCATTTTAGTATGCATTTACGTGCTGCACTTTGCAGCCGTACAGGGGGATTCCATGCTCCCGACACTGCAAAACGGCAACCGGCTTCTGGTCAATGCCCTTGACCGGGAACCGGAGTGCGGGGATATTGTGATCATTACCGCACTGGAAGCAGGACTGCTGCGGGAGGACGGTTCGCCCTATCCGGCAGTCGGACTGGATAAGGTGATCGTCAAGCGTGTGGTAGCCGTGGCAGGGCAGGAGATCGATATTGACAGCGAGACCGGAACGGTCTACCGGGACGGCACGGCACTGGAAGAAGCCTATGCGATCGGCAGCACGACAGAACCGATCGCAGACGGCGCATTTGAATACCCGATCACTGTCCCGGAGGGGTATGTGTATGTGCTGGGCGATAACCGGGAAGTTTCCATGGACAGCCGCTATGCGGAAGTGGGGCTTGTTCCGCTGTATCAGATCGAGGGAAAGGTCGTTCTGCGCCTGAATGACAAATTCGGCAGGATCGAATAGAAAAGGAGGAGTCATGATCGAGATCGGAACTATTCAATGGTTTCCGGGGCATATGACAAAGACCCGGCGCATGATGCAGGCAGATCTGCCGCTTGTGGACGGGGCAGTCGTGCTGCTCGATGCACGGATCCCCTACAGCAGCTGCAACCCCGAACTGACAGCCTTGATGCAGGCGAAGCCCTACATGATGCTGCTGAACAAGGCGGATATGGCTGACCCGGACATGACAGCGAAATGGGTGCAGTATTACCGGAAGCAGGGCATCCCGGCACTGGCAGCGGACTGTATCAGCGGAAAGGGCTTGAAACAGTTCACGTCCGTGGTGCGGGAACAGCTGCTGAAAGACCTGCTTGCCAAACGGGAGAAAGCCGGCATGACCGGCAGACCCGTGCGCCTGATGATCGTGGGCATTCCCAATGTGGGGAAATCTTCCTTTATCAACAAAATGTCCGGCACAAAAAGCGCAAAGGTCGAGGACAGACCCGGTGTGACCCGTACCCGGCAATGGGTAAAGGTAGATGCCCGCACGGAATTTTTGGATATGCCGGGCGTGCTGTGGCAGCGGTTAGATGACCAGCAGGCGGCACTGCGGCTTGCCTTTACGGGGGCGATACGGGATCAGGTACTCGATACGGAAGCGTTGGCGATGCTGCTGCTCGAATTTCTGCACGGGAACTATCCGCAGTCGCTCGTGCAGCGCTATAAGCTTGAAACAGACGAAACAGAGGGCGACAAGCTCCTCGAACTGGTCGGCAGGAAGCGTGGTATGCTGCTGCCGGGCGGTGTGGTCGATACGGAACGGGCAGCGGCAACGGTGCTCGATGATTTCCGGGGTGCAAGACTGGGCAGAATTACCTTGGAACGCCCGGAGGAGGTCTGATATGCGGGAGGATACACGGCAGAGGCGGCAGGCTATGCTGGATCATGATACGGCAATGCGCACGCAGTTCGGGGTGATCTGCGGCGTGGATGAAGCCGGCAGAGGTCCGCTCGCAGGGGATGTGTATGCGGCAGCTGTGATACTGCCGGAGGAGCATGGCATTACAGGGCTTGACGACAGCAAGAAGCTGTCAGAAAAGCGCCGGGAAGAGCTATTTGACGAGATACAGAAAAAGGCGGCAGCGTTCTGTATTGCGACTGCCTCGGTCGCAGAAATTGAAGAGCTGAATATTTTACAGGCGGCAATGCTTGCCATGCAGCGGGCTGTGGACGGTTTGGGGCAGAAACCTGCCTATGTGCTGATCGACGGCAACAAATGCCCGGCACTGTCCGTGCCGTGCGAAGCTGTCGTCAAGGGGGATGCGGCTTCCGCATCCATTGCGGCTGCTTCGATTTTGGCAAAGGTCGCCCGTGACCGCTACATGACGGAACAGGCAAAGCGCTATCCGCAATATGGTTTTGCACAGCATAAGGGCTACGGCACAAAGGCACACAAGGATGCGCTCCTGCAATACGGCGCTTGTCCGCTGCACCGGCCGTCTTTCCTGAAGAAATTCCTTGCCCCACAGCAATGACGGCAGCGGAAAAGGGAAAGCTTGGCGAAGATGCGGTCTGCCGTTATCTGGAGCAGCATGGCTACCAGATACGATGCCGGAATTTCCGGATACGGGGCGGCGAGATCGACATTGTGGCAGAAAAGGGCGAGGAGCTGTGCTTCGTGGAAGTCAAGACGAGAAAGCTCGGCTCGGTGGAGACGGGCTTTGCAGCGGTGGACAGGCGCAAGCAGCGGCTGCTGATCCGGGCAGCCTATCTGTATTGTGAAAAGGCGGACATTCGCGAAGAGGACTGGTATATCCGCTATGATATTGCACAGGTGACACTGTATGAGGGACGTGTGCTGGAGATCGAATATCTGGAAAGCGCCTTTGATGAGAGCGATTTTCCGGATGTGTTTTAAGGAAAGGGTGGTAGTATGTTTTACAGAAGTACCAGAGACGGCAGTCTGAAAGTGACGGCAGCGCAGGCAATTGCGCAGGGCATTTCGGCAGACGGGGGGCTGTTTCTCCCGTCGGAGATACCAGCCATTACCATGGAGGAGCTGAAAGGGCTTGCGGAGCTGCCCTATGCGGAACGTGCGGATGTGGTATTCGGCAAGTTCCTGACAGATTTCACACAGGAAGAGATCCATTACTGCACATCTCATGCCTATAATACCAAAAATTTTGAGACGGAAGCGATCGCAGAGCTGACGGGCGCATTCGGGAATGCCCATATCCTCGAACTGTGGCACGGACCGACCTGTGCTTTCAAGGACATGGCTTTGCAGATCTTGCCCTACCTGCTGACGACTTCCCTGAAAAAGAACGGCGAGGACAAGGAAGTGGTCATTCTGGTCGCTACGTCCGGCGATACCGGAAAGGCAGCCTTGGAGGGCTTCCGGGATGTGCCGGGAACACGCATCATGGTATTCTACCCGGAGCATGGTGTTTCCTCTATGCAGAAGCGGCAGATGGCAACACAGGAGGGCGGCAATGTGCAGGTGTGCGCTATGGAGGGCAATTTTGACGATTGTCAGAACGGTGTAAAGCGCATCTTCACAGACCCGGCGGTCAAGGAAAAACTGGCAGCCGGCGGAAAGATGTTCTCCTCGGCAAATTCCATCAACTGGGGCAGACTGGCGCCACAGATCGTGTATTATGTGTCCGCCTATGCGGAAATGGCAAAGCGTGGGGACATTGCATTCGGGGAGACGCTCAATGTGGTCGTACCGACGGGCAATTTCGGCAATATTCTTGCGGCATACTACGCTAAGAAAATGGGCGTGCCGATCGGCAAGCTGATCTGCGCTTCCAACATCAACAAGGTGCTGACCGATTTCCTTGAAACGGGCGTATATGACCGCAACCGGGAATTCTTTGCGACCTGCTCGCCGTCTATGGACATCCTGATCTCCAGCAATCTGGAGCGTCTGCTGTTCCTGCTGACGGACGGGGACGATGCACAGATCCGGGATTGGTTCGGCAAGCTTTCCGCAGAGGGAACGTATGCCGTCACGGATGAGGTAAAGGCAAAGTTACAGGCAGAATTTGCTGCCGGCTTCTGCGATGATGCGCAGACAAAGCAGACCATTCACGAATTCAAGGAAAAATATGGCTATACCCTCGATACGCATACGGCGGTGGCTGTCAAGGTGTATCTGGACTATATTGCGAAAACAGGCGATACGACAAAGACCCTGATCGCCTCTACGGCAAGTCCCTATAAATTCAGTGCGAGCGTGCTCGAAGCCATTGAGGGTGTGCAGGACGGTGCGGATGAATATGCACTGGTCGACCGTCTCGCACAGGTGAGCGGTCTGCCCGTTCCGCCGTCACTGGCTGCCCTGAAAGATAAGTCCATACGCTTCACGGATGTGATACGTCCGGCGGAAATGGAGCGCTACGTGCTCGGACAGCTGACGGAAGCATGAGCCTGTTTGTCATCGGGGATACGCATTTGTCATTCGGCGTGCCGGAAAAGCCGATGGATATTTTTGCGGGCTGGGAAAATTACCAGACTTTGCTGAAAGAAAACTGGCTGCGTGTCATTCAGCCGGAAGATACGGTCGTGATAGCGGGCGACATATCGTGGGGCATGAATTTGCAGCAGGCACAGGCAGATTTTGCCTTTCTCGAAAGTCTGCCGGGGCAGAAGATCTTGCTCAAGGGAAACCATGACTACTGGTGGAACTCCCTGAAGAAGATGACGGATTTTTTCGGGGAGAATGGGTTCTCTTCGCTGCATATCCTGCACAATAACTGCTATGCCTACGGGTCGCTGGGGATCTGCGGCACAAGGGGCTGGGTGAATCTGCCGGATGAACCGGCGGATGCGAAAGTGCTTGCCCGTGAGGAACAGCGGCTGCGGACATCGCTGCGTGCAGCGGTGGAGCAGAATTTGCAGCCGGCGGCATTTCTGCATTATCCGCCCATTTACGGGGAGACACGGTGTGAGCCTGTTCTGCGGGCTTTGCAGGAGTTCGGGGTGAAGGACTGCTATTACGGGCATCTGCACGGTCCGGCACAGGAAAAGGCAGTTACCGGGACGGTGGATGGCATTGACTATCATCTGATCTCTTGTGATTATTTACAATTTTTGCCTGAAAAAATTCTATAATTTGTAAGAGGTGTAGAAGTCTGCCCGGAATTGCAAAAAGGTATAGAAAAAATCTCCCGGATATGGTATAATGTAAAATGTGTGCAAATCGCATATGAGGCTCGTGTGAGCTACTGTTGAAATATGACTTGGAGGATCTGAAAATGAGTTTGAAATCATCAACAAGAACAGAAGTCAATACCGTGGAAATGGTATTTGAAGTTGGTGCGGAGGATTTCGAGGCTGCTGTAGAGCGTGCTTACCGCAAGCTGAGAAAGAATATCTCCATCCCCGGTTTCCGGAAGGGCAAGGTTTCCCGCAAAATGGCAGAGACCTATCTCGGCGAGGGCGCTTTCTACGATGAGGCTGTCAATGACCTGATCAATGCAGAACTGCCGGGTGAACTGGTCAAGGCTGAACTGGAACTGGTAGACCGTCCGCAGGTGGATGTGGAAACGATCAGCAAAGAGGAAGGCGTGGTCTACAAAGCGATCTGCATTACCAAGCCGCAGATCGAGCTGGACGGCTACAAGGGCATTCACGCTTCCAAAAAGGTGAAAGAAGTAACAGAGGAGGACATCACTGCACAGGTGGATATGCTCCGCCAGAGAAATGCAAGACTGGTTTCCGTGGACGACAGACCTGCACAGATCGGCGATGAAGTCAACCTCGATTTCGAGGGCTTCTTCGGGGATGAGCCGTTTGAGGGCGGAAAAGGCGAGAGCTTCCCGCTTCGGCTGGGCAGCGGACAGTTCATTCCGGGCTTTGAAGATCAGGTTGTCGGCAAGAGCGTCGGCGAGGAGTTTGACGTAAATGTGACATTCCCGGAGAATTATCAGCTCGAGGACTATGCCGGAAAGGATGCCGTTTTCAAGTGCCGCCTCAATGGTATCACCGTAGAGGAACTGCCGGAAGCAGATGATGAGTTCATTCAGGATGCTACGGACTTCTCCACGATGGAGGAATTCCGGGCAGATGCAAGAAAGAGACTGGAAGAAAATGCTGTCCGTGACGCAGAGAACAGCTTTGACAACACGGTGATGGAAGCGCTGATCGCTTTGGTGGATTCGCCGATCCCGAACGTAATGTTCGAGCACAGACTGGATTCACTGGTTGCCAACTTTGAGCAGATGCTCAAGCAGCAGAACATGAGCATGGATCTGTATCTCCAGTATACAGGCATGAGCATGGAAGACTTCCGGGAAGCCAACCGGGATCGTGCTGTGAATGAAGTGAAACTCCGCCTTGCGCTGGAGAAGATCGCAGAGCTGGAGAATATCCAGATCCCGGAGGAAGAGCTGAACAGTAGCTTACAGGAACTGGCAGATGCCAACCACCTGTCTCTTGAAGTCGTCAAGCGCCGCATTCCGCTCGAGGATTACATCATGGATATGCGTGTCGGTAAGGCAATTGAGCTTGTCAAGGCAAATGCCGTGATCGTGGATGAGGAGGAAGCTGCCCCCGCTGAGGAAGCTGCCCCTGCTGACAGCGCAGAATAAAATGACCGGTGTGAGCGGACATACGTTCGCTCACTTTGTCACACAGAACCGCTTTAGAAAGGACGATATTATGAGTAGTTTAGTGCCATATGTAGTAGAACAGACAAGCCGTGGAGAGCGTTCCTATGATATTTTCTCCCGTCTGCTCAATGACCGTATCATCATGCTCAGCGATCAGGTGAATGATGTGACAGCAAGCCTTGTTGTCGCACAGCTTCTGTATCTGGAAAGTCAGGATGTGGAAAAGGACATTTCCCTGTATATCAACAGTCCGGGCGGTTCTATCACGTCAGGCATGGCAATTTATGACACGATGCAGTATATCAAGTGCGATGTATCGACGATCTGCATCGGTATGGCAGCATCTATGGGCGCATTCCTGCTGACGGCAGGTGCACCGGGCAAGCGCTTTGCGCTCCCGAACAGTGAGATCATGATCCACCAGCCGCTGATCTCCGGCGGACTTGCCGGGCAGTGTACCGACATCAAGATCCACTCCGACCACCTTGTCCGTACCCGCCAGAAGCTCAACGAGATGCTCGCAAAGCATACCGGACAGAGTCTTGAAGTGATCGAGCGGGACACGGAACGGGATAATTTCATGAGCGCAGAGGAAGCCAAGGCATATGGTCTGATCGATCAGGTCATCGCTAAGAGGTAACACCATGTCAGAATATAAGAATTCATTCAAGATCTGCAATTTCTGCAACAAGGGCGAGGACAAGGTCATGAGTATGTTCTCCGCAGGTATCTACAACATTTGTGATGAATGCGTGTGTACCTGCTATGACATGATCTATGGCACATCCGGCACCCGGCGCAAGGAAAAGCAGCGGGATGAGGAAAAGAAGAAGAAACCCTTCAAACTCCTCAAGCCTGCTGAGATCAAGGCTGTCCTCGATCAGTATGTCATCGGGCAGGATCAGGCGAAAATTGCGCTTGCGGTTTCCGTTTACAACCACTACAAGCGCATTCTGAGTCAGGATGACGGCACGGAAGTCGAGCTGCAAAAGAGCAATGTGCTCCTGCTCGGTCCGACCGGTGTGGGCAAGACGTTCCTTGCGCAGACACTTGCCAAAATTCTTGACGTGCCGTTTGCGATTGCAGATGCGACGACGATCACCGAAGCCGGCTATGTCGGTGACGATGTGGAAAATGTACTGCTCCGCCTGATACAGGCAGCGGATTTCGATATTGAAGCGGCTGAACGGGGCATCATCTACATTGATGAGATCGACAAGATTGCCAGAAAGTCCGAAAACACGTCCCTGACCAGAGATGTTTCCGGTGAGGGCGTACAGCAGGCTTTGCTGAAGATCATCGAGGGGACGGTTTCCAATGTTCCCCCGCAGGGCGGCAGAAAGCACCCGAATCAGGAATGCATCCAGATCAACACCAAGAACATTCTGTTCATCTGCGGCGGTGCGTTTGACGGACTGGAGAAGTGCATCATCAAGCGCACGCAGTCGTCCGGTCTGGGCTTTGGGGCTGAGATCGCTTCCAAGCAGGAAAGCATGAAGAACATCTTCGAGAAGGTCATTCCGCAGGATCTGGTGAAATTCGGCATGGTGCCCGAACTGGTCGGCAGACTGCCGCTGATCACGGCATTGCAGGAACTGGACGAAGAGGCGCTTGTCCGCATCCTCACCGAACCGAAAAATGCCCTGATCAAGCAGTATGTCAAGCTGTTCGGCTACGATGATATTCGTCTTGAGGTGGAAGAATCCGCACTGATCGAGATCGCCAAGCTTGCCATTTCCCAGAAAACCGGCGCAAGAGGACTGCGGGGCATCATGGAAGATCTGCTGATGGAGGCAATGTTCAACCTGCCGTCCAATGGCAATATTGCAAAAATTACCATTACCAAGGAATGTGTGACAAACGGCGAACCGCCTCTGCTGACGGACAGACGCAACAAGGTTGTCAGCCATTGGTAATGCTGTATAGGAATCGAAAAAAGTCTGACACGCTGCAAAGTGTCAGGCTTTTTCTTTTTCCTGTCAGGGCTTTGTGCTATTTTTCCGAAAGCATTTGCAGAATATCCTGCATAAATCCCTTGTCCCCCGAAGCATATTCATGCCCGAAAGCGGACACACTGTTGCGTATCTGCAAAACGACCGTCCTTGTGGTCTCGCCTTTGACGATTACCAGAATATAGTGAATATCCTCGACCGAACCGTCATCGGAAATTTCTGCCGTTCCCGTTTTGGCATACAGGGCAGTATTTTCCGCCGGATAGGTCAGCCCAAGGTCAGCCGCAACGCCGGAAAGCCCCTCTGCAATGCCGCTGCTTGCTGTTCCGGGTTCGGCAAGGATCTGCGGCTTGCTAAGTGTTTGCAGCACCTCACCCGTCACGCAGTCCGCTGTACACAGTGTCACATAGGGCTGCATCAGCTTTCCGGTCAGCAGGGCATTTCCGCACAGGGCAAGGTAGACGGGTGTCACCGTCTCCCGCTGCCCGAAGCCTGCACGCAGCAAATTGGCATTCGAGGATACGTCAATGGAATTTTGCAGCGTGCCAAGGTCTGTTTCCCAAGCATGGCTGTAGAGAAAAGCACTGTCCAGATACGCCATGACCTGTTCCGCACCAGCCTCCGAAAAGACCTCCCCGAAGTACAGATTGCTGCTGTTGACGAGCGCTGAACGGATGTCCGTTTCACGGGGATAATGCTCCGGGTGTTTTTCGTAGTCCCAGTCGTGAATGCCGTCCGCACTGCCGGGGTCGCTATAGACACGCCCCGGAAAATAATGCTCCGAAATCATGGCAGACAGGATCTTGAACACGCTCCCCGGCGTGGCAGGGGTGAGCGCATAATGCCCCTCTCCGCCCCGGCTTACGAGCGCTTCCACAGCACCGTCCTCCCGGATGACCGTGACAGAACCCTCAATTCCCTGCGTATTCAGATACTGATAGATAGCGGTCTGAAGCGGCACACGGAATGTTGTCCGGACAGTCTGCCCGGTGCAGCTCCCGTCCCCGGCATCGGCGAATGTGGGGTTCGCCGTTTCCGTGTAAGCCGCCAAACGGCTGTCGAGAGCCGTTTCCCCGCCAAACACATTCCCGAACGCTTCCGCAGTGTCCCCCGGATACGCCCGGTCTGTCCCCGTCAGGATGACCGTCCCGTCCGCTCCGGCAATATCACCCCGGCATATCAGCAGGGGAGAGGTGCTTTCCTCCGTGGCAGATTCTGTTGCGGTGGGCGGGGCAGTGGTTTCAGTCAGTTCCGGCGGCGGAAGTTCCTGCCGATTTCCTTTGCCCGAAGCCCAGAGCATGGCAAGCACTGCCGCTGTCCCTGCCAGTATGACTAAGATCTGCTTCATTTGCATTTCCCCTTTCTTCCGTCAGTATCTCCGGCAGGGCAGGGGTTATCCCTGAGAATTTCAGGGAACGGCGCTTTCAAAAATTAAACAGGAATTAAGCAGTAATTAAACAGTTCTTTATTGTTTTCCGGCAGATAGTGTGCTATACTGTTCCTGAAAGGAAGTCATACTTATGAAACACCCGAAAACTGTTATGCTCTGTCTGATACTCGTCCTCTTGTCAGGCGCTGCCGTCTATATTGCCTCCGGACGGCTGCCGGAGGAGCGTAGTGTTTCCACCGCCGCCCCCGAAATCGCCCCCACCGAGCCGGGTGACTGGGCGCTCATCCTCGTCAATGCTGACCATCCGATCCCGGCGGACTGGGAGAGCGAACTTGTGACCCTGTCCAACGGCGTGCAGGTGGATGCCCGTATCTACCCGGACTTGCAGGCAATGTTTGACGAAGCCCGCAGCGAAGGCATTTATCCCGTCGTGGGAGAGGGCTACCGCACCCACGAAGCGCAGGAAGCGATGCTGCAGGAAAAGATCAGCGCATTTTTGGCGGAGGGCTATTCGCAGACAGAAGCCGAACAGCTTGCCCGTGACTGGGTCGCCGAACCGGGTACCAGCGAACATGAACTGGGGCTTGCAGCGGACATCAACGCCGACAAGACCCGTTCTGCCAATGAGGAAGTCTATGCATGGCTATCGGAAAATGCTGCCGATTTCGGCTTCATTCTGCGCTATCCGGCGGACAAGACGGACATCACAGGCATTGACTATGAACCGTGGCACTACCGCTATGTCGGCAAGGAAGCTGCCGCTGAGATCATGCAGTCGCACCTTACGCTTGAGGAGTACCTTGCCGCTCAATGATCGTGCAGCAGTCCTGCCTTTTCTGCCTCTTGTTTCAGGCGGCGGTTGCCCTCGTTCATTGCCCCGAATGTCTTGCAGCAGCAGATCACTGCCCGGCATTCCCGGAGTACCCGCAGCGCCCTGTCAAACGCTTCCGGGGAAACCGGCTCGAAGGGTTTTTCGGCGATCAGTTCTGCCGCCAGTGCAGCGGCGACCGGGTAGTCCAGATCATTTTCTTGCAACACCCCTGCCGCAAAGGGTACCCCCTGCCGCTGTAACTGCCGATAGACCGGAATACCCGCACCCCCGCCGCCGATGACGAACACCTCCGGCACGCCCCGGACAGCAGGCAGCTCCGGCGCACCGAACAGCGCATGGAATGTTCCCTTCTCCAAGCCGTACAGCGCCCGGATATAGCCGTCCGTGAAAATTTCCTCCGGCGTGCCGAGGCGGTCGGGCTTTCCGTCCTTGATGCACAAGATCCTGTCCGAGACCCGCTCCGCCAGATCGAGTTCGTGCAGTGACATCACCACCGCAAGCCCTTCCGCTCCGGCAAGCTGCCGGATGTAGGTCAGCAGTTCGAGCTTGTGGCGTATGTCCAGATAGGAAGTCGGTTCGTCGAGCAGTAAGATCTCCGGTTGCTGACTGACTGCTCTTGCCAGCATGACACGCTGCCGCTGTCCGTCACTGATCGCATGAAAACTCCGATCGGCAAGTTCCCGGATGCGCACCGCATCCATGGCATGATACACGATGCGCCAGTCCTCCTCAGACAGAATGCCGAGCCGCCCCGTATACGGATACCGCCCGGAAGCGACGACTTCCGCACAGGTCATGCGCTCCGGGTCGATGCGGTCGGTCAGGAGCAAGGCGACCTGTTGGGCAAGTTCCGTTTCCGGGATGCTGGAGAGCGCCTTTCTGTCCAGATACACAGCCCCGGCAAGGGGTTTGAGCATGGCAGCAAGGGTCTTGAGGACAGTCGATTTTCCTGCCCCGTTCGCACCGATCAGCGTGAGGATCTCCCCCGGCTGCACGGTCACAGACAGCCCGTTCACCACAGCGGTTTTCCCGTAACCGGCTGTCAGGTTTTCTGTCCGCAGGATCATCCGTGCTTCCTCCTTTGCAGCATCATGCCGATGACGACCGGTGCGCCGAATACGGCAGTGACCGTGCTGATACTCAGCTCCACCGGCGCAAACAGCATCCGGGCAAGCAGGTCGCACAGCAGACAGAAAGCTGCCCCGCCAAGAAAGCAAGCCGGCAGCACGATCAGCGGTTTTGCCGTTCCCAGCAAGCCCTTGACCAGATGCGGCACGGCGACTCCCACAAAGGAGACCGGTCCTGCAAATGCCGTCACACAGGCAGAAAGAACGCTTGACAACAAAATCAGCTCCACCCGAAAGCGCCGGATATTGACACCCATGTTGCGGGCGTAGGCTTCCCCAAGGCGGTAGGCATCCATGGGCTTTGCCAGAAAGAAAGACAGCACCAGTGCCGCACCCGCTGTCAGGCTCATCGCCTGTACATCGCCCCAATCCGTGCCGGAGAAAGACCCCATAGACCAGTTGTGGAGATCAACGATATTCGTATCGTCTGCAAAGGTGACAACGAGATCCGTCACCGCCGAACAGATATAGCCGATCATGATGCCGCAGACGATCAGCAGAGAGGTGTTCCGCAGCTTCCCGGAGAGCAGCAAAATAAAGCCCATGGACAGCAGAGAACCCACAAAGGAAGCTGCCACCAGTCCCCCTGCACGGAGCAGAAAGCCCCCTTGCAGCGCACAGACCAGAGCCAGTGCGACCGTCAGCTTTGCGCCGGAGGAGATACCCAGTACAAACGGTCCGGCGATCGGATTCCCGAAAAAGCACTGGAGCTGAAACCCTGCCACCGAAAGCGCTCCGCCTAAAACCAAAGCCGCCAACATCCGTGGAAGCCGTATCATCGTCAGGATACGCACGGCGGTTTCATCCGTGCTGCTGCCTGTCAGTACGGCAAATACTTCCCGGAGGGTAAGGCTGCTGCTCCCCATGCACAGGTTCAGGAAAGAGAGCAGTATGACCAAACCCGTTAGCAGACAGAACGCCGCACCATAGCGCACTGTTCTTTTGTGAGTGCATTTCAGCATATCCATTCACCACGCATCCTGTAGAAATTTTGACTTTCCCCGTCATACTTCACAAATTATTATACCAAAGCTTATGGATCATGTCAATAGCTTTCCGGGGGCGGTTTCAGGTCGTGCGGCAAAGCCTTGTCAAATATGCACAATATTACCCATACTGATTTGTTTATTCATCCAAAAATATTGAATTTTGCGGAAAAAGTGTCAAGTTTCGGGGGTGAAAGGTGTCTTTATAAATAGAACCGCAAAACAGCGGTACAGAAAGACTTATCCTAAAGGAGGAACTACATATGCATAATTACATGGAAATGAGAGAGGTCATGGTCCAGCGGATCAAAGAGCTCCGGAAACAGGACTGCTACACGCAGACGCAGATGGCTCAGCGCCTGCACATCAGCCGCCGTACATACGCCAATTATGAACGTGGTGTCCATGCCATGCCCGTGGAAGTGCTGGTGATGATCGCCGATATTTTCGGGACAAGTCTTGACTACCTGACAGGCAGGGCGGAGGAACACGCCGCCGGACAAATTTAGGGAACGGAAGTACCCTCTCACGCAAGTAAGCTTCGTGTACGGCAAGAGGAGACAGGTGCTCCGGAAATTTCCGGGCAGTCAGACCGGGAGTGGAAAACGCAGCGTTGCTCCGCTCTCGGTCTTTTTTTCCGGAAATGGTTGACAAACTCCGAAAAAGGTTCTATAATAGTATTGTCAATCTAAATCAAAGGAGCACAGTACCGTGAATATTCTCATCGTAGGCTGCGGCAAGGCAGGGACAATTCTTGCAGAAACGCTCTGTAAAGAGGGGCATGACATCACCGTCATGGATACCAATGCCGATGTGGTGCGCAGCCTTGTGGACAATAACGATGTACAGGGCGTTGTGGGAAATGCCCTCATCATCCGGGATTTGCAGGAGGCAGGCGTGGATCAGGCGAATATCCTGATCGCCATGACCGACTCCGACGAGACCAACATCCTCTGCTGCCTGATGGCACGCAAGAACAAGGCGAAGCACAGCATTGCCCGTGTGCGCAATCCGCAGTATTCCGAGCAGCTTGTCTTTATGCGTGAGGAATTGGGCATCAGCATGATGATCAACCCCGAATACCAGACCGCCAATGACATTGCCCGTATGCTCCGCTACCCGAATGCGATCCACGTGGAGACCTTTGCCAAGGGGCGCATGGACTTGGCGGAGATGAAAGTCACTGCCGGCGGTGTACTGGACGGACTGGCACTCTCTGCCCTTTCGAACCGGCTGAAGCTCCACCTGTTGGTGTGTGCCGTCAAGCGGGGAGAGGACATCACCATTCCGGACGGTAGCTTTGTCCTGAAGGACGGGGACAAGATCTACATCACAGCCACGCACAGTGACCTTTCCCGGTTTTATAAGGCTGTCGGCGATTACAAGGCACGGGTGCGCTCGTGTATCATTGTCGGCGGCGGCAAGATCGGGTACTATCTCGTCCGGCAGCTGCTTGAACTGGGCTTTCAGGTCAAGATCATCGAGCAGGATCTTGCCCGCTGCGAACAGCTCAGCGAATGGTTTCCGAAAGCGACTGTCATTCACGATGACGGCACCGACCAGAATGTCCTTGAAGAAGAGGGACTTGCCAAGGCAGATGCCTGCATCATGCTCACGGGTATTGATGAGGAGAATATCATCCTCTCCCTCTATGCCAAGACCGTTGGCGTGGAAAAGATCGTCACCAAGATCAACCGCACCTCTCTGCTGTCCATCTCCGACAGCGTGGGACTGGAAAATATCGTCTCCCCGAAAAAGACCACGGCTGAACTCATCCTGCAATACGTCCGTGCCAAGCAAAATTCCGTCAACAGCAACATCATCACCCTCTACCGCCTCGTAGAGGACAAGCTCGAAGCGATCGAGTTCATCGTGCGGGGCGATGCCAAATTTGTCGGCAAGCCGCTGAAAGAACTGCACGTCAATTCCGGCTTCCTGATCGCCGGTATTATCCGGGGCAACAAGCGCATCATCCCGTCCGGTGAGGATGTTCTCAAGGTCAATGACAGCGTGGTCGTTGTCACGACTAACCGGAAGATCACCAGCCTTGACGAAATGTTCGCACAGTAACGGGGGTGCAGCATGAATTATCGGATGATCGTATATCTGACAGCGCAGATCATACGGGCTGTCGGGTGGCTGCTGCTGGTACCGCTGATCGTAGCAGCCGTCTTTGCCGAACGGGCGAGCTTCTTTGCTTTTCTGGCAACAGCGGTGGGCATGATCTTGCTCGGCACACTGTTCACCCTCAAAAAACCTGCAAACAAAGCCGTCTACACCCGTGAGGGCATGGCAGTCGTCGCCTGTGCGTGGATCGCTGTTTCGGTGCTGGGCGCACTGCCGTATGTGTTTTCCGGTGACATCCCGTCCCTTGCGGATGCCATTTTTGAAACGGCATCCGGACTGACGACCACTGGCTCAACGATCCTGAACGATATTGAGGGCATGTCAAAGGCGTGCCTGTTCTGGCGGGCGTTCACGCATTTCATCGGGGGCATGGGCGTTCTGATCTTCATGCTGGCGATCCTGCCGCAGGCAGACACCCGCACGATGCACCTTGTCCGGGCAGAATCGGCAGGACCGACCGCCGGCAAACTGGTGGCGAAGATGAGCATTTCGGTGCGCATCCTGTACGGCATTTACATCACGCTGACGATGGCAGAAATGCTCTTCCTGCTGTTCGGGGGGATGCCGTTCTTTGATGCCATTACAACTGCCTTTGCCACGGCAGGCACAGGCGGCTTTTCCGTCAAGGCGGGAAGCATTGCGGACTATAACAGCGCCTATGTGGATTTCATCGTGACACTGTTCATGGGGCTGTTCTCCGTGAATTTCACCCTGTACTACCTGCTGCTCTCCAAAAAATTCATGCAGGTGTTCAAAAACGAGGAGCTGCGGACATTTTTAGGCATCTGCGCCGTGAGCATTATCCTCATCACGGCAAATATCGTACCAATTTATGGCGGTATCCTGAAAGCGCTCCGGTATGCAGGATTTCAGGTGCTGACCATCATCTCAACGGCAGGTTTCGGAACGGCAGATTACACGGAATGGCCTGCCTTCTCGCAGATGATCCTGCTGTCGCTGATGTTTGTCGGCGGCTGTGCGGGTTCGACAGGCGGCGGTCTGAAAGTCATGCGGATCATCGTGCTGTTCAAGAGCGCTGTGCGGGAAGTCAAGCGCACTCTCTGCCCCCGTGCGGTCGTCACGGTCAAGTGTGACGGCAGGGCGCTGGACAAGGAAATGGTGCGTGGCGTGTGCAATTATTTCGTGGTGTTCATGCTGCTGTTAGCGGGATCGGCACTGCTGCTCTCACTGGATGGGCATGATGTGCCGACTACGGTCTCTGCCGTCATCACGTGCATGAACAATGTCGGACCGGGCTTGAATGAAGTCGGACCGTCTGGCAATTTTGCAGGATTTTCAGCATGGGCAAAGCTTCTGCTTTCGGTGGATATGCTGTTAGGCAGACTGGAAATTTACCCGCTGTTGGTGCTGTTTACTGTGCGTAAAAGATAAACCTGAAACCGCTTCCGCTTTAGGGGGCGGTTTTTTCACCTTTTCCTTTCGTTCACGAAATATTTACAAATCCATCCGCAATATCCGTCTCCCCATCCGTCATACCAAGTGAGGAGGGTAAAATTGACATCCATGGATATCCAAGAACAGTATCGAAAAGTATTCCAATACTGCTGCAGCCGGATCGCCAGTCCTGAAACTGCCGAAGATCTGACGCAGGAAACCTTCCTTCGCTTTCTGGAACATCCGGAATATCAGGGAAACGGCAAGGAAATGCAGTATTTGTATACAATCGCCCGCAATCTGTGTATTGACGAATACCGGAAAGCGCCTGACGAGGCAAAGGGCGAACCATTACAGGCAGACCGGCAGGCAGAGGGCTGGATCGACCGCCTTGCCGTCCGGGAAATTTTAGACCATCTGCCGGAAGAGGAACGGGAGATCATCGTGCTGCGCTATGTTGCAGAGCTTTCTGTCAGGGAGATCAGCCATATCTTCGGGGTGAGCTGGTTCGCCATGAACCGCAGGATACGGCACATCCTTTCGCAGATGCGGAAAGACTTTGAAAAGGAGGGGTCAGTATGAGCCGGAAATTCAGGAAGGCACTCAGGGCACTCCACACGACCTTTCCGAAGCCCGATCCGCTGCGGGAAGCGAAATTCCTTGGCAGCCTACCCCGGCAGTACCCGAAGAAAAAAATAGCGATCCCCTTTCTGCATATGTCCGGGAAACCGCTGTATTACGGCATTCCGGCTGCCGTGATCGCTGTAGTGCTCATCACTGCCGGAACAGAGGTCTACCACAATGTCAGCGAGCAAAAATTACCTGTGCTGACACCCACGGAAACCGTGACCGTCACAGAAGCTTCCGGGCATGAGACCGCCACGGAGATCCCCACAGCGACCGAACGGACAGACACCACAGAGGACACCCCCACACAGCCCGGCATTCCCGAAACAGAAGCACTTGCAACCATGCCCGCTGTGCAGACAGACAGCGTTTCCACACCGGGCACAGATGCTGTGCAGACTGCACCGCCCCCGGCTGAAACCATTCCGCAGGCTACCCAATCACCGCAGGTCGATACACCCGAACCGACCGTCCCCACGCCAAACGAGCCGGAACCGACCGCCCCCGGTTTTTCATATGAGCCTCCTCCGGCGGCAGCTTTCCGGGATGAACGGGTGACACCCTACAGCAGCTACACTGTTCCAGATGAGGTCTTAGAGTATACACCGCCGCCGAACGATTCGTTGCCCCCGCCGTCGAGCAGCGTTCCTGCCAATGCCCTTGTCGTCATGGGGCGCATCGATACGGTCTGGTACACGCAAAGCGGCGGAGAAGCGTGGATGCAGCTCGATATCACCATTACGCAGTCCTACCGGAGCAGCTATCAGACGGGCGACAGAATTTCGGTCTACGTGGAAGGCGGCTATATGTCGCTTGCGGATTACCTGACACTGCACCCGGAACGGGCAGAGGGCTTTGAATATCCGGATGCGGCGCTTCAGCAAAGCGCAGCCGCAGAGTTCGGGAACATTCCCCGCACCGGTACGGAGCAGCTCTTTGTGCTGACTACGAATATCCCGTCCGATGTGCCGTATGGGGCTTACACCGGGGCGCTATATGCCCCAAGCTCTTACGATGCACAGAACATTTTACAGCAAATTGGCAATTAAGCCACGAAAGGAGAATTTTTATGAAATTTTTGGACCGTCTTGCCGCTGTCTGTTTAGCAGGGGCAATGCTGCCGCTCTCTGCATTTCCGGCTGTATCCGTGGAGGATATGCCGTCCCTGCCGATCTCGCCCGCACCGGATTCGTCTGAAACACTGCTTCCGGCAAATTATACGGAACTGGTCAACCGTATCAACCAATACGGCAATGTGCAGATCGTGGAGGATGGGATCCTCATCTATGCCGCCGCAGAGGGGAAAGATGTTTCCTTTTCGCTGTATTCTACCGATACGTCAGATGCACTCACTTTCGAGATCGAAGAAAAGCAGGTGTATTATGCGGATAGCACCAGCACTTACCCACTGTGCGGCGTGGCATATCTGGTAACACCTCTGCAAGAGCAACTGACGCTGGCGTGCAGCTACACCCATGAAGTGTATGACCTTGTGGAATTGGTCGGTACATGGGAGTTCCGCATGACAGACGATGGCTTAAAGGAAACGGATATTTTCGGGTATGTGCCGGACGGCTACTATGAAGCCAGCAACTTTGCCGACGAGCACGGTTCTCCGTGCATCGTGCAGGACGATGACGGGGTGAGTTATCTGGTCTACTGCTATAGCAGCCCCGCAGGCACGCCGACGCACTATGAACTGAATGACAGAGGCTCGACAGCAGAATACAGCATCATCAGTGACCGCAAAGTCATACTGCTTGATGATACCATGATGGAAGGATGGGGACGGTATGTTGTGACCGTCATCCGCCCGGATTCTGCGGGTACGCTGCAATTCGGCTTAGATACCGTAGATTTCAACGGTGTAACGAAAAACAGCGAGACATCACGATTTGACGTGAATGATGAGCTTGCCTTTGCAGCACCCGGTATCACCATAGGATCCGGAGATGTAAATGCAGACCGTTCCATAGACAGCACAGACGTGAAACTTTTGCAGGGCTGGCTGCTGGGCAAGCCGTCAGACTGCATCTTCTGGAATGCCGATATGAACGGAGACGGCGTGGTCGATGTGTTCGACCTTGCCCTGCTCAAGCGAAAAGTCCGCGTCTTTTACTTTGAGGCGGTGCCGGTGCCATTGGGATGGGATACTGATACAATAGCGGATAGTGTTTTCAAGCGCTATCCGCTTTTTACTGCTCCTTTTTTTGTGAAAAAAAGTTTAACCCCTTGATTTTTTTCCGGAATTGTGGTATACTATTATAATTGGATGAAGTATGCACTGACAGCAGAAACTACATAAAGGAGATGAACCATTTGCTGAAGAGTATGACAGGCTATGGGCGGGCGCAGGCGCAGCTTGACGGGCGGGATATTCTGGTAGAGATCCGTTCCGTCAATTCCCGCTATCTGGAACAGAATGTCCGCATCGGGCGGAATTATGCCTATCTTGAAGAAGAACTGAAAGCGCTCCTCAGAACCAGAGTTTCCCGTGGAAAGGCAGAAATTTCCGTTTCTGTCACACCGCTGGAGGGCAAGAAAGCGGACATTCGTGTCAATGAGGAGATCGTCCGGGGCTACCTCGATGCCATGCAGGCATATAATGCGAACACATTAAGCAGATACCAGCTGCTGCCCGATCAGGCACCGCAGGCTGCCGGGCTGCCCGGCAGGATGAGCTGGTCGTCCCTCATGCAGATGCCCGATGTGTTCCGGGTGGAAAAGCCGCAGGAGGATGAAGAAGCCGTCCGCCAGAGTGTGCTGACCGTTGCACAGGAGGCACTTGCTGCCTTTGTTGCCATGCGGGAGACGGAGGGCGAAAAGCTCCGGGAGGACATTCTGCACCGGTTGGAGCTGATCGGGCAGTCCGTTGCCGTGGTGGAGCAGGAAGCCCCCCGCCTGACGGAGCGCTACCGGGAACGGCTTTACGCAAAGCTCACGGAAATTTTAGGAAACACCGCCATTGACGAGCAGCGCATTCTTACTGAAGCGGCAATTTTTTCCGAAAAGACTGCCGTAGACGAGGAGACCGTGCGCCTGCGCAGCCACATCACACAGATGTACACCATGCTCGATGCACCGGAAAGCATTGGCAGACGGTTAGATTTTCTGGTGCAGGAGATGAACCGGGAAGTTAATACCATTGGTTCTAAGGTGCAGGATGTGGACATTACCGCCGTGGTGGTGGATATGAAGTCTGAACTGGAAAAGATCCGGGAACAGATCCAGAATGTGGAATGACCGAAAGGAGGAGAGACCCATGCAGCGTGGAAAGCTGATCGTCGTGTCTGCCCCGTCCGGGTGCGGCAAAGGCACGATCCTCAAGGAAATCTTAAAAGACCCCAAGTTTTACTATTCGGTCTCTGCCACGACCCGCAAGCCACGGGAGGGGGAACAGGACGGTGTGCATTACCGGTTTCTGGAAAGGGCAGATTTCGAGGAGCGTATCCGGGCGGATGCCTTTCTCGAATACGCCGAATACTGCGGCAATTACTACGGCACACTCAGCGCCCCCATTGAGGAACAGCGCAATGCCGGGCGGCACGTGATACTGGAAATTGAGGTGCAGGGTGCTATGCAGATACGCAAGCTTTGCCCGGATGCCGTGTTCGTGTTCATTGCGCCCCCCAGCCCGGAAGTGCTGCGGGAACGGCTTACAGGCAGAGGGACGGAAAGCCCCGATGTCATTGAAGCACGTGTCGCACAGGCGGAGAAAGAGCTTTCCTGTAAGGAAGCATACGACTATTGCATTATCAACGATGTGCTTGCAGATGCCATTGCGGATCTGCGGGCGATCGTAAGATCGGAGGAACTGAAAATTGAGAAGATGGATTGAACCAAGAGGAGAGAGCACTATGCTGCGTCCCGCTGTTACCCAGATGATCACCAAGAACGAAAGCTGCTATTCCCTCGTCATCGGTGTTGCCAAGCGGGCAAGGGAAATTGCGGATGAGCTGAGCAAGAATCAGCAGATCTTAGAAGAAAAACCTGTCAAGACTGCCGTTGACGAATACGCACGGGGTGAATTCAAGATCGTGCAGGCATCTGCGGATGATTCCGGACTGTTCCAGTAATTTTGGTGGGTCATGATGCTGGTGGATGTTTTTTCAATTGCACAGGTCGCTGTTCAGGCGGGAGGGGCTGCCGGGGATACGCTCTACAGCTACCTGATACCGCCGGAGCTGACGGCACAGTGTCAGACGGGCAGCCGGGTGATCGTTCCGTTCGGACGGGCAAACCGGAAGCTCCCCGGCATGGTGCTTTCCGTTTCCGAGCAGGAAGATACCCCGGAGATTCTTCGCCGTATCAAATATATCTATGCCCTTGCCGATGCCGAACCGTGCCTGAATGCGGAACAGGTGAAGCTGGTTTTGTGGCTGCGGGAGAATACGTTCTGCACCTACTATGATGCCGTGCGTACAGTACTCCCGGCAGCATTGCAGCTGCGGATGGAACAGAGCTTTGTGCTGCATGAGGATGTTCCGGCGGATGCTCTGAGCGTACCGGCACAGCAGTTTTTAGAGGTGCTGCGTGCAGCACATTCCCAGCAGGAACGGGACAGTCTGCTCACTGCCGGACGCAGCCCCGAAAAGCGAAAGCTTGTTGCGGAGCTCACAGCGGCAGGCATTGTCAGCCAGACCTGCGATGTCAAGCCTCGTGTCCAGTCAAAAAAAGTGCGCATGGTGCGTGCACTCCCCGAACCGGAAACACCTGTCCGCCTTTCTGCGAAGCTGCGTCAGGCAGCGGAGACACTCCGGGAATATGAGACACTGACCGAGAAGGAATTTTGCTACATCTGCGGCATCACAGCACCGTCTGTCAAAAAAATGGCGCAGGAGGGCGTGATCGAACGCTTCGATGCCGAACCGCCCCCGAAGTTTACCGCCGGAGAAAGCCCTGCACCGCTGACACTTTCCCCGGCACAGCAGCAGGTTTATGACCGCATTGCCCCTGCCATTGATGCACAGCGGGCGAAGTGCTTTCTGTTGCGTGGCGTGACCGGCAGCGGCAAGACGGCAGTCTTTGAGATGCTCATCCGGCATACGCTGGAACAGGGCAGGTCTGCCATTTTACTGCTCCCGGAAATTGGTCTGACACCGCAGACGGTCAGCCGCTTTGCGGCACGTTTCGGGGATGCGGTGGCAGTCGTCCACAGTGCGCTCCCGCTTTCTGAACGGCGGCAGTCCTACGAACGGGCAATGCGTGGACAGGCGAAGATCATCATCGGCACGAGGAGTGCCGTGTTCACGCCCGTGCAGAATTTAGGGCTGATCATCATGGACGAGGAGGGCGAACGCTCCTACAAATCGGAGGCTGCCCCCCGGTATGATACCATTCAGGTGGCAAAGCAGCGCTGTCTGTATCACAATGCAGTCCTGCTGCCGGCTTCGGCAACGCCGACACTGGAAAGCTACTACCATGCCAAGAAAGGCATCTATGAACTGGTGGAGCTGACGGAGCGCTATCAGAATATGCCGCTCCCGGCTGTCGAAACGGTGGATATGTCCCTCGAACGGCAGGCGGGCAACGAGTCGGAATTCAGTTTCCGCCTGACAGAGGCACTGACGGAGACACTCGGACGGGGTGAGCAGGCGATTTTGCTGCTCAACCGGCGGGGGTATCATACGCTTATTAGCTGCTGCCGCTGTAATCAGCCGGTCTGCTGCGAAAACTGCTCTGTTCCCATGACCTATCACCGATCGGATGATCTTCTGCACTGTCACTACTGCGGTGCGGTGAGATCTGTTCCGGCGAACTGCCCGCACTGCGGCAATGTGAAACTGCGGCGTATGGGCTTCGGGACACAGCGTCTCGAGGAAGAACTGGCAGCACGCTTTCCGCAGGCAAGACTGCTGCGCATGGATGCGGACACGACCGGTTCCCGGTTTGCCTATGAAAAGGGCTTTGAGGCGTTCCGGAAAGGGGAATATGACATTATGCTCGGCACACAGATGATCGGCAAGGGTCTGGATTTCCCGAATGTGACGCTTGTGGGCGTGCTGAGCGTGGACAAGGCGCTGTTTGCCGGGGATTACCGGAGCTATGAGCGTACTTTTTCCCTGATCACGCAGGTCGTTGGACGTGGCGGGCGCAGCGGCAAGGCAGGACGGGCGATCTTGCAAACGTTTCTGCCCGATCACTACGTGCTGCGGCTGGCGGCACAGCAGGATTATGTAAAATTCTACGAGGAGGAACTCTCCATCCGCAAGGCTTTGCTGTATCCGCCGTTCTGCGATATTCTGACTGTCAGTGTCTCTGCCGGAACACCGGAGGAAGCGGAAGCAGGGGCAAGGACTTTCATCGTCTGTATGCAGGATATTTTACAGAAACAGACGGAAAAACTGCCGCTGCGGGTGTTGGGTCCCGTACCATTCAACTATGTCAAGATCTGCGGCAAATATCGCTGGCGGATCATCATAAAATGCAAGAATACCAAGCAGTTCCGGGATTTCATGCGGGACGTGATGCAGTATGCATCCGGCTTCCGGGAGACCGCACGGGCACAGATCAGCTTTGACCTGAACGGAAGCACCGGGCTGTAAGCCGGGAGGAAAATTATGGCTATCAGAAAAATCGTAAACAAGAGCGACCCCGTTCTGCACTGCAAGTGCAAGCCGGTGGAAAAATTTGACGAAAAGCTGCACATTTTGCTCGATGATATGAAAGAGACCCTTGCCAAGGCGCAGGGCGTGGGACTGGCTGCCCCGCAGGTCGGCATCCGGCGGCGTGCGGTGATCATCGACATCGGCGAGGAGGAGAGCGAGATGATCGAGCTGGTCAATCCCGTGATCCTGAAAAGATCCGGCAGACAGCGTGACATAGAAGGCTGCCTTTCCTGCCCGGATGAATGGGGCTATGTGGTGCGCCCGGCGAAGTGTACTGTCCGGGCACAGGACAGAAACGGCGAATTTTTCGAGATGAACTTGGAGGGGCTTGCCTGTCGGTGTGCCTGTCATGAACTGGATCATCTGGAGGGCAAGCTGTTTCTGGAACTGGTAGATGAATTTGTAGAGCTTGGAGATGAAGCATAATGCGCATTGTATTCATGGGAACACCGGATTTTGCTGTACCGACCATGGAGGCACTCATTCAGGCAGGGGAGGACGTGACGGGCGTGTTTACACAGCCCGACAAACCCAATGGCAGAAAGATGAAGCTGCAATTTTCTCCCGTCAAGCAGGCAGCACTGAAACGGGGCATTTCCGTGTATCAGCCTACCAGTCTGCGGAAAGGCGAGGATGCTGCCGAAGCGCTTGCGGCATTGCAGAAATTGAAACCGGATGTGATCGTGGTGGCTGCCTACGGGCAGATCTTACCCAAAGAGATCCTGACACTGCCGCCGTATGGCTGCCTGAATGTCCATGCATCTCTGCTTCCGGCATACCGGGGTGCAGCACCCATTCAGCACTGTCTTTTGGACGGCGTGAAAGAGACCGGCGTGACTATCATGCAAATGGCAGAAGGGCTTGACACGGGCGATATGCTCTTACAGGAAAGCCTTGCCGTGGGCGAAAATGAGATCGCCGAAGAACTGCATGACCGGCTGTCCGAACTGGGGGCAAGGCTTGCAGTACAGGCAGTGAAAGCACTTCCGGCAGGCACACTCACGCCCCGGCAGCAGGACGATGCGGCATCTTCCTACGCTTCTATGATACGCAAGGAAATGTCGGCACTCGATTTCACGCAGCCGGCGGTGAAGCTGCATCGTATCATCTGTGCGCTCACGGGCTTTACGAAATTGGACGGCAAGCGGCTGAAAGTTTACCGGAGCGAAGTACTTCCGGGTACGGGGGATGCCCCGTGCGGAACGGTCGTGGATGCGGCGCATTTTACGGTACAGTGCGGTGACGGAACGCTGCTGCGGCTCTGTGAGGTGCAGATCGAGGGCGGCAAGCGCTTGCCGGTGCAGGAATTCCTGCGTGGCAGAAAGCTTGAACAGGGCGCACAGCTCGGCTGATGGAAAGCGCAAGAAAATTAGCGGTCACGCTCCTGCTGCGCACCTTTGAGGAGGGCGGCTATTCCCATCTGCTCCTGCGGCAGATGCTGACGGATTCCGGGCTTTCCCCGCAGGACAAGAGTTTGTGCACCATGCTCTATCAGGGCACAGCGGCAAGGATGCTGACGTTACGCTATATCGTCTCCCTCTACAGCAAGCGGCAGCCGGAAAAGCTCGATGCACCCGTGCGGTATATTCTGTACACCGGGCTGTATCAGCTTCTGTACTGCGACCGTATCCCGGACAGTGCGGCAGTCAACGAAAGTGTGAAGCTGACAGGGCAATTCCGGGTGAAAAGTGCGGCAGGGCTTGTGAATTATGTACTCCGGCAGTTCCTGCGGGACGGCAAGCAGTATCCGGTAACAGCAGACCGGTGGCATTCGGGAATGCTGCAATATTCTGTTCCGGAAGAACTGCTGCGGCAAGTCGTGGAAGAACGTGGCTGGGCGTTTGCGGAGTCGTTTTTCAGTGACAGTCTGCTGCCTGCGCCGTGTACGGTACGGCTGAATCCGCTGCGGGCTTCCGTGGAGGATATTGCCGCATTGCAGCCGCAGGCGTGCCGTACAGCGGGGTGCTATCAGGTGGAGACACCGGACATCACCGGAACACAGGCATTCCGGGAAGGGCTGCTCCATGTGCAGGATGAGGCTTCACAGCTTTGCTGCGCATTGCTAAGGGCGAAGCCGGGGGAGACGGTGCTCGATATGTGTGCTGCACCGGGGGGCAAGAGTTTCACAATTGCCGAACAGATGCAGGACGAGGGGCAGGTGTATGCGTTCGACCTGCACCCGCAGCGGGCGGAACTGATCCGGAAAGGCGCAGAACGGCTTGGCTTGCGGTGTATCACGGCAGGGGTGCAGGATGCTTCAGAATGGCGGGCG
>CANRFM010000016.1 GCA_947629905.1 uncultured Clostridia bacterium
TCAGTTTAAGCGCAGATGCAATACAGAGCCAGCATGGCTGTATAGCACTTTTGCTGTTTCTGCCCTTTTCCATTTTTTATGATAATAATACGAGAATTTTGTAGGTGATGTGATGAATGCCATCGTCTATTGCCCTCTGAATACCCTTGCCGATACCTGTTTCATTGCCGTAATACTGCGCCGTGTCGATCAGTCTGTATCCGTCTTTCAGCGCTTCGTAAACGGAATTTTCCGCAGTATCATCGTCTTGTGTCCATGTGCCAAGCCCAAGAATTGGCATTTCGTAACCGCTGTTGAGAAGAACGGTCTTGCTTTCAAAATCAAATTCTGTTGTCATATTACGCTGCTCCAATATCTTTCGTTTCATCAGGCATAGGTCAAAAACGCTCCATACACCGTCATTATCAAGATCATAAGGCTTTCCCCTCAAATCTTCTTCTGTAGGCTTTGCAAGAAGAAAATCGCAGAGATTCCGTACGTCCTGCACCGTGTATTCTTTATCGGAACTGCCGACCATTTCAAATGTAATTGTCACACCGTCTGTTCCGAGTACATCAGCAAGCCCCGAAGTATCATCAATATGCCCGATTTTCGTATATGTGTAAGGAGTATCAAAGCGCTCATAGAACACCACAAGGCAGTTAACGCCGTAGAGCATAATATCTCCCTCATTGATATGCCCGACCTTTTGAGGAGCAGACGGCAGAACTGTTTCAAGGTAATAATATTTCTCGTTGCCGTTCAGCTCTGACATATCAAGTGTCAAGGGCGGCATTTCCGTCAAAGCTGTGACGGTATCGCTGCTTTCCAATGTAACTGAAAATTGCTTATTTCCAACAACTATTTGCATACCGTCAGCCTCCTTTTCTTCATGTTGTTCGGTAGTTGTGACCTCCTGCTGGTCGGACATTACGAAAGTTTCGCTGCTATCACTTTGCAGAATAACAGACGAGTTTTCACTTTGCACCGTCACAGTCGGAGTGCTTTCAGAATAGCTGCCGCATCCGGTCAGCATCAGAAAAGAAGAAATCACTGCTAAAAATCTTGCTTTGATCATAAATGCTCCTCACCACCTTTGCAGTGCCGTTTTCTCCCAGATGGTCATCTGAGATATTCGTTGTAGAACGCTTCGAGCTTGTCAAACGGAATGACCTTGCCCTCACCGCCGTCATAGAGGTCGGTATGTGAAGCGCCCTCGATTACAAGCAACTGCTTGTTTTCGGAGTAGGGATTGCCGTTGGTCATATTCTCATAAGCGTCCTTGCCGAAGTAGAAAGAATGCGCCTTGTCGCTGTGAAGCACCATGACAGCAGAGCGGATCTCATTGCTGTATTGCAAAATCGGCATATTGATGAACGACATACAGCCGATCTTGTTCCAGCCGCCGTTGGAGTTGAGCGAACGGGGGTGATAGCCACGCTCGGTCTTGTAGTAAGCGTGGTAGTCCTTGACAAAATACGGCGCATCTTCGGGCAGAGGGTCGATCACACCGCCGCCAAGCTCGTACTCGCCGGACTGATAATCCTTGATACGCTGTGCATTCAGAGCCTGCTTCATCACTCACCTTGACACCGAAACGGATCATCGGTATGATACTATTCGCTTTGATACTGCTCGGTATGCTTGCAATTTACATCTTTGCGGGAATTGACGGTATCCGAAATGATTTTACCTTCTTGCAATATGTGGTAAGATTTCTAATCATCGGGGTGGGTATCAAGCTGTTCGATATTATCGGATTTGACTGGTTCATGATAACAAAAACGCACTTCTTTCAGCATTTCTTTCCCGAAACGGAGGGCTGCGAGGGATGGCATCAGTTTGGCTATAACAGAAAGCAGCAGCTTCAGCAGAGTGTGATGATCCTTCTGTCTGCACCCATCTCTTCGGCAGTCTTTTATCTCATCGGGAGGTAGCATGATATGACCAAAAAGGGCAATGTCCTCCGTGAGTGGGGAATTGCCCTTAAACTTATCCAAAAACCTCGCCTTCCGAAGCTTTACTTCGTATCGTATCATAAAGCTCCTCTTTCAGATCGGCTAAAGTGACCTTTGAAAAATCCGCCTTTAACGCCGCAACCGCACTATCAAAATGAGGTGCAAGTAGGCTATGGATATTGCTCCCTACCATACAGGTTTGTGAGGTGTTCTGGTGGAACTTAAATATCTCCTCCGTTTCCTCACTTTCAACAGCACAGTAAATATCCCATAGTGTGATCTCGGTATCGGGACGGGCAAGAGTAGTTTTTCCTTTACCCGATTTTGTAATAAGCAGATTGGCATTTTTTAGCTTGGCGAACACATTTCGGATAATGACAGGATTGCACCCCGCACTCTCCGCTGCTACCTCGCTTGTTATTTTTTCATCAGGAAACCCTGCTATCATCAACATGACATGAACAGCTATCGAAAACTGTGTGCTGACACGCATTGTCTGAATACCTCCTTTTATCCTTTACTCAATCATATCACTTTTTCCCCGAAAAGTCAATATGTAAATCTAAATATTACAGATTGATTACGATTTATTCGTAAGTATTGATATTACAGATAACTTGTGATAGAATATTTGTAATGTAAATTGTTACAGATTAAACACAGGAGGTAATCATATGGAAACAAAGAAAGCGATCATTGAGAGAAAGTCCGTCAGGGCATACTCATCGGAGCAGATCAAAGACGAGGAGCTGAATGCACTTCTTACAGTGGCGAATACCGCACCCGTTGCAGGAGGAGCATACAAGACCATGCTCCTGACTGTTGTGCAGAACCCTGATATACTCACAAAGATCAGAGAGGTGTATCAGTCTGCAAGCGGAGCAAAAAGCGACGTGCTTTACGGTGCACCCACACTCATCATAGTGTCCGGCAAGCGTGATTTTGACGAAACAGCATTGTTTGCCAATGTAGGCTGTATCATTGAAAATATGTCCCTCGCTGCATACGATATGGGACTTGGCAGCGTGTTCAGTTGGGCAACAGGCACTATCCTGCCGACACAGACGGAGCTTGTAAAAGAGCTTGGCATTTCCGATGACTTCAAGCCCCTTGCAGGACTGGCTGTTGGCTATCCTGCAAAGGAACTGCCGAAGCGAGTGAAGATGTCGGAAATTGAAACAAATTATATCAGATAAGGAGTAACGCTATGAAAGTAGGTATTATCGGTGCAGGAAATGTAGGACAGACTCTTGCGAGACTCATTCTTGCCGCAGGAAATGAAGTCGTGATGTGCAACAGCAGAGAGCCTGAAACACTGTCCTCGGTCATTGAAACGCTTGGCAAGGGGGCAAGTGCAGCAACGCTTGCGGAGGTATCAGAGCAGGATATTGTCATTCTCGCTGTATGGTGGGATACCGTTCCAAAAGTCATGGAACAAGTTGGTGACTGGAGCAGCAGGATTTTGATAGATGCAACAAATCAGCTGACATTTACATCGGACAGCACAAGACCGATACCTGTGAAGCTGGACGGAATGACAGGAAGTGAATATGTTTCCTCTCTTGCAAAAAACGCTCGTGTTGTAAAAGCGTTCAATTCGCTGTTCGGGCAGTTTATGGACGGTGAGGTGAACGGTGGCAATCGTGTGCTGTTCTATGCTGGCGATGACAATAATGCAAAGAAAACTCTGCACCCTCTTTTTACGGCAATGGGGTTTTACCCTGTTGACCTCGGAGGACTGAAAGAAGGCGGAAAGCTGATGCAGGTCGGCGGTGCGCTGAACGGAAAGCACTTTATCAAAAGAACGAAGGATATGTGTTTATGAAATTTGTAATTGTATCGGGAAATCCGAAAAGGACGGACTGACAAAAAATATGACCGATGAGATCGTTCGTGGAGCAGTTGACGGCGGTGCAGAGGTCGAGATCATCAATGTCTGTCAGATGAAAGGCTGTCATTCATGTAAAGATGGCATAGGTCTTTTGCTTGAAACCGAGCCGTATGCATTCTTCATAGACGATGATCCAGCCGATGCCTGAGAGCAGTGTTAAAAAGAGTTCCATCATTGACATGGGACCGGGCGGCGGCGTTCATGGAGGCAGAGTCGTGGCAGCCGGAACGCCGGAGGAGATCTGCGAATGCAAGGAAAGCAAGACAGGATTCTACCTGAAACAATATACAAGATAAACTTAACGAACAAGGCAGCAAATGAGATGCGGCAGCGAATCTACGCTCTGTTCGGGGATAACGACATGGGTTATATCAATAACCTTCACGGCTTTTTGTGTTTCAGTTTTGTAGGAGGAAAGAGAAGCTCCTTTATGTAATACTCTGTGCTGTTATCATTATAGCATACTCCTATGCTTTTTCAAGAAGAAAAAACGCTCTGTACACATAGATAACCGCCTATCCTGCAAGCTTTGCATTTTTTTGCATCGTTTGCAAGGTAGGCGGTTATTAAGCTCAGTCGTTTCTACTGAAATATTTCCTGTCAAATCCAGGCTCAGAATAAATACATCCGGAAGAGAACCTGCCGTTATGCCAAATTGTAAACTGACTGTTTGGATAAGTGGACAATAGATAGGCATACCAAGCATAGACATCGTTATCAAGCTCTCTGCTTAGTCTTGCGTGAGGTACACCGCAGAGAATAACGCAGTATGGGATATTTTGCTCTGTACAGGTTTTGATAATCAGTTCAGCAGCATCGCAAGGTTCCTGTGCGATAACTGCATCATATTCCGCAAGATCTTCTGTACCTGTAAATTTGTGATTCATGATCTTTATGCCGGAAGTATCGCATTGCATCTCACATTGATCCATAGCTGCTATTTTGACACTGTTTCTAAGCTTCTGATGCAGATATTTGGACAGCAGCACGGTCTCTCCGCAACCGACTTCGAGAATCGCATTCCAACTGTTATCCCTAATGATCGGCAGCAGGAAAGCACCGAAATGTTCATGTCTTGCAGGTGATTTCTCAGCCCATAAAACATAATCTACAAACTCGTCAGAAACCGTCCCACGCTTATGGTTATAAAAATCTCTCCGTACAAGCGCCAAACGCTTCTCTGAAAATCTTAATGGATTCTCCGCTATAAATTCATTCAGCATTTCTTTGTTATAAATATCCATATCAGACTCCTGTAACAGTGTTTATCTGCCGTGTCGGCATGATCGCTTTCTTCTATTATATCATAGCAGACTGATAAAATCAAGCAGAGGATTGTGTGAAACAGAAAAGATTTATAGTTTTCAATTTTTGTGATTTTGCGCTGTTTTTCCATTTTGAACACCCCTATGAGATGTTTCTGTTGTATCAATTTGGGGTTCTACATATCGTAGAATATACCTGCGCACTCCCATTCGGAATGCAGCCTGATCCACGCTTCATAATGCGCTTTCTGCGTTTCCAGACTCTCACGCTGGTCATCATTATCGGTACTGACACGGCAATATCCAATAGCCCGCCTTTTCGAGAACCTCACAGAAGGCATGGATCATTGCGGAGCAATTTGCGTTTCCGGTATCAAGCGTTTTTTTCTCTTCCTGATCGAAGAAAATAGGAAATTCAAACTGGTTCCCCTTGAGAATTTCAAGGCAGACCTGTGCTTCCAGTCTCGCCTCATCGGGCGTGATAGCGTAGGAATACCAGTACGCTCCCACAGGAATTTCTGCGGCTTTTACGCCTGCATAGTTATTCTCAAATTGCTTATCCTTCTGAGATGCAACCCTGCCGTATCCTGCACGGAGAATGGCAAACTGAATACCTGCTGCCTTGACCTTGTTCCAGTCAATTGCGCCGTTGTGAACGCTTACATCAATGCCTTTCATTTCCATACTATCACTCTCCTTTTTTGTACCAAAGTGAGAGGCAGGGCGCCCTGATTCGGGGCGTCCTTTATTTTTAGTCGTGCAGTATACCCCGCTTCAGGGTATACCGTCAAAGGGGGTCGTGAAATGCTACCCCCTTTCAGGCATGGCAAAACTGTCATTTTGGCAGTTTTACATTTTTCTTGCCAAATATGACTTTTAACGATTCGTGAAAACTCGCTCCGCAGCTTACCGCTATTTACCTGACTCCAAAGGGTGTGAATTTGATTCATACCCTTAATCCATCTAAATTACACTATCAGTCATGCAAGCCGACCTTTGCACCATTCTAAATTGCGCTATCATCCGAGCAAGCCGACTTAAACCGCACTATCATCCGAGCAAGCCGACCTTTGCGCCGTAGGCGCATTGGGAGGCAAAAGGGGAGCGCAGGCACTGCGTCAGCGTCACGCTGCTTGACAAGAGGGACGGAATGTGGTATAATAGTACCATCCTGCAATTGCAGGCGCAAACAGAAAAGGAGGACATTATGACCCATTCAAGTTCCGAGGATGCGGGCGGTCCGTATCACAGTTTCATCTGCTCTCCCGTTCCGGTGTGTGCCTTGCGGCGTATACCTGCCGTAAGTGCCGCTTACAGAAAGGACACCGGAAATGAATAGCAGCAGTATCGTTTCTCTGATCATCATTCTCGTCTGCATTCTGCTGTCTATGTATTTTTCATCGACAGAGACCGCTTTCAACGCCGCAAGCCGTATCCGCCTGAAAAGCAAAGCAGAGGACGGCAGCAAACAGGCAGCCCTCGTCCTGAAGCTGCTCGACCGCTACGATGCGATGCTCACGACGATCCTCATCGGCAATAATATCGTCAATATCGCCTGTACCTCTCTCGCTACCTTGCTCTTCGTGCAGCTCCTGAAAGATGAGAACCTCGGCGCAACGGTCGCAACGGTCGTGGTTACGGTCGTGCTGCTGATTTTCGGGGAAATTTCGCCGAAAACGATTGCCCGTAAGAACCCGGAGCGTGTTGCTATGCTTTCCGCACCGTTCCTGCAAGTGCTGATGACCGTGCTCAGTCCGGTGGGGTTCGTGTTCGGGGTGTGGCAGGATATGCTCAACCGTGTGTTCAAGTCGTCGGACGATTCCGGCATTACCGAACAGGAACTGCTGACCATCGTGGATGAAGCCGAACAGGGCGACGGTATCGATGCGGACGAAGCCGAACTGATACGCTCTGCCATTGAATTTAATGAGCTCGAAGTGCGGGATATTTTCACGCCCCGTATTGACATCGAAGCCATCCGGGCGGACATGACGAAAGAGGAAGTCGCTGAAATTTTCTCCTCGTCCGGCTATTCCCGTCTGCCGGTCTATGAGGACTCCATTGACAATATCATCGGCATTCTGTACTTAAAGGACTTCTACAACACGGCATTCCGTCGGAAAACCGAAATTTCCGACATCATCAAGCCCGTCATCTACGTCCCCAAAAGCAAGAAAATCAGCGACCTGCGCAAGGAATTGCAGGAGCAGCAGCTCCATATTGCGGTCGTTATGGATGAATTTGGCTGTACGGTCGGCATTGTGACACTCGAAGATATTCTTGAGGAACTGGTCGGGGAGATCTGGGATGAACATGACGAAGTCATCCGGGAAATTTCCCGCACGGACGAAAATACATGGCTCGTCTCCGGCAAGGCGAACGTGGAGAAAGTCTTTGAAGCGCTCGACAGGGAGTGTGCCTTTGAGGCAATGACGGTCAGCGGCTGGGTCATGGAAGTACTGGAAAAGATACCGAGCGAGGGCGATACGTTCGAGAATGACGGCTTGCAGGTGCGTGTCCTGAAAATGACCGGCAAGCGCATCGAACAGGTGGAGATCATCCGCATCCCTCCCGCAGAGGAGAACGAAGAAAAGGCGTAAACAGGAGGTTTCACATGAGCAATATCACCATACAGTCCCTGTTTGACTTGTCGCACACGTTGGCAGGGGACTATCTGAAAGGCTTTACCTACCCGTGGGAGGCATTGCAGGGCATCCGGGACATGATCCTTGCCCTTGGCGAAACGCTTGACCCGGCAGAATATGACACCCCGGCAGAACACGTCTGGGTGCACAAAACGGCGACCGTCTACCCGACTGCCTACCTCGGTGCGCCCTGTATCATCGGCGCACATACGGAAGTCCGGCACTGCGCTTTCATCCGGGGGAGCGCTTTGGTCGGGGAAAACTGCGTAGTCGGCAATTCCGTGGAGCTGAAAAATGTCATTCTGTTCGACAACGTGCAGACACCGCATTATAACTACGTGGGGGATAGCATTTTAGGCTATCGGTCGCACATGGGGGCAGGTTCGATCACCTCGAATGTCAAGTCCGACAAAAAGCCTGTCGTCATCTGGGACGAGAACGGCAGGATCGAGACCGGCATGAAGAAAATCGGCGCAATGCTCGGCGATTTCGTGGAAGTGGGCTGCAACAGTGTCCTCAATCCGGGTACGATCGTCGGGCAGGATTCGAGCATTTACCCGACAAGCTGCGTGCGTGGTGTCGTGCCGGAAAATTCGATCTGGAAGAATGACGGCGTGATCATTCACAAGACCCGCTGACATGGAGACACGGGCGCAATTTTCAGCCCTGCAAATCGTACACAGGGCTTTGCGGGAGCATATCCGGACGGGAGACCTCTGCATCGATGCGACTGCCGGACGGGGCAGGGATACGCTGTTTTTGGCGGAGCTTGCGGGGGAGACCGGACGGGTGCTTGCCTTTGACATCCAGCAGGAAGCCCTTGACAGCACGGCGGAGCTCCTTGCGGCACACGGCATGACGGAGCGGGTGACACTCCTGCACGAAAGTCATAGCCGCATGGCAGACTACGCCGAACCGGGCAGCGTTTCGTGCATTACGTTCAATTTCGGGTGGCTGCCGGGGGGTGATCATCATATTTTCACAAAACCGGAAAGCAGCATACAGGCAATGCAAGCCGGACTGGAACTGCTGCGTGAGGACGGCATTCTGTCGCTGATTCTCTACTATGGACGGGAGACAGGCTTTGCGGAGCAGGATGCGCTGCTTGCCTATCTGCCTACGATCGACAGCAGCCGTTTCACGGTGGTGGAGATGCCCTTTGTCAACCGCACAGGCTGTCCGCCGATCCCGGTTCTGATATTCAAGGGGAAATAACACAGCACCGCACAGAGCGCCATATGGTTCTTGTGCGGTGTTTTTAATATACCTCTGCCAGTTCTCCGGGCTTGCCTTCCGGTTCGCCCAAAACCGGATACACCCGCACAAAGCTGTCCTCTGTCAGGCGGATGATGTTGTTGTACAGCAAAATATGCTTCGGGTCGATCACCCGTGAAATATGATAATGTCCCGAAAACCACAGCCGGAAATGCAGCTTGCTGTCGAGCTCATCGAAAAAATCCGTCAGCGCATTGTGTGCATAGATCTCCTCCCCGAACAGCTTTTGCTGCCAATGCTGCGGCAGCGAATGTGTTACCACAATATCTACCTCATAGCCCGCATCGGCAAGGCGTTTGCGGGCTTGTTCCATTTCAGCCGGGGTCGGCAGTTCCTGTTCCCAGTACGATCTGCCGGGGACACGGTATGGCTTGTCATGGCTCTCCGCACCGCCAAAGGCGAACACCTTCTGCCCGGCAATGTCAAAGATACCGCCCCGGCACAGGTGCAGGATATGGGGGCGGATGTACTGCACCGCCCCGCCGTGCCAGTCCGTGACGGGATAGTCTGCCAGCAGGTCAAAATTTTCGTGGTTGCCGTCTATCCAGAGGGTCGTCCACGGCTTGCCCTCTAACCAGTCAAGCCAGTACCTGTCCTCTTTGGAATTGTCCCACACCAGCCCGAAGTCGCCGCAAATCAGCAGATAATCCGCCCGTGTCAGCCCTTTCGGGGGGAAGCGGCGGGTATTCAGTTTCAGGATGTCATTCGTGCCGTGCAGGTCACCTGTCAGAAACAGCATAGCCGTACTCCTTTCGCTTTACATTATCCTACCACAGCATAGATCATGGCACGCTTTTCCGGTGCTGTCGGGGCGATCGTGACAGCCGCCATAAGCCGGGCAGCTGCCGTATCGCAGAGGGCTTCCGTCCGTCCGTACACGGTAAACAGCGGTTCGCCCTTTGTCACCGGGTCGCCGACTGTTTTCTGAAAGCGCACGCCCGCAGCCGGGTCGATTTCCGGGCAGTCTGCCGTTCTCCCTGCCCCCAGTGCAAGACAGGCAAGCCCCGTCTCTTCGCTCTGTATCGCCGCAATAAAGCCGCTTTTCGGGGCTGTGACAGTCTTCTGTACCGCAGCCTGTGGGAGCTGTTCCAGGTCGTCAAGGACTGCCGTGTCACCGCCCTGCGCAGCGATCATTGCCCGGCATTTCGCAAAGGCTGCCCCGGACTGCACGGCTTGTTCTGTCTGCTTGCGGCAGTCGGTTAAAGCGCCCTTGCCGGACAGGTACAGCATCTGTGCAGCTAATTCTAAACAGAGCCAGTACAGGCGGGAATGCACCTCTCCACGCAGGATGCGGACAGCCTCTTCCACCTCAAGTGCATTGCCTACGCAGCAGCCAAGGGGGGTATTCATGTCCGTAATGACGGCACGACAGCGCTTTCCGGCAGTAGTGCCAATCTTCACCATGCATTCCGCAAGGGTGCGGGCATCTTCCGGGGTCTTCATGAACGCCCCCGAACCGTATTTCACATCGAGTAAAATGCCGTCTGCCCCCGTGGCAAGCTTCTTGCTCATGATACTTGCGGCAATCAGCGGAATGCTGTCTACCGTTGCCGTGAGATTCCGCAGGGCGTACATTTTCTTGTCGGCAGGCGTTAAATTGCCGGACTGCGCCACTACGCAGCAGCCAATGTCACGGACACAGTGCTGTAACTGTTCTTCGGTGAGGTAGACCGAAAAGCCCGGAATGCTCTCTAATTTGTCAATCGTTCCGCCCGTAAAGCCAAGCCCCCTGCCGGACATTTTCAGGACGTGTCCGCCGCAAGCTGCCACGAGGGGTGCAATGACGAGTGTCGTCTTGTCGCCGATACCGCCGGTGCTGTGCTTGTCAACGGTCACGCACCCGAATTGCGAGCGGTCAAGCGTAACGCCCGAATCCCGCATCGCAAGCGTGAGGGCAGCGGTCTCCGCCTCGGTCAGCCCCTGACAGCAGACTGCCATGAGCCATGCAGACATCATGTAGTCCGGTATGCTGCCGTTCGTGAAATGGGTGACGAGCCACTGTATCTCGCTTTCGGAAAGCGGTACACGGCTGCGGGTCTTTCGGATAAGGTCATACATTTGCATGGTGTTTTCTCCTTTCACACAGTGCCTGTGCACCCGTTTTGCCTCCCACCGGCAGGCTGCCGGCTCCGTGGTGCCTCCCAATGCGCCTTGCGGCGCAAAGGTCGGCTTGCTCGACTGGTAGTGCAATACAGACCCCTCTGTCACTATGTGACATCTCCCCTTACAGGGGAGACTTTGCCCGACAGAAAATGTAAAGGGGTCGCATTTCACGACGGAAATATAATTCAGGTAGATGCGGTCGGTAAAATCGACCCCACCGGGGCGCAGGGGTATGAACCAGATTCACACCCTTGGGGAAGGGTGCAGTGTGATATTGCACGCCATTTTTGCCGACTGGCACGTCATTTCACCTTTTGCACGGCATCGGCACACGCCTATTTTGGCTGTATATAGCCATTCGCACGCCTGCACGCCTTTTTTCTTTGTTGCTATTATATATTATATATTATACTACCGTACCATGTACACCCTGCTGTACACCTTGTTGAACGGGCAGAAAGTACGTATTATAGCCATTGGTACGCCGGTACGCCTTTCGGGCTTGTTGTCCTTATATATTATACTATACCTGCCGCCGCATTTCACGACATCAGCCTAAGTATACCCCGATTCAGGGTATACCACCTGATATTTTTTCAATATATGACTTTTAACGTTTTGTTAAAACTTGATATTGTTTTGTATTCTGTCAAAGGGAGTCGTGAAACGCTACCCCCTTTCGGGTATTGCAAAACTGTCATTTTGGCAGTTTTATATTTTTTCTGTTGAACCTAAAAAATATGTCTATTCTATGGATAAGTTTCATGTTATCATAGAAATACAGATATATTTTATTTGATTTGAATAGAAACAGTATGGTTGAAAAAATATAGTACAGTATATAAGGACAACAAGCCCGAAAGGCGTACCGGCGTACCAATGGCTATAATACGTACTTTCTGCCCGTTCAACAAGGTGTACAGCAGGGTGTACATGGTACGGTAGTATAATATATAATATATAATAGCAACAAAGAAAAAAGGCGTGCAGGCGTGCGAATGGCTATATACAGCCAAAATAGGCGTGTGCCGATGCCGTGCGCAGGGCGTGCAGGGTGTTTCCACCTGAAATTTTTACTCTTATGCATGAACCCGGAAAATATTCCCATACTGTGGTTGAGGTGATTTTATGAAAAAATGGGAGATCGCAGCAGTCCTTGGGCTGATCTTGGCAGTCGTGCTCGGTAATTTCGGGAGCTTTGCACAGAGGCTGAACGACCTGCATCACAGCGTGCTGCGGCTGCACATCCTTGCCAATTCCGATTCCGAAGAAGACCAGCGCCTGAAACTGCTCGTGCGGGATGCCCTGCTTGCGCAGTCGGAGAACCTCTTCTACGGCTGCGAAACGCTTGACGAAATGAAAGCCCGTGCCATAGCGGAACAGGAGACCATCCGCCTCATCGCACAGCAGGTACTGGAAGAAAACGGCTGCTCCGATACAGTCACCGTCCAGCTCGTGCAAATGGAGTTTGACGAGCGGCACTATGACGAAATCACCATGCCCGCCGGGGCTTATGATGCGGTGCGTATCCTCATCGGGGCGGCAGAGGGGCATAACTGGTGGTGCGTGATGTATCCGCCGCTCTGTCTGCCCGCTGCGGAAGCGCCGGAAAGCTATTTTGACGAGGAGACGGCTAAAATCCTCGAAGCGCCGGAGCAGTTCACGGTCAAATTCAAGTGCGTGGAGCTGTGGCAAACGCTTCAGGCATACTGGAAGGAAAAACCCCGGCAACCCTGAAGCTGCCGGGGGACGGTTAGTCGAGAATGAGAGACTGCCCGGTCATTTCAGCAGGCTGTGGGAGTTCCATGAGCTTGAGAATGGTCGGGGAGAGGTCGGCAAGCACACCGCCCTCACGGAGTTTGCAGTCCCCTGCACCGACCACGATGAACGGTACAGGGTTCGTCGTGTGTGCCGTGAAGGGAGAGCCGTCCGCCTCGTACATCTTGTCGGCATTGCCGTGATCGGCTGTGATGAGGGCTGCACCGCCCTTGGCAAGGATCGCATCGACCATTCTGCCCACGCAGGTGTCCACTGCCTCGACAGCGGCAACAGCGGCATCAAATACCCCCGTATGCCCGACCATGTCGCAGTTCGCATAGTTCAGGATGATAACATCATACTTGTCGGAGTTGATCGCATCGACAACGGCATCGGTGACTTCATAGGCGCTCATTTCCGGCTTCATGTCGAAGGTCTCCACGTCCGGGGACTTGATGAGGATCCTGTCCTCGCCCTCGAACTGCCGCTCCTCACCACCGTTGAAGAAGAACGTCACATGGGCATATTTCTGCGTTTCCGCAATGCGCAGCTGTGTCTTGCCGCACTTGGCAAGGTACTCGCCGAGGGTCATCGTGAGCTGTTCCGGCGGGAAAGCGACTTCCACGTTCGGCATGGTGGCATCGTACTGTGCCATGCAGACGAAATGTACCGGGAAATAGCCGTTCCGGCGTGCAAAGCCCTTAAATTCCGGGTCTACGAAAGAACGGGTGATCTGTCTTGCCCGGTCGGGGCGAAAGTTGATGAACACCACGCTGTCGTTTTCTTGGATCGTTGCGCCCTGTTCCACAACGGTCGGGAGCATAAATTCATCCGTAACTTCATTGGCGTAGGAATTTTTAATTGCCTGAACGGGGTCTGTCTCCTGTACGCCCTCACCGTAAACGAGTGCAGCATAGGCTTTTTCCACTCTGTCCCATGCATTGTCTCTGTCCATGGCATAGAAACGCCCCGCAATGGTCGCTACCTTGCCGACACCGATTTCCTGCATTTTGGCAACTGCCTCTTCCATGTATTCCGCAGCCGAAGAGGGTGGCACATCTCTGCCGTCAAGGAATGCGTGTACATAGACCTTTTCCAGCCCGAACCGCTTTGCCATTTCCAGCACCCCGTAGAGGTGGTCGCTGTGGCTGTGTACACCGCCCGGAGACAGCAAGCCCATGATATGCAGCGCACTGCCGTGCTTTTTTGCATTCTCCATGGAGTGGGTCAGTGCCGGATTCTCGAAAAAGTCCCCGTCCTGAATGGACTTGGAAATTTTCACCAGCATCTGATAGACGATACGCCCTGCGCCGATGTTGGTATGCCCGACCTCGGAATTGCCCATCTGCCCGTCCGGCAGACCGACACAAAGCCCCGATGCCCCGATAATGGTATGCGGACCCTGCATATATTTGTCCAGATTCGGCGTTTTTGCCGCTTTGATGGCATTGCCGTAGTCATCGGGATTATAGCCGAAACCGTCCATGATGATCAGGGCTACAGGTTTTTTCGCCATAGAAACATCTTCCTTTCTGATTTTGTTGTTACCAATAGATCCGGAAATACCCCGTCACCGGGTTGAGCATCCAGACAGCCGTATTCTGTGAGCCTTTCCCGAGCACATACACTTCTGCGCCCTGTAGATCCGCCTGTGATGCGCCTTTTTCTTCCATATAGGAAAACCACGTCCCGCCGTCCGGCATTGCCGTCTTGCCGGACAGATCCAGCTTTGCTGCCGCATACTGTTCCTGCACGTCCGGCGTGAACACATAGGATGTCTGACAGATGTTCCGTGCTTTCCTTTCTTTCCGGTGCTCAGGGTGACGGTTTTTGCGACCGCCACCCTTTCTGTCGATCAGTGATACCGGATCAGCCGTTCACGGCTGCCTGTACGATCACGTTGAAGTCCTCTGCCTTGAGGGATGCACCGCCGATCAGTCCGCCGTCAATGTTGGGCTTTGCGAGCAGTTCAGCGGCATTCTTGGCATTCATCGAACCGCCGTACTGAATGGTAACAGCCTGTGCGGTCTCCTCGTCATAGAGCGTGGCAAGCTGCGCACGGATGAAAGCGCACACTTCCTCTGCCTGTTCCGGGGTTGCGGTCAGACCTGTACCGATCGCCCATACCGGCTCATACGCAATGACGACTTTCTTCACATCTTCCTTAGAAACGCTCCACAGGTCGAGCTTGATCTGCTTGCCAACGACTTCTTCGGTGATGTTGCACTCACGCTCCCACTTCAGCTCACCAACGCAGACAATGGGCTTCAGCCCGGCAGCAAGGGCAGCAAGGGTGCGCTTGTTGACTGTCTCATCGGTCTCCCCGAAGTACTGACGGCGCTCACTGTGTCCGATGACAACATACTCCACGCCGACTTCTACCAACATATCGGCAGAAATTTCGCCCGTGAATGCACCGCTCTTCTCGAAGTGTACATTCTCCGCACCGACCTTGACATTAGAGCCGGCAGTCGCACTGACAGCGGTCTCCAAATTCGTGAACGGTACACAGGCGATGACCTCTACCTTGCCGTCTGCATTGGCAACAAGGGGCTTGATGGCTTCAAGGAGTGCCTTTGCTTCCGGACGGGTCTTGTTCATTTTCCAGTTTCCGGCAATGATTGCCTTTCTGACTGCTTTATTCATGGGTATCCGCTCCTTTATTGTAATAGGGTGTAGGGCTTACTTGTTGGCAATGACATCCACGCCGGGCAGTACCTTGCCTTCGAGGTATTCGAGAGATGCGCCGCCGCCGGTGGAGATATGGCTCATCTTGTCCGCAAAGCCGAGCTGCATCACGGCTGCTGCGGAATCACCGCCGCCGATAATAGTCGTTGCATCTGTCTCAGCCAGTGCCTTTGCAACTGCGATCGTACCCTGTGCCAGTGTCGGGTTCTCGAATACGCCCATCGGTCCGTTCCAGACAACGGTCTTAGCGGACTTGACAGCCTCTGCGAAGAGCTTCTGTGTCTCAGTGCCGATGTCGAGACCCATCTTGTCAGCCGGGATCTCCATAGCTGGAACGACCTCAACGGCAATTTCTGCATCGATCGGATCCGGGAAAGCAGCTGCAACGGTCGTATCTACCGGGAGCAAAATCTTCTTGCCGAGCTTTTCAGCCTTGGCGAGCATTTCCTTGCAGTAGTCGATCTTCTCATCATCCACGAGGGACTTGCCGATCGAGCCGCCCTGTGCCTTGATGAAGGTGTAAGCCATACCGCCGCCGATGATGAGGGTGTCGCACTTCTCAAGCAGATTGGAGATGACATTCAGCTTGTCAGCGACCTTTGCACCGCCGAGAATAGCCACGAACGGACGAACCGGCACTTCAACGGCATTGCCGAGGTACTGGATCTCTTTCTGCATCAGGTAGCCGACAGCCGTCTCCTTGACGAACTTAGTCACGCCTGCGGTGGAAGCGTGCGCCCGGTGTGCAGAGCCGAAAGCATCCATCACGAACACTTCACCGTCCACGAGGTCAGCGAGTTCCTTAGCGAAAGCTTCGCCGTTCTTCGTCTCCTCTGCACCACGGAAGCGGGTATTCTCCAGTACGACAATTTCGCCGTCCTGCATAGCGGCAACAGCCTTCTTCGCATTTTCGCCGACAACGGTATCATCCTTGGCGAATGTGACCTTAGCGGAGACCAGTTCAGCCAGTCTTGCAGCAGCGGGAGCGAGGGAGAACTTATCCTCCGGACCGTTCTTCGGCTTGCCGAGGTGGGAGCAAAGAACGACCTTTGCGCCGTTTTCTACGAGCTTGTTAATGGTGGGCAGTGCAGCCTGAATACGATTGTCGTTCGTGATCACGCCATCCTTAAGCGGGACATTGAAGTCCACTCTGACGAGCACTTTTCTGCCCTTTACGTTGATATCCTCTACGGTAACCTTGTTCAAACCTGCCATTGTCATGACATCCTTTCAAATAAAATTTATGTATGACAGACCATGTCGATCATCATATGTTATTATTATACACTATTTTTACGATTTCTGCAAGGGGTATTTGTAAAATTTTTCATAACAATGCAGCGTGACGCTGCCTTGACAATGTAGGATGAATGTGGTATGATAGTAATAGATACTACGACCAGAAAGGAGCGTCTGCCATGCAACTGCCGCAAGACCCGATCATTTTGCTGAGCTTCGTCAATACACAGCTCCGGGACAATTACCCGTCTTTAGAGGAATTTTGTAAAACCAACGATGTGGATGAAGATGCGCTCAAGGCAAAACTGTCCGCCATAGGCTATGCCTACGATGCCGCCCGGAACTGTTTCCGCTGATACGGAAAGGAGCTGACGACATGAATACGAACGAAAAAAGAGTGCGTAACTGCGTTATCGTGCTGTTCGTGCTGTATACGGCAGCGATGCTGTACCTGCTCTTTCTGGAACGTGTGATCCATGACCCGAGCCTGTTCTACCACCGGGAAGAGGGCGTTCCCTATGCGGTCAATGTGCTGCATCATGTCAATCTCACGCCCCTTGTCACCATCAAGGGCTTTGCCCGGGAAGTAAGGGCGCAGGGCATGGATGTCGAGCTGCTGGATTTTGCCTTTGACAATCTGGCAGGGAATATCCTGTTCTTTATGCCGGTGGGGCTGTTTTTGCCCTATTTCTGGAAATGGCAGCGGCATCCGGTGGTGTTCTTCTTCACGGATCTGATGCTGATCGGCTGCGTGGAGATCACACAGGCTGTGGCACTGGTCGGGACGTGTGACATTGACGATGTGATACTGAACGTCCTCGGCGGGTGTGCGGGGCTTGTACTCTATCACGGCATCCGCTTCTTTTACAGGAGGTATACATATGGAAACCCAGAACTTACCTGAAATACACAAGATCAAGATCATCTGCCGGATGCAGGACGGGGTCTGCCGGGAACAGATCCTGCTGGACGGGACAGAAACGGACAATGCGGAGACCCGACAGGCGCAGAGGCTGCTGCACACATTCTCCCCGGCGGCACAGACGGCGGAACTTGCCCGGCGGTGCGGGGAAAATGCCGTCCTCGTGTTCCGGACGGATACCGGACAGATGGCAGAATTTTCGGCACTGCTGAAAGAACATGACAGCGGCTTACCCGACTGAAACTGCAAGAGGGGTGCAGGGGGGTTGGGGCAAATAACGGCAGACTACCATTATAATATAAAAGTGACTTGCTTTTCAGGCGTGCAATGGCTGTATTCAGCCAAAAACAGGCGTGCAATGGCTATCTTTCAGGCGTACCGGATGCTGTACAGGCAGCGTACCCGGTACGCCTTTCGCATATATTCACCCCGAAACAGGTTAGGAAATTCTGAAAAAGACTTGTATTTTTTGTGAAAATGTGCTATGATAGAAGAAGTACCTGAGAAAGTGAGGAAACTGTCGGATGGCAGAACCATTTGTATTCAAAGTCAATCTCGGCGGAATGATCGACATTCTTGCCAATCATCTTTACAGCAGCCCGGATGTCTTTGTCCGGGAACTGCTCCAGAACGGTGCGGATGCCATCAGCGCCCGGAAACTTGACCAGCCGGACTTCCGCAGACCACGCATGACCATTACCATCGAACCCGGCAGACATATGACCTTTACCGATAACGGCATCGGTCTGACCGAAGCGGAAATTCACCAGTTCCTTGCCGTCATCGGGCAAAGCTCCAAGCGGGACAAGGAGACGGGCAAAGACAATGACAATTACATCGGGCGTTTCGGTATCGGGATGCTGTCGTGCTTTATGGTGACGGATGAGATCATGCTCCGCACCCGTTCTGCCCGTGAACCGGCACACGCCTACGAATTTCACGGCAAGCCGGACGGGACATACAGCATTCAGGAGATCCCGGCAGATACGGTCGAGATCGGAACTGCCATGTACCTCGATGCCAAGCCGGGCAGTGAATTCTACTTTGACGAGGAGCGCATCACCGATCTGGTGCTGTACTACGGGCTTGCTCTGCCGTATCCGGTCATTCTGTGCAGGGAGGACGGGGAACATCCGCTCAACGCCCGTATGCACTCCCGGAACGATGCAGATGCCGACATCATGGCACTGGGGAGAAAGGTGTTTCATTCAGAGTTCCTCGGCTATATTCCGCTCGAATCCAAAAGCGGACTGTTCAGCGGTACTGCCTACATTCTGCCCCATGCCGTCTCGCTTCACGCCAAAACGCAGCACCGCATCTACCTGAAAAATATGCTCCTCACCGAGGACGGGGATAAGCTCCTGCCCAAGTGGTCGGGCTTTCTGCGCTGCATCCTGAACACCACCGGACTGCGCCCGACAGCTTCCCGGGAGAACTTCTACGAGGACGAGAACCTCGAACAGGCACGGCAGGAGCTGAGCGAATGTATTTCCGGCTATCTGCTGCGGCTTTCCCGGACAGATGCCCGGCTTTTGGAGCAGATCATTCAGGTGCACTTCATGGCGATCAAGTCCCTTGCCTGCGAGGATGAGACATTCTTCCGGACGTTCATTCCCTTCCTGAAATTTGAAACGAACATGGGGGAACTCTCCGGCAAGGAACTGCTCTCCCGGCGGGATGTCATCACCTTTGCGAATGACATCAACCAGTACCACCGCACGTCTGCGATCATGCTCGCACAGGGGCAGCTTTTGGTGAATGCGTCCTACGTGTTCGATACCGCTTTGCTGCGGATGTTACAGGAGTATGAGCCGGGTCTTGTCATCTGCCCGCTCGAACTGGTGACGATGGACGAATTTCTCCGGGAACCGGAAGAAGATACCCGTGAGCAGACAGCCGCATTATTGCAGACGGCAGAGGAAGTTTTGCAGGACTACGACTGCGGTGCAGAGCTGCGCTGTTTCACCCCGGAGCAGCTCCCGGTGTTCTTCATGCTCGATGACAATGCGGAAGCACTGCGGGAGATACAGCATTCCAAGGAAAATTCCCACGAAATGTTCGCTTCCATGCTCGACAGCTTTGCCGAAGAACTGGACGATCACCGGGCAGTGCTGTACCTCAACTACAACAACTCCCTCATCCGCCGGCTTGCGGCACTGGACGATCCGGAAAAGGTGCGTGTCTGCCTTCAGATCCTCTACGTGCAGGCACTGCTGACGGGGCGTTTCCCCATGCGGGGCGGTGAAATGGCAGTACTCAATGACAACCTCATCCGCCTGATCGAATGGGGTATCCAATAAGGAGGACACAATGGCTTCATTCCAAGTGACGGAACAGAATTTTGAGACCTACGAACGGGGCGTACCCCGGCTCAATGCCATACGGCAGGCAATTGCCGAAGCCGATCAGGAGAAACACGTGTACTGGCAGTTCCGGTTCCGGTATGATTACATCGAAGAATCGGTCTTTTGCGGCGACAGATACTATGCGCTCATCATGTTCCCGGAGCTGTTACAGCACTATGATGCCCACCCGGAATTGCAGGACGATGCCAATATCACGCACTCCCTGCTGGTGAATTTCCGGTGGATCGTGGAGGCAGCACCGGAATTTCCGCAGATCAGCAAGGCGGAGATCGACAACTACTTCCGCCTGTTCCGGCGGCGGCTGCTCGAAAATGACTACAGCCTGAGCATCTACTACATGAAGCGCAGCTTGTTTTATTTGGATATTGATCTGGATATTGCATCTTCGGATTTCTACAAATTCCTTGAAAGCCCGCTCGATTCCATTGCGGACGGCAAGCCGCTGTACTACAACCATCAGGTGGAGTACTATCTTGCCATGGACGAGGAGGAAAAAGCCCTGAAAGCGGCAGAACCGATCTTCTCCGGACGGATGAAGTCCAGCGCTCTCCCGCACTCCACGCTCCACAAATTCTGCCGCTATCATGTCCTGAAAGGCGATTACGAAAAGGCGTTAAGCTACGCCAAACAGTTTGAACACACTGTCACCGGCGACCTCTACTACCTGCACCACATCGGCACGCTGTTAGCGCTCTATGCCCACACAGACCCGGCACACGCCGCAAAGCTGTTCAACCGGCACTATCCGCTGTTCTTGAGCTCCAAAAACCCATGGCTGCGGGCTGCCTTTTTGGCAGGGGCTGCCGCCTTTGCCAAGTGGGCGGATACACAGCAGCTTCTTGTCCTGGTATCGGGGGCAGTACAGGCAGACGATCCCACACAATTCGCACAGCAGCTCTGCCGGGATGCGGAGGAAGTAGCAGGGAAATTTGACCAGCGCAACGGAACAAGCATTTTTACAGACAGGATCCGGGCATTCTGCGCCGGACTATAAGGAGGAATATCATGTTTTCAGCAAAAGAATTCAACGACCAGATCTATGAAGCCCCCCACGGTGAGCCACGCCTGAAACTTCTTGCCAATGCCATTGCGGCAGCGGATGAAGCCTCGGAAAGCCGCTGGCAGCTGCAATACCGACTGGATTATATTGAGGAATCGACCTTTCACGATGACAACTATAAGGCAATTGTCGCCTTTCCGGAGCTGCTGAAACTGTTTGACGAGCATCCGGAACTGGAGGACGACTACTGCGACGATGTGATGCAGGCTTTCAAGTGGGTGCTGGAGAATACCTTTGATTTCTACCAGATCTCCCGGGAAGAGATCGAGCGCTATTTTGACGAATTTGAAAAGCGCTGCAAGAAGTACGGGCACTCCCTGCGGGTGTTCTACATGAAGAAGTGCAAGTTCTACCTCATGGCAGACATGGACAAAGTGCCGGAGAATTACGAAGCGTTCCACCGTTTCAAGCGTGGCATCAACAGCGACTGTGAAGCCTGCGAGATGAGCTTTGACATGAAAGTCGCCCTTGCCCTCGGCAATGAGGAGGAGGCGCTCCGCATCGCACAGCCCCTGCTCCGGGGTGAAAAGCACTGCGCCGAAGTTCCGCACTGCACCTACGGGGAATTAGCGGAGCATTACCTCTACAAGGGCGATATTGCGGAAGCCCACTTCTACGGCACACAGTGTGAAAGACTCATCGGCACGGATGCGGTATTCCTGACAGAGATGGGCATACTGCTTGAGCTGTACAGTGCTGCCGATGCACAGCACGGGTGGACACTGTTCAAGCAGAGCCTCGGACAGTTCCTCGCCTGCCGGAACCCCCTGATGAAGATGCACTACGCAAGGGGTGCTTACCGCCTTGTCAAGGTAATTGCCGATTCCATGAAAGACAGCCCGGACGGTGCTTACTCGAAAAGTGCCGTGCTGCGTTCGCTGCCGCTGACGTTTACGGACAAGGGCGTTTCCCTGTATGAGGTGAGTGACTGGTTTTTCGCACAGGCAAAGGACCAGTGCGAAAAGCTCGACAAGCGCAACGAAAGCACACGCTATACCGACCTGCTGAACACCGACCTGCAAGCCGCATCAGAAGCATTCGTCCCGGAACAGCACCGCACACAGCATGGCATCGTTCCCAAGCAGCGTGCTGTATTTGCAGTCACGCTCCCGGCGGACAAAAAGCCCTCCATAGAGGAACTGAAAGAGCGGGTACACTTCCCGGAGGGGACAGAGGTGCTGACCTGTTCCGCAGAGGAGCAGCAGCTCTTTCTGGTCGTGCGCCGTGACGGCATAGTGACGGAGTATGTTCTTGCAGCGCAGGAGCTGCCGCCCGGTATGCCCGCCCGTCCGGTCGCCGGGATGAGCGATGAGACATTCGGGGAAATGATGGATGTCTCACTGAAATATATGCTGAGCATGGAATACGGCAGTACCCCCATGCTGGAAATGCACCATGCGATGCAGCTTTTGTATCAGCTCTTCCCGGATATGCTGGGGGTAGTGGATATGCGCACATGGCACGCCTATCCCAGAAACTGGGTAAAATTCGCAGCATCCTATGAACATGGCGTGACACCGGATGATCTGTTCGGGCTGTTCATTTCCGGTTCGGAGGAGACCGGGGAGATCGAGATGACCACCACTGGTCTGTGTGCGCTCGGGCTGCGGGAGCTGGTGATCAGCGGCACGAACGAGGAGAACTACGGCGACTTTGCCGAACTGCTTGACTTTGCGGCAAAAGCGGCAGTAGTGCAGAATATGCTGCCGGATGCGGGTACGGCATTTGGTTCGTTCCGTATCGGCGAACAGGAGCTTTCTTTCACATGGACAGATGTTGCCGACTGCGGGGAGCAGCAGAACAGGGACATATCCGAGGAACAGGGTATCCCTTCCGGTTTTCTGTTAGTGCAGACGGCGGACGGAGCAGCAGTCCTGCCGACAGACTATGAGCCGCTGACAGAGGAAGAAGCACAATTCCCCAGCATCCACAAGGATTTTCTGCGGCGGATACGGCTTGCCAAGGAGACGTACCAAGCATTTGAAGCACTGATGCAGCAGCCCTTTGCACGGGCAGCGGTACGGCTTGAATACAGGATGAGCGAGGATATGGCAGACGAATACGGCTACAGCATTGAGCTGCTGTGGGGCGATGCTGTCCGGAAAGACGGCAAGATCATTCAGCAAGTCGGTGAGACGGCTGAAACGCTCCCGGATATTCACGAGGGCGATGAAACAGAGGTCGAGCCGGATGCCGTTGCAGACTGGTTCATCCAGCCGAAAGGCTCGGAAAGGACATACGGCTGTCAGAATCTCTTTTATCTCTGGGAGGAGGCGGAAGCATGAAACGGGTCGTCTGGGTTGCTGTTACGCTGTTGATCATGATCGGCATTCTCGGCTATGGACTGCATACACTTAACCGCATTGAAGAGGTGAACCAGCAGAGACGGGAAAAGGAAGCGGGCAACGATTTTGTCGCAAAGATCACAATGACGACGGCTTCTACCAGTATCTGGGACAGACTGCGGGAGACAGAAACTTCTGTCGTCCCGGAGGGAAGCACCCCGGCAGGAGAACCAGTGGGAGAAACCGGCTCACCAACACCGGGCGAACCGGGTGTCATGCCGACAGAAGCCCCCGAAGCACAGGCGCCTGCCGTTCCGGGTGTCGTGGAGGCAGCACCGGAACAGACTGTCACGACCCCGATCGTCATCCAGATACAGTAAAGAGGTGAGGACAGATGAAAGGTAAGATGAAACCCAAAAAGAGCACAGCCATGCGGATCTTGGTGCTGGTGATGGTGGTAGCCATGTTTGCAGGATTTATTATCCTGCCGTTCTTACAGGGCTGAATCGAGAAACAAAGAGGAGCGATCGGACATGAAAACAGCGGTAATGACAGACTCCAACAGCGGCATCACACGCAAGGAAGGGCAGCAAAACGGCATTTTCGTTCTCCCGATGCCGATCATCATTGACGGGAAAGTCTATCTGGAGGACGTGAGCCTGACACATGAAGCCATGTATGCGGCACTGAATGCGGACAGGGAGATCTCCTCCTCACAGCCCGCACCGGATGCCCTGACAAAACGTTGGGACAAGATACTGAAAAGCGGCTATGATGAGATCATCTACATCCCCATGACCAGCGGTCTGAGCGGTGCGTGTGCAACGGCAACGGCACTGGCAGAGGACTATAACGGCAAGGTGCAGGTCGCAGACAATCACAGAATTTCCATGACCTTGCAGGATTCGGTGTATGATGCGAAATTTTTAGCGGACAACGGGCTGACGGCGGTGCAGATCAGGCAGCACCTCGAAGAAAAGGCGTACCAGAATGATATTTACATCACGCTTCACACCCTGAAGCGTATCACCAAGACCGGGCGTATCACCCCGGCTGGGGCAGCCATTGCGACTGTGCTCGGCATCAAGCCCATTCTGAAAATACAGGGCGGCAAGCTCGATGCCTTTGCCAAGGGCAGGGGCATGAAGAACTGCGAAGCGATGATGATAGAAGCCGTCCGCAAAGACCTTGCGACCAAATATGCCGGCATCCCCCGCAGCCGCCTGACCATTGCGACCGCAGGCACACTCGAAAAGAAAGAGGACGAAAAGGCGTGGATCAAAAAAGTGCAGACTGCCTTTCCCGAATATAAAGTACAGTACAAACCGCTTGCGTGCAGCATTGCCTGTCATGTGGGAACGAACACCGAGGGCATTGCCATCGGGGAAATTGAACGGTAACTGTCGTCCATACTTCATGCTCATTTTCTGCTGTCCTATTTTACGCCCGGAGGTTTCAACATGAAAAGAACCAACATTTTCCATAAAGCCGTATCTGTTGCCGTGACGGCACTTCTCTGCCTGCCGTGTATGGCGGGCTTGCTCTCCTCGGCGGAAACTGCCAAGCAGACAGTGCGCATTCCCTACGGATTCAATACGTTTTTGGAGGTGGATGAGGAGGGCAATACTTCGGGCTACTATGCCGACTACCTTGCCGAACTTGCCGACATCAACCAGTGGCAGTATGAATATGTGAAAGCTTCGTGGACGGAAGCAATAGCTATGCTCGACAGCGGTGAGATCGACTTTCTGTTTCCCACCAACTACAGTGAGGAACGGGACAAGACGATGGACTTTTCTGCCATTCCGACCGGCTATACCTCTATCGGTCTTTTTGCGCTGGAGGACAGCGATTACAATTATGAGGACTACGCTTCGTTTGACGGGGCAAGAATTGCCTGCGCTGCCGCTTCCACCAATGAAGAGGAGCTTGCGGTCTATGCCAAAGAACACGGTTTTACCTACGAACTCGTTCCCTGCACCACCAACGATGAAATGATGCAGGCAGTCGAGAACGGCGATGCCGACCTTGCCGCTTTCAGTGCGGCGAATAAATTTCCCGGTGCGAAACTGGCTGCCGTTTTCAGCGCTGACCCGGTTTTCATCACCGTGAAAGCGGGCAATACCGAAATGCTCTCCGCCATTGACAACGGGATGCAGGAGATCATACAGGAGGACACGGAGCTGATCTCCGATGTGCTGCGCAAGACCCTTGTCGGCGAGAACGGCAACACCAACGCCTTTACTGCCGAGGAGCGGAAATTTATAGAATCCGGTGAAGAGCTTGTGATCGGCTTCTACGAGGAGAGCGAACCGCTTGCCTACGTTGACCGGAACGGCGAATACAAGGGCATTTACGTCGAATTTCTGTCGCACATCATGGAAATGACGGGTGTGAAGTTCACGCCCTACCCCATCACACGGGATGAAAAGTGGCAGGATCTCATCAAAAGCGGGGAGATCGATTTTTACATCGGCTCTTCTGAAATTATCGTGCTGCAGGACAACGAGATCTGCACCACACGGCCATTCATGGAGTATTCCAATCTTCTTGTCACCAAAAGCAACTGCGTCCTGAATCAGATCGAAAAGCCCGTCATTTCCATGACATACGGAAAAGCCAACTGGTCGGACTATCTCGAAAGCAAATTCGGCAGGGAGATGCAGTTTCAGTATTACCGAACGACCAGAGAGTGTATGCTGTCCGTTGCCAAGGGGGAAGCCGATGCCGCACTGATCAGCAGCCTTGAATTCAATTACCACAAGAAGAACCCCCGCTTTTCCTCGCTGACCTATTCCACCCAGTACCGCTACCCGACTAAGATCAGCATGGCATCTTCCGTGGATATGGATCCGGATATTCTCTCCGCTGTGAATAAAATGATCACCTCCGTGGATGCGGATTATATCGATACGATCTCCGATGAATCCCTCAATATCGTCTACCATTCCTACACCATCGGCGACTACCTGTATAATGCACGGTTCACGTTTCTGATCATCGGCGGTGTGATCATTATTATCCTGATCTCAGCCGAATTTCACCGCAGCAAGCAGAAATTCAAGGAGGAGGCAAGCCGGAAAGAACAGGAGACCCTGCGCATTTTGGCGGCACTCAGTGATGATTATTCTGCCATTTTCTATACCGATCTGGACAGTAATACCTATACAGTTATCCGCTGCCCGGAAGGCAGTACCTCCGCTGTCTATCAGAAAGACACGCACTCCGAAGCGCTTACGCTGTATTTGCAGGAGTCGATCCTTCCCGAATACCGGGATGCCATTTCGCCTTTCTGCGACCCGAAGAAGATCATAGAACGCTTTCAAACTGAAAAGGCTTTCTATATCCGCTATCAGGTCAAGACGGAAACCGACCAGACAAGCTACTACGAGATGAGCTTTGTCAATGTCAGCGAAAACGGAAACAACCGCATGGTGTTCGGTATCCGCTGTGTGGATGATTTGGTCAATGCCGAACGGAAACAGCGGCAGATGCTCGAGGATGCCCTGAAAAGCGCCAACCGTGCCAACTCCGCAAAATCGGACTTTCTCTCCATGATGTCGCACGACATCCGCACCCCCATGAATGCCATCATCGGCATGACGGCGATCGCTTCGGCACACATTCACGAACCCGACCGCATTCAAGATGCCCTCGGCAAGATCTCCAGCTCCAGTCAGTACCTGCTCAGTCTGATCAATGATGTACTTGACATGAGCAAGATCGAATCGGGCAAGTTCAAGCTCTCGCAGGAAAATATCGACCTGAAAGAACTTCTGCAGGAAATGATCGGCATGATACAGCCGCAGATCCGGGAGCATAAGCACACACTCAGCGTGAATATCGGGCAGATCCGGCATAACGATGTGATCGGCGACAAGCTGCGGATACAGCAGGTGTTCATGAATATCATGAGCAACGCCATCAAGTACACCCCGAATGGCGGAACGATCACGTTCTCCGCAAGTGAAAAGCGCATCAGTTCCAAAACGGCAGCCTGCTTTGAACTGGTCTTTCAGGACAGCGGCATTGGTATGTCCGACGACCTGATCGAACACGTCTTTGAACCGTTCATCCGTGCCGAAGATCTCCGCATCAGCAAAACGCAGGGCACAGGGCTTGGGCTGCCCATCACCAAAAATATTGTCCACATGATGAACGGTTCGATTGAGATCAAGAGCGAACCGCAGAAGGGCTCGACCTTTATCGTCACGATCTTCCTGCTGCTGCAAAATACCCAAAAAGCGCAGGAATCCCCCGAAAATGCACAGGACAAGAACAAGATCCACACGGGCGATTTCAAAGGGCGGCGTGTGCTGCTCTGCGAGGACAACGAGCTGAACCGTGAGATCGCTAAGGAAATTTTAGAGATGTCACAGCTTACCGTAGACGAGGCAGAGGACGGGCAGGTGGCATTTGATCTGTTTGCCAATTCGGATGACGGGTACTATGATATCATTTTCATGGATATTCAGATGCCCAATATGAACGGCTATGATGCGACCCGTGCGATCCGGAACCTGAACCGCCCCTACGCAAAGCAAGTGCCCATTATCGCCATGACTGCCAATGCCTTTGTGGAGGACATCAAGGCTTCTGAGGCTGCGGGCATGAATGAACACCTTTCCAAACCCATTGATTTTGCCAAATTGCACCAGATCCTTGAAAAATACCTTGGCTGAACCGTGACCTGCTGAAAAAAATTGAAAAAATACTTGACAAACCCCGGCAGATGTGCTATAATAATACATGGTGACTTCACCATACCCCAGAAAGGTCTGGGTGTGGCGCAGTTGGTAGCGCGCTACCTTGGGGTGGTAGAGGCCGTGGGTTCAAGTCCCGTCACTCAGACCATATGAACACAGAAAAAGACCGATTTCCGGTCTTTTTTTGTATATACAGAAAAATATCCCAGAGCAGCGGTTTTCTCACTGCTCCGGGAATTGTTGTCAATAGGCAAGTCTTTCTGTCAGCCAGCCCTCAAGCTCGGCAATGGGCATACGTACCTGTTCCATGGTGTCACGGTCACGCACGGTCACACAGCCGTCTTTTTCCTTGGTGTCAAAATCATACGTGATACAGAACGGTGTGCCGATCTCATCCTGCCGGCGGTAACGCTTGCCGATCGAACCGGTATCGTCGAAGTCGATCATCCATTTTTTGGAAAGGCTCTGGAAGATCTCCTGCGCCTCCGGGGAAAGCTTCTTGGAAAGCGGCAGCACGGCAGCCTTGAACGGTGCTAACGCCGGATGTAGGTGCATCACGACACGGGTGTCCTTCTTGGCTTCGTCCACGACTTCCTCATCATAGGCTTCCGTCACGATGGACAGGAACAGACGCTCCACACCGAGAGACGGCTCAATGACATAGGGGATGTACTTGGTCTCCGTTTCCGGGTCGAAATATTCCATGGATTTGCCGGAATGCTTCTGGTGCTGTGTGAGGTCGTAGTCCGTTCTGTCCGCAACGCCCCACAGCTCGCCCCAGCCGAACGGGAAGAGGTATTCAAAGTCGGTCGTAGCCTTGGAATAGAAGCACAGCTCCTCCGGGTCATGGTCACGCAAGCGGAGATTCTCCTCCTTGATGCCAAGCCCCAGCAGGAAGTCACGGCAGTAGCCACGCCAGTACTGGAACCACTCCAGATCCGTGCCGGGCTTGCAGAAAAATTCCAGCTCCATCTGCTCAAATTCACGTACCCGGAAAATGAAGTTGCCGGGCGTGATCTCATTCCGAAACGACTTGCCGACCTGTGCCACACCGAAGGGGATCTTCTTCCGGGTGGTGCGCTGGATATTCTGGAAATTGACAAAAATGCCCTGTGCTGTCTCCGGGCGGAGGTACAGTTCAGACTTCGAGTCCTCCGTCACGCCCTGAAAGGTCTTGAACATCAGGTTAAACTGCCGGATATCCGTGAAATCCGTCTTGCCGCAGACGGGGCAGGGAATGTTCTTGCTGCGGATGTAGTCCATCATCCGGTCATTCGTCCAGCCGGCAGGATTCGTGCCGTCAAAGTCCTCGATCAGGTTGTCCGCTCTGTGACGGGTCTTGCAGGCACGGCAGTCCATCAGCGGGTCAGAGAAGCCGCCAAGGTGTCCGGAAGCCACCCACGTTTCCGGATTCATGAGGATAGCACTGTCCAGTCCCACATTGTAGGGGCATTCCTGAATGAACTTCTTGCGCCATGCACGCTTGATATTGTCTTTCAGCTCCACACCAAGCGGACCGTAGTCCCATGTATTGGCAAGACCGCCGTAAATCTCAGAGCCTGCGTACACGAACCCTCTTGACTTACAGAGGTCAACGATCTTATCCATGCTTTTTTCTGCATTTTTCAGCACATTGATTCCTTCTTTCTGTGTTCAGTTACCCTGAAAAAGGGCTGCAATATATCCTATTATACAATAAAATAATACGATTGTCAAGTACCGGCAGATTTTTCTGAAAAAATTTTTGCAAAACCCCTTGACAAATCTTCTGAAATGTGGTATTATGAACTTGTAAGTAAAGTTAATAACTCAATCTTCAAGCTATCAGGAGGTGACTCCCATGAAGAAAAGCATCTACAGCCTTGTCTTAGCGGATGATGTGGTCGCAGCCGTTGACCGGATGGCGTATGAGCTGCACACCAGCCGTTCCAACCTGATAAATCAGCTGCTTGCCGAACGACTCTCCTGCACCACGCCGGAAATGCGTATGCAGTCCGTGTTCTCCGCCATGGATGCCCTGACGGAACAGTTCCGGGTGCTGGAACAGACTTCCGCACACCTGCTCTCCCTGCAAAGCCGTCTCGACTACAAGTACAAGCCCACGGTGCAATATTTCGTGGAGCTGTACCGTGTCCCGGAAGACGGCGCAGCCGGAAAGCTCCGGGTGCAGCTCCGCACCCAGAATGCCTCGCTCCTTGCCGTCCTCGACAGCTTTTTCCGGCTCTGGACGGAGTGGGAGAGTGCTTTCACACAGGTCAGCTGCCGCATTACGACCGGCAGACTGGAACGCACGATACGGGACACAGGGCTCCCGGAAGAAGCACTCGGCAGGTGCATCAGCAGCTATGTCCGACAGTTTGACAGCTATCTTAAAGCATGGTTTGCCGGCATTTCCAGCCCGCAGGAAACGGCACAGCAGCTCGGCAGTGCGTTTGCTGCACAGGCACAGAAAACCGGAATCGCAATATAAGGGGGTTTTGTTATGAATATGCAGAAATTCACACAGAAGTCACTGGAAGCTTTACAGGAAGCGCAGAATCTTGTGCGCTCCGCACAGAATCCACAGATGGAACAGGTTCACCTGCTGACCGCTTTGCTCCGGCAGGAAAATGGTCTGATCGGACAGCTTTTGCAGAAAATGGGCGTGAATACGCAGGAACTGCTGAACCAGCTCCGGACGGAAGCGGAAAAGCTCCCGCAAGTCTCCGGCAGCGGCTATCAGCCGAATGCGCTCTATGTCTCCAAAGAGACCGAAGCAGTCCTGAATGCTGCCGAACAGCAGGCTGCCGCCATGAAAGATGAATATGTTTCGGTCGAGCATATCTTCCTTGCCCTGACCGACCACCCCGGCAGCACGTTACAGAAACTGTTCCGGCAGCATGGCATCCAGAAAAATACCTTTTTGCAGGTGCTGATGCAGGTGCGGGGCAATACCCGTGTGACAAGCGAAAACCCGGAAGAGACCTACGATGTGCTCGCCAAGTACGGGCAGGACTTAGTGGAACTTGCCCGGCAGAACAAGCTTGACCCTGTCATCGGACGGGATGCGGAGATCCGCAATGTCATCCGCATCCTCTCCCGCAAGACCAAGAACAACCCTGTTCTCATTGGAGAACCCGGTGTCGGTAAAACTGCCATCGCCGAGGGGCTTGCTTTGCGGATCGTCCGTGGCGATGTGCCTGACAGCCTGAAAGACCACAAGGTTTTCTCCCTTGACTTGGGCGCACTGGTTGCCGGGGCAAAGTACCGGGGCGAATTTGAGGAACGGCTGAAAGCTGTCCTTGCCGAGATCAAGAAGAGTGAGGGCGGCATCATCCTCTTCATCGATGAACTGCATACTATTGTGGGGGCAGGCAAGACGGACGGCGCAATGGATGCCGGCAATCTGCTCAAGCCCATGCTTGCCCGTGGGGAACTGCACTGCATCGGTGCGACTACCCTCAACGAGTACCGCCAGTATATCGAGAAAGATCAGGCGCTCGAACGGCGTTTTCAGCCCGTCATGGTCGATGAACCGACCGTGGAAGATACTGTTTCCATTCTGCGTGGGCTGAAAGAACGCTATGAAGTGTTCCACGGTGTGCGCATCCATGATGGTGCACTGCTGTCGGCGGCTTCGCTTTCGGACAGGTATATCTCGGACAGATTTCTGCCGGACAAGGCGATCGACCTTGTGGACGAGGCGTGCGCTGTCATCCGGACGGAAATGGACTCCATGCCGCAGGAAATGGACGATATTTCACGGCAGGTCATCCGTCTCGAGATCGAGGAAACTGCCCTGAAAAAGGAGACAGACAGCGTTTCGCAGGCGCATTTGCAGGAAATTCAGAAAGAACTTGCCGAACTGCGGGACAAACTTGCCGCCATGAAAGCACAGTGGGAGAACGAGCGCTCCGGTATCAACAAAGTCCAGAAACTCCGGGAAGAGATCGAGCAGACCACTGCCGCAATCGAAAAGGCAGAGCGGGAGTACGACCTGCAAAAGGCTGCCGAATTGAAATACGGCAAACTCCCCGAACTCCGGAAAGAGCTGGCAGCCTGCGAAGCTGCCGGAACGGAAACGAAAGCCGCTTTGCTGCGGGACGAGGTGACATCCGAGGAGATCGCTGAGATCGTAGCACGGTGGACGGGTATTCCAGTTTCCCGGCTGATGGAGGGCGAGCGGGAAAAGCTTCTGCACTTAGAGGATGTGCTGCACCAGCGTGTCATCGGGCAGGACGAAGCCGTCACGAAGGTGAGCGAAGCGATTCTGCGCTCCCGTGCGGGCATTCAGGATCCGGACAGACCGATCGGGTCGTTCCTGTTCTTAGGACCTACGGGCGTGGGCAAGACGGAACTCGCCAAGGCGCTGGCGCAGGCACTGTTTGACGATGAGAACAACATGGTGCGCATCGACATGAGCGAATATATGGAGAAATTCAGCGTGGGCCGTCTGATCGGAGCGCCTCCCGGATATGTCGGCTATGAGGAGGGCGGTCAGCTTACCGAAGCCGTCCGCCGCAAGCCCTACAGCGTGGTACTGCTCGACGAGGTGGAAAAGGCACATCCGGACGTGTTCAATCTGCTGCTGCAAGTACTGGACGACGGCAGAATTACCGATTCGCAGGGGCGGACGGTGGACTTCCGGAATACCATTCTCATTCTGACTTCCAATTTGGGTTCGCCGGACATTTTAGAGGGCGTACAGGCGGACGGAGAAATTTCACCGGAAGCACGGGAGCGTGTCAATGCCCTGCTGCACCGGCAGTTCCGCCCTGAATTTCTCAACCGTCTGGACGAGATCGTATTCTACAAGCCGCTGCAAAAGGCAGAGATCTTCCGCATCGTGGAACTGCTGCTTGATGATCTGCGCAGCCGCCTGAAAGAACGGCAGCTTGGTCTGAAACTGACCGATGCCGCTAAACAGGCGATCGTGGACAACAGCTATGATGTCAGCTTCGGGGCAAGACCGCTGCGGCGCTACATCCAGCAGAAACTGGAAACGCTGATCGCAAGGCGCATTCTTTCAGCCGAACCTGCTCCGGGGACGGAACTTGTTGCCGATTACCGGAACGGACAGTTTGTGCTGAACTGCTAAAACGCATAGAAATTGCCGCCCGATGCCGCTTTACAGCAGTGTCGGGCGGTTGTGTTCCGATCAGCGAAATCATATTGACAGATCTCCATTTTTCTTGTATAATAGAAATAACGGTATCACCGGCAAATTCAAGAAAAGGAATCCAGAACAATGAACGAGATCTACGCTCTCCACATGGGAAAGGCTGTCTGCGCTGTCGATTTAGGGGACGGCAGCGAACGGGGCGAATATGTCGATCAGGACTACATTCTGCAAACACTCGGCAGACCGCACAGAAGCATCAGCCTGATGTACTGCTACTACCCGAATGATCCCGGTTTCCCCGGTCGGGCAAGTGTCGTCCATGCCGACCCGTCTGTCAGCTTTGCGTGGGATTACCCCTATGACGACTACTTCCCCTACACAGGCGGTCTGAACGGCAGCACGGACGGCGAACCGTTCCGGCAGATGCGTGAGATCCGTGCCCACGGGCAGGATGTCACCCTCACCCTCACGATCGACCCGCACCTTTCCGATGCACACCTTGCGGCGATCGGCAGAGACCTCCGTCCGTTCGGGCGGGTGTTCCTGCGTATCAACCATGAAGCGACCGGCGACTGGTTCTCCTTTACCAAACGGGCAACGTACCGGGAAATTGCTGATTTCTTCGTCCGGGCTGCCAATCTCATCCGGCAGGAAGCCCCCAATGTGCAGGTCATTATCTGCATCGGCGGTGTGGAACACCCGGAAACCGGCAGAATGGAAAAAGAGGACGAATTTGCCCAAACCATCCCCGCTGCGGATATTTGGTCGGTGGACAAGTATATGGCACTGCACTGGGGCTGGCCCTATGACGTAGCAGAACCCGGCGGTACGACCCACGGGCGGAGCAAGGTGCGGGATATTTACGAACTGACACGCCTGAGCTTTGAGCGCTTCCGGGCGCTGAACGGCGGCAAGGCGAAGCCCATGGTCATGTCCGAATGCAATGCCGACGGCGATGTTACCGGTCCTTATGAACAGGCTGCCATGCTTCAGGAATTCTGCGATATTTTAGAGGAAGAACAGGCGGACTGGTTCACGGGGTTCACGTTCTACCAGTTCCGTGACCGGGGGCGGCTCGGGCTTGAGATGCAGGACCCCAACAATGCCGGCGTGGGCATTCCGCAGCCCGTTCTGCACACCTACCGGCAGATCATCCACGCTCCCCGCTTCCTGCCGCAGATCACGCAGGGCGAGGCGGTGCAGCTCCCGGTTACGCTGCGGTGGGGAAATTCCGAGGATGCAGAGGGGCTTGCCATACCGCTGTACTTTGAGAAAAATCCGGTATTATGCGAGCTGACCTTTACGGACGAGGGGAATTACCTCCTCGAACTGAACGGCAGGTGGTTCTACCGCAGCCCGGCGGCAAAGGTCATCGACCTGATGCCCGCTTTCTTCGATAATCCCCTTGCCGGATCATGCACCCTCACCCTGAAGCTGTTCGCCCCGCCCGCTTCCGGCGAAAATGACCTTTCCCTGCCGGATGGACTGTATCAGAGCTATACGACTGTGGAAACATTGCCGCAGATCCGCATCCGGTTTGCACCGATCGAGCCCTGATTGAAAATTTTTTGTAAATTTTTTATCTGTTAGCCAAAAAAGACTTGACAAATTTCTAAAATGTTGTATAATTTATAATAGGTACGTAAGCGCCCGGCAGGATCGCCGCAGCCGTGCGTCTGTCCTGTATCATTCAGTATTATTTACATAGGAGATGAGAAGTATGGGATTCATGGACACTTTGAGCGGTGCCGGCAGAGGCGTCAGCGAGAAAGCGAAGAATGTTTCCGAGGCAAACAACCTGAAGCGCAAGATTCTGTACGAGGAGGAGCGCATCGTTGAGGTGTTTGCCGATATTGGCAAAAAATACTACAAGAACCCTGACGAAGATCCCGCTGTGCTGAAAGCATTGTGCGATGATATTGATACCCGCCGCCGCCGTATCAAGAAGATGCGCTTTGAGCTGAACAGCATCCGGGGCTACAAGATCTGCCCGAAATGTGATGCCGAAGTCAACGAGAAGTTCCAGTTCTGCGGTGTCTGCGGTGCAAGACTGCCCGATGCAGACGATGAGGATTTCAGCTCTTTGGAGTCAAACGACTACTACACCGAGAGCGACAGCTTCTTCAACGCCGATACCATCAAGAGCTATTGAGCGCATGAGATCACAAAACACTCCCTTAGCCTGTTGCTAAGGGAGTGCTTTTTTGCTTGTTATACCGGCAGTTCGCTGATCATCTCGATCACGAAGCTCAGGATATGGAGCGCATCCTTCGGGGTAACAGCGTTATCCCCGTCTACGTTGCCATTCTTTAGCTGCTGATCATCCAATGTGATACTATTCATCAGGAACTTGTTTACCTCAACGACATCCGCAAGATTGACCTTGCCGTCCAGTGTCACATCACCGTATACCACTTCCCCGGCGGGTGCTGTGGTCTCCGTCACATCGGGTTTCGTTGCCGGCTGTGTGGGCTTGACGGTCTCGGAGGGGGTAACGGGATCCCCGGATGGCACAGAACCGTCCGGTTCGATACCGCCGACCAGTACGCCGTCATCATACACGCAGATATAATCCGTCCGCACCTCGTTATTATCCGCAAACATATCCGTATCGCTCAGCACGGGCAGTCCGTCATAGCTGTAATCATTGGTCGGATCCCAGTTGTCGCCGTAGTACATACCCATGGAGAACTGGTACTTCTTGCCGGAATTGGCAATTTTATACCCATCCCACGATACTTCAACATAGTAGATATTGTCCGCTTTGTCGTACTTGAACGGTCCGGAACAGATACCGTCTGCGCCCTCGTCCTCTGCTTCGGCATTGGACTGGTCGTACAGCTCCTTGCATTCTACGGAACTGATATTGGAGATCTCGTCCGTATTGAAGTAGTAGCGGACGGAAATTTTATCGGACGGCTTATTGGAATCCGTGCGCACCATGAAAGAGATCTTCGTCACGCCTGCGCCGTCATCATGCAGGTCGTCCACCGCAAAGGCTTCGATCCAGTAGCCGTTTCCGCCGCCGTCTTCACCGGAACTTTCCTCTACGGGCGGGAAATCTGCATCGATCTTGTCCGTTGGCTTGCCGTAGAAATGATACAGCCCCGCTGCCGCACCGACAAATGCAGCATTATAGTCGATCGTGACCTCATTGTAGATGTAGTCGGAAGTAATGTCATTGTGGGAGTCATCCCCGTCCGGACCGCCGACCAGTGCGCCGTAGAGGACATGACGCTGCGGAGAGGGGTCTTCGCACTTCGTCAGACCGGAAGCGGCACGGTGATGCGGGTATTTGGCAGAATTTTCCTTATAGCCGACCACATAGCAGCGGCTGCCCGATCCGTCGGATTCGAGGAATTTCGTATCATTGTCGCCAAGCAGGTATTCCATCTGCCCCTTTGCCCAGTCGCCATATTCGGAGGGCTTGTCATCGTTCTTGTACTTGTCATAGATCAGCGTGATGAACTGCATCGCCGTATCATAACGTGCCGAACCCCATGTACTCATGAACGCATAGCCCTGCGGGGTGGAATAATTCGTCTGCCACGTGTGAATTGCCTTTTCGATCTGCAGCCAGAAATCCGCATCGTCGTACTGGTTCTTGCCCTGTGCATCCCGGTACATATTCTGCACGTCCAGTTCCGGGTGCTGCAAATCGATGATACCGAGCAGCGTATTGGCACCGCTCCACATATCGTTCCAGCAGTAAGCCCATCCGGGCGGTGCATAGTAATCGACATAGGGCATCGCATTTTCGAGGTAGGTCACATCTTCCGTACAAATGTACATCCATGCGGAAGCCCACACATAGTCGTCCTCCCACTTCGAGGACATATAGTACTGCTTCGGACCGTCTCCGTTGTCGGACAGTTCTTTCGGGTTGTCCTCCGCAAACTGGTAGAGGGCTTTCGCATAGGTCAGGGACTGTTCCGCATAGTCGGGGTCTGTGTCCTTGAAATTCAGGTAATTGATCGCCAGAGAAGCAGCAGCGGAGACGACATAATCCGTCTGCGGCTTTTCCGCCGTGAGGAAGAATGCCGGACGTGCCATTGCATCGACTTCCGGGGACTGCCAGTAGGCGTGGTCAATGTCACCGTCACCGACCTGATAGCAGTGGGCAACGACCTTGCCGCTGTCGTCCAAGAACGTGCAGCGCATCAGGTAGTCATTGAAATACCGCAGGATCGTCTCGATATGACCGTCCAGTCCGTTCGTGGTGTAGGCATCCCGAAATTCATAGTACCCCCAGCCCAGTGTAGCAGCTGTGTAATTTTCGGGCATACCAAATTCCACGTGGTCGCCCGCATCGTGGAAGCCGCCGGACACATCCACGCAGCCGTCCCCGTCCGGGTCAAGCACATCCTTGTTGGCATCGATGAACGCCTGTGACAGGTTGGTGCCGTTGCCCTTTTCATCCATGGGCTGAAGCGGTACCTGTGCATCGTAGGTGTGACAGTCGCCACGCCACGAGAGCAGGGAATTTTCATCCACGCCCGTGCCGCACATATTGGCATCGTAAAATGTCATGGAATACTGCAAAAGCCTTGCAAAATTCTCCTCCTCCGCTGCACCCGCAGGCAAAGCGGCGGAAAAGCTCGGCAGCATACCGGCAAGCATTACCGCACTGACAGCCAATGCCTGGATCCTGCCGTTGATCGAATGTTTCATACTCGTTCCTCCTTGTTGAGATCCATGATCCGCACATATCTTTCTTTTATTATAGCGGATTCTTTACGCATTGTCAATAGTTTTTTCACGATTTTGCCAAATTGCACGGTACAGGTGTATAAAAAACAGCCGGGCTGTACACCCGGCTGCGTATCGTAAAAAGATTAAACTCAGACAACGCCCTGTGCTTTCATGGCTTCAGCGACTTTCAGGAAGCCGGCAATGTTTGCACCAGCCATGTAGTTGCCCTCCAGACCAAACTCCTTGGCAGCACTGTCGCAGGCAGCGAAGATGGACTTCATGATGCCCTTGAGCTTGCCGTCTACTTCTTCAAACGTCCAAGAGAGGCGCTCGCTGTTCTGGCTCATTTCCAGACCGGAAACAGCTACACCGCCGGCATTGGCAGCCTTTGCCGGACCGAACAGCATCTTGTTCTGGAAGTATACTTCAATAGCTTCCGGTGTGGACGGCATATTGGCACCCTCTGCAACGACCTTGCAGCCGTTCTTTGCGAGCAGGGCAGCGCTCTCGCCGTCAATTTCGTTCTGGGTAGCGCACGGCAGAGCGATGTCGCACGGGATAGACCAGATACCACGGCAGCCCTCATGGTATTCCGCTGTCGGAACAGCATCGAGATATTCCTTGATCCTGCCACGTCTTACTTCCTTGATGTCCTTGACAACATCGAGGTTGATGCCGTTTGCATCGTAGATATAGCCGTTGGAGTCGGAGAGTGCAACGACCTTTGCGCCCAGCTCGGTTGCTTTCTTGGTTGCGTAGATGGCAACATTGCCCGAACCGGAGATGACAACAGTCTTGCCCTCAAAGCTCATGCCGTTGGCACGGAGCATTTCATCCGTGAAGTAGCACAGACCGAAGCCGGTAGCCTCTGTTCTTGCCAGAGAACCGCCGAATGTCAAGCCCTTGCCGGTGAGCACGCCGGAAAATTCGTTGCGCAGTCTCTTGTACTGCCCGAACATATAGCCGATCTCTCTTGCGCCTGTGCCGATGTCGCCGGCAGGAACGTCGCAGTCCGGACCGATATGTCTGTACAGCTCTGTCATGAAGCTCTGGCAGAAACGCATTACTTCGCCGTCGCTCTTGCCTTTCGGGTCAAAGTCAGAGCCGCCCTTGCCGCCGCCCATGGGGAGGGTGGTGAGGGAGTTCTTGAAGATCTGTTCAAAGCCGAGGAACTTGATGATGCCCAGATAGACAGAGGGATGCAGACGCAGACCGCCCTTGTACGGACCGATCGCAGAATTGAACTGCACACGGAAACCTCTGTTGACCTGTACCTTGCCATTGTCATCCACCCACGGAACACGGAACATGATCTGACGCTCCGGCTCTACGATGCGGTCAAACACACCTGCCTCAACGAGGTCGGGTCTGCGTTCTGCGACCGGTTCGAGGGATTCGAGGACTTCGGTCACTGCCTGAATGAATTCGGGTTCGCCCGGATTTCTCTTCTTGACGGTCTCAAGAAGATCCACGAGATACTGATTCTTTAACGCCATTGTTAAAAAACCTCCTAAGATAAAATTCCGTGACTGACAAACACCTGTATGCAGCACACGCTATTTCATAGTATAGCATACTTTTCCGAAAAAAGCAAGCCCTTCCAGAGATATTTTTTTATTTTTTTAAGTTTATCCCGTCTGAAAGCAAGATCCGCAATGTGAAAAGCGCACAGCACGCTGTTTTCTGCCGGTTAGCAAGTCACAGACGGGTGATCACCGCAGGCTGCACAGCCGGGTGTGCGCCCCGGCAGCCGGATCTTGCGGAATGTCATCGTCAGTGCATCGAAGGTCAGCAGATAGCCTGTCAGCAGTTCACCTTTGCCGAGGAGGTACTTGATCGCTTCCATCGCCTGCAGGCTGCCGATCACACCGCACACCGCACCGATTATGCCTGTCGGTGCCGTATCTTCCGGCGGCGGGCTTTGAAAAATACAGCGGTAGCAGGGTTCCTGCCCCGGCACGTAGGTCATGAGCTGCCCGCTGAACTGGCTGACACCTGCATGGGAAAACGGCTTCTGTGCCATGACACAGGCATCATTGATGAGAAATTTTGATGTAAAATTATCTGTTGCATCCAGAATGAAATCATAACCGGCGATCAGCTCCGGTATATTTTCCGGGGTGACACGGGTGTGGTAGGTGTTCACGGTCACATCGGGGTTGATGGCTTCCATGGTTTCCCGGGCAGACTGCACCTTCGCCCTGCCGAGATCGGCAGTCGTGTGCAGGATCTGCCGCTGCAAATTGGAAAGCTCTACCACATCCGCATCCGCAATGCCGATCGTTCCCACGCCTGCGGCTGCTAAATACAGCGCAGCCGGCGAACCAAGCCCGCCTGCCCCGATGAGAAGCACACGGGAACGCAGCAGCTTTTCCTGCCCCTCTGCGCCCATTTCCCGGAGAAGCAAGTGCCGGGAATAGCGTTCCCGCTGTTCGTTTGTCAATGCCATGATCTGCTCCTCCTGTTTTCCAAAAATTCATGCACCGCATGATGCCTTTATTATACTATTATTTCACAGATTTGTCAAGCTTGTTTTCAGGCAATGTCCTGAAATAAGAAGCGGCTGAGCTCCTTTCTCAGCCGCCTGAATGTCTTATTTTTCCTTATGCCGGAGCAGGGCTTCCCGGATCTCACCGAGCAGCTCATTGTGCTGGAGCAGTTTCATTCTCGGGAACGCCCGGATGACACGCCTGTGCTGCAAATTCAGGTGCTTGAGGATACGTTCCCGGCGCTGCCGCAGTGCTTCACGGGAAGGCAGCTCCCGGAATTTCTCCCGTGCTTCATCGACTTTCTCCTCAAAATGCTCCGCAATGGCTTCAATGCGTTCATGGAAGCCGATCATGCCGCAGAACGTCCAGAGACAGTCGCCTGTAAACAGCACGAACAGCGCCCCTGCCGCAATATACAGCACCAGAACCGGCAGTCTGCCGATCAGCCCTGCCACAAACGGATGAATGAACTGTGTCAGCAGCACCGCAAATGTCCCGAACGTCACAGCCCCCAGCAGACAGACACGCCCGTTCAGATTGAACGGCAGCTCCGAATAGTCCCACCACCTTGCATGGAACAGCTTCTCCATGATGTAGGATGCAACATATTCCAGCATACAGCAAATGACCGCACTGGACAAAAACAGACTCAGCAGGTTCGTTATCCGCCCGAACAGCAGCAAAATGAGCAGCGCTCCCACGCCGTAGATCGGGCAGTACGGTCCGTTCAGGAATCCCCGGTTGACAAATTTCCTGTCCCGGATGATGTACAGCGTCACCTCAAAGAACCACCCGACAAAGCTGTACACCAGAAAACACAGATAATACAGGCTCATTTCCTGTAGCATAACGATCTCTCCTTGTTTGCATTTGCCGGGATCATCTGTCCCAGCAGCGGTGTTCGTCCTCTTCTGTGATCGGACGGATGACCTTGCACGGGTTGCCGACAGCGACTGAATTGTCCGGAATGTCCTTCACCACGACACTCCCGCCGCCGATCACGACATTGCTGCCGATCGTCACGCCCGGCATGACCTGCACGCCTGCCCCGAACCAGACATTATCCCCCACGGTGATCGGGTAGGCATATTCCAACCCCCTGTTGCGCCGTGCAAAGTCGATCGGGTGTCCGGCTGTGTGAAATCCGCAGCAAGGAGCGATAAACACATTGTCCCCGAATTTCACGCCGCCGCCGTCGAGAATGACAAGCCCATGATTCGCATAGAAATTTTCTCCGACCTCGGTCAGGTAGCCGTAGTCACACCAGAAAAGCGGCTCAATATAGACAGATTCTCCCGTTTTCCCAAGGATCTTTTTCAGCATAGCCTTTCGTTCTGCAAGCTGCTGCACCGGAAGCTGATTGTACGCCTGACACAAAGCCTTACAGGCAAGGCGTTCGGCTTCGAGTTCCTTGTCATAATTGGCATCATAGAGTTTCTGACTGCGCATTTTTTCTTTTTCTGTCATAAAATCTCCTCCTTATCCCGATTTGACAGATGTGTTTTCTGCAAGGATGTATATCCTGTTTCCTATTATACCATGAAGCCGGTGAAAAAGCAAGTCGTTTCCTGCTTTTGTCAGATATGGGTATTGACAAATTCACCAGATCGTTGTATAATGAAAACAGTGCTGTTCCGGCACATCCTGAATGATAAAGGAGAACGCATATGAGTAAATATTTTGGTACAGACGGTTTCCGGGGAGAAGCCAATAAGGAACTGACTGCCGATCATGCCTATCAGGTCGGGCGTTTTCTCGGTTGGTACTACGGCGAACTCAAACGCCGCAAGGGCAGAAACGAACCGGCACGCATCGTTATCGGCAAGGACACACGGCGTTCGAGCTATATGTTTGAGTATTCCCTTGTCAGCGGTCTGACAGCTTCCGGTGCGGATGCGTACCTGCTGCACGTGACCCCGACACCCTCGGTTGCCTATGTGACAAGGATAGACGGCTTTGACTGCGGCATCATGATCTCTGCCAGCCATAATCCCTACTACGACAACGGCATCAAGCTCATCAATGCAGACGGGGAAAAGATGGAGGAGGAGACCATTGCTCTGGTCGAGGACTACATTGACGGGAATTTGGAGGTATTCGGGGAACGTTACACGGAGCTGCCCTTTGCGACAAGGGAGCAGATCGGGTGTACGGTGGACTATGTTTCGGGCAGAAATCGTTACATCGGCTATCTGATCTCCCTCGGGCAGTTTTCGTTCCGGGGCGTGAAAGTGGGACTGGACTGCGCAAACGGTGCATCGTGGAATGTTGCGAAATCCGTGTTCGATGCCCTCGGCGCAGAAACGCACGTCATCAACGCACAGCCCAACGGCACGAACATCAACCTCAATGCGGGTTCGACCCATATTGCCGGCTTGCAGAAATTTGTCGCAGAAAACGGGCTTGATGTGGGCTTTGCCTATGACGGAGATGCCGACCGCTGCCTGTGCGTAGACGAAAAGGGCGAACTGGTGTCCGGGGATCATATTCTCTACATCTGCGGCAAATATATGCAGGAAAACGGAATGCTCAACGGCAACACTGTCGTGACGACCGTGATGAGCAATCTCGGCTTGTACAAGGCATTTGACAAGGCTGGCATCCGCTATGCCAAGACCGCTGTCGGGGATAAATACGTGTATGAATATATGTCAAACAATGCCTGCCGGCTTGGCGGGGAACAGTCGGGGCATATTATTTTCTCGAAATATGCCACGACCGGTGACGGCATTCTGACAAGCCTGAAAATGATGGAAGTCATGCTTGCTGAAAAGAAGAAGATGAGCGAACTTGCTGCGCCGGTCACGATCTATCCGCAGCTCCTCGTCAATGTTCCTGTCAAGGACAAGGAAGCTGCCATGTCGGATGCGGATGTGCAGAAGGCAGTCGCAGCGGCAGAGGCTTCTCTTGGCGACAGAGGACGGGTGCTTGTCCGCTGCTCCGGTACAGAACCGCTGGTGCGTGTCATGGCAGAGGCAGAAACCAAAGAACTCTGCGAAGAAATCGTCAACGGCGTTGTGCAAGTCATGAAAGACAAAGGACTGGAAGCCTGAAAACTGCCGTGCAAGTGTAAAATCATCCCCTACAGAACGATCTGTAGGGGATCTTATTATGCTTTAATCATAGCGCAGGGCATCGATCGGGTTCATCTTTGCCGCTTTATTTGCCGGGTAGTAGCCGAAGAATACGCCTGTCAGCACCGAAAACAGCACTGCGATCAAAATCGCCGGAATGGACGGCTGCACGGTAATGGCGATCAGCTCCGCATAATCCGGGTAGATCTGTGTCACCAACGCTTTGGCAACTGTGCCGATCATCATACCGCCCCCGATACCCAAAAGAATGCCGATCACACCGCCGATCAGGCAGATGAGAATGGACTCCACGATAAATTGCATCCGTATCGCCGCATTCTGTGCGCCCAGTGCCTTGCGGATGCCAATTTCTTTCGTACGTTCGGTGATGCTTACCAGCATGATGTTCATGACCCCCACGCCGCCGACGATCAGCGAAATGGCAGCAATGACAGAAATGGCAATGGTAATGACATTGATGATCGTGTTGATCATTTCCAGATACACCTGTTCATTCTCGATCATGACTTCATAATCGGGCTTATCCTCATATTCCTTGTCAAAGAAGTCCTGTAGCTCCTGTTTCAGCATTTCGGGGTCGTAGTCCGTATTCCATGCCACTGTCAGGTACATCATCGGTTCCTGTTCCTGATGTGTCAGCTTCAGCATGGTGTCGAGCGGCACGGTCACGCTGGTCACTTTATCCATTTCCGATGTACCCGGCGGGTAGATACGGTCGTAGAAACTCGGCAGCTGAAATGTTCCTACAATGACAAATTCTGCTGAAATGCCGCTGTCCAGTGTCAGTTCCACCGTCTGCCCGATCGGGTCGCTCCCGTCCTTACAATACTGTGACACAAACAGGTCGGACACGTAAATTGTATACATCCCCTCCTGATTGTCACGCTGATTGATCGTCCTGCCCCGCAGATGAGTGCTGTCCTTTGGCTGTGACAGCTCGCCCTCGATGCTGACAGAAAATTCCTGCCCGTCCGTATTGCGCACCTTGGCATTGCCGAACGACTGCGACAGGCGGGGCGTGAAGTGGTCGCCGTATTCCGCTATCAGGCGGTCGATCATGTCACGGGTGAACATATCCTCGTCCGACATGGCATCATAGGCGCTGTAGTCATCCCCCTCATAATTCTGTATCAGGTAGACATCAAAAAAATTGGACTCGCCCATTTGATTGAATGTGTTTGTCAGCGTTTTCTGGATGGAAGTACCAATGGTCGTGATCATAATGACCGAACTGATACCAATGATAATGCCCAACATCGTCAGGAGCGCACGCATTTTGTTGGCGGCAAGTGAGGTAAACGCAAGCCGCAGGTTTTCAATCAGCTGCATTCTGTCTCACCCCCGTATCGGAAATAATGCTCCCGTCACTGATCGTGACGATACGGTCGCATTCCTGTGCCAGCTCCGGGCTGTGGGTGATGAGGACAATGGTCGTCCCCTCCTCCTTGTGGAGCTTGTGAAACAGGTCCATGATCATGCGCCCGGTCTTGGAATCCAGTGCACCGGTCGGCTCATCCGCAAGCAGAATGGACGGATGATTTGCCATTGCCCTTGCAATTGCCACACGCTGTTTCTGACCGCCGGACAATTCATTCGGCTGGTGGTCGGCTCTGTCGGACATATCCACAATTTCAAGCAGCTCTTTCGCACGCTTTACCCGTTCTTTCCGGGGGATTCCGGCGTACATCATGGGCATTTCCACATTTTTCAGTGCATTGGTGCGGGAAATGAGGTTGAATGTCTGAAACACAAACCCGATCTCCTGATTGCGGATGCGGCTGAGTTCCGTGTCATCGAGCGTTCCGGTGTCCACACCGTTCAGGAAATAGCTCCCCTCCGTCGGGCGGTCAAGTGCGCCGATCATGTTCATGAGCGTACTCTTGCCCGAACCGGACTGCCCCACAATGGCAAGGAACTCCCCTTTCTCCACATCAAGAGAGATGCCGGTGAGGATCTGCAATTCATTGGGCTTTCCGATATAATACCGTTTGATGATATTGCGCATGGAGATGACAGGCTCATGCATCGCTGTCACCATCCTCATCCGCATCCGGGGATGCATTGAGATCCGGCATGACGAACAGCATATCGCCGTCCTGATAGGAAGCGCCGTCCACAACGACCTGATCGCCCTCTTTCACTTCCTCGGAAGTGATCTCCACATAGTAAGTCCCCTTCTCGCCCGGCTCTACCTGAGCTTTCTTCGCTGTGGTCAAGCCGCTTTCCGGATTCGTCTCGGCAAGCAGGACATAGCTCTTGCCGTCTTCCTCGACAATGGATTCATACGGCACACTCAGCACATCTTTCCGCTCAAACAGAATGATCTGCACCTTGGCATTCATGCCGATGAGCAATTCACTGTCCGGGTCGTCAATGGTGATCTCGGCGGAATAACCGCCGCTGCCCGACTGCCCGTAGAGCGCAGCAGAACTGTCCGCATGATAGATATTGACCACTCTTGCGACCTGTGCTGAAAATTCCTTGTCCCCGGTCGCTGTCGTCCGCACGACGGCAGGCATACCTTCCTCGACTTTCAGAATATCGGATTCGGCGATCTGCACGGTGATTTTCAGAGTGTCCTTGTCCTCAATCGTCATGAGTGCATCCGCTGTCGGGAGAGAACCCTCTGCCACGTTCAGGGAGGTCACAATGCCGCTTTTCGGCGCACGCACGACACAATCTGCGATCTGGTCGGCAAGGGCATCGAGTTCGTCCTGTGTGCTGCTGTCGGCGGAGAACTGTTCCGCATCAAGGACATCCTGATAGCTCTGTATCATGGTATCTGCGCTGCGTTCTGCGGCGGTATAGGCATCCTTGGCGGACTGGATGGCACTGTCAAAGGTGGGCAGCTGTTCCTCAAGGGCAGAAAGCTGTGCTTCTGCGCCCTGCACTTCCGCAGCGGCAGCCTGATACTGTGACAGCAAAGCCGTCTGATTCTCCTGATATGTCGCTGCCGCTTCTGCATAGGCAGCTTCTGCCGCCTGAATTTCCTCTGGTGTCGCTGTTTCGGGAAGCTGCGGTCTTTCGGGGGCAGGGGTATTCATCTGCGCCTGAATATTGTCACGGGTCTTCCGGAGTGTATCCAATTGCGCTCTCAGGTCATTCACTTTCTGGTTGGCATTGGTCTTGGCGCTTGTTGCCTCATCAATGCTGCGCTGTGCCTGCTGGAGCGTGGTAGTCTTTTCAGCCTGTGCATTTTCAAGATTGCGCACGTTGATGGCATGGTTGTGGTCGGACATACCCTGCGCATTGTCAAGCGTTTTCTGCATGGCATCATACTGCTGCTGTAACTGCGTGCTGTCAAATTCGAGCAGGACATCGCCCTCTTTCACCTCACTGCCGACTTCCACATACAATGTTTTGACCTTAGCGGCAAGGGTGCTGGTGATCTTGACGATGTTCTCGCTTTCCACTGTACCGGATACGCTGATCGTGTCGGAAATATCCCGTTTTTCGACAGTGCTCAGCTCCGCAAAGCCGTTGGAAAGTGTCTCTAAGGACTCTGACAACGCCCTTGTGCAGGACACAACACTTCCGGCGATCAGAGCCAGTATCACAAGAATGATAACGACAACGATCCACGTCTTCTTTTTCTTTTTCATGATATTCTCCCTTCATTGTCCTATTTGTAATACATACAGTCCTATTATACCATAATCCGGCATCCGTGTCAATATATTTTACATTTTTTGATCTGATCGGGCAAAAAAATAACAGGCGATACCCTGCACAAAACCGCAAGGTATCGCCTGCCGTCAAATCCTGTTACACGGTCACTGCCGCTTTCAGACGCAGTTTCTGTCCCTCGCCCGTGAGCAGTACCGTATCGCCCTTGTGTACCTCTCCATGCAGCCACATACGGGACAAGGGGCTTTCTACCTCCTGCATCAGCCGGCGGCGGATGGGACGTGCACCGTACTGTTTCGTTTCAGGGCAGTCGGCGGCGGCAAGGACTGCCGCTTTGTCATACGTCAGGGTGACACCCATTCCGGCAGCACGCTGCGCCAGCTCTGATAGCTGTTTCCCGGCGATCGCTGCAAGGCTCTCCCTGCCGAGCGGCTCAAAGAGCAAAATCTCATCCATCCGGTTGATCAGCTCCGGGGGTAGCACCTGCCGCAGACTGGCAAGCGCCCGTTCCCGCTTTTCTGCCGTGCGCTCCAGAAATCCGACACCTGCCGAACGTTCATGCATACCGCAGTTAGAGGTCAGTAAGATCAGCACATTCTGCAAGCTGATATGTCTGCCCATGCCGTCTGTAATGATACCGTCCTCCATCATTTGCAGCAACAAGTGCAGCACGTCCGGATGTGCCTTTTCGATCTCGTCAAACAGCACCACGCAGCAGGGATGCCGGCGCAGATGTTCGCAGAACTTCGTCTCCTCCGCATACCCCACATAGCCGGGCGGCGCACCGATGAGCTTCGAGGCGGTATGGGCTTCCATAAATTCCGACATATCCACCGTCAGCAGTGCCTTGTCCCCCCCGAACAGTGTCTTTGCCAGTGCCTTAGCCAGTGCTGTTTTCCCGACACCCGTCGGACCGAGCAGCAAAAACGACCCCACCGGTCTGCGTGTATCCCGAAAGCCGCTCCCTGCCCGGCATACGGCATCACAAAGCTGTATGACTGCCTGTTCCTGCCCGACGATCTGCTCCTGCAAGGCATTTTGCAGCAGCAGAAGCCGTTCCTGCTCCGCTGCTGTCATCTGCGAAAGCGGAATGCCTGTCCGCAGAGAGGCAACGGCTGCCACGTCCGCTTCGGTGACGGCAGCTTCTCTGCCGTGGAGCGCTGCCCTTGCGCAGGCTTCATCGAGCAGGTCGATCGCCTTGTCCGGAAAATGCTTGTCGCCGATATATTTCTGCGAAAGGGTCACGCATTTCCGGAGCACGCTGCTGTCCAGTCTGACTTTGTGGTATGCTGCATAGCTCTCCCGCAAGCCCTCTAACATATGCAGCGTTTCCTCCGCAGACGGCTCCTGCACGTCCACTTGCTGAAAGCGTCTTGCCAGTGCGCCGTCACGCTCGATACTGCGGGCATATTCGGCAGGGGTGGTAGCCCCGATCAGGCGCAGTTCGCCCCGTGCAAGGGCAGGCTTGAGGAGATTTGCTGCATCGATCGCTCCCTCCGCTGCGCCTGCGCCCACAATGGTATGCAGTTCGTCAATGAACAGGATAATTCTTCCGTCCCGGATGACCTCTTCTGTACACGCCCGCACCCTGTCCTCAAAATCGCCCCGGTACTTTGCGCCTGCCAACAGCAGCCCCAGATCCAGTGAGAACACAAATTTCCCCGTCAGCTGCGGCGGTACTTCCCCCCGTGCAAAGCGTTCCGCAACGCCCTGCACGATGGCAGTCTTTCCCACACCCGGTTCGCCGACCAGACAGGGATTGTTCTTGCTCCGGCGGGCAAGGATCTGCAGCACACGTTCCATTTCCGCTTCCCTGCCGATGAGGGGGTCAGCTTTTTCATCCGGCAGCAGGAGTTTCCCGTAGCGGAACAGCTGTGGCAGTTCCTGCTCTGTGGGGCAGCTTGCCGCAGAACGGCTGACAGCTTTGCCAAGGCAGCTCTGCTCAAGGCGGTACAGATCTGCCTCTGCGCATTCGAGCAATTCATAGGCGGCGCAGTTCTCGTCCTGTACGATCGCCAGCAGCATCCGGGACGTACCGACAAGTGCTTCCCCGTGTTCTGCCGCAAGCCCCTGCGCCGCCCGGAAAACACGGTGCAGCGCCGGGGTCATACTGCTGTAGCCGGGTGCAGTGGGGTTGCCCCTGCCGACCGTCTGCACCACGTGGCGGAGCAGCAGTTCCTCGGTCATGCCCGCCTGCCGGAGCAGACCTTCGGCAGTATTGGGCGGCTGGCGGAGCATACCGAGGATATAATGCTCCGTGCCGATATAGGTATGCCCCAGCTCCCCGGCAAGCATCATAGCAGCCTCCAAGGACAGCAGGACGTTCTCTGAAAACCGGTCAATATCATAATTTGCATTCTGCAATGCAGTTGCCTCCTTTCAAACGCCTTCCTATCCAGTATACCACATTTTGCCTGCGATATGTGTCGAAATCCGCCGCTTACTGTTTGCCCCGGTGTTCGGCAAGAAGTGCATATTTCCGTTTGGTCGCCATGCCGCCCCGGATATGGCGCTCCTGTTTGTTCCGGAGCAGCACAGCGTGGACGGCTTCGGCAAGTTCCGGACGGATATGGGGCAGACGTTCACTGACATCCTTATGCACCGTGCTTTTGGAAATACCAAACTGCTTTGCCGCTGCCCGCACGGTCGTTTTGTTCTCCAGTATGTAAGTACCAAGCATCACTGCCCTGTCATTCGGCTGACTGCGCATAACCTCACTCCCATTTCTGTTCCCCCTCTGCTGTGGGGATTCGGTAGAGTATATGCGGCGAAACGGGAGTTTAGTCTTATTGGGCAAGCATGATCTGGGCTTTCTAAATTGCTTTTTGATCGGACCGGAACAATTGATAAGTGTACTGAACAGATGCTTATTACTGCGCCTTTTATGGATCATGGTTTCAAGATCGCTGTTATTGGTCTTGTTGACATTCTGCTCTTTACTTGATACCCTCGCATATCCGTATACTCTGTTTTCCATTTCATATGACCTCCAAATAGTCTATAATTGTCCACGTAACTTTTTGGACGTTCATAATCCATGATCTTGACTTTTATATACGGATATTACCTATCTTTGAAATAACCTACAAACCTATACTTTTATGAACTATAACAAATGAAACATAGAACGGTCTCAAAACACCTCAAACTCATTTTCTGCACTTGCCCCATAGGGGATAAATGCAGCCTACATGATTTTACTCAGGATCTGAAGCTTCTGCATATTTACGGAAGGCTCCTTTCCGCCCGTCAGCAAACTTGGCTTTAATATCCCGAAAATATACGTCGGCTTATCCGGATCAAGCTCATTCAGTCTGCTTTTCATTGCAGCAGATTCTTCCTTCCATATGATGAAGCACCAGATCAGGAACAAAATTCTCGATCCTGTCATATCCCCGTGTTATAGCTCTTGCGATTATAACGGTATTTCTGCAAACACTCTTATCACCACTAATAATGCCTTCAAAAACATCGTCTCCCCAAATATGGTATAACCGCTTTGATGCCTTGCTCCTTTCAGTGCGGACGGTATTCGGAGAAATGCCGGACAGCTTTGCTGCATCCACTGATTTTAGAGAAAAGGGATACGCCCAAGGGATAAAGGATAGTGAGAGTGAAATAAAAGACTACCTATATGAGGAACAGGATGCGTTCTCCATAAATGAAGAGGACTGAGAACAGAAATCGGCACAGCTTCCGAAAAAGCTGTGCCGACCATAAGGGAACTCAATGTGTTGTAACCGCTTTGCTAAGAGACAGTGCCATGACTTTCTCAACAGGTAACTGTGTTACTTTGGCAATGTCTTCAATGGACAAGCTGCCAAGAGCAAGAAGATTGAGAGCTGTTTCTTCCCGGCTTTCTTCTCTGCCGTACACAATGCCCTCTTCTCTTGCTTGACGAGCTAACGCAATGTTGTACTGCTCACGCTGATACT
>CANRFM010000017.1 GCA_947629905.1 uncultured Clostridia bacterium
AGCGTGGTGACACGTGCAGCCTGCGAATACTAATCGGTCGAACACTTTTCCTTATGCTATGGGTTTTGGTGTTCTGGAGTGTTTGTTCCTTTGATTCTTGTTTTCACAGCCGGTGCCGATAGCAGGGAGGTTCCACCCGTTCCCATTCCGAACACGGCAGTTAAGCTCCCTTACGTCGAAAATACTTGGTTGGTGACGACCCGGAAATTCAGATAGGTGCCGGCTTCTTTCATAAAAACAGACTGGGTGGTCCGGTCTGTTTTTGTATATTTCGGGCCATTAGCTCAGTTGGTTAGAGCTACCGGCTCATAACCGGTCGGTCCCGGGTTCGAGTCCCTGATGGCCCATTTCCCCTCCCAAGCGGGAGGGGATTTTATTATAAGGCTTGCATCTGCACCAAAAATGTGCTATAATAAATCTATAGACCGTTTGGCGGAAAAGGGGGTAGAGACTATGAAAATTTCAACCAAAGGGCGCTATGCCCTGCGTATGCTGGTTTATCTTGCTGTGCATCAGGACAAAAGCTTTATCTCACTGGCTGAAATTGCAGAGGCAGAACACATTTCCAAAAAATATCTGGAACAGATCGTGCCGCTTTTGACAAAGGCTGACTTGCTGCGTGCCAATCGGGGAAACCGGGGCGGATACTTGCTTGCCAAACCGCCGCAGAGCTGTACTGTCGGTGACGTGCTTCGGGCTACAGAGGGGAATCTTGCGCCGGTGGCTTGTCTCAGCCTACCCGAAAATACCTGCACGCACGCATCCGAATGCCGTACCCTGTACGTCTGGGAGGGGCTGCACCGTGCGATCACGGACTATCTGGACAGCATCACGCTTCAGGATATTGCGGCGCACGGCGTGGATGAATATTGTATCTGATTATGCTATCCGAAAAAACAATCGCCCGATGCACATGGCACATCGGGCGGTTTGTGTTATTACATGAAATCAGAGTGGGAAATCCTCCGGGGAAATCAGCTCGATCGCACAGCACAGAATGTTCAGTGCATCAAACGGCTCAAGCAGTTCATTGGCATCCACATCGGCGTTGCGCCGCTGCTGATCATTCAGCTCAATGCCTAAATTAAGGATATACTGGTTGATCAGAATAACATCCGAAAGCGATACAGAACCGTTCAGATCCACATCGCCATAATGCGCTTCACTGTCGGTCGTTCCGGGCGTCGGGTCTTCGCTCAGTGCCACAAAGGGAATGTCACGGTTTTCCGCATACGTCTGTGCTGTTGAACCCTCCATGCCGTAGATCGTCAGCTTTTCGATCGGCTTGCTCGACCATGAATATTCCCCGTCCGGGTCGGTCTGTACGAAAGCATCATAGCCAATTTCCTCCACGGTAGACGGAATGACTGCCTTTTCTAACGCAAGACAGTTGTAAAAAACTTCTGACGAGATCTCTTTTGTTCCGGTCGGGATCTCGATCTCTTGCAGAGAAACACACGCACCAAAGGCATTGTTCTGTATGATCTCCAGAGAGGACGGAAGATCGATGTGTGTCAAATTGCTGCAGTAGGTAAAGGCATAGCTGCCGATCTCTTTGACCGTATCCGGCAAAGTGAGTGTTTCCATCTGACAGGACTCCATGCTGTAAGCGGCAAGTTTTTCCACACCCGGCAGGAAGGTGTATTCTTCCGCTATTTCCGGATAATACAGCAGTGTCTTTCCGTCGGCAGTATAAACAGCGCCATGATAAGTACGAATGGTATCGGAGTCTGTTGTCTGCTCCACGGTTTTCAGTACATGACAGCCGTCCACCAGATCTTCAAACGAATAGCGTTCTTGTAAGTCCCAAGTATCTGTTTCAAAGTCCTGAAAATAATCATAATCAAAGGGCAGCTCGGCATTTCCATTCAAAGTCAGCTTTTCTAATTTCGTGCAATCATCAAATGCGTCATCACAGATCTTCGTGATGTGTTCCGGGATCACCAGTTCGGTGATCTCGCTGCATCCCCGGAACGCAGCAGGTGCGATCTCTGTGACCGGGTAACCACCGGCTTCCGCAGGGATAGTGATCTCTGTCACAGTTGTGTCACAGTCTATCAGCACAGCATACCCCTCATCCGGGCAAAGGACAAAGGTATAGTCCCCCTCTGTCACAACGGAACAGTTCAGATGCAGTGCCGACCACTCAAAATGATCGATCGGAACTTGGATCGTTGTGTCCGTTTCCGGATCATATTCCTCTTTTGTTTCGTGTTCGATCTCATCACCGAAAGGATCTTGGTAAACCAGATCAATGGCATCCCATTCCGCCTGTGTACCTGTGAAATAAACATCATGTTTTTTCTCTCCGATCTCGTCCGGAATGAAGCGATTGATATTCATGAATATGTTGTCAAAAGCAGTTCCTGCAAAAGGAGACAGGATGATATATTTATTTTTTACTTCCATATTATCCAGTGCATATTGACCAAGATAGGTCAAATTGGAGGAAAGCGTGAGCGCATTCAGGGAAGTATAGGCGAAAGCATAGTCACCGATATATTCTACTGTATCGGGCAGTGCAATCTCGGTGACCGCAGTATCGCCGCAGAACGCATAATTCCCGACAGAAGTCAGCTTGCTGTCCGGAGCAATCGTAACAGTTTGCAGAGAAGACAGTCCTCCTGTTCCGTCATCGCCGGTCTCAGGATTAGGATCGCCGAAAGCAGCACGTCCAATGGCTTCCACGCTTGATGCAATGGTTGCACTTGTGAGTTCAAAGCAGTAGGAAAATGCACGAGCGCAAATATAGCGGATACCTTCGGGAATGACAGCTTCTGTGAGGGTATCTTTATCTTCTGCGCCGACAGCGTAGTCAGCTACGCAGACAATACCATTTTTGACTGAAACGATCGGGGTGTCCGGCAGGGGGGTGTCCTCATCCCAAGTAAATCTAAAGTTAGCTTGATTTTCTTCAGGAATATGTATTTCCGTCAGGGAAGTCAGCCCCTCCAGATTGCTCAGAGACAGAGACCAGAAGTTATCTGGAAGTGTCAGCGATGTGACTTTGTCACAGCCTTCAAAAGTACTATCCGTAATATACTTGACAGGAATACCGTCAATTTCCGCCGGGATCGTGACTTCCGTGGCAGAGGTGTCGCAGCCTGTGATGGTGATATGTGCATCCTCATAATAGTTTTTTTCCGTCACATGATAGCTCAAAACGCCATAGGTCAGCGTTTCCACGGTTTCCTCTTCCGCCATGACCGGCTGGAACGGGACAGTGACAGCCGCCAGCACAGAAGCAAGCGCAGCAGCCGCAATACGGTTTTTCTTCATAAACAGACCTCCATTCGGATATGGTTAAAAATTACCAATTTTATTATAGCACAGAAAATTCATATTGTCAAGTTTATTTCTTTATTGGGAGTGGATAAACAAGGAGTTTTTTAATGTATTCCGACCTTTGCCGGGCGTAGCCCGGCATTGGGAGGAAAATCAAAAGTTTTTGGTCCAGCTTTTTTCAAAAAGCTGGCGGGAGTCCAGAGGGCGGAGTCCTTTGGTCGCTGCCCGCAGGCAGCGAAACACTTCTATACTCCGCCATTTTCAGGGGGTGAAGTTCAAAAACAGCATGGTATGCTGTTTTTGGACGAGGGGGCACTTTTGGCAAAAAAGTGCCCCCTTCTTTCAATTATTAGGTGCTATCCTTTCCGCCCTTGGGCGGAAACAAAATAGCTATACAGAATAACCGCAATTTACCCACTCCCTCTTTATTCCAAAAAAGCAAGAACAGGCGAACCTGTTCTTGCTTTCTCTGTCAGGAATTACCGTGCTTATTATACATACGAATGGCTTCGCTGATGGACATGGTAATGACCACAGCCCCGCAGCAGACCACCGCAAGCCCGTACAGAATACCATTCAGCGCACCGTGCCCGGGTTCTTTCTGGATGAGCAGCATCACACCGGGGAAAACGGAAAGCACAAAGCTCAGACCGTAGAAAAATTTCGTGATGCCTTTCAGCTGCGGTACAGGCAGTGCTAACAGCAAGCCGCTGATGCCCATGGCAATTGCCAACATCGGCGCATAGTCCTTGATGTAGTGCATCCAGCCAAGCTCGTCTTCCATTTTGTAGCCCAGCCCGAATGCGCCCGCAAAGAACATCCCGAACGCCACTGCTCCGATCAGCCCGATGACTGTCAGGATGATGAGCTGCACAAAGCCTTTTTTGGCAAGCTCCTTTTCCCGTTCTTCACGCAGTTCGTTCATGATGCGGACATTTTCACGCTTCTTTTCTTCCGTCATTTCGACCGGGGGCGGAACGTAACGCTGCGGCTTTTTGGATTCCTCTTTGATGCGCTCCAGATCTTCATCCTTGAACTGCGGTACATATTCTTCCGGTTCGGGGGCTTCTTCGAGCTGCACATCTTCCGCTTCCGGCAGGGCTTCTTCCGCTTTCGGGCGGAGGGCATTCGGTATCATCGGCGCAGGAATGCCAAGCTGCCCGGCACGCATTTCCACGATCTGCTGCTGCTTTTCCGCATCCAACCCCATGAAGGTAGCCTTGAGATTGTCGTCAAATTGCAGTTTCTTGCAAAATTCTGCCACTTCGTCATAAGCTTCCGGCTCGCCCCCGCCAAGCAGGTCGTCCATGCTGCCTTCCAGAACAGGCTCGTGTTTCTGCGCTGCCTGCGCATAGCTGCCGACCTCACCCAGTTCCGGGGCTTCGTCCAGAACCGGCGCACCACGCTTTTCCTCATGCCACGACTGTTCCGGGTCATCGAGCTGCACCTGTTCTTCCATGACAGGTGCGCCTTTTTTCTCCGCTGCACCGCCCCAGACTTCCGGCGCATCCCCTAACAAGCCCTCTAAATCCTCCAGATCGAGTACCGGCGCACCCTTTTTCTCCGGTTCCTGATAGGTAGGTTCTTCCAATCCGCCGAGCATATCCTTTTCATCGGGCATATCTGTCACCTCATTTATTCTGCTATTCAGCGTTCGATCATCTGGTCACGGTCAGGACCGACACCAACCATGCACACCTTGCATTCACAGAGACGCTCCAGCGCCTCGATATAATTCCGGCAAGCCTCCGGCAGTTCCTCAAATTTCCGGCAGCCGGTAATATCCTCCGTAAAGCCCGGCAGCATCTCATAGACAGGCGCACACTCTGCTAATTCTTCCAGACTCGGCGGAAAATCTTTCAGCACCGTGCCGTCTGCTTTCCGGTAGCCCACGCAGACTTTCAGGTCGCCGATGCCGCACAGCGTGTCAAGCTTGTTGATGGCAAGTCCGTCCAGCCCGTTGACACGTACCGAATGCCGCACGATCACCGCATCGAACCAGCCCGTCCGTCTCGGTCTGCCGGTTGTCGTGCCGAACTCACCGCCCTTGTTCCGGATCGTCTCGCCGATTTCGTCGTTCAGTTCTGTCGGGAACGGTCCTTTTCCGACACGTGTCGTGTAAGCCTTTGCCACGCCGATGATGCTGTCGATCATCCTCGGACCGATACCCGTGCCGACACACACACCGCCGGACAGCGGATGGGAACTGGTCACAAATGGATATGTACCAAAATCAATATCCAACAGTGTCGCCTGTGCGCCCTCAAACAGAATGGTCTTTCCGGCTTTGTACGCCTCCTGTGTCAGCACGGACACATCTGCCACATAGGGGCGCAGGCGCTCCCCGTAAGCCGTATATTCCGCAATGACGGCATCGATGTCATGCGCTTCGCCGCCGTAAACTTTCGTGATGATGGCATTTTTCAGATTGCCGGTTGCTCTTGCCTTTTCCGGGAATACTGCCGGGTCAACAAGATCGCAGATACGAATGCCACAGCGCTCGTATTTGTCCATATACGCCGGACCAATGCCACGCTTGGTCGTGCCGATGTCATTGTTCCCCCGGAATTGTTCCGAAAGCCCGTCTAAAGTCAGATGCCACGGCATCACCACATGGGCACGGGGGTCGATTTTCAGGTTAGCGGTGGAAATGCCACGGCTTTCCATTGTGTCCAGTTCCCCGATGAAATCTTTCGGGTCAAGCACGACACCTGCGCCGATCAGGCACTGCGTGTCGGGATATAAGATACCAGACGGCACAAGGTGGAGTTTATACGTTTCACCGCCGCTGACAACGGTATGACCGGCATTGTTGCCGCCCTGAGAACGGACGACGACCTGCGCACGGGAAGCCAAAATATCAATGACCTTTCCCTTGCCCTCATCGCCCCATTGTGTACCGATTACAATATTTGCAGGCATGGTTCTACCTCTTTTCGTAAAATTGCTGTATGCCCTGTAACATAGCATACAGTTATAGTATACCATACTTCCGTACAAATTGCAAGCATTTTTTTGCAGCGTCACGCTGCCAGCCTGCCGGTTGACAAGTGAGGTAATATCTGTTATAATTATAACAGCTTCAAAAGGGGGTGATGCCATGCCGCTGTATCAGATCGCTGCTCTGTTCCTGCTCGGAATGGGGCTGATTGCCTTTGTCTGCTACGGACGGGATAAAGCCCTTGCCCGGCGGCACAAATGGCGCATCCCGGAGAAAACACTTCTCCTGCTCGGTTTCTGCGGCGGCAGTATCGGCGCACTTGCCGGAATGCTGCTATTCCGGCATAAGACGAAGCACTGGTATTTCTGGCTCGTCAATCTGACAGGACTGCTGTGGCAGACCGGTCTGACGGGGTATCTGTTCCTGCATGAGCAGGGCATCATCTGAGGAGGTTATTATGAAACTGCAAACCAATTACCCGCTGTTGCAGCGGGTCCGGGAGTCGGAGAAATTTCTCACCCCCAAAAATCTCTTCCTGAAACTGCTGATTTTTGTGGGCATCTTTTTCTTGTCGTCCCTTGCCGAAATGGCTGGCATGGTCGCCTTGATCTTTCCCCGCATCATGGACTGGGCTATGCGGGCATCACAGGCGAACAACGGCGTGATCGACCCCTTTGAAGCCAATGACAAGATCTATGCCATGCTGGAAGAACCTGTCAATACCACGATCATGCTCTACTGCACGGCACTGGCAACGATCATCGTGCTGCTCTTCTGCCGCATCGTGGAGGGCAGAAAGCTCCGCACGATCGGCTTCAAGGCAAAGGGCGGACTGGTGCAGTACCTGATCGGACTGGCAGCAGGGTTCGTTATGTTCAGTGCGGTGGTCGGCATTGCATGGGCGATGGGCGGTCTGCGCTTTGAGGGGATGCCGGGCTTTACGCTTTTGCCGCTGCTGATCGTCCTTGTGGGCTATGGCTTGCAGGGCATGAGTGAGGAAGTGCTGTGCCGTGGCTACCTGATGACGACCGTCATGCACGATCAGCCCGTCTGGGCAGCGATCGTTGTCAATTCTATTGTCTTCGGGCTGCTGCACGGGGAAAATAACGGCTTCTCTTTGCTGGCGTTCGTGAACCTGATCCTCTACGCTGTGATGATCTCCCTCTACGTGCTGCGCACGGATAACCTCTGGGGGGCGTGTGCTGTCCATAGTATCTGGAATTTCGTGCAGGGCAATTTCTATGGGCTGCCAGTCAGCGGCATTGATTCGGGGGACTCTGTGTTCCGGATGAGCTTGCAGGGGTCGACCCTTGCCAATGGCGGTGCATTCGGGCTGGAAGCAAGCCTTGCCACGACCATTGTCATGACAGTTGTCATTCTCCTGCTGCTGTTCGTGCCCGGTTTCCGAAAAAAAGAAACCGCACCAGCAGAGGAAACAGCGTGAGAACTGCCCTCATCACCGGTGCAAGCGGCGGCATCGGTTCTGCGATCGCACAGCGGCTGGCTGCGGACGGCTTTGTGCCTGTCCTGCACGGGAATGCACACATGGACGGCTTGCAGGAACAGGCGGCAGGGCTTGGCGGATTTGCGGTGCAGGCGGATTTTTCAGACACGGCACAGGTCATCGCCATGGCGGAAACCGTCCTGAAAAAAGTCGGACGGGTGGACGTGCTGGTGAACAATGCCGGGCTTTCGCTCTCCGGGCTGCTGACGGACATCCGCCCGGCAGAGAGGCGGGCATTGTTTCAGGTGAATGTCCTCAGTGCCATAGAGTGTACCCGTGAACTGCTTCCGCAGATGATCCACAGGAAAAGCGGCTGTATCCTGAACATCAGCTCCATGTGGGGGCAGGTGGGCGCATCCTGTGAGGTGGACTATTCCGCCGCAAAAGCTGCCCTCATCGGCTTCACCAAAGCACTGGCGCAGGAAGTCGCCCCGAGCGGTATCCGTGTCAACTGCATTGCGCCGGGCGTGATACGGACGAATATGCTGAACGGCTACGATGCGCAGACGATGCAGGCACTTGCGGAGGAGACACCGCTCGGCAGGCTTGGCACACCGGAGGACATTGCAGCAGCGGCGGCATTCCTGTGCAGCGAACAGGCTGCCTTTATCACGGGACAGGTGCTTGGCGTGAACGGGGGATTTGTGCTGTGATCTGTAAGACTTGCATTTTCCCGCAAAATGTGCTATAATAAACCTATCCATTCAGTAAGAATACAGCAAAGGCAGGTGATGTGCATGAACCAGTATGCAAGAACGGAACTGTTGTTCGGCAGTGCAGCCATGGAAAAGCTCCGCAATAGCCGGGTCGCCGTGTTCGGTATCGGCGGTGTAGGGGGCTATGCCGTGGAAGCACTGGCAAGAAGCGGTGTCGGGACGTTGGATTTAATAGATGCCGACCGTGTCAGCCTTACCAACCTGAACCGCCAGATCATCGCCACACACCAGACGATCGGCACATACAAGGTGGATGCCGCACAAGCCCGTATCCGGGAAATTGACCCGTCCATTCAGGTGAATGCCTTCCGGTGCTTTTTTATGCCCGATACGGCGGAACAGTTTGATTTTACGCAATATAATTATGTCATCGATGCGATCGATACTGTTACCGGAAAAATAGAGATCATCCGCCGGGCAAAGGCTTCGGGCGTGCCTGTCATTTCCGCAATGGGGGCAGGCAACAAACTCGATCCCACTGCATTCCGGGTGGCGGATATTTATGAGACAAAGGTCTGCCCGTTGGCAAGAATTATGCGCCATGAACTGCGGCGGCTCGGCATTGATAGCCTGAAAGTCGTCTATTCCGAGGAAAAGCCGCTATGCCCGCAGACATCTGCGGAACCCGAAGAAGCGCAGCCGGGGCGAAGGTCTGTTCCCGGCTCGAATGCCTTTGTACCGGCGGCGACAGGGCTGATCCTTGCCGGGGCAGTGATCCGGGATATGATTCAAGTATAACGGCTTGCCGTTGGATTTCAGGAGATGTGTATGGAGCAGGAAATTACCGTTCAGGAATTACTCAAATTGCCGCAGGACAGCTACTTGCTGATCGATATGCGGGATGCGTATGCCTTTTCCTACGGGCATATGGACGGGGCTGTCAATATCGAGCAGGAAGCCCTTGCCGAAGCCGATTTGCCGCAGGACAAGAAGCTCATCATCTGCTGCAAAAGCGGTCTGCTCAGCCGGGCTATGGCGGAACAGCTCTGCGAAAAGGGCTATGATGCCTACAATCTTTCCGGCGGCTATGTGGAATGGCTCCGGCTGAAACTGGAACACTTTGAGATCACAGACCGTGTGGAACGGAGCATCCGGCAGAAATTTCACCAGACCCTGTGGAGCAGATTTGCCAAAGCCGTCCTTACCTATCAGCTTGTCCTGCCCGGCGATAAGATCGCCGTCTGCATTTCGGGCGGGAAAGATTCCATGCTGATGGCGAAGCTGTTTCAGGAAATGAAGCGGCACGACAAGTTCCCCTTTGAGCTGGTCTTTCTGGTCATGGATCCCGGCTACAGCCCGGAAAACAGAATGATCATCGAGAAAAATGCCGCCGCCATGTCCATTCCCATCACGATTTTTGAGACGGATATTTTCCAGTCCGTCTACAATGTCAACCGGAATGCCTGCTACCTGTGCGCCCGGATGCGGCGGGGGCATCTTTACAAAAAGGCACAGGATTTAGGGTGCAATAAGATCGCCCTCGGACATCATTTTGACGATGTGATCGAAACGACCTTGATGAGTATGCTCTACGGCGGACAGGTGCGCACGATGATGCCGAAGCTGCACAGTGAGCACTTCGCCGGCATGGAGATCATCCGCCCCCTGTACCTCATCCGGGAGGATGAAATTATTCATTGGCGGGATTATAACGATCTGCATTTTATCCAGTGCGCCTGCCGCTTTACGGACACCTGCACGACCTGTGCACCGGACAGACCGGTTTCCAAACGGCAGGAGATCAAACAGCTGATCGCACAGCTGAAAACGGTCAACCCGCAGGTGGAGCAGAATATTTTCAAGAGCGTGGAAAATGTAGACCTCAATGCGGTGATCAAAATGAAATTCAACGGCAAGGTGCATCATTTCCTCGATTTTTACGATACGGAGGGAAACAGCGGCTGTGAATGAAAAATATGAAAACCTCCTGCAAATTCTGCGTTCATACGGCAGTGTTGCAGTTGCATTTTCGGGCGGTGTGGATTCGACCTTTTTACTATACGCTGCACAGCAGGCACTGCAAGACCGTGTGATCGCCGTCACGGCGGATTCCTGCACATTCCCGGAGCGGGAACGCAGCGAGGCGGAGGCATTCTGTACAGAGCACGGCATTGCCCATGTGATTTTTCCGTCCCATGAACTGGACATCCCGGAATACCGCAGCAACCCGGCAAACAGATGCTATTACTGCAAGCGTTCGCTGTTCACCAACATAAAGCGCATCGCCCAAGAAAAAGGCATTGCCACGGTGGCGGAGGGTTCTAACACGGACGACGAGGGAGACTATCGTCCGGGCTTGCTTGCTGTACGGGAATTGGGTGTCCGCAGTCCGCTGCGGGAAGCAGGGCTGAACAAGGCGGAGATCCGGGCGCTGTCCCAAGCATTCGGGCTTCCCACGTGGCAGAAGCCGTCCTTCGCCTGCCTTGCCAGCCGTTTCCCCTACGGGGAGACGATCAGCGCAGAAAAGCTGTCCATGGTCGGACAGGCGGAGCAATTTCTGCTCGATCTCGGCTTTCATCAGGTCAGGGTGCGCATCCACGGGACGGTGGCAAGAATTGAACTCCTGCCGGAAGAAATGGAGCAGATGCTTTCCGCTGCCATGCGGGAAAAGGTCTGCCGGACACTGAAAACATTCGGGTTTCACTATGTGGCACTGGACTTGCAAGGCTACCGCACAGGCAGCATGAATGAAGTGCTGCAAGCCAAAAAATAATGAATGGAGATGTAATCATGAACGAAACCATGCAGAACATGAAAACAAGGCGGAGCTGCCGTAATTTCAAGCCGGATATGCTCCCGCAAGACGTGATCGATCAGATCATTGAAGCCGGGCTGTATGCGGCAAGCGGCAGAAATACGCAAAGCCCGATCATATTAGCCGTGACGGACAAGGCAGTCAGGGATGAACTTTCCGAGCTGAACCGGCGCTTCCTGCCCGGTGCGACACATGACCCGTTTTACGGTGCGCCGGTCGTGCTGACGGTGCTTGCACCCCGCAGCGTTTCGACCTATCTGTATGACGGCAGTCTGGTGATGGGTGATATGATGCTCGCAGCGCACTCGCTGGGTGTGGGGAGCTGCTGGATACACCGGGCGAAGGAGAGTTTTGACGACCCGGCAGGGAAAGCGATCCTTGCGGCGCACGGCATTACGGGCGACTACGAGGGCATCGGGAACTGCGTGCTTGGCTACCCTGCTGCCGCCCCGGAACAGCCCCTGCCCCGGAAAGATGACCGGGTATACAAAATATGACAAAAGAAATACCTGTAGACCAGATCTACAGGTATTTCTGCATATGATCGCCTTAATTGCTTCTCGGAATGAATCTTGACAGCGAGCCGGCAAGATGCGTGATCGGCATGGTTTGCAGCCAGATGCGCCCCGGTCCGGTTACTTTCGTGTTGAAGAAACCCTCACCGCCGAGCAGCGCATTGCCGACACCCTTGACGGTCTCAATGTCAATGGAGCAGGTCGCATCCATTGCGGCAAGATACCCCGTGTCGATCAGCAGAGACTGCCCTGCCTCCAGTGTGTAGCTGATGAGACTGCCGTCAATTTCGAGCAGCAGCATTCCCGAACCGCTGAACTTCTGCATGATGAAGCCCTCACCGCCGAAGAAGCCTGCACCCAGTTTCTTCTGGAAGAACATCTCAAATGTCACGTCCGGCGAAGATGCTAAAAATGCTGATTTCTGGGCAACGATGCTCATGCCGGGCTTCATTTCCACGGACATGATCTCACCGGGTACGGATGCGCCAAAGGCGATCTGCCCCTGTCCGCCCTGTGCGGTGTAGATGTTCTGGAACATGGCTTCACCGCTGAGTGCACGGCTGAACATCTTGCCGATGCCGCCGCCCTTGGTCTGCATGGCAACGTTCGGGCTCATCCATGTCATGGCACCTTTCTGACAGACAACGCTTTCGTTGTTCTCCAGTGTCACGATAGCAACCGGGAAGGGTTTCCCCTCGATTGAGTACTGCATAGAAATACCTCTCATTTCTCGAATTTATTGCAAAGCTCAGAGATCTGGTCAGTGAGCTTGGCAAGGTCTTTATTCGTGCGTCCCTTGCTGTTGTGGATCAGCTTCGTCAGGCGGTCAAGTGCTGCCAGCAGGCGCTGATATACGGTATTTGCCTTGGCGGTGCCGCTCTTCTTAACGACCGGCACGGGGACGGCTTCTACCGTGATCTCATCCCGGATCGGGTCAAATTCCGTGCCGCTGTAGGGTGCATAGGCACGCAGTTTCAGATCCTGACACAGGTGCGCCGTGAAAGCATCCGCCGAATCCGTGTCCCCGTGATTGACGAATACACGCTTGACGTTCTGAATGTGGGAGATCCATGCCGTCAGACCGTTGACATCGGCGTGACCGCTCACGCCCGGCAGCACGCAGATACGGGCAGCGACCTGTATCGTCTCCCCGAACAGCTTCGCCGTGTCTGCCCCCTCCACCAGCGAACGCCCCAGCGTTCCGTATGCCTGATAGCCGACAAACAGAATGGTATTCTGCGGCTGCCAGAGATTGTGCTTGAGGTGGTGCTTGATGCGTCCGGCTTCACACATACCGGATGCGGAGATGATGACCTTGCAGCGCTTGTCAAAATTGATGGCACGGGATTCATCCGCCGTGACGGCGTGCTGCAAATCGGGGAATGCGATGGGGTTGATGCCAGCTTTCACGTAGCCAAGTGCTTCCTCATCGTAGCAGCTGTTCTGATTCTTCAGGAAAATGCCGGTCGCCTCAATGGCAAGCGGGCTGTCCATGAACACCGGAAAATTATCATGCCCCCGGACCAGCCCCCGCTCCTTGATCTGCCGGATGAAGTAAAGCATTTCCTGCGTTCTGCCCACGGCAAAGGATGGAATGATGACACTGCCGCCCTTGTCAAACGTCTCCTGCAGCACCTGCGCAAGGGCAGTTACGTAGTCTTTCGGGCGTTCGTGGGTACGGTTGCCGTAGGTAGATTCCATGACCACATAGTCCGCCTCATCAATGTAAACGGGATCCCGGATCAGCGGCTGATCGGTATTGCCGATGTCGCCGGAGAATACGATCTTCCGTGTCTCGTCCCCTTCAGTCGCCCAGATCTCGATGCTTGCCGAACCAAGCAGATGCCCGGCATCCACAAAGCGCACCTCCACGCCCTCGCAGAGCGTGAAGCGCTCTTCATAGCGGTGCGGCACGAGGAGCTTGATCGTCCCCTCGGCATCTTCCATGGTGTACAGCGGTTCGTAGGGTTCTTCGCCTTTCCGGAGTGCCTTGCGGCTGCGCCACTGCGCCTCAAATTCCTGAATGTGGGCGCTGTCACGGAGCATAATGCCGCACAGGGAAGCCGTTCCCTCGGTGGTGTGTATCTCCCCCTGAAAACCGCCCGCAAACAGCAGCGGCAGCAGCCCGGAATGGTCAATATGTGCATGGGTCAGCAGCACGTAGTCAATATCTCCCGGCGCACAGGGGATACGTGCGTTTTCGTAGGTATCTTTTCCCTGCTCCATGCCAAAATCGACAAGAATTTGCTTGCCGCCGATGTTCAGATAGGTACAGCTTCCGGTGACTTCATGCGCTGCACCGATGAATTGCATTTTCATAGTATGCCCCCTCACGGTAAATGGATTTGTTTATAGTATAGCATAATTTGCCCGGAAATGCAAGAGGTTTTGTATAATTTGCATTGAGTCAACCCCGCACAAAGACCGCCTGACGGCTTTGTACGTCATCTGCTTGCCTATTTTCCGTCATCTTGCACATAAACTCCTTGCAATACACAAAGTATTCCTGCGTCGTTTCTGTACAAGCTGACGAAAAATCTGACGGCGCATCTGCCGCACAATCTTTGTGCGGTGTTGACTTGCATTGTTTTACGGCATTTCCTTTTTCTGTTTCAGTTTCCGGAGCAGGGTGTTGATGTCAATGGGCTTCATGATGAAATCATCCATGCCGCTTTCGAGTGCCTTGTCCCTGTCCTCGGTAAAGGAATTGGCTGTGCAGGCGAAAATGCGTACTGTGGCGGCATCCGGGCGGTTCAGGGCACGGATCGCCCTTGTCGTCTCAAAGCCGTCCATTTCCGGCATTCTTAAGTCCATTAAAATGACCCCGTATGTCCCCGGTGTGGATTCGATGAACGCCCGGAGCGCTTTTTTTCCGTTCTCCGCAAGCGTTACCTGAAAGCCCTCACCGACAAGCAGTTCCTGAATGATCTCGCCGTTCAGCTCATTATCCTCTGCGACCAGCACACGGGGCAGGCTTTCTTCCTCTGCTGCTGCTTCGGCAGTTTCCTGTACAGGTTTCTGTGCCAGATCGGCTGTAAAGGTGAATGTAAAGGTACTGCCCTCGCCTTTCCGGCTGACGCAGGTCAGGTCGCCGTCCATCAGCCTTGCCAGACGGCGGCTGATCGAAAGCCCCAGCCCCGTCCCCTGATTGCCCTTGGAGACGGTATCTGCTTCCTGCGAAAAGACCTGAAAGAGCTGCTTCTGGAACGCTTCGCTCATGCCACGTCCCGTATCGGTCACGGTGACAGTGGTCAGCACCTTGTCCTGCTTCTCGGTCTGGGAGGCGTTCAGCGTGATCGTGCCGCCCGCCGGGGTGAATTTCCGGGCATTGTCGAGCAGATTCAGCAGCACCTGCTGAATGCGCACGGCATCGCCCATCATATATGGACAGGGCAGGTCTGCCTGTACGGTGTAGTGCAGATTTTTTTCTGCCATAGCCGTAGCTTCAATGGAGCTGACGGTCTCAATGACAAATGCCATGTCGATCGGGTGCAGCTCCAGCGCCATACTCTGCGCTTCGAGCTTCGAGGAATCGAGTATATCATTGATGAGCGACAGCAAATATTTTGCCGTTTCAGACGACTGGGTGAGGTATTCCGAAAGCTTCTCCCGGTTGTCGAGTTTCTGTGTCATCAGGTGATTCAGCCCGATCAAGCCGTTCAGGGGGGTGCGTATTTCGTGGCTCATGGTGGAGAGGAACTGCCCCTTCGCCCGTGCATCTGCCTGACTTTGCGCTGCCCGCAGGCGCTGCCGCATCAACAGGCAGACCAGAAAGACGATCAGCAAAAACGACACGATGAAAATGCCCACGGCATAGCGGTAGCGGTTCAGGAAATCCTCCAGCTTGTACTCATACTGATTTTCCATGACCCCCTGAATGACATAGCTGCCCTGTTCTTCCTCTCCCACGCAGGCGATTGCCTTGTCTAAAATGGAGATCAGGACTGCCCCCTCTTCCTGCGGCATGCTTTCCGTGCCGCCGTAATCTACCACCGCAGAAAAGCAGAGCTGATCGTCCAGTCCCATGACCGGAATGACCTGCAATTTCTCATATCTCGGCTTGGAAAGCCAGTATTCCACAACAAACTGATTCTGTATCATCAGGTCGGCTTCCCCGATGTTGACGGCATCGAAGCAGTCTGAGATCGAGTCATAGTCCTTGAGCTGAAAGCTCGGGAACGTCCTTGCGAGTACCTTTCGGAGCGTCTGCGAACCCGTGGAGACAGCGACCGACCAGTTGCCGCTGTAGCTGAACTGCATCCCCTCTTTGGCGACAATGACCTTGCGGCTGGACAGGTAGGGTTCGCTGATGAGGATTCCGTTTGCCTTTTTGTTCTCCTCGTTGTATTCCACGCTTGTCACCAGATCATAGCCGCTGCTGGTCAGGTAGTCATACGTCACATCCCCTGCCGGGAGCGGGGCATATTCAAACGTCAGCCCGGAAAGCTCACTGATCCTGTCTAAAATATACCGGGAGATCCCCGCAAATTCCTCATTTTCATCGGTAAAGGAAACGGGAATACGGTCCTGTACAAAACCCACTTTCAGCGTGGGATGTTCGGCAATATAGGCTTTCTCCTCTGCGGTGAGGGAAATGGGGCTGTCTGCTGCCGCTGCGGGCAGGGCTGAACCTGTCAGCAGGGCGATCCCTACGGCAAGCCATAAATAGATCCATCTGCGCACCGTGGTGTACCTCCTGTGAATTTTATGTGTACGAACTGTTGCTTTTTTTATTATAGCACGTTCTTTGCAAAAAATCAAGGGCTTTGCAATAAACTTTACCTATTATTTTAATTGGTTTACTGCGGCAGTCTGCTTCAATTTCATACAAATAGAACAGGTTTCCTTTGTAGGATACTTATGCAAGGCAATGAAAATACCGGAAATATATTGCACATTTCCCCCGATGGTGCTATACTAAAAATGAAATCTATACAGAAAGCTGGTAATGACATGAAAGCGCAGAAAATGCAGCGGGAAATGGATATGCTGCATGGGGGTATCGTGGGGAATCTGCTGATGCTGGCACTGCCTCTGGCAATGACCGGTATCTTGCAGCAGCTCTTCAATGCGGCAGATGTTGCCGTGGTGGGGAGCTATGTCGGCAAACACGCTATGGGGGCAGTCGGCAGCAACAGCCCGATCGTCAATCTGTTGGTCAATTTCTTTGTGGGCATCTCGCTCGGGGCGAATATCCTGATCTCGCAGCACATCGGCAAGGGCAGCCTTGACATCATCCGGAAAGCTGTACACACTTCTGTTATCATCGCCCTGAGCGGCGGACTGCTGATGGCGGTTGCGGGACAATTTGCGGCTGCGCCCGTGATTGCGGCTTTGGGCGTGCCGGATACGGAATATGACATGGCAGTGCTTTACCTGCGCATCTATTTAGCAGGGCTGCCGGTCATTTTGCTGTATAACTTTGAATCGGCTCTGTTCCGCAGCATGGGGGACACAAGGACACCGCTGCTTGCATTAGCCGGGTCGGGTATCGTCAATGTGGCGCTGAATCTGTTCTTCGTCCGGGGCTTGCATATGTCCGTGGAGGGCGTTGCCATTGCAACTGTGGTCTCTAACACCCTGAGTTCCGGCATTCTTTTCCTGCTCCTCTGCAAAAGCAAGCAGACGGTACGCATCGAACCCCGCAAGCTGCGGGTGGACGGCGAAAGTCTCCGGGAGATCCTTCGCCTCGGGCTGCCGGCTGGTATTCAGGGCATGGTCTTTTCGCTGGCGAACATCTGTGTACAGTCTGCCATTAACTCCCTCGGCACGGATATTTTGGCGGCTTCCTCGGCGGCGTATAACCTCGAGGCATTCACCTACTGCATCATCAATTCGTTTGGGCAAGCGTGCACGACAATGGTCGGGCAGAACTGCGGTGCGGGAAAGATCGACCGCTGCCGGAAGGCGCTCGGCATCTCGCTGCTGTCGGGCGGGTTGAGTTTCGGGACAGTCGCCGTGCTGATTTTAGTATTTTCACATCCGCTGCTGATGCTGTTCATGAAAAAGGAAGATTCCGCAGCGGTCTTGGATTACAGCCTGATCCGGCTGCACTATATTTTCTTTGCGCACATCTTCTCCCTGTTCGTGGAGGTGCTTTCGGGGTATCTTCGGGGGTTCGGGATGAGTGCCGTTCCGGCAGCGTGTTCGCTCGTGTTCATCTGCGGTACACGCATTGTGTGGGTCTATGAAGTATTCCCGAAACTGCACAGCTTTGCCGGGCTGATGACGGTATACCCGGTCAGCCTTGGCATCACAGCACTTGTGATCGCAGCCGCCTGCTTCCTGTTCCGGAAACAGCCTGCCACAGTAAGAGCTTAATCACTGGATGCAAACCGCTTGCTGTCCGAATGCTATGTAACGCTGCTTCAGCGTTTCCCGGTCATAAGCGGTATTTCCCACGATCGGGTCAGCGACGAAAAGTTCTCCCGTGCTCTCATCATATCCGGTCAGGACGACACAATGTTCATAGGCGAGCCATTGCAGCGTTTCGCCGGACGGGGTCTTCCAGATCGTGGTGAGCTTGGGTTCGTGCAGCTCTTTGCTGGTGATCCAGATCAGCACCGGCATATCGTTGTCGATATAGTCCTGCAGCAAGGTGTTCAAGTCCGTTCCGGAGAGGTCATATGCCGCCTGCTGTGCGCCAGTCTCTGTAAGGTAGGCATTGGCGGCCGTGACGATGCAGGGCGCATAGCAGCCGTAGGCGTTCGGCTGTTCCGGGTCTCCGGCAAAGGTCGTCCGGAAATCCGCCCCGTAAAGCTGATCATCCACCGTGTAAAAATCGAGCTTTGGCAGGTAGTTTCTCGCCATGGTCAGCTTTTCCGCCGGATAGCCGAGATAGTTAAGCAAAATCGTCAGGGAGACGACCTCACAGCCTGTGGGGAGTTCCGGTTCCTGCAGGATGCATTCCACAGGAATGGCTTTGCGGCGTGGTTCGGGAACGCTGATCGTGTAACCGTTCAGGACAGCTTTCATCAGTGCCAAGTCAAACACATCTGCCGCACCGTCCTTGTTCACGTCCGGTTCTGCCCCGTCCGCAAGCCCGCAGTCCGGCACATTCAGCAGCCAGTTCTGAAACAGTTTGACATCGAACACTGAAAAGATGCTGTCCCCGTTGACATCCCCGGATTCCGCCGCTGCGGGCAGCAGCTGCATACCGGAAAGGGTCAGTACTATGGCGGTCAGGAATGCTAAGGGTCGTTTTTTCATGAACAGCCTCCTTTGGGGCAGGGTATAGCTCAAAAAAAGATTTTGCAGAAGATCGGTGCAAGTATCGCTTCATATTTGTTGTAGTGCGGTGTTTCCTTGCGCTCCGGATCGCTGTGGAAAGCAATGGAAGAAGGCACTTCGCACAGCGGCAGTTCCATCCGGTAGGAGAGCTTGTCCCCGTTCCGGAGCACCTGACAGGGAATGCCGCATTCCTTGCTGAACGTATCGATCAGCAGCTGTTCCCCGCCGGCGCATTCGGAAAGCGCCCGGTGCGTGTACCTGTTCTTTTCCCCGGAGGATACAGCCGAGAGCAGCAAAATGCCCCTGTCTCCGGATTTTTCCAGCGAGATCTGAAAACTTGCCCGTGTATCCATATCCGGCTTGCAGAGCAGGAGCGCTGACAGCACAGCCGACAGAAAGGCATCTAAATCCCCACGCATATAGAGCTTTTCGGGGCAGCAGTGCAATTCCACATCTGCACAGCGGAACAGGACATTTCTTGTCTTGTCATACAGTGACTGCAGTACCTGATTCAGGGAAAATGCTTCATTTTCCAGTATATGGTTCTCGAGACGCACGATCGTTTCCTGTATCAGTGCTGTCCGGTAGAATTTGAAATTGTTCCGTACAATGCTGTCCAGCTCCTCCCGGAAATCCGACAGCTCCAGCGCATCCAGTGCCGCATACAGCAAATTGCACACGCTGTGGATGTGGTGTACGGTGTCATACACCATGCCCGCTTCAAACAGATTGCTTTCTTTGCTGAACATGGCAATGCGCACCCCGTCGGCACGGTTGCACAGCAGGCGGCACTGACAGCGATCCGTGCCCAGCACAATGGATTTCGTGCAGCTTTCCCAGTGATCTGCGGGGAGCATGAGCCTTTCCCGAAGATCATCCGCCCCGGACGGACGGTTGCACCAGACGGTGTTCCAGTCTGCATCCAGTATCTGTACCATATCGGGGGAAGCGGCATAGCAGTTTTTCAGGGTTTGCAGGACTTCATCTTTCATTCCGACCATTCTCCTTTTTCTCGCATATATATCTATTATAATATTTTTCCCGACAGATGTAAAGCATCGTGCCGGGATTTTTTTGACTTTTTGAAACCTTGTATAGTTTGCTGAAATTGGTTCTTAAAATTTGTAAAAAGTGTAGAAATTTCACATATGCCACGGAAAAACTGATAAATTTATGTCAAAGCCCTTGCAATTTTTCTGAAAATGGTGTAAAATAGAAGTATAAAAATTTAGGAGGTATTTCCAATGTCAGTAAAAGTTGCTATCAATGGTTTCGGCAGAATCGGTCGTCTGGCTTTCCGTCAGATGTTTGGTGCTGAGGGGTATGAGGTTGTTGCCATCAACGACCTGACCAAGCCCTCCATGCTCGCTCACCTGCTCAAGTATGATACCGCACAGGGCGGCTACGCAGGCAAGATCGGCGAGAATCTGCACACTGTTACCGCTGATGACGAAGCTGGTACGATCACTGTAGACGGCAAGACACTCAAGATCTATGCAGAAAAGGATGCAAAGGATTTGCCGTGGGGTGAGCTGGGCGTAGACGTTGTTCTGGAGTGCACAGGTTTCTACTGCTCCAAGGCAAAGTCTCAGGCTCACATCGATGCAGGTGCTAAGAAGGTCGTTATCTCTGCTCCGGCAGGCAATGACCTCCCGACCATCGTATTCTCCGTAAACGAGAAGACCCTGACCGCTGAGGATACCATCATTTCCGCAGCATCCTGCACCACCAACTGCCTCGCTCCTATGGCTAAGGCTCTGAACGACTATGCACCGATCCAGTCCGGTATCATGAGCACGATCCATGCTTACACCGGCGATCAGATGATCCTCGATGGTCCTCACAGAAAGGGCGACCTGAGAAGAGCAAGAGCAGGTGCTGCCAACATCGTTCCGAACTCCACCGGTGCTGCAAAGGCAATCGGTCTGGTTATTCCGGAGCTGAACGGCAAGCTCATCGGTTCTGCACAGCGTGTTCCGGTTCCGACAGGTTCCACCACCATCCTGACCGCTGTTGTCAAGGGTGAAAATGTGACCAAGGAAGGCATCAACGCTGCTATGAAGGCTGCTGCTTCCGAGTCCTATGGCTACAACGAAGATCCGATCGTTTCCTCTGATGTTATCGGCATGAGATTCGGTTCTCTGTTCGATGCAACACAGACAATGGTTGCTGATCTGGGCAATGGTCTGTACGAGGTTCAGGTTGTTTCGTGGTACGACAACGAGAACTCCTACACGAGCCAGATGGTAAGAACGATCAAGTACTTTGCAGAGCTTGGCTAAGCCAGAATTTGCATGACACAGTGCCCCGATGTACGTATCGGGGCACTTTTTTTAGAAGATATGATGAAAAATATACTTGCTATCAACGAGACCGCTGCTGCCGGGCAGCCGGATGGTGCGGTATTTCTGACAAAATGTGCCGACCGGGGATCCATTCAGAAAATGCGGGCAGTACACAGACAGGGCATGGAACTGCGTGCGTACAACGGCACGATGCTGTGGCTTGGGCTTCTGCGGTGGGGGTGCTTTCTGCTTGCGGTGCTGGGTTTGGGGGATCTGCTGCGGCAGGAGATCAGCCTTGCAGAATTTGTGCAGCAGAGGGGCTTTCCGGGGACGGTGGGGCTGCTTCTGCTGTTCCTGATGACATTTCCGCTCGGCAGCTTCCTCAAAAAACAGCATCAGGCGAAAGTCGTCATCACGGCAAGCTCCATGCAGGAGGAGCTCGGTATCGAGCCGGGCAGCACGATGCTGCCGCTGCTTTGGTATACCTATCAGGAAACAGACGGCAGGGAATGCCGCCGGGAATGGGCATGGATGCAGTGCTTTACAGCGGTGCAGGACGGCTGTCTGTGTATCTCGAATCTGACCATGCGGTTCGAGATACCGCTTTCGTCCTTCACAGCGTTCCGGACAGCGGCGGAGAAAGCTATTTTGCAGCAGAATGGGAGCATGACCGAAGTACCATACGCCATTGCGGAGATACGGGATGCACGGGGCGATTTTATGCTATGTGTCCCGGAACAGAGTGCAGAACAGCTGCGGCAGATGATTGGACTTTGAATTTTTTCGGGCTTATACTCTCCGTTAAATCATGCCAAATTTTACAGCACAGTGTACAGAAAACCGTGTTGAATTTTGTGCTAACCCGACAGGAAAAAACACCGCTTTGTTTATTGTGATAATATACAAAGACCACGCCGGCAACCCCGCAAGGATTTTGGCAAAGCGTAGAATTTTTCTGAAAAAGCGCCGGATGTGCCGAAAACCCGTTGACGTTTTCGGAATTTCCATGTATAATAACAGTATGCACTGGTAATCAAACACATACATTTACAATGCAAATGCAAAGATGGGAGAGTTGATTATGTTTGTAAAAGATGTGACAGTTCAGAATCAGGTTGGTCTGCACGCAAGACCTGCGACATTCTTTATCCAGAAGGCAAATGAGTATAAGTCTTCTATCTGGATCGAAAAGAAAGAGCGCAGAGTCAATGCCAAGAGCCTGCTGGGCATTCTGTCCTTGGGTATCGTTGGCGGCACAGACATCCGCATCATTGCTGACGGCTCTGACGAGCAGGCTGCTGTAGAAGCTCTGGTTGAGCTGGTAGAAAGCGGCTTCAGCGATGAAAACAGATAAGTAACGCTTTTCCTGTGGCGCTGCCTTGTGGCAGCGCCTTTCTCTTTTACTGCAAAGAACGTGTCACGGCGTACATACTTTCCGCAAAAATGCCGTAGCCCTTTTCCGGTTCGCCGACAAATACATGGGTAACAGCGCCGACGAGCTTGCCGTTTTGCAGAATGGGGCTGCCGCTCATGCCCTGCACAATACCGCCCGTTGCCGACAGCAGCGCCTCATCCGTGACCTGTATGACCAGATTCTGCGTGTCAGAGGTAAAATCAAGGGAGAGTATCTCCGCATCGTATGCCTGCGGGGTCTCTCCGGCAATGGTCGTCAGGATGGTCGCCTTGCCGGGTTGAATTTCCTGTTTCAGCCCAAGCGGTACAGCCGGGGAATCCGGCGGGTCTGTCAGCTGCCCGAAAACGCCGCAGTTACTGTTTCCGGAGAGCGTTCCGAGGGGTTCTTCCGCCGAGAAATAGCCCTGCAAGCTGCCGGGCATACCCGGTGTGCCCGGTACAGCACCGCTGATCGTCACCGCATCCGCTTCACCGCTTGCCAGCGGGATGACTTCCCCTGTATCGGGGTCGCAGATCGGGTGTCCCAAACCGCCGAAACAGCCGCTCTCCGGCTCGTAGTACGTGAGCGTGCCGATACCTGCCGTGCTGTCACGCACCCAGATGCCCGTCTGATAGCAGTGTTCCGTCATCGAAAAAGCCGGTTTCAGGTTCTTGTCAAAGGTCATATCTCCCCGCTGCACGGTCAGCAGCAAGGGTTCGCCGTCTGCCGCCGCTTCCCGGAGGTCTGCCGTGCAGGTCAGTGCCTTGTGGTCGACTTCCCGCAGAATGTCACCTTCCTGAATGCCCGCTTCCGCCGCAGGACACCGGTGACTTCCGGCAACCTCACCAAAGCCAATGACCATGACACCGTCCATCAGCATTCGCACCCCGAAAGGCTTTCCGCCCGGCACAAGCATGACTTCCCCGGCGGGCTGCACGGAAACGGTCTTAATGGGAAAAATACCAAAGAGCCGCAGCATCGCTTCCTGTGTGCTGCTCCCGGTAGAAACGGTTTCAGCCGCAGGCGCAGTGTACTGTGCCGTAACGGGCAATGCTGTCGAAAGTGCCAGATCGCCGTCACGGGGTACATAGTAGCTGTCCGGCAGCCGTCCCGCATAGTACAGCGCAGCCGTCACCGGAAACAGCAAAAGCATTCCGGCAAATGCTGCCAATTTTGTCTTGAATTTCCGCTTCATCCGTCACCTGCTTTCTGTGCATGAGACCATGCACATAGTTAGCATGGACTATATGAGGGCGGTTATGTGAGAAAATGATTCCCCGAACTAAAAGAAGAAGGTATCTATGAAAAAATTTTCAAAATGCACCAGAATTTTCCTGCGTGTCGTTCTTGTCCTCTCCACTGCCGTGTATCCGGGGCTGATGGCAATGTTGTCCGCAGCCGGGTGGCGCTATAATGTGGAACAGGGGCATTATCCGGAACTGTTCCGGGTGTTTTCCGGGTGGATGTATGCGGGCGGTATCCTGCTCTGTACGGGCGCTGTGCTGTGCCTGTTTGGCGCAAGGGAGCAGTGGTGGCAGTGCAATATCCCGGCTATCGGGCTTGGGGGTGTGGGGTGTACAGCGTGTCTGTCCGTCCTGTATCGGTTCTGCGCCTATGCGGATCAGCATTTTTCGGGGCTGAATGAAACCATGGAGCCCGTCAGTCAGCTTTACCGGGACAGGCTGCTGCCCGTGGTGCTGCCTGCCTTGGTGCTGCTGTGGCTGTGTGTGTGGCAGATCGTTCTTGCTGCCCCGTATCGTCACCGGAAACATCGGGAAAAGGAAGCCCGCCTGAATGCGGAAGCGCCACGCATTCTAAAAGATTGATACAAGCTTATTTTACGCTATTTGGGGGGGAATATGCAAAAATGCCACTGTGTCTGTTCCGTGCTTTTGGGAAATGTTGCTGAATTACCCCCCCGTTTTGTGCAAAGTGCATAAATTTCAACAAAACATATTGACAAATATTCCGCCTTATGTTATACTGTATCTTGTAAGGGTGTATCCTTACAGCGTAGGAAAGAGAAAACCAACATCATAAAAGGAGGTATGTCTTATGAAAAAGAGGTTTTTAACAACTTTGACAGCTTTGCTGTGCGTGACGGGTGTTATGACTGCATTTCCGGCAGCAGCGGAAGTAAGTCCGGATGTGCAGGAAATGTATGACAGGTACAGCGAATATGCGGTCGAAACAGAGGATTTCACCTATCGTCCGTTTGGAGAGGATGTTTTTCTCCAGTCGGATGCGGTAAAGGCAGATCTGATGGTGCTTGGTGTTTTTGGAAACACTGTGTGGGTCACAGAGGTTCGGGATACATTGCCGGAATATCCCAATTACGGAGGGATCGGTACACTCCATTACAAGGAGGAGTACATTACCGGTCTCGATGGCAAGGCACTCCGACCGGGTGACCTGCTGCAGGCAGACGGAGGGTTGTTTGTGGTTGAAATATTCCCGGGGTGTTATCATAGTGAGGAGGGAGGTTTTACCTACGCCGGCAATGGTGTGGATATTTTCGGGGATGCCTTTCAGGATGTTATCCGCAATCAGCTGCTTGTGCTGATAGAACAGTACAAACAGTGCCGGAACGGTGATATAGATAAAGAAATTTGCAGCGAATTTTCTGTGCTGCTGTCCGCACTGGATGGTCCTACATCCGGTGATGTGGACGTGAACAATACCATAGACACGAGCGATGCCAGTGCAGTATTGCAGGATATTGCCGATGCCATGATGGACAGCAGCCAGCTTTCCGCACCGCAGTTCAAAGCCGCCGATGTGAACGGCGACGGCGTGCTGACGGTGGACGATGCATCCATTCTGCTGCAATATATCGCCGCAAAACTCATGGACGATAGCGTACAGCTCTCCGATTTTACATGATGCCAACCAAAAAAAGCGCCCCCTTGCGGGGGTGCTTCTTTATTTCTTGGAAGAGGAATCATCCTCGGCAATGGCTTTCAGTCCGGCTGCAATGCCGGCAAGCCCCTGAATTTCGCTCGGTATGATGATCTTGGTCGCCTTGCCGTCCGCTGCCTTGGCAAAAGCTTCGAGCGCTTTGAGCTGGAGTACAGCGGCATTCGGGTTGGCTTCGTTCAGCTTCTGGATACTGTCCGCAAGGGCTTTCTGCACCATTTCAATTGCCTGTGCTTCACCGCTTGCTTCGAGCACTTTCTTCTCCCGGATCGCATCTGCCCGGAGAATGGTAGCCTGCTTTTCTGCCTCCGCCTTGAGGATCTCAGACTCCTTGTCAGCCTGTGCCCGGAGAATTTTCGATTCTTTCTCAGCTTCAGCAACCAGTACCTGCGACTTCTTTTCGCCCTCTGCCTGAAGAATTTTCTCACGCCGTTCCCGTTCTGCCTTCATCTGCTTTTCCATGGATTCTTGGATCTCACGGGGCGGCAGGATGTTTTTCAGCTCGACCCGGAGCACCTTGATGCCCCAGCGGTCGGTCTCCTCGTCGAGTACGGCAGTGATGTTCTTGTTGATCGTGTCACGGCTTGTCAGCGTTGAATCGAGTTCCAGTTCGCCGATGATATTACGCAGTGTCGTTGCCGTGAAATTTTCGATCGCCATCATGGGATTTTCCACACCGTAGGTATACCGCATGGCATCTGTCACCTTAAAGAATACGACCGTATCGATCTGCATGGTGACATTGTCCTTTGTGATGACCTGTTGCGGCTTGAAGTCCACGACACGTTCTTTCAGGGACACTTTCCGCACGACCCTGTCCAGAAACGGCACCAACAGGTGAGGACCCGTCTGCCAGACCTTATAGAACGTACCCAGACGTTCCACCACGTAGACATAAGCCTGCGGTACGATGCAGATGCAGCGTATCAGGATGATCAGTGCAAAGATGACCAGAATAGCAATAATAAGTTCTACAGGATTCATAGAAATTCCTCCTCACTGTATTTGCTCCGAAGCAACGAATGCCGTTGTTCCGGAAATGCGTGTGACCCGGACAGTCGTGCCAGCCGGAAGCATACTGCCGTCCTCGGTGCGGGCTTTCCAGCTCACGCCGCCGATCTTCACTCTGCCGGTGTCCTTGGCTGCATTGATCTCTTCCGTGACCGTGGCTACCCTGCCGATGTCGTCCTCGTAGCCGGTCGGGGCGATCTCCTTGACACGCAGCTTGCGCAGCAGCGGACGGGACACGCACAGCAGCAATGCGGAAACCGCCGTGAAGATGATCAGCTGCGGCATAAATGCCAGCCCCGCAGCCGCTGCGATGAATGCGCCCAGCGCACCCGCCGCAAACCAGATCGAGACAAGCTGAAACGTTGCCAGTTCCGCAATGACAGCAACGGCGAACACCACACCCCACAGGATCATGTTGGTTACCATAGGTACTCCTTTCTCCGGTAAATGAAATTTACACGGGATGCAGAAAAACCTTGGGGAATTTGTGCGAAATTTGCAAAATCCCCCGCAATACAATTACATTATAGCACAACCTGCCTGAAATGTCAATGGGTTTTGACAAGATTTTGCCGGAAATTTTATTTACCAAATCAGAAAACCCCCGGCAAGCACCGGGGGCTGTCTGTTATTTTACGGTATAGTCAAATACGGTCGGTCTTTCCGGCAGGTCAAAGCCCGTGCCGAGGAAGTAGTCCGTGTGCGGCGGCTGGTTGTAGCCGTTGTTCTCCGCAGCGACCTGTACACGGTACTGTGCATTGTGCATCAGCGAGTAGACCGGATATTCCGTTGCATAGGTGGTCGTGAACACCCGCAGACCGCCGTCCGACTTGCGGAAGATCATCTCCTCACGCCAGTCGCCTGTGAGGTCACAGGTCAGGCAGGCATTGGATTTGGTGTAGTTGTTGTATGTCACACCGTCGCCCGTGAACACTCTGCCCTTGCCGTACTGGTCTGCCATTGTCCGGTCAAGAACGGCTCTTTCCAGCACATCCGTCCAGTAGACCACGGAATTCTGCCCCCACTTGGTGATGTCCGACCATGCGCAGACGACTTCATGTGTGCCGGTCGCAGAGTAGACATTCCCGGAGTGGCTGCCGTTCAGTTCTGCGCCGCCGTTGCCTGCGATCAGGTTATCCGCAATGCATCTGCCCGTGTCTCCTCCGGCAGTTTCCCGGAACAGTGCCTTTCCGGTCGCTGCATCCCGCAGTTCAATGCCGAAGCCGATCGCCTTGCCGTTCGGGTGCGTTTCGTCCTCTAAGCACTGGAAGATCTCCAGTCCCGGATTTGCCGGGTCGAAGTCGCCGATATGCAGTGCATCGCCGTGTGCATTGCTGGTCGTGTAGAGCAGTTTGCCGTCATCGTCAATGACTGCCGAACCGCAGACGACTTCCTGCTTGCCGTCACCGTCCACATCGGCTGCCATTTCCTGATGGTTGCCGTCACCGTAGCCTGCCTTGCTCTTGTCAAAGCCTGTGTCGAATACCCAGCGCTTCGAGAGTTTTCCGTCCACGACATCCCACGCTGCGACCGCAAGCCTTGTATAATACCCTCTGCCGAAGATCGCACTTGCGTGCTGTCCGTCCAGATATGCCACGCAAGCCGTGAATCTGTCCACACGGTTGCCGTAGGTATCGCCCCAGTCACCGACATTGCCTCTGCCCGGATCGTAGTCCTGCGTATCCAGTGCAGCGCCCGTTGCGCCGTCAAAGAGGGTGATATATTCCGGTCCGGAGAGGATGCGCCCTGCGCTGCTCCGGTAATCCTTCGAGCCGTCCCCGACGACCTTGCCCGTGCCGTCCGTTGTGCCGTCTGCGGTCTTGCAGATCAGCTCGCACTTGCCGTCCCCGTCAAAGTCATAGACCATATACTGCACATAATGCGCCCCGGCACGGATGTTTTTGCCGAGGTCGATACGCCATACCAGCGTACCGTCCAGACGGTAGCAGTCAATGTAGACATTGCCCGTGTAGCCGTCCTTGGAATTGTCCTGCGAATTGGACGGATCCCACTTCACGAAAACTTCATACGTGCCGTCACCGTCAATATCGCCCACGGAGCAGTCATTTTCTGTATAGGTACAGGTTGAGCCGTCAGGCATCGTCATGTCGGCAGGTTTCTTGGTGGCAATGTCGAAATACGCACCGCTCTGCCCGGAATTTTTCGTCCCGAATACTTGCGCCGGGCTTGCCTGTTCGATCATCTTCGTGCCGTTGTAGGTGTCGATCGTGTAGACATCCGCAGCCGTGCCGCCCTCGTCAAAGTAGTTGCTTGCCTGTCCGGCTTTCACCTCGGCAAGCAGCTTGCCGTTCTTGTAGAGCTTGAAATTGGTATCATCCGCATCCGTAGCAAGCAGCCGCCATGTCAGCATCATGCCCGTGCCTGTATTGGCAGCCGTCAGTCCCCGGCTGAGGTATTCCACCTGATAGCCCTGCCCGGCAACATTGTGTTCGCTTCCGGTGCTTTCCGGTGCGACCCGGATCGCCGGAACAGGCTGCCCTGCGGATGCCTTTTCCTGCGTACCGCTGAGGGAAATATAATCAATATTCGGCGCACCGTCTGCGGTTTCAGACGTGAGGGTCAGCACATTCACGCCTGCCTGTAAGGGGAGATATAGCGTCTCTTCCGTCCAGTCCGTCCAGCTTCCGGTTGCCTTGCCGTCAAATGTCCAGCTAAAAACCTGATTGTTCAGGCGAACGGAGACTGTCCGGTCTGCCGTTCCGCCGTTGGCATAGCGGATCGTTACCGCATACACACCGGCAGTGGAAACAGCAACATTCCATGAAGCCGTCACACCTGCTTCATTGTACAGATTCAGGTAGCCGTCCTGCGTAAAGCCTGTATTCGTGTCCTCCGGAGCACCGTCCGTATAATTGCCGTCCACCCCGGCATAGATCCTTTCCCACGGGGCATCGGCAGCAAGAAATTCACCCGTTCCGGTCAGCAGGAATTTGTTCAGCACGACCAGATCGGCAACGGAAACGCCCTCTTTGCCGTCAATATTGGCAGCGTAATTCTGCTGTTCCGTGCCCGTATTGCCAAGCAGGATGTATTTCGTCAGTGCCGCATCAAAAATATCCACCACGCCGTCATCATTCAGGTCGCCGGGGGTAAATGCGACACCCGTCTCCGTGCAGGGTGTTTCTTTTTCATCCGTTACCCACGAAACGGGAACCAGTTCCCAGTCCTGACAGTTGATACCGTTCTGTTCCCAAAGCTGCACATTGGCACCCGCATCGGTTTCGGCATTGACGATCTCCACAGCCTTTTCATCTGCCTTGCAGACTATGCGTGTGCTGCCGTCCTTGTTCCCGGCAAGGCGGAAACGCTGCGTGTCTGCTCCGGTGTCCTTGGCAACGCACACATTGGAAGCCGTTTCGCCGTCTCCGGCACTCAGCACCACACCCCCAAGCATGGAAGTAATGGTATAATACCCGTCCGCATCGCCTGTCAGCTGCCATGTGTCGTAGGGATGTGCCGCATCGAGGTTCCACTGCTGGACATTGGTGCCGTCATCGGTCTTGCCACCGGCAACATTGAGGTACAGACCGCTGTTGACATTGCGTATGACGTAAATGCCGTCATACGTTCCCGCATCGGCTGCCGCTCCCGTAACAGGCACAGCCGGCAGCGCTGTCAGCATCATCAGCGCCGTCAGAAATGCTTTGATTTTCTTCATACATATCCTCCGTTCTATGCATTTCCCTAAAGGCAGCACCGCACAAAGACCGCCTGACGGCTTTGTACGTCATCTGCCTGAAGGAAATTCTCTCTACTATTTATTATACAGGTTTTTCTGAATTTGTCAAGTGCTTTAATTAAATTATCCGTAGTTCATTAAATGATATCTGAAAATCAGTCCAGTTTCAGTTCCTCGATTTCGCTGAGGATCTCTTTCTGCCGCTGCCGGAACATCAATGCCTTGTCGTGGATGAAATATTCCTCCACCCGGTATTTGGCAAGAAACCGGGCGCTGTGGGGGTTGGCAGTCAGCTCCGTCACCAGAATGATCAGCTCCTGTCCATCCGGAAAAACCGCATCCCCGAACCGGAACATATTCGACACGTGTTCCGAAGCCGTCCGGACAATGCGTTTCAGTTCGGCAACACGGCTGTCAAAGTCCGCCTTGACAATGCCGAACGCATCGCCCTGTTCTGCGCCGTGCAGGAGCGCCGTCTCCTGCCGGAGAATTTCCCAGAGCTGTAACAGCTGTGCCTGCTGGCTTTCGGAAAGGCTGCGGGACTGGATACCGCTGTCATAGCGGCGCTTGATCTTCCGGGTGCTGCTGCCGAGAATGTCCTCTGCCGTTTCCTTGTTCAGGGTAAGCTGCGCCTTGAAATCCCGGAGAACCGTCATCAGTTCCGTGAGCAGTGCATCGAGTTCCATGGCGGTGCGCATTTCGAGCATGACGGCATCGAGCAGCAGACCGAGCAGGGAATAGCGCTCGTCAAATCTCGCAGCTTTTGCCCGTTCATAAATTGCCCCGTCCGCCTCTCCGGCTAAAATGCGGTCGACCTGATAATCGCTGCGGTACTTGTTGTACAGATCGTAGTAGATCGAGAAATCCTGTGCAATTTCGGGGTTTTGCAGATACTGCTCCACCAGCATTCTGTCCACCGGAATGCCGTGTTCCTCGTAAAGATATATCATCTGGCTCAGGTCGTCCCAGCCTCTTGCCGTGACAAATCGCTTGCCGTCCACGGTGGATTCCACCCGGTAGAAATGCTGTTTCTTTATGTCAAGATAGGTCAGAATGGAAGCGTGAATGCCCGTGGCGTAGGCGTATTCTTTCCACACGTCATAGTCCGGATCGACATCCACCCGTTTCAGCCTGTCCCATGTGGCAATGTCAAATTCCCGGACGGAGTGGTTATATTCCGGCGGATTGCCGGCGGTGACAACGATCCACCCTGCCGGCACTTCATGCCTGCCGAATACTTTATATTGCAGAAATTGCAGCATGATAGGCGTGAGCGTTTCCGAAACACAGTTGATCTCATCCAAGAACAGGATGCCGTTTTCAATGCCTGTCTCCTCCATCATCTGATAGACAGAGGCAATGATCTCGCTCATGGTGTATTCGGAAATGTCATATTCCTTCCCGCAAAACGTGACATGGCGTATCTGCGGCAGACCGAGGGCACTCTGCCGTGTGTGGTGCGTCATGGAATAACTCAGCAGCCCAATGCCCAGTTCCGAGGCGATCTGTTCCATAATGGCTGTCTTGCCGATACCGGGCGGTCCCATCAGGAACACCGGGCGCTGCTTGTGCGGCGGGATCCTGTAGCGCCCCAGTTCATCCTTCGTCAGGTAGGCGGTCACTGTGTTCTTGATCTGCTGTTTGGCTTCATGGATATTCATAGACTTCTCCTTTTTTACTGGTATAGAAAAAGCCAAGGCTCGCTCCGTTTGCTGAGACTCCAATCATCTCAGGGCGTTAGCGACCTTGACTCTGATTCTATTATACACCAAAGTCGCAATATTGTCAAGGGGAAAATAAGAAATTCAGCGGATGCCGCTGTCGTTCAGTGCCTGTTCCTCAAGCAGGCTTCTCCTTTTTACTGATAAAAAAGCCAAGGCTCGCTCCGTTTGCTGAGGCTACAATTGTCTCAGGGCGTTAGCGACCTTGACTCTGCTCATATTATACACCAAAGTCGCAATATTGTCAAGGGGAACAAGAATTTCAGCGGATGCCGCTGTCGTTCAGTGCCTGTTCCTCAAGAATGACACGCATCGCCCAGACAGGCACTTCATAATTGTTCGATTCATTTTCTAAAAAGACAAATGCCGTCCGGTAGGGTGTCTGCCGCTGCGGAAATGCCCCGTGCCCGTCTGTAAAATACAGCAGCCCCTGCAGATCGGTCAGTTCTTTTTGCCGCAGCAGTTCCTCTACATAGGCAAAGACCGGTCGAAAATCCGTCCCCCCGAACCCGTGGAGCTTCATGGTATTCAGGTAGCTGTCAAATTCTTCCTGACTCGTGATCTTTACGGCTTCCTGAATTTCTGCATCGCACTGAATAATGTGAATGTTGACCTTTGTGAAAAAGCTCTCCTGCTGTTTGAGGATGTTATAGGTCTTTTGAAGGAATTGCTGAACGGTCTTGCCCCGCACCGAACCGGAAGTATCAATGGCAATGACAAATTCCCGGATACGCTTTTCGTCCTTGTATTCGAGCGGTTCGATCAGCGGCATATTGCCGTAAAGCTGCATACCGTAAGTATAGAAATTATAGTCAAATGTATCATCATCGATCCGCATGACCTCTCCGAATACCGCAAATTTCCGCAGAAAATCGGCATAGTCATACCGTTCCCGGTTGAGGGCGGAGAGGTTCTGTATCAGATTGCCCGCCTGCGTGCCACGCTGCTTGTGGAACGTTTCGAGATCGACCTGCATCTGCCGGGCGATTTTTTTCCACGTCTCCTCCGCTTCCTGCGGAGACATAGCACCGTCATCCGGTGCATCCTGTTCCGGGGCATCCGAGGGCGGAATGGTGCCGTTCGGCTGTCCGTCATCGCCGCTGTCATGGCTGCCGCTATTGCCGCCTGTGCCGGGGGCATACCATGGTGTATGGTCGTCCAGTGCAAAGGCTTCCCGGAGTGTCTGACACTGTTCTTCCGTGAAATGGTTTTCCCGGAAAAAATGATACAGCTTCTCCGCCGTGAGGGGCTTCACCTTGTCCGCAAAGACGGACAAAATCTGTGCCTGCTGCGCTTCTATGGTACTGTCCACGCAAGTCAGATGCAAGCCAGAAAGCATCACTTCCACCGCAATGTCACACGCCGTGTCCCACAGTACCCGGTCGACCGTCTGTGCAACATAGCCATGCCGGAACACGCAGTGCAGCACGCTGTGCAGGTAGGTGCGGGTGATTTTCGGGCTGTTCTCCCGGAACAGACGCAGGATATGATCACTGTTATAATATAGGTATCTGCTGTCCGTGCCCATAGATTCCCCCGCATAGGGGGCGAATACCAGACGGCTGAGGGCGTTTTCCATGAAGCGCAGCCCCATGAACAGCATATTCCGGGAATAGGTCAGTATTTCCTCCGAAAGCCTGTTTGCCTTTTCGAGGGCTTCCGGTTCTTTTGTCTGCATGGCTGTCCCCCCTTTCGGATGCGGAAAACCGGGTACTGCTGTGAGCACCCGGTCATGTTGCTATGCTTTACGCAGGTAACGGGAGGTCTTTTTCCGCTTCTTCTTTTCGTACATCATCTGATCGGCAGTTGTGATCATGTTGAACAGTGTCACACCCTGTTCCACGGGGGCAACGTAAGTACCGATACTTGCGGAAAGTTCATAGGGCTTGTGGAGTATGTGGTTGATGTCTTCGAGCCGTTTGGTGAACTTGCGCTCCAGAATTTCCACATCGTCCTCCCCGGAACCGACACCTAAGATGATAAATTCATCCCCGCCGAACCGGGCGCAGATCTGATCGCCGTTGCAGCATTCCTTGATGATGGTTGCCAGCCGCTGCAATGCGAAATCGCCTTCCTTGTGTCCGTAGCTGTCGTTGACGATTTTCAGACCGTCCATGTCGATGAACGAGATGACGAGCTTTTCCTTGCTGTCTTCACAGCGGCGGTAGAGGGCATCTGCCTCCCGGATGAAGCCGTTGCGGTTGTAGATACCCGTCAGCGGGTCGATGACATACAGCCTGTCAAGCTCTGAGATCACGCTGTTGAGGTGAATGAGCTTGCGGATATTTTCGATGGAATTGGAAATGTTCATCATAATAGAATGGCACAGCTTGCTCTTGGTCGGGAAGTCGCTGTCCATGATGATGTAGTACCCCAGACACCGCTCCCGGAAATGCAGCGGCAGGAAATAGCTCACATGACCGCTGCCCTCGACCGGTATGGGGAACATCTCCGAGCAGCTGAAACTCTCCACCGTCCCGATGCCGTCCTTGCTCCAGATGAGCGGTGCACTCATGGTCTTGGTGTAGCCGTGTACCTGATATTCGTCTGTACGGTTCGAGCCGAAAGCGCTGTTCCATTCGGAACACAGGCACAGGCAGCAGCGTTCGCAGTCGATCTCGTGCAGAAATTTCCCGATCGCCTGAATATTTTCCTCCGGTGTCTCCGTTTCCGCCAGTTCCGAAGTCATGCGGTTGAGCAGCGAAATGTCCGAACGGTAGCCGTCAATGAGCTGGAAGGTATTTTTCTTATAGCGCACGAGATTTTCCGAAATTGTGCCGCTGCATCCGCAGCTTTCCGTAAAGACCGGTTCTGCCCGGAGTGTGGTCGTCTGAGGGACTTTCTCCCCGGAAACAGCACGGAGCAGCACCTCACACGCCTTGTATCCCGCCTTGTACAGCGGACGGGCGACTGTCGTCAGCATCGGGCTGTAGTGTCTTGCATTGTAGGTATTGTCAAATCCAGTGACAATGACATCCTCCGGTACACGCTTTTTGTATTTCTCAAGGCGTTTCATAGCGGCAAGTGCCATGGCATCGTTCGCAGAGATAATGGCATCCGGCATGGGAAGCCCCGACTGCATCAGTTCATCGATGGCACGTTCGCCGTCCACGGGGCGAAATTCCCCGAAGTAGACCCGCCGGGCATCGACGATCAGCTTATTTTCTGCCATGACGTGCAGGAATGCTTCATACCGTGCCTGCGCTTCCGGGTTGGAGAGCGGACCGGAGATGAAATTCACGACCTTTGCCTGATGTTTCGTGACAACGTGCTGCACGACCTCACGCATTGCCTTGGTGTTGTCAATTTCCACATTGTAAAAATCCGGGTCGTCCTTGCAGTCGAGGAATACAGCCGGAATGCCGGAAGCCTTGACATTGGCGATGATCTTCTTCTTTTCGTCCGGGTCACAGACGGTATTGGTCATCAGGACAACGCCGTCAAATTTTTCGTAGTTGACAAGGCTGTAGATGTTGTATTCACCGATGTCATACCGGCTGCTCGAGATCACCCCGCCGAATGCGGCAAAGCAGGAAATATTGGCGTTTCCGGCTTTTGCACAGGCGATGATGCCATCGAGCACACTGTTCTGGTACTCCTCATCGATACCTGCCACAATGACGGCGAAATGCGGGATCTTTTTTTCAGACATATAGCGTACACTCCCTCACCATATCTTGATATATTACAATGCACATCTTGAAAAGAACTGTGCATTTTTCATAAACACCCTTGAAAATCTGCGGTACTCACGGCGGAGTACCGCATACTTGTTGTATGTATCGGCACAGGGGGCTTGCCCTATGCCTTTGCTTCTGCCGGGAAGCGAAGCAGTTTTGCCTTGTAAAGTGCCATGCCGACCGCACCGACCACAATGGTCACGGCGATCATCTCCACGACAGCGTTGATGCCGACATAGCCGACGATAAATGCTACGACATTTTTGCCCTCCATCAGGTTTTGCATATATTCCGTATGCTGGAACAGCAGCACCAGTGCCGACATGAACAGCACGGTATTCAGGAAAGCAGCCGCAAAGCCGCTCACGAAGAGACCGATCTCCGGCTTGTTCAGCTTGCGGAAGAGCAGAAAGAGCAGTCCGACCAGCAGCCCGTCCAGTGTTCTCGGAACGAAGCGCTGTACAAAGGCAAGCACCGGGTCAATGGCAAACAGTGCAGCCCCCATAGGACTTGGCACGCCGATGCCGATGCATTGCAGAAAGCTCATCAGCCCGAACAGAGCGCCCATGGCAGCACCGCCCCACGGACCGAGTGTGACCGCAGCGAGTGCGACCGGGATCGTACCCAGTGAAATGGAGAGCGGTCCGATCGGGATCGTACCGATCGGCGTCAGCAGGAAAATCAGCTCGATCGCCGTCAATGCCCCCATGATCACGATGGATCTGGTGTTTGTTTTCATATTTAGTTCCTCCTTGTTATTATTCCCCTGCCGGGGATACAATACAACAGTTATATTATACCACAGATCCCCGAAAAAGTAAAGTCTCCGGCGGTAATTTTTTTACCAGCCGGAGATAAATTTTATGTGTAAAGATTGTGGAAAATGCATAATTGCAGCGGTAAGCGTGCCGTTCTGGATTTTTTTGTAAACAATTTATAAAACCCCTTGCAATCTGTCGGGAAATATGGTATGATAAAAGTATCCACGTAAACAATGTTTACACGACACTGCTTCAGGGAGATGATACCATGGATCATGCAGAACTCGGAAAAAGGCTGAAAGCCGCAAGACTTGCCCGGAAAATGACGCAGAGTGATGTCGTGGGCGACTTCATTACCCGCAATATGCTCAGTCAGATCGAAAGCGGCACGGCGATACCCTCGATGAAAACGCTCGAATACCTTGCCGGTGTGCTGGAAATACCGTTGGATCAGCTCTTTGCCGACCCGGAAGCACAGACGGGGCATACCGGGATACAGCTTTTGCAGGAGGCAAAGGAGCTGCTCCGGAATGGCTGCTATGAGGCTGTCCTCGATTTAGAGGACAAGACGAACCAGCTCAGCGATGAGCTGCACGCCATTCACAGCATGGCTTCCATGGCGCTGGCAAATTCACTGGCAGAGTACCGGGATGCGGAGCATTTGCAGAATGCTGTCGTCTACGCCCGCCGTGCCGCAAGGGAAGCGGAGATCGGCTTGTATGCCAATGCTGACCGTGTCGCACAGGCAAATCACCTGATCGCACAGCTTGCCCGGTACCTGAGCACTTACTATTCGCATCTGGCGACAGGGGAGACGGAAGGCTGAACGCTGCCGGAAAGAATTTTTCGGAAAGCTGCAAAAAATACTTGACAAATCCGGCAAAATGTAGTATACTATACGTGTAAATCAAATTTACATCTGTATGGCGGTCTGGAAAGGAGGAAGGCTTATGCAGACATGGTGGGAAGGCTTGGGGCTGACATTGCAGGTGCTGTACTGCATTGCCGTCCCTTCCACACTGATCTTGCTGCTGCAAATGGTGCTGACCATGTTCGGCGGACATGGAGACGGCGGTGTGGATTTTTCCGATACGTCCGGCATTGATATGGCGGATGGTGTGGATTTCGGGGATGCCGATTTCGGCGGGGATGCGGACTTGGATGCAGATGCCGTTATGGACGGCGGCAATCCGGCAGATTTCAACAATCTCCGGCTGCTCACGCTGCAAACTGTTGTCACGTTCTTAGCCGTATTCGGCTGGGTGTCCATTATCTGCCTGAATGCCGGTATGCCCAAATTCGGCGGTATTCTGGTCGGGGCTGTGTGCGGTTTCCTGATGATGCTGCTCATGGCAAAAATGGTGCAGATGTCGAAAAAACTGGTGGAAAACGGCGTTCTGAACCTCAAGGGGGCGATCGGGGAAACGGCGACTGTGTATGTCATGATCCCCCCGAAAGAAAACGGAACGGGCAAGATCACCATGCAGCTGCAAGGCAGATTCTGCGAGCTGGATGCGGTCAATGCCGGCGATTCTGCCATTCCCGCAGGCACGCAGGTGCTTGTAACGGACATCATCGGCGATTCCCTTGTTGTGGAACGTCAGAGCTGAAAGGAGTTCAGATATGGACAATGTTGCGATACTGTTGATCATCTGTGTACTGGTCGTTATCGTATTTGCCGCTTTTATGGCAATTCTTTCCCGGTACAGAAAATGCCCCTCCGATAAAATTCTTGTGGTTTACGGTAAAGTCGGTTCGGACGAGAATGGTCAGCCCCGCAGTGCGAAGTGCATTCACGGCGGTGCGGCTTTCATCGTGCCGGTCATCCAGTCCTACCAGTATCTGGATCTGACACCGATCTCCATGAACGTAGACCTCCGCAATGCCCTCTCCAAGCAGAACATCCGCATTAACGTACCCTCCCGCTTTACGGTCGGGATCTCGACTGAACCGGGCGTGATGCAGAATGCGGCAGAACGGCTTTTAGGGCTGAAACTGGTGGAAATTCAGGAACTTGCCAAGGATATTATTTTCGGGCAGCTCCGTCTGATCATCGCCACGATGGATATTGAGGAGATCAATGCCGACCGTGACAAATTTCTCGTTGCCGTTTCCAAGAACGTGGAGATCGAGCTGAAAAAAATCGGTCTGCGCCTGATAAACGTCAATGTCACTGACATCACCGATGAATCCGGCTACCTGAACGCACTCGGTAAGGAAGCCGCTGCCAAGGCTGTCAACGATGCCAAGCGCAGCGTTGCCGAGCAGAACCGTGACGGTGAGATCGGTCAGGCAAATGCCCAGCAGGAACAGCGTGTAGCCGTTGCTAAGGCAAATGCTGCCGCTATCGAGGGCGAAAATATGTCCAAGGTCGCTGTCGCAGAATCCGAAGCTGTCCGCCGGGAACGGGAAGCAGAATCCCTCCGCAAGGCGACCGCTGCCGAAGCCGTTCAGGCTGCCAAGGCAAAGCAGGAAGCCTACTCCGCACAGCAGGAAGCAGAGCTGACCCGTGCCGAGCTGGAAAAAGCGACCCAGAAAGCGGATGTCATCGTCAAGGCGGAGATCGCCAAGGAACAGGCAGAGATCGATGCCGAAGCCGAAGCCGAAGTCATCCGCCGCAAGGCACGTGGTGAAGCCGATGCTATCTATGCCCGCATGGAAGCCGAAGCAAAAGGGCAGCAGGAGATCCTGACCCGTCAGGCAGAAGGTATGCGGCAGATCGTGGAAGCTGCCGGCGGGGATGCCAATGCAGCCGTGAAGCTCCTCATTGCCGAAAAGCTCGAAGATCTCGTTGCCATTCAGGTCGAGGCGATCAAGAATATCAAGATCGACAAGATCACGGTGTGGGACAGCGGACAGAATGCGGACGGGCAGAATTCGACTGCCGGGTTTATTTCCGGGCTGATGAAGTCCGTGCCGCCTCTGAATGAACTGTTCAAGCAGGCTGGTATGGAACTGCCCGATCTGCTCGGCAAGGAGATCGCCGAAGCAGAGGCAGAACGTGCCGCTGCCGAGACCCCTCTGGTCGAAGCCGAACTGGTCGAGGACGGCACATCCGCCTGAAATGGTTCACCTCCCCCCCTTGCCTGTATCAGGCAGGGGGTCCTTTTTTGTCCAAAATCTGTGCAATGCGCTCCCGTTCCGCTGTTACCTGTGCATCCGGGGCAAAAAGTGCCGCATAGCTGTAAAACGCCATCCCAAGCCCTGCTGCCTGCACAGCGGACACCTCCTCGGAGAGGACTGTCTCACATGTCAGCCATTCCTCACTGCCCGTGCCAGCCCACTTGTCTGTGCTGCCGATCTTATAGGGAGCAAGCCCGACCACCAGCTTTGCGGAAACTGTCAGCGACTGCCATGCCTGCAAGGTCTCCGTAAATGGACAGACCGCATTGTCAAAGCCATAGTAGAGCTGCGGTATCATCCAGTCGCAGTAGCCCGGTTCTTTGCACCAGAGGGGAATATCGGCATACTGTACCTCGTAGTCGGTTTTCAGGTTGCCCTGCGGGCTGATGCTGAAAATCAGGCGCTTGTCCTGTGCCTTTACCGTGTCGTACAGGCGTTTCACCAGTAAAGAACAGTTCCCCCGCCGCCATTCTGCCAGATCGGATGCACCGCTTTCCGCAAAGGCTTCTGCATCAAAGGCGGCATCCTGTGTGGGGTAGAAATAGTCGTCTATGTGAATGCCGTCCACCGCATAGCCGTCCAGAATTTCCTGCACCCCTGCGCAGATCAGCTCACGCACTTCCGGGTAGGCAGGGTCGAGCCAGCAGTGCCCGTCCACCGTCCGGATGTGCTCCGTACCGAGCCATTGCCGGGTCGGATAGGTCTCCGGGAGGGCGGCAAGGGCTTCCGGTGTTTGCAGACGCAGGGGGTTCACCCATGCGTGAACGGAAAGCCCCTGCCGGTGGGCTTCTTCTGTCAGGACGGCAAGCGGGTCGTAGTCCCCCGTCAGGTAGCTGCCCGGCGGAAACAGTTCCGAACGGTAATACGCATCACCGTATGCACGCATATGCAGGAATACCGTATTCAGCCCGAAATCAGCACACCGGGCAAAGGCTTCCGCTGCCGTCTCCCGGAAATCTGCTTCGGTCTTGCCGGTGAGCCATTCGCTGTACTGCATGACGGGTATCCAGACAGCACGCACCGTACTGTCCGCTTCTTCCGGGGCAGGGTCTTGGGGCATATCTGCAAAGGGCTGTAAATGGACGATTTCCTGCTGCCAGTAGGTCTCCGCCGTGGCAGGGCGTTCCGTACAGGCAGTCAGCAGCAGGCACAGCAGGACACAAAGCACCGTTTTCATGGACATCCCTCCTCACCGTATCCTATGCGGCACGGGGCAGGGGTATGCGGGGGAAAGTGACAGAATTGTTATGAAAAAGTCACCGTCATGTCATGCAGGTATGGTATACTAAAGGTATCAACAGAAAGGAGCAGTGCAGTTATGGAGATCCTGCGTGTAGAGCATCTTTCCAAAATTTACGGCAGAGGGGAAAATGCCGTCCGTGCCTTGGATGATGTGTCTTTTGGGGTGAACAAGGGCGAATTTGTGGCAATTATCGGACCGTCCGGGTCGGGGAAATCGACCTTGCTGCATATTTTGGGGGGCGTGGACAAGCCGACCACCGGAAAAGTTTTCATGGATGGGTCGGATGTGTACGATCGGAGTGACGATGCGCTGGCGGTGTTCCGCCGGCGGCAGGTGGGGCTGATCTATCAGTTTTACAACCTGATCCCCGTCCTGAATGTCACCGAAAATATGACCCTCCCCGTCCTGATGGACGGGCGGGAAGTCAATCAGGGGCGGCTTTCAGAACTGTTGCAGGTGCTCGGTCTGAAAGGGCGTGAGAACCACCTCCCGAACCAGCTCTCCGGCGGACAGCAGCAGCGTGTTTCAATTGGGCGGGCGTTGATGAATGCCCCTGCCGTTCTCTTGGCGGACGAGCCGACCGGCAATCTGGACAGCAAAAACAGTCAGGAAATTGTTGACCTCCTGCGTATGTCCAATAAAATGTACGGGCAGACCCTCATCGTCATCACCCATGATGAAAGCATAGCCCTACAGGCGGACAGGATCATTGCTATCGAGGATGGGCGCATTCTCCGGGATGAGGCGGTGCGGAAATGAATATTTTTCACAAAGTCGCTGTTGCTGCCCTGAAAAAGAACCGCTCCCGGACAGCTGTGACGATCATCGGCATTGCGCTTTCGGCATCTTTGATTTGCGCCGTCACGACTTCGGTGGCAAGTCTGCGGCAGTTTGTTTACGACAATACCGTCTACCGGGAGGGCAGCTGGCATGGGGCAGCGGAGTGCGTTCCGGCTGCGGAAGTAGAGGCACTTACCGAAAACGAAAAGATCGACACAGCCGTGACTGCCCAGATCCTCGGCTATGCGGAAATCGGCAGCTCGAATGCGTATAAGCCCTATGTGTATGTACTTGGCATGGGGGAGGGCTTTTCGGAGATGATGCCCGTTCACGTGACAGAGGGCGAACTGCCGGATGCGCCGGATGAAATTCTGCTCCCCGCACACCTTGCCGACAATGGGGATGTGCATTATACGGTCGGGGATACGATCACGCTGCAAATCGGCGAACGGCAGACCCCGGATGGCTATGCACTCTATCAGCACAACCCGTACTACGGCATAGACGAAGAGACGGGCGAGCCGTACCCCGATGCGGAAGTGCTTGCTGTCCGGGAAACACGGACATTCCGGGTGGTCGGTATCTGCGAACGCCTGAACTTTGAGAATTTTTCAGCGCCCGGCTACACCTGTCTGACCGTGCAGCAGCCCGGGGATTTTGCCTGTGATGTGTACTTCACCATGCAGGATGCCCACAAAAAAGAGGTGCAGACTTTCGTGTCGGAGCTGCCCTATGCGGGGGAAGAAAATAACGATTTGCTGCGGTTTTCCGGTGTTTCTTTGTCGGATGCCTACAATCAGGTGCTGTACGGCATGACGGCGATTTTGATCGGGCTGATCATGTTCGGGTCGGTGTCGCTGATCTACAATGCGTTTTCCATTTCCGTTTCGGAGCGTACCAAGCAGTTCGGCTTGCTCTCCTCGATCGGTGCGACCCGGAAGCAGCTGCGCATGACCGTCCTTTATGAAGCCCTGACCGTGAGCCTGATCGGCATTCCGGCTGGTATTCTGATCGGCATTGCCGGGATCGGCATCACGCTCCACGCCATGAGCAGCCGTTTTCTGTCAGTGACGGGCTATGTGATACCCATTCGCCTGTGTGCGACCTTTCCGGCAATCATGGCAGCGGCGGTTTTGGGGTTGGTGACGGTGCTGATCTCGGCATGGATCCCCTCAAAGCGGGCAGTGAAAATAACTGCCGTGGAAGCGATACGGCAGCAGAATGACATCAAACTGCCCCGCCGCATTTTGCACACCCCGAAATGGGTATACCGCCTGTTTGGCTTGCCGGGTATGCTGGCGCAGAAACAGTTCCGCCGCAGCCGGAAACGCTACCGGGCAACCATTGTGAGCCTGTTCATGAGTATTGTGCTGTTCGTGTCGTCGTCGGCATTTACGATGTACCTGACGGATTCGACGGTCGGGGTGCTGGATACGATGGGTTTTGACCTGCGGTACTATATCCGGGACGGTGAAATGGAAGAGGACACCTCCCCGGAGCGCCTGAAAGCCCTGTTCGATGCCGAACCGCACGTTACGGACTGTGCCTGTCTGTCTACGAATTACACCATAATCGATCTACCAAAGTCAGCCATCTCCGAAGCAGGCACTGCCCTTGTCTCCTCTTCGGAAGTAAAGGGAAAGCCGGATATGTATGCCGCATCGGTGGCGCTGTGCTTTTTGGATGACAGCACATTCCGTTCATGGATAGCGGCAAACGGTCTGGACGAAAGCCTGTTCTACGGGGCGACCCCTGCGGCGCTGACCGTGGATGGTTTCAGGCAGTATGACAGCGATACCGGGAAATATTCCCGCTCCCACGTCATAGCAGACCCGCAGTTTACAGCCGTCACCGAGGTGCGGAAAAGTCCGATGGAGGGGTATGTGTATGTGGATGTGGAGTACGATGAAAACGGCGTTCCGGCTTACATGATACTACAGGAAGAAGCGACCGGAGAGCGCATTCATGTACCCTACGAGGAATCCAATGCGGAAGTGGCGCTGTATTCGGCAGCCGTGACGGATGATGCGCCGTACTTCCTCGACCTGTCAAGCGGCTTTGCGGCAATGGTCTATCCCATGAGCCGGGTGGCAGAAATTATGGGCAGCGATTACGGAATGTACTACAGCTTTTTAATGCTGACGGACGACCATGTAGCGGCATATGATGCTTTGCTGGAGAAAGTCCCCGAAAAGTCCAACCTCTACGACTTCGCACAGGACAAGGAGAACGAGCGCTCTTTGCTGACAATTGTGCAGGTGTTCAGCGGTGGGTTCATCATCCTGATTTCCCTGATCGCTGTGGCGAATGTGTTCAACACGATCTCCACGAATGTGGCATTGCGGCGGCGGGAATTTGCCATGCTGCGTTCGGTCGGTATGACACAGGGCGGCTTGCGGCGGATGCTGTTCTTTGAGTGCCTGTTGTACGGCTTAAAGGCGCTGCTGTACGGCTTGCCGGTTTCGGTCGGGGCAACGGTACTGGTCTGGGTGACCGTGAAGCAGGGCTTTGATACGGGCTTTTATCTGCCATGGAGCGCAATGCTGACGTCGGCGGTGAGTGTGTTTGCCGTGGTGCTGATAACGATGGGCTATGCCATGCAGAAGATCCGGAAAGACAATCCCATAGATGCGTTGAAGAATGAGAATTTATGACACAGAATCTGCCGGTGGGGTGAATCAAATACACCTCGCCGGCAGCGTAACATTGCACGCTGTTTCGTCTTTTGCACACCCTGTACGCACCCTGCTGCACACGCTTGTTTTGGCTATGTATAGGCTTTGCACGTCTGCACGTCTTTTTTC
>CANRFM010000018.1 GCA_947629905.1 uncultured Clostridia bacterium
ATCGGAGACGGCTCGCTGCTCGTGTTGGATCAGGAAGGACATTTCTGCAAGCTCGACCATGCATTTGGTCTGGAACCGTGCAGCTTCAAAACATTTCTGACTGACTGGGTGCTGATGTATCTGGAGGAGGATTTAGGCGAAGCTGGGTTTGATGTGGATATGACATCGGAAGAAATGAAAAAGAGGTATTGATATGGTATTTGATACAAAAGTGTCCGGTGCGCCCTGTGCGCCGCAGCGCTCGCTGCTGCACGCACTCGGACTCACAAAAGAGGAAATGGAGCGCCCTCTCGTCGGCATTGTCAGCTCCTATAATGAGATCGTGCCGGGGCATATGAACCTCGACAAGATCGTGGAAGCCGTCAAGCTCGGCGTGGCAATGGCAGGCGGCACACCGATCGTGTTCCCGGCAATTGCCGTCTGCGACGGTATCGCTATGGGACACAAGGGGATGAAGTATTCGCTTGTGACCCGTGACCTGATTGCGGATTCCACGGAGGCAATGGCTTTGGCGCACGCCTTTGATGCATTGGTCATGGTGCCGAACTGTGACAAAAATGTCCCCGGTCTGCTCATGGCAGCCGCAAGGGTAAATATCCCGACCATTTTTGTCAGCGGCGGTCCGATGTTGGCAGGACACGTGGACGGCAAGCGGACAAGCCTTTCGAGTATGTTTGAAGCCGTTGGTGCTTACAAGGCAGGGAAGATCGATGAGGACAAGCTCAGTGATTATGAGCTGAATGCCTGCCCGACCTGCGGCAGCTGTTCCGGTATGTATACCGCCAATTCCCATAACTGCCTGACCGAAGTCCTTGGCATGGGCTTGCGTGGAAACGGAACGATTCCGGCTGTGTATTCGAGAAGAATTGAACTCGCTAAGCACGCTGGTATGCAGGTCATGGAGCTGTACCGGAAAAATATCCGTCCCCGTGACATCATGACGGAGAAAGCCTTCCAGAATGCGCTGACAGCAGATATGGCACTCGGCTGTTCCACAAACAGTATGCTGCACCTGCCGGCAATTGCACATGAGTGCGGTGTGGAGATCAATCTTGACATTGCCAACCAGATCTCTGCCAAGACCCCAAATCTCTGCCATCTTGCCCCGGCAGGACATACCTACATGGAGCAGCTGGATGAGGCAGGCGGTGTGTATGCTGTTTTGAAAGAACTGAGCAAGAAGGGCTTGATCCACACGGACGTGATGACCGTGACTGGAAAGACCCTCGGCGAAAATATTGCCGATGCCGTGAACCGTGACCCCGAAGTCATCCGCCCGATCGACAACCCCTACAGCGAGACAGGCGGCATTGCCGTGCTGCGGGGCAATCTTGCACCGGACGGCTGCGTTGTCAAGCGGAGTGCCGTTGCACCGGAAATGCTTGTGCATGAGGGTACAGCTAAGGTGTTCGACAGCGAGGAAGATGCCATTGCCGCCATTTATGCAGGTAAGATCGTTTCGGGAGATGTGGTTGTTATCCGGTATGAAGGACCTGCCGGCGGACCGGGTATGCGGGAAATGCTCAATCCGACATCTGCCATTGCGGGCATGGGACTTGACAAGGAAGTAGCACTCATCACGGACGGCCGTTTCTCCGGTGCGACAAGAGGCGCTGCGATCGGTCATGTTTCGCCGGAAGCCGTGCGGGGCGGTCTGATCGCCTACGTGAAGGACGGCGACCGGATCTCCATTGACATCCCGAACTACCGCATTGAGCTGCTCATTTCCGATGAGGAGATCGCAAAGCGCAAGGAAACCATGGAGATCAAGGTCAAGACCGATGTGACTGGCTACCTTGCACGCTATGCGAAGATGGTTTCCTCTGCGGACAAGGGTGCGATCATCAATTATTGAAAGGACTGAAAGCACATGGGTATGACCATGACACAGAAGATCTTAGCAGCCCATGCCGGGTTGGACAAGGTCGAAGCCGGGCAGCTTGTGCTGGTAAATCTCGATCTTGTGCTTGGCAATGATATTACCTCCCCGGTTGCCATCAAGGCATTTGATAAAATGGGGAAGAAGCAGGTATTTGACAAGGAAAAAGTGACAATGGTCATGGACCATTTCGCCCCGAACAAGGACATCAAGGCTGCCCAGCAGTGTATGATGTGCCGGGATTTCTGCGGGGCGCAGGAGATCACCAATTTCTTTGACGTGGGGCAAATGGGCATAGAACACGCCCTGCTCCCGGAAAAGGGACTTGTTGTCTCCGGTGATGCTGTGATCGGTGCGGATTCCCATACCTGTACCTATGGCGCACTTGGTGCGTTCTCAACGGGTGTCGGTTCAACGGACATGGCTTGCGGCATGGCGATCGGCAAGGCATGGTTCAAAGTTCCCTCCGCCCTGAAATTTGAGCTGAAAGGCAAGCTCCGCCCGTATATCTCCGGCAAGGACGTGATCTTACATATTATCGGCAAGATCGGCGTGGACGGGGCACTGTATAAATCCATGGAATTTGTCGGCGAGGGACTGGCATCGCTCTCTATGGCAGACCGTCTCTGCATGGCAAACATGGCGATCGAAGCCGGTGCGAAGAATGGCATTTTTGCTGTTGACGACATCACCAAAGCCTATGTCAAGGAACATTCCAACCGTGAACCGGTTGTCTACGAAGCAGATGCGGATGCCGTCTATGAAAAGACCTACGTGATCGACCTTTCTGAGATCGGGCATACGGTCGCATTCCCGCATCTCCCGGAAAACACCCATACAACGGACGAAATTGACAATATCTCCATTCAGCAGGTTGTCATTGGTTCGTGTACGAACGGCAGACTGGAAGACCTGAAAGCCGCTGCGGAGATCATGCAGGGCAAAAAAGTCGCCAAGGGCGTGCGCTGTATCGTCATTCCGGCGACCCAGAAGATCTATCTGGAAGCCATGGAACAGGGCTACCTGAAAACATTCATCGAGTGCGGGGCAGTTGTCTCTACACCGACCTGCGGACCGTGTTTGGGCGGACATATGGGCATTCTTGCCGAGGGTGAGCGGGCTGTTGCCACCACGAACCGTAACTTTGTCGGCAGAATGGGACACACAGAATCTGAAATTTATCTGGCAAGCCCCGAAGTAGCCGCTGCGAGTGCCATTGCCGGCAGAATTGCCGCCCCCGAGGAGGTGCTGAAATGAAAATGACCGGAACTGTCATCAAATATGGTGACAACGTGGACACGGATGTGATCATTCCCGCCCGCTACCTGAATACCAGCGACCAGAAAGAACTGGCTTCCCACTGCATGGAGGATATCGATAAGACCTTTGCCTCCCGTGTGAAGGAAGGGGACATCATGGTAGCCGGTTGGAATTTCGGGTGTGGTTCTTCCCGTGAACACGCACCCATTGCCATTAAGGCAAGCGGCATTTCGCTTGTGATCGCCAAGAGCTTTGCGCGCATTTTTTACCGGAATTCCATCAATATCGGGCTTGCCATCGTGGAATCCCCCGAAGCAGCTGATGCCATCGCCGAGGGAGATGTCATCACAGCAGATCTGGACAACGGTGTCCTGCACAATGAAACGACCGGGCAGGATCACAGGATAGAGCCGTTCCCGGCATTCATCCAGACGATCATTGAAAACGGCGGTCTGGTGGGATCCATCCAAAACGGGAGCATCTCTTAATGGACAGAAAAAGCTTGGATCGTCAGCTGGATACGCTCTCTGTATTTTCGGAGCTGAACACCGACCCGGTGTTCCATGCATTCCGGCAGTGCTTTTATGAGGACGAACAGCCGGAAACGGTGTATGCCGTCGTCAATTTTGCAGGAGCGCTCTATCATCTGGCACATACGGACAACTGGACGGCATATCTGAAAGACCTCGTGCTGTCACAGGAAAACGTCTGCACGTATTTTGCCGCAAGGAAACTGCCGCTCCCGGAGCATATCCGCACGGCAGCGCAGCACGATCTGAAATTGCTTTCGGAATGCGCACAGCTCACAGCGGAGCAGATCACAGAAGGGGAGAACCCGGATGGTCTGTTCGTTCCGGCATGGAACACGGAACCGTGCGACCTTGCGGCACTGTATGAGAAGCGGCTTTCCGAAATCGACAAGCACGGGTGCGGGATATTTGCCAAATACCGAATGTTTCACATGGAACTTTCTTCCTCTGCGAAAAAAGGCTATGTGCTCAAACCGGCAGTCTGCCCGGATGCTGTAGCGCTGTCCGACTTGATCGGCTACACGATGCAGCGGCAGCAGGTCATTGACAACACGAAGGCACTGCTCTCCGGGAAAAAAGCTGCCAATATCCTGCTCTACGGCGATGCCGGAACGGGAAAGTCCGCAACGGTCAAGGCAGTGGCAAATGCCTATGCACAGGAGGGCTTGCGGCTGGTGGAGCTTTCCAAGAATGAACTGCACCTGCTTCCGAAACTGCTCGAGGAGCTGAGTGACAACCCGCTGAAATTCATCCTGTTCATCGATGACCTGAGTTTTCAGGATAATGACGATGATTTCAGCGCCCTGAAAGCAGTCTTAGAGGGCAGTATTTCTGCACGGGCGGTCAATACCGTTATCTATGCGACCAGCAACCGCCGCCACATTGTGCGGGAAACGCATTCGCAGCGTGAGGGGGATGAGATCCACCGGAACGATGCCATGCAGGAGACCATCTCGCTGTCAGAGCGCTTCGGCATGAAAGTCTATTTTGAAAAGCCCGCCAAGGCGCTGTATCTGGAGATCGTGCAGGGTCTGGCGCAGCAGAATGGTCTGGACATGGATGCCGATGCGCTTGCCCTCGAAGCCGAACGCTTTGCCCTGCGCAAATGCGGACGGTCTGCACGGGCAGCAAGACAGCTTGTGGAGCAGCTCTGTGCTGCCCCGAAAACCGAAAATAAGGAGTGAAAACCATGCTCACACTGGATAAAATCTACCATGCCGGCTATGTGCTGGAAAGCGTTATCCGGCAGACGGATCTGATCCATGCACCCAAGATCTGCCCGGAAGCGAATGTCTACCTAAAGACGGAAAACCTGCAGATCACCGGTTCATTTAAGGTGCGGGGCGCTTATTACAAAATTTCCCAGCTTTCCGAAGCCGAAAAGGCAAAGGGCGTGATCGCCTGCTCTGCTGGCAACCATGCGCAGGGTGTTGCTCTCGCAGCCACAAAGAACGGCATTTCCTCTCTGATCTGTCTGCCGGACGGTGCGCCCATTTCCAAAGTGGAGGCAACCAAGGGCTACGGTGCGCAGGTCTGCCTTGTGCCGGGCGTGTATGATGATGCATACCGGAAAGCACTGGAACTGCGGGATGAAAAGGGCTATACCTTCATCCATCCCTTTGACGACGAGGATGTCATTGCCGGGCAGGGGACGATCGGTCTGGAGATCATCAAGCAGCTCCGGGAGGTGGATATTGTGGTTGTCCCGGTCGGCGGCGGCGGATTGATCTCCGGTGTGGCATTTGCACTCAAACACCTGAACCCGGACATCAAGGTCTACGGCGTACAGGCAAGCGGCGCACCATCTATGGTGCAGTCGCTCGAAAGCGACGAGATCGTCTGTCTGGACAAGGTTGGCACGATCGCTGACGGCATCAAGGTCAAAGAGCCGGGAGAAAATACATTTGCGCTTGTTCGGGAATACGTGGACGGCGTTGTCACGGTGACGGATGATGAAGTTTCCTCTGCCATTCTTACGCTGATCGAACAGCAGAAACTGATTGCCGAGGGCGCAGGGGCAGTTTCCGTGGCAGCGGTCATGTTCGGGAAAATTCCCGATATTGCGGGGAAAAATGTAGTCTGTCTGGTTTCGGGCGGCAACATTGATGTGACAATTCTGTCACGTGTGATCAAGCGTGGTCTGCTGAAATCCGGCAGAAGCGACACGCTCACCATTCAGCTGGAGGACAAGCCGGGACAGCTCAAAGGCGTTTCAGCGATCCTTGCCGATCTGGGAGGCAATGTCGTTTCCATTCATCACGAACGGGCAAGCGAGGACAGCGACATCACCGACTGCATTCTCCGCCTTGTGCTGGAGACACGCAATGCAGACCATATCCGGCAGATCCGGCAGGCACTGACGGATGCAGGTTTCAAAATTGTCAATAAGTAAAGGAGCAGCTATTATGGAAAAAATTTACACTGAGAAAGCCCCCGCAGCGATCGGACCGTATTCACAGGCTGTCAAGGCAGGCGGCATGGTCTATACTTCGGGGCAGATCGCTATTGTACCGGCAAGCGGCAACATCGAGGCAAAGGACATTCAGGGGCAGACCAAGCAGGTCATGGAGAACCTGAAAGCCGTCCTGACCGCCGCAGGTACATCCTTTGACAACGTTGTCAAGACGACTTGCTTCCTTGCCGATATTGCCGATTTCGGGGCATTTAATGAGATCTACGGCAGCTACATCACCGGCAAGCCAGCTCGGAGCTGCGTTGCCGTGAAAGACCTGCCCAAGGGCGCACTCGTAGAAGTAGAGGTCATCGCAGTTGCTGAATAATGCAGCATCGTCAAGATAGAAATAGCCCTATTTGCGGCACATGATAGGTAAACCAGATCAGGCAGCCTGCCATCAGGAGCATGAACAGCATACCCGGCAGACTGCCTTTTTTCTGTCCGGTCGCATGACGGCGGATATACAGTACCAGAAAGAGGACGCAGAGATAGTACAGGGCAATATCTGCCGGGAGCCAGAGTTTCCCAAGGATACCTGTGCAGGTGTAGAAGCCGCCGATCATCAGCAGCATGGCACGCCATAACCCGGCAGAAAAGGTCGTGACAATGCCTTTCTGAAGGTTTCCCGTCACAAGATAGCGCAAAAGCAGCACAAGTGCAGCAGGGAAGAAGAGCAGTTTCAGGTGTTCCCAGACACTTTCGCTGACGGGTACAAAGACCTGCAATACCGGGATACGGCAAAGCAGCGGTGCATAGTAATGTATCACCGGACCGGATACCGAAAGCACCACAAGCAGCAGAATGTCCCAGATCAGCGTTTTCCGGAGCATATGACTGCGCTGTGCGGCACGGTCAAGGACAGGTGTTTTCTGGGTTTTTGCCGGATCATGGTAATATTGAATGACTTGCATGGCAGTTCGCCTCCTGTTTCTGTTTCCAGTTTATGCAGAGAAAACAGGAAATAGGAACGAAACCCGAAAATTTTTTTGGATTTTTGAAAAAAATTTCAGAAAATCTCTTTACAGATTCACTTTTTTAGTGTAAAATAGAAATAGGATATTTTTGTGAGGTGTGAAGTATGGAACTGAAATACAAACGGATCCTGCTCAAGCTCAGCGGTGAGGCGCTTGCGGGTGAGAAACGCTTCGGGCTGGATTATGCTGTCATTGGCAACATCTGCGAGAGCATCAAGAAGTGCGTGGATGTCGGTGCAGAGGTCGCTATCGTTGTCGGCGGCGGTAACTTCCTGCGGGGCAGGATGAGCGGCGGACTGGACAGAACACGAGCTGACCACATGGGTATGCTTGCCACCACGATCAATGCCCTTGCCCTTGCGGATGTGCTGGAATCTCTCGGTCTGGAAGTGCGTGTGCAGACTGCCATTACCATGCAGCAGGTTGCGGAACCGTATATCCGCAATAAAGCGATCAATCACCTCAACAAGGGGCGAGTGGTGATTTTTGGCTGCGGTACGGGTAACCCGTTTTTCTCCACGGATACAGCAGCCGCACTGCGTGGCGTGGAGATCGAAGCGGAAATTCTCATGAAAGCCACACTCGTGGACGGCGTTTACAACAAAGACCCGCACAAGTTTGACGATGCCGTGAAGTACGAAAAACTCACTTTCAGCGAGGTACTCAACAATGAACTGGCAGTCATGGACATGACTGCTGCGACCCTGTGCAGGGATAACCACCTTGCCATGCTGGTGTTCGATCTGAGCAGACCGGACAATATCCTCGATGCCGTCATGGGCAAAAATGTTGGTACGGTCATTTCCGAGGATACAACAAATTAGGAAAGGAGTACGCTCCCCCGACCGGAGCGGAACAAGCACTATGAAAGCAACCCTGAAAGAAACCGAGGCGAAAATGCAGAAAAGCATTGAGAGCCTCAAGAATAATTTTGCCTCCATCCGTGCCGGCAGAGCGACCCCTGCCGTGCTCGAAAAGATCAATGTGGATTACTATGGTGTCCCCACCCCCATTCAGCAGATGGCAGCCATTTCCGTGGCTGAAGCACGTGTGCTGCTGATTCAGCCGTGGGATGTTTCTACCTTGAAAGAGATCGAAAAAGCCATTCTTGCTTCCGACCTTGGCATTACCCCGAACAATGACGGCAAGGTCATCCGGCTTGCCTTTCCGCAGCCAACGGAGGAACGCCGTAAGGAACTTTGCAAGAGCGTGAAGAAGTACGGCGAAGAAGCCAAAGTCGCTGTCCGCAATCTACGCCGTGACACCCTTGAAAAGTGCAAGGCAATGAAGAAAAACGGTGAGATCACCGAGGACGACCAGAAAGATGCAGAAAAGAAGATCCAGAAGCTGACCGACAAGTACTGCGAAGAAGCAGACAAGGCAGTCAGCGAAAAGGAAAAGGAGATCATGAGCATCTGATCGGCTTTGCTATTTTACGGAAAAGGAGCCTGCTATGGCGATATTTGGAAAAAAAGAAGCTGTCTCTGCCGCTTTGCCGGAGAAGTTGCCGACCCATGTAGGTTTTATCATGGACGGTAACGGCAGATGGGCAAAAAAGCGTGGCCTGCCCAGAAGTCTGGGTCATGTAGAGGGCGGTAAGACCTTTAAGAAGATCATGCAGTATTGCAAGGACATCGGCATCCCCTATGCCTCGTTCTATGTGTTTTCCACTGAAAACTGGAAACGTCCGAAAGAGGAGATCAACGGCATCCTCGCTATCATGCGGGAGTATCTGGACGAGGTACAGAGCCACTTGGGCGATGGTGTACGGGCAATCTTCCTTGGGGATAAAAGCGTGTACCCGGAGGACATCCGGGAGCGCATGATCAAGCTGGAGAACGATACCGCCCACCATTCCCGCTTGACTGTACTGTTAGCGTGCAATTACGGCGGACGGGATGAAATTGCCCGTTCCGCAAAGCAGATCGCTGAACTGGTACAGAAGGGCGAGCTGAACCCGGAGGACATTACTGAACAGACAGTCGCTGATCATCTGTATACTGCCGGGCTGCCGGATGTCGATTTGGTCATCCGTCCGAGCGGGGAACTGCGCCTTTCCAATTACCTGATCTGGCAGTGCGCCTATGCGGAGTATTATTTTACGGATGTTCTGTGGCCGGATTTTAGCCCGGAGGAACTGGATAAGGCACTGATCGACTATGCCGCAAGAGGCAGGCGTTTCGGAGGCGTGTAAGTATGGCGACCCGTCTGATCAGTTCTGCGGTCGGTATTGTTCTCCTGATCGTTGTGATATGCCTGCGGGATACTTTTGTATTTCCCCTTGCACTGGGTATCGTAGCAGCGATCATCATCTATGAATTGGCAAAGGCAGTGGGGGCGGACAAATTCCGGCTTGCCCTGACGGCTTCGGTTCTGTATGTCCCTGTCCGTGAGATCCTCGGCTTCGTGAAAGCACGATCCGGGTGGCTCATGCCGTATATGGTCATGGCTGCCTATTTCGTCACATTTCTGTTCCTGCTGTGTCTGCTGCTGACATTCCTGAAACGGCATGGTGAATTCCGCACGGAGCAGCTTTGTTTCCTGATCGTTTCCGTGATGCTGGTAGATCGTACCATTGAGACAATGGATCAGAGTATGCAGATCGGCAATACTTTCTATTTCCTGATGTCGCTTGGCGGGGCATGGATCGCTGATTCCGGTGCTTACTTTGCAGGTGTCACATTGGGGAAGCACAAGCTTTGCCCGAATATCTCCCCGAAAAAGACCGTAGAGGGCTTTGTCGGTGGTCTGCTGTGCAATATGATCGTATTTCCGGTTGTATTCAACATTTATCTGAGAGCGCAGGGAGCGGATGTGGCATCCTCGGCAGTGATCGTGGAAGCCGCTGTGCTTGGATTGGTGTGTGCGCTGGTGAGCGTCATCGGCGACCTGACTGCCTCGGTCATCAAGCGGGAAAAGGGTATCAAGGATTTCGGGAACATTATGCCCGGTCATGGCGGTCTGATGGATCGTTTTGACAGCATTCTGTTTGTGGTGCCGGTCTATTGGTTCACGCTCAATTTTCTCCCGGATCTGAAATATTGATGGCTAAGCCCGTCCGCAGCGGATGGGCTTATTCCGGTTTATTGCCGCATAATGGCGGGGAAAGGACGATATACTATGAAGAAAGCAGCGATTCTTGGTTCTACTGGCTCGATCGGTACGCAGGCGCTGGAAGTCGTGGAAAAGCATGGCATTCAGGTCACGGCACTTGCGGCGCACAGCAATGTCAGCTTACTGGCGGAACAGGCAAAGCATTTTCACCCGGAGGTCGTGTGTATTTTCGACGAGGAAAAGGCGCAGGCGCTTTCGGAACTTCTGAAAGGGGAGGGCATCGAGATTGTCACCGGCATGGAGGGCTTGTGTGAACTGGCAGAACTGCCGGAAAATGACGTTGTGCTCAATTCCGTGGTCGGCATGGTCGGTCTGCTTCCCACCCTGAAAGCCATTGAAGCCGGAAAGGACATTGCCCTTGCCAACAAGGAGACCCTCGTGGCAGGTGGTTCGCTTGTCATGGAAGCGGCAAGGAAACAGGGCGTGCGCATTTTCCCGGTGGACAGTGAGCATTCCGCCGTGTTCCAGTGCTTGCAGGGCAACAGCATGAACCGCATCCGGAAGATGATACTGACCGCTTCGGGCGGACCTTTCTTCGGGAAGAAAAAGGCAGATCTTGTCCATGTCAAAGCAGCCGATGCCCTGCATCATCCCAACTGGGAAATGGGCAGCAAGATCACCATTGATTCCGCAACTCTCATGAACAAGGGCTTGGAATTTATCGAGGCAAAGTGGCTGTTCGACTTGGATTCGTCCCAGATCGAAATTGTCGTCCACCGGCAGAGCGTACTGCATTCGGCAGTAGAATTTGAGGACTATGCGGTCATCGGGCAGATGGGTGTACCGGATATGAAGATCCCGATCCAGTATGCACTGCTCTACCCGGAGCGAAAGCCCTGCCCGACCCGTCCGCTGTCTCTGACGGACTATGGCACGCTGACTTTTGAAAAGCCCGATCTGGAGACATTTGACTGCCTGCGGGCAGCATTGGATGCGATCTCCGAGGGCGGTCTGCGCCCGGCAATTGTCAACGGGGCAAATGAGGAAGCTGTCTATGCATTCCTGCGGGATGAGATCGGGTTCCTCGACATCGGCAGACTTGTCCGGGAGGCAATGGAGCATATTGAAGGCGGCACAGTACACAGCTATGAAGATGTACTGCAAGCCGACCATGCGGCAAGAGCCTATGTGCGGGAGCGTATCGGGGCTGGTCTGTAATTTTTCTTGGCACGGAAAGGAAAGCATCTATGGGTATTGGTTCGATTCTGATTGCGCTTGTGGTATTTCTGGCAATCGTGGTGTTTCATGAGTTCGGGCATTTTATCGTGGCAAAGCTCTGCGGTATCAAGGTCAATGAATTTTCGGTAGGCATGGGTCCTGTGCTTCTGAAAAAGAAGGGAAAGGAAACGCAGTACTCCCTGCGGCTGTTTCCCATTGGCGGTTTCTGTGCGATGGAAGGGGAGGATGCAGAAAGCAGTGACCCCCATTCCTTTGGCAGCAGACCGGTGTGGAGCAGAATTGCCGTTGTGGTTGCCGGGGCAGCGATGAACCTGATTCTGGGATTTCTGATCATCATTGTCACGACCTTGCTCTATGGGGATGTGACAACGCTGCAGATCGCCGGATTTTCGAGCGATGTGGAAACCGGGCAGTCTACCTCCACCAGTGAAACGAGCGGATTGCAGGCAGGGGATACCATTCTTTCACTGGACGGGATGCATCTGTTTACAGATACCGACCTTTCCTACAAGCTTCAGACGGCAGAGTCGGATACCATGGAGGTCGTCGTGCGCCGTGACGGGAAAAAAGTCACGCTCCCGGCAGTAACGTTTCACAATACGAACACCATGACACGGTTTGATTTCTATGTGAAAGCAGAAGACCTGAGCTTTTTGAGTGTGGTAAAATATGGTTTTCTGAATACCATTTCCACCGGGCGGCTAATCTGGTCGTCTCTGATCGACCTGCTGACGGGGAAGTATGGGTTTCAGGATATGTCGGGACCAGTCGGCATTGTAAGCACTATCGGGGAAGCGGCAAGCTACGGTGAAACATTCCGGCAGCATCTGATCTCTGTGCTGTCGCTGGCATCTTTTATTACGATCAATGTCGGCATATTCAATCTGCTGCCCATCCCTGCACTGGACGGGGCAAGGCTGATCTTCCTGCTGGTCGAAGCTGTCCGCCGCAAGCCTGTCAAGCCCGAATATGAGGGAATGGTGCATTTTATTGGCATGGCACTGCTGATGCTGCTGATGCTGGCGGTGACGTTTCAGGACATCACCCGTCTGATACAGAAATAGTACCAATCTAAAAGAGGAGGAACTGCAATGAGAACTGTAAAACCTGTCCGTGTCGGCAATTGTCTGCTGAACGGCGAACATATCTATATGCAATCTATGCTGAACGTACCCGCAGAAGACGTGGAAGGCAATGTTGCACAGGCAGTCGCTTTAGAGAAAGCCGGCTGCGAAATCATCCGCACAGCCGTACCGGATCTCGAAGCTGTGCGCCTGATCCCTGCCATCAAGGAGAAGATCCACATTCCGCTGGTCGCAGACATTCACTTTGATTATCGCATTGCACTGGAAGCAGCCGCTGCGGGCGTGGATAAAATACGCATCAACCCCGGCAACATCGGCAGCATGGACAGGGTAAAGCAGGTCGCAGAGGCTTGCAAGTCCCGTAATATCCCCATTCGCATCGGTGTCAATTCCGGTTCTCTGGAAAAGGAGATTCTTGCCAAATACGGCGCTCCCACCCCGGAAGCCCTCGTGGAAAGTGCGCTGCACCATGCGGCAATGCTGGAACAGTTTGACTTCACGGACATTGTGATCTCTATCAAATCCTCCGATGTCAACCGCATGATCGACAGCTACCGCCTTGCCGCTGAGAAGTGCCCTTACCCACTGCATTTAGGTGTTACGGAAGCAGGCACGGAACGCATGGGGCTGATCAAATCCGCTATCGGCATTGGTTCGCTGCTGCATGACGGTATCGGGGAAACGATCCGGGTTTCTTTGACAGATGACCCTGTCAGGGAAATCGCTGCTGCCAAGGATATTCTCAAAAGCATCGGCAAGCGGGGCGGTGTGCAGCTTGTCTCCTGTCCGACCTGCGGCAGAACGAAGATCGACATCGTAGGGCTTGCAAAAAAGGTAGAAGAAGCTGTGCAGGACATTGACAAAAATGTGAAGATCGCCGTCATGGGCTGCGTAGTCAACGGACCGGGTGAAGCAAGGGAAGCTGACCTTGGTGTTGCGGGCGGTGACGGTATCGGGCTGCTGTTCCGGCACGGAGAAATTCTCCGGAAAGTACCGGAAGCGGAGATCGTTCCGGCATTGCTGGAAGAACTTGCAAAATTCTGAACCTAAGGTGATTACATGGAAAAAGCAACCGTTCTCGAATTCCTGAAACAATACATAGAGGACATTCCAATTTCCTTGCAGCAGGCTGTGATAGAGGAAATTCAGTTTGAGCCGGACAGCTACCGGCTGGTGCGGTTTGTGGTGCGTTGTCCGTCGGTCGTGCCGATGTCGGATATTGTACGGCTGGAGCTTGCTGTCAATGCGGCACTGGGCATTGCGGGGGCAGAATTCAGCTGCCGCTATGATGCGGCATTGTTCACTGAAGCCTGTCAGGCGGAACTGATCGCCATGCTCAAGCGGAAACTGCCGGTCGTCAACGGATTCCTGAACAAGGCGGACTGGACATGGGAGGGAGATCATATCCACATCGAGCTGCACAACGGCGGCTATCCGATTCTTGCGAAATTTCATTTCCCGCAGGTATTTGAAGAACTTGCCGCAGAGCAATTTGGCAAGGAAATTCACGTGACATTCCACGGGAAAGATACCCTCACTGAGACGGAGCTGCAAAAAGTCATTGAGGAAGTGCCGCCTGAATTTGAAACGCCGCCCCCACCTCCGCCGCCTGTCTACCAGAGTTACACACCGCCGCCCATTCCGGACAAGCCGCAATCCGTTTCACAGGATGCGGTCGAGCTGTCCTCTTGTAAGGGCGAAGATAAGGTCATCATGGGGCGCAGTATCCGTACAGAACCCATTCCCATTCCGGAAGCCTTGCAGACAAGAGGCGAACGGGTCGTGGTCTATGGCGATATCTTTGCCACGGAAAGCCGGGACATACGGGGAGAACGGCGCATTGTGACCTATTCTATCACGGATTTTTCCGGTTCGGTGCTGGTGAAGTTGTTTGAGAGTGTCAAAAAGCTCGAACTGCTTCATCTCGAGGAGCTGAAAAATGGTGTCAGCGTACTGGTTGCCGGAAAAATGGAAGAGGATACTTACATCCATGAGGCTGTACTCCGCCCAGATGCCATTGTTATCCGCAAACGCAAGCGCAAGGCGGACAATGCGCCCCGCAAGCGTGTTGAGCTGCATTGCCACACGAATATGTCCGCCATGGATGCCATTACGCCTGCGGCTGATCTGGTAAAACGGGCACACGATTGGGGACATCCGGCAATTGCCATTACCGACCACGGCGTGGTGCAGGCATTTCCGGAAGCCATGTCGGCAGAGCGTTCTCTCAAAGACCCGAATTTCAAGGTTATCTACGGCTGTGAAGCCTATGTCGTGGATGATCTGGAACGGCAGACTATCCTGAAAGGGGAGGACGACCGGAGCATTCAGGACGAAATCATCATCTTTGACGTGGAAACCACGGGTCTGAGCTGTAAGCACGACCGCCTGACGGAGATCGGTGCCGTCAAGCTGAAACGTATGCAGATCGTGGAAACATTTGACACGTTTGTCAATCCGGAACGGGAGATCCCGGCAGCCATCACGGAGCTGACCGGTATCACCAATGAAATGGTACAGGGTGCCCCCTCGGAAAAAAAGGCACTGAAAGCGTTCATGGAATTCTGCGGTGATAAGCCTGTTCTTGCGGCGCACAACGCAAGCTTTGATACCTCTTTCATTCAGACAGCCTGTAAGCGGCAGGGCATTGCATTTGACTATGCGTGGATCGATACACTGGTACTCTGTCAGTCTGCCTTGCCGGAACTGAACCGCCACAAGCTCGATGTAGTCGCCAAGCACCTCAAGCTTGGCAAATTCGGGCATCATCGTGCGAGTGAAGATGCGGCAATGCTTGCGAAGATCTACATCACACTGGTGGAACGCCTTGCCAAGGAAAAGGGTGTGGAGCGTCTCACGGACTTGAATACCAAAGCCGACCCGATCGACGTGCGCAAACTGAAATCCTATCATCAGATCATTCTTGTCCGCAATCAGTTGGGCATGAAGAATCTGTACCGTCTGGTTTCATCCGGGCATCTCGAACATTTCTACCGGCATCCGCTGATCCCGAAATCGGAGCTGCTTCGTTACAGGGACGGTCTGATCTTCGGTTCAGCCTGTGAGGCAGGGCAGTTGTTTTCGGCTTTGGTGGACGGCAAGGACGATGCTTATCTGGAAAAGCTTGCCAAATTTTATGACTATCTGGAGATCCAGCCCATTGCCAATAATGCTTTCATGCTCCGGAACGGGCTTGCCAAGGATGAGGAAGCCTTGCGGGAATATAACCGGAAGATCGTTGCACTGGGCGAGAAACTCGGCATTCCGGTCGTGGCGACCTGCGATGTGCATTTTATGGACAAAAAAGACGCTGTTTACCGGAAGATCCTGACCTCCGGGCAGGGCTTTTCGGATACGGATCTCCAGCCGCCGCTGTATCTGCGCACCACGGAGGAAATGCTGAAAGAATTCGCCTATCTCGGGGAAGAAAAGGCGGAGGAGATCGTGATCACCAATCCTTGCCGCATTGCGGATGCGTGTGAGCACGTGTTTGCGATCCCGAGCGGGACATTCCCCCCGAATATTCCCGGCGCAGAGGAAGATCTTGTCCGTATCACCAACGAACGGGCAAAGGAGATCTACGGCGACCCGCTGCCGGAGATCATTCGGGTACGGCTTGACCGGGAGCTGGATTCTATCATCAAGCACGGCTATTCGGTGCTGTATATGATCGCCCAGAAACTGGTGTACGATTCGGAGCTGCATGGGTATCATGTCGGTTCGAGAGGGTCGGTCGGTTCTTCGTTTGTTGCATCGATGGCAGGTATTTCGGAGGTCAATCCGCTGCCGCCGCACTATATCTGTCCGAAATGCAAATACAGCGAATTTATTTCAGACGGCAGCTATGGGTCGGGGTATGACCTGCCGGCAAAAGATTGTCCGCAATGCGGAACAGAGCTGCTGCATGACGGGCATGACATTCCCTTTGAAACGTTCCTCGGGTTTGACGGCGACAAGGAACCGGATATTGACCTGAACTTCTCAGGGGAATACCAATCCGGCGCACACCGCTACACGGAGGAGCTGTTCGGGCGGGATAACGTGTTTAAGGCGGGGACGATTGGTACAATTGCCGAAAAGACAGCCTATGGCTTTGTGATGAAATACGTGGAGGAGCAGGGCGCCTTGCTCAACAACACGGAAATGAACCGTCTGTCAATTGGCTGTACCGGTATCAAGCGCACCACCGGACAGCATCCGGGCGGCATGGTCGTTGTACCCTCCAATTATGAGGTGTACGACTTCACACCCGTGCAGCACCCGGCGGATTCAGCAGATTCGGACATTATCACCACGCATTTTGACTTTCACTCGCTGCACGACACCATATTAAAGCTGGACGAACTGGGTCATGTTGTGCCGACACAGTACAAACATCTGGAAGATATGACCGGGAAGAAAATCTCGGAGATACCCGGCTATGACCCGAAGGTCATTCAGATGTGTACGGACTGTTCGGTGCTGGGGGTGACGAAGGAGGACATTTTCTGCGAAACAGGCAGCCTCGGTCTGCCGGAAATGGGTACCAGTTTCACGATACAGATGCTGTTGGATGCCAAACCGAAGCGCTTTTCAGACTTCTTGCAGATCTCCGGGCTGTCACATGGCACGGATGTATGGCTTGGCAATGCCAAAGATCTGATCGATGCAGGTACTTGCACCATTTCCGAGGTAATAGGTACCCGTGACAGCATTATGACCTATCTGCTGCACAAGGGCGTTGAACCGAAGGATGCCTTCCAGATCATGGAATTTACCCGTAAGGGCAAGGCGAAAAAGCTGTTTACCCCTGAACTGGTTGCCATGCTCAAAGAGCATGATGTGCCGGAATGGTATATCGAGAGCTGTCTGAAAATCAAATATATGTTCCCGAAAGCCCATGCAGCTGCCTACATCATCGCTGCCATGAAGCTTGGCTGGTTCAAGCTGTATATGCCGCTGCCGTATTACTCGACATTCTTTACGGTGCGGGGCGAGGACTTTGATGCCGAGCTTGCTGTCAAGGGTAAGGATGCCGTCCGGGAAAAGATCATGGAACTGCGTGAAAAGGGAAACGGCAGAACAAAAAAGGAGTCCGACCTCTATGAAATCCTGCTGATCGTCAACGAAATGCTGGCAAGAGGGCTGGAGTTCCTGCCAATCGACCTGTATCACTCTCATGCCACGAATTACCTGATCGAGGACGGAAAGATCCGCATCCCGTTCGGTGCACTCAGCGGTGTGGGGGAAGCGGCTGCCTGCAATGTATACGAGACAGCACAAAAGGGGAATTTTCTCTCCATTGAGGAATTTCAGCAGGAGAGCGGTGTGTCAAAAACGATAATTGAAACACTGGAAAGTTTAGGAGCGTTTGGTGATTTGCCTAAATCGACACAGATGAGCTTCTTTTAACTTGACAAGGATGAACAAATGTGTTATTATAGTACCATGATACTATAGTAACGTAGTAACACACTAAAGTGAAAGGATATACGCTATGCGCCGATATGATCTGATCACCCCGGAGGGGACTAAGGACTATTTATTTGAGGAATGCGCCCGCAAGCGCATGGTCGAGAACCGTACCCGTTCTATCTTTAAGTCAATGGGCTATACCCGTGTCATCACGCCCGGACTGGAATTTCTGGACGTATTCAGCCAGAATGCCCATTATTTTCCGCCGGAGGAACTTTGCAAGCTGACGGATAACAAGGGCAGACTGATGGCAGTGAGACCGGATTCGACAATGCCGATCGCAAGAGTGGCAGCGACCCGCCTGAAAGATGCACCGCTGCCCCTGCGGCTGTATTATACACAGCCGGTCTACCGCTTTACGCCGTCTTTGAAAGGGCGCAGCACAGAGGTCAACCAGACCGGCATTGAGCTGCTTGGTTCGGCATCGGAAATGGCAGATATTGAGGTCATTTCGGCAGCGCTTTCCGTGCTGTCCTCGGTGGGGCAGGATGTGCCTGAGCCTTTTTCTGTGCATTATTCGCTGGAACTGGGGGATGTGCGCATTTTCCGGGAGCTGATGCACCGGCTGAATGCTTCCCCTGCCCAGAAAGAGGAGATCTATGCACTGATCGAGTCCAAAAATTACCCGGCACTGAATGATATGCTTGACCGTATCGGCAAAAATCCGCTGACACAGGCACTGCGCAAGCTGCCGACACTGTTCGGCGGGGAAGAGGTCTTTGAAAAGGCTTCGGAAGTTTTCCGGGATGCACGTATTCAGGAAATACTGGACAGCTTGCAGGAGCTGTACCATACGGTATGCGCACTCATGAAGGGCGGCACTGTGCTGGTAGATCTCGGACTGGTGAACAGAACGGATTACTATACAGGGCTTGTCATCAAGGGCTATCTGGAGGGCTGCGGGGAGGAGGTCATTTCCGGCGGACGGTATGACACACTGCTGTCGGAATTTGGTTATGACATTCCGGCAGTAGGAATGGCGGTCAATGTCGATGCCGTTGCCAATGTCATCGGCAGAAAATATACACCGCACCCTGCCCCTGCGGATGTGCTGATCGCAGCAGAAAAAGGCTGTGAAGCGCTTGCTGTGCAGAAAGCAGAGATGCTCCGGGCAGAGGGGCTGTGCTGTGAGCATATGCTGGGCATGGATGATCCTGTGGAATTTGCAAAGAGCAGGGGCATCCCGAAAGTAATTCTGATGAATGCAGATACTGTGACGGAGGTGATGGTCGGTGAATAAGCCGCTGCGTATTGCCCTGACTAAGGGCAGACTGGAAAAGGATACAGTTGCTTTGCTGGAACGGCTCGGTTACGACTGCACTGCCGTACATGAAAAGGGGAGACGGCTGATTTTGCCCATTCCCGATGCCAATTTAGAGGTCGTGCTTGCCAAGGCTGCGGATGTGATCACTTATGTGGAACACGGTGTCTGTGATATGGGTGTTGTCGGTAAGGACACGCTGATGGAAATGAACGGGAAACTGTTCGAGCTGGTGAATCTGGGCTTCGGGAAGTGTAAATTTGCCCTTGCCACAAAGAAAGACTACCCGTTCTATGACGGTTTCGGAGTCAAGACCATTGCTTCCAAATACCCGAATGTGACACGTGCTTTCTTTGAGAATAAGGGCATGGATGTGGATATTGTAAAAATTGAAGGCTCTGTGGAGCTTGCACCGCTGCTGGGGCTTGCGGACGGGATCGTGGATATTGTGGAGACGGGGACAACACTGAAAGAAAACGGTCTGGAAGTCGTGGAAGATGTCTGTCAGATCTCCGCACGCCTGATCGTGAACACTGTCAGCCTGAAAATGCGGCAGCGGGAGATCGAACAGCTTGTCACGAAGATCGAGGAGATGATAACAGTATGAACAGCGTTATCAAAGGAAAGCCGTACTTATTCATCAGCTACAAGAGCGATGACAGGCGAATTGTAGAAAAAATTGTAGAGCAGCTTCGGAAACGATATGGTCTGAATATCTGGTATGATTCCGAAATAACCACCGGTTCGGTTTGGGAGAAAACTGTCAAGCAGATCATCCGGGCTGATGATTGTTGTGCTGTTTTGTTCTTCGCCAGCAAAAAGGCACTGATGAGCAGCAATGTAAAGATCGAATTGCAAGAGGCAACGGATTGGGGTAAATTTATCATTCCGGTCAATTTTGTGGACTGTCGGTTCAGTCAGATCCTGCGTGAGATCAATACCGAATATAACGGGACGATCATCGATGGTATGGATGTAGTGGATGAGGCAAAATATGTCATTACTACACTTTTGGGAAATGATGCGTTATCCTATATTGTACTGGATGAAAATTCTGACCATTTTTATTCGTCTATCTACAGATCACTGGAAGTGAATGCACCTCAGTTGATAGAAAGCGCTGTGCAGCACGAAAAAGAAGTGACTCCGCAGGAAGTGATCCCCTCTGAACCTGTGCAGCGATCTGCACCGCAGCAGACGCAGAAGCATAGCAAATTCAGAAAATACTCCTATCTGGAAAAAAAGAATGGTACCGCTGAACGTGTTCAGAAAAATGCGGAACTGAAAAAGCGTGCTGATGTCCTGCTGGACAAGGCAGAAGAGATCGGTGCGGTGCTTGACCAAGCGAAATGTATGTTATGGTACAACCATAAGCCGATTTCGTGGACTGTCAGCATTACAGAAAAGGACAACGGTGGCTGGTGGCAGAAACTGTCTCTCATTTATTTTGGAAAGAACGAGACACTTCACCTGAACATACATGATGATCTGGACGGGAATGTCATGATCAACAGTGCCAATGTTTTTGCCAACGGTGCATCGATCAGGGCAGGTGCTGTTGCAGATGCGGATGTGAGTGCGGAAATGAAAAAAGTAGTAGCCTGCCTGTATGAAAACGGCTATCTGACAAGCGAATGAAAGGGGTATGGAAAATGATCAAAACGATACAATGTGACGGCACACAGGAGTTTGCATTTCTGAAAGAACTTGCCAAGCGCAGCGGCGAGACAGACCGCCGTGTGTCACAGGTGGTGACGGAGATCATTGACACCGTCCGGGACGGCGGCGACAAGGCAGTCAAGGACTACACGATGCAATTTGACGGCAGTCTGCCGCAGTATTATGAAGTGCCTGCCGAGGTCATTCAGGATGCCCTCACAGAGGCAGATCAGGATTTTGTGAATGCGCTGCTGAATGCACAGGAGAACATTGCCAATTTCCACAACCGCCAGAAGCCGCAGGGCTTCACGGATGCACAGCCGAACGGTGTTATTTTAGGGCAGCGTGTCCGTGGTCTGGAACGTGTCGGTCTGTATGTGCCGGGCGGTACGGCAGCCTATCCCTCAAGCGTGCTGATGAATGCGATCCCTGCCAAGATTGCCGGTGTTAAGGAAATTATTATGGTAACGCCCCCCTGCAAGGACGGCACACCGAACAAGGATATTTTGGTTGCCGCAGCGATCTGCGGGGTGGACAGGGTGTTCCTCTGCGGCGGCGCACAGGCGATCGCAGCGCTTGCCTATGGCACAGAGACGATACCGAAAGTCGATAAAATCGTAGGACCCGGCAATATTTACGTGGCAACTGCAAAAAAGCTGCTGTATGGTGTGGTGGATATTGACATGATCGCCGGACCGAGTGAGATCTTGGTGATGTCCGACAGTACAGGTGACCCGAAATTCATTGCTGCCGACCTGATGAGTCAGGCAGAGCATGATGTCCTTGCTTCGGCTATCCTGATCACCACAGACCCGTCACTTCCTGCCAAGGTGGAGACAGAGGTCAAACGGCAGATGGCTGCCCTTTCCAGAAAGGACATCATTGAAAAATCGCTGACAAATTATGGTGCGATCCTCATTGCCCGTAACCGGGCAGAGGCTGTCGAACTTGCCAATGCCATTGCGCCGGAGCATTTAGAGGTACACATGGAAAACCCATTGGAGCTGATCGGGGCACTGGACAATGCAGGTTCGGTATTCCTCGGCAGCTATGCCTCTGAACCGCTCGGAGACTACTATGCAGGACCGAACCATGTGCTGCCGACTTCAGGAACGGCAAGATTTTTCTCGCCCCTTGGCGTGAATAGTTTCCTGAAGCGTTCGAGCTATATTTACTACACGGAGCAGGCACTGCGGGATGCGAAGGATGACATTGTGCTGATCGCCGAACGTGAGGGACTGACTGCCCATGCCAATGCGATCAAGGTTCGCTTTGAGGGGGCATCCGAATGAGCTGGGAAGCCAACGTGCGCCGAGTCGTACCCTATACCCCCGGTGAACAGCCGAAAATAGACGGTATCATCAAACTGAACACCAACGAGAACCCCTATCCCCCTGCCCCCGGTGTGGCAGAGGTACTCCGGCAGACGGACAGCACGCTCCTGCGTCTGTATCCCGACCCGGATGCTAAAGTTCTGGTGGATGCCCTTGCAGAGACCTACAGCGTGAAGCCTTCACAGGTGTTTGTGGGGGTGGGGTCGGATGATGTGCTGTCCATGGCGTTCATGACGTTTTTCAACGGGGAAAAGCCGGTGCTGTTTCCGGATGTGACCTATTCTTTCTATGATGTATGGGCAGAGGTACACCACATCCCGTATCAGACCATTCCGCTGACGGAGGACTGGCATATCCGTGCAGAGGACTATAAGCGGGAAAACGGCGGCATCGTTTTCCCGAACCCGAATGCCCCCACGGGCGTACTGGAACCGCTTTCGCTGATCGAGGAGATCTTGCAGGCGAATCCGGATTCTGTGGTTATCGTGGATGAAGCCTATATTGATTTCGGGGGGACAAGTTGTCTGCCCTTGCTGAAAAAATATGAAAACCTGCTCGTCGTGCAGACCTTTTCCAAATCCCGTTCCCTTGCCGGGATGCGCATCGGCTTTGCCATTGGTTCGGAGAAGCTTATACAGTATCTCAATGATGTGAAATTCTCCATCAATTCCTATACCATGACCCGGTTAGCCTGCCTTTGCGGGGCAGCGGCATTAGCTGACAAGGTATATTTTGAGATGACGGCCCAAAAAATCATTGCGACCCGTGAAGCTGCCAAGCAGCAGCTTTCGGCTTTGGGCTTTACGTTTCCGGATGCGTACAGTAATTTTCTGTTTGTCAGTCACCCGGAACTGCCGGCAGGGGAATTGTTCCGGGAATTGAAACAGCGGAAGATCTTTGTCCGTTACTGGAACAAGCCAAGAATTGACAATTCGCTGCGTGTTACCATCGGCACGCCCGAACAGATGGAGCAGCTTTATGCAGCTCTGAAAGAAATTCTCAAGAAATGAGGGATACCATGCAGACCGCTTCTGTGACACGTACTTCTAAGGAAACGGACATCACAGCCGTAATTCTGCCGGAGGACGGAAAGATGGAAATATCCACAGGAATTGGCTTTTTTGACCATATGCTGACTGCTCTTTCCGTACACAGCCGGATCCCGATGCGCATTACTGCCAAGGGAGACCTGCACGTGGATGCACATCATACCGTTGAGGACACGGGCATTGTACTCGGACAAGCACTGGCAAAAGCACTCGGTGACAAGAGTGGTATTGCCCGTTACGGTTCGGCGTATATTCCGATGGATGAAGCACTGGCGTTCTGTGCGCTGGACATCTGCAACCGCCCGTTTCTGGTGTTTGATGCGGCATTCACGAATGCAATGATCGGCACCTATGACAGCTGCCTGACGGAAGAATTTCTGCGGGCATTTGCCTTTCAGGCAGGTATTACACTGCACGTCCGGGTGCTGTACGGCAAGAATGACCACCACAAGACCGAGGCAGCGTTCAAGGCGCTTGCCCATGCGCTGCGGATCGCCTGCACAACGGCAGGGGAGGGCGCTTTCTCGACGAAAGGGATATTAGGATGATCGCAATCGTAGATTATGGAGCCGGGAATATTTTCAGTGTCAAAAATGCACTGGACTACCTCGGCATGGAAAATCAGCTTACAGATCAAGCAGAAGAACTTGCGGCAGCGGATGAGATCATCCTGCCGGGTGTGGGTGCGTTCCCGAGCGCTATGCGGATGCTTGCGAAATGCGGTCTGGTCGGTGTTTTACAGGAACAGGCAAAGCAGAAACCGCTGCTGGGGATCTGTCTGGGTATGCAGATGCTGCTCGACAAGAGCTATGAATTTGAGGAGTGCAACGGCTTGGGGCTGATCCCCGGAACAGTCGAACCGTTGGATGCACCGGGGCTGATCATTCCGCATATGGGATGGAATAAACTCGAAATGGGTGTGGACTGCCCCCTGCTGCACGGGCTGGGGGAGGAAAGCTATGTGTATTTTGTGCATTCCTTTGCTGCCAAGTGTGCGGATGAAAATTTAGCGGCATGGGTGGAATACGGCGGACGTGTGCCTGCCATGGTGTATGACGGGAACTATGTATTTGGTGCACAGTTCCACCCGGAGAAAAGCGGCGAAGCGGGATTGCAGATCCTGCGGAATTTCGGAGGTCTGGTATGATCATACTGCCTGCAATTGATATTAAGGACGGCAACTGTGTGCGTTTGGTGCAGGGGGATTACGGCACGGCACACAAGGTGGCTGAGGACTATATGCAGACGGCACAGGGCTTTGTAAAAGCCGGTGCCGAATGGATCCATATGGTCGATCTGGACGGTGCAAAAGAGGCAAAGCCCGTCAACACGGAGATTTTTCTGGACGTGGCAAGGCATACACCCCTGAAAGTAGAGGTCGGCGGCGGCATCCGCACGATGGAGACTATGGAACTGTACCTCTCCGGTGGTGTTTCACGGGTCATTCTGGGGAGTGTGGCACTGAAGCAGCCGGAACTTGTGGAACAGGCTGTCAGGGAATACGGCGAACGCATTGCAGTCGGCATTGATGCCAAAAACGGCTTTGTTGCTGTGGAGGGCTGGCTGGACGCTTCTACGGTGGATTATATTTCCCTTGCAAAGGAAATGGAAAAAATGGGCGTGCGGACGATCATCTTCACGGATATTTCCAAGGACGGAACGCTTTCCGGGGTGAATACGGAACAGCTTTCTGCGCTGCATGAGGCTGTGGCGTGCCATGTCATTGCCAGCGGCGGTGTGCATACGATAGAGGACATACAAGCTTGTGCGGCAATGGGACTGTACGGGACGATTGCGGGAAAATCGCTCTATCAGGGCACACTTGACCTTGCACAGGCAATTGCCTACGCAAAGAAAGGGGCTTGACTATGCTGGCGAAACGGATTATTCCCTGTCTCGATGTGCGGGACGGGAAAGTTGTCAAGGGCGTGAATTTTGAGGGCATCCGTGAAGTCGGTGACCCTGTTGTCTGTGCTGCCGAATATAACCGTCAGGGGGCAGATGAAATTGTATTCTATGACATTACCGCTTCCCACGAGGGGCGTGGCGTGATACTCGATGTTGTCCGGGAGACGGCAAAGCAGGTCTTTGTCCCGCTTACGGTCGGCGGCGGTATCAAAACGGTCGATGATATCCGGGAGACACTGCGTGCCGGGGCGGACAAGGTCTCTGTCAATTCGCAGGCAGTGCAGAATCCGCAGCTTATCCGGGACGGGGCGGATATTTTCGGGAGTCAGTGCATCTGTGTCGGCATTGATGCCAAAAAGACAAAATCCGGCAACTGGACGGTGTTCATCAACGGTGGCAGGATCGACATGGAACTGGATCTGCTCGACTGGGTGAAGCAGATCGAACAGCTCGGGGCAGGGGAGATCTGCCTCAATTCCATTGACACGGACGGCGTGAAGGGCGGCTTTGATCTGCCCATGCTGAAAGCGGTCGTGGATGCGGTCAGCATTCCGGTCATTGCCAGCGGCGGGGCAGGGAAGTGCAGCGATTTTGCGGAAGCATTCGAGAAAACGGACTGTTCCGCAGCACTGGCGGCATCGCTGTTCCATTTCCACGAACTGACCGTACAGGAAGTCAAGGCAGACTGCCGGCGCAAGGGGATCATTGTCCGATAGCAGAAATGAGGAATCGCTGTGCAGGTCAATTTCTTTGGATTTGATGTGACAAAGGATGCAGGTGCAGAAGAGATTGCCGGTTCTGCGTTTCAGGTCAGAACGCTCTCTGAGGGGATGCGGGCTGAAATAGATGCGGCACGGGAAAAGCTTGATCAGTTAGAAGAACAGAGCAGCCTGCCGACCTCGCTGGGTATCGTAAAAACGTTCTCCGGATTGGCATTTTTTCTCATTCTGGGCTCTACCCTGAACGCTGGGATCGTGAAAGCATTTCAAAATGCATGGTGGCTGGAACTCATCGGTCTGGCGTGTCTCATCCTATGGATCGTTCTGACCGTCAAGACGTGGAAACTTCAGAAGAATGTGAAAATGCCGGAACATTTTCAGGAGCAGATGGAGGACACCTTGCGGCGTGCAAGGCAGGAACTCTGGGCAACGGAAAACGTTGATGCGCTGCTCGAAAACGCAGTGAACTTTGATATTCTGGCAGAGGTCTATGTCGTGAAAAATGACAAACCGGTGCGGAAAAACATGGGACTGACGATGTACAACAATATGGAAGTATGTGCGTATGTGGAAGCGGGAATGCTGTATCTGTCGGATGTCGAGACCCTCTGGGGCATTCCGACAGCTTCCCTGCGTTCCATTACTCTGGTAAAAAAGCGTGTCAGCTTTCCGGAATGGAACAAGACCGAACCGTACAATGCTGCGTGTTACAAGCCCTTCAAGATCACCACAAATTCTTACGGGCATTATTTTTCCCGCTATTATAAAGTGGAGATCTGTGATGTGAAAGGGGAGTTTTATCTGCTCATTCCGGAATATGACGGGGAAACTTTCATGCAGCTCACGAAACTGCGCCCGGCGGACAGCGACTGAAAAGAGGACATATCATGCAGACGACAAGACCGACAACAGCGCAGCTCAGGCACTGGAAAGAGATCTATGCTGCGCACCGTCCCGGTATGCAGCCTGACCGGAAAACCGGTGCGGAGGTGAGTGCCTATCTACAAGAGCAATATCCCTGTGAGCCTCTGAATGACCCGGCGTTCACAGAAACGGTCACATATAACATCATGGAAAATGAACATTCCCGCCGGAAACTGCCGGAAGGGATGCAGCCGGATATTGCCGCTTATCATATCGGGGGTGTGCTTGTGGGGATCGATCTGGTGAGCGGTGAATTTCATGTGGAGAGCGAAGATACGGAACAGATAGCAGCGATCTATGACGATCTGTTTCTATTTCGGGGCTTGGATGCAGAAGATCTGGACAATTATTTTCTGACAGCACAGTATGTGCTGCTGTCACAAAAAGCTACTGAAAGATAAGGGGGGAACAGAACAGCATGGAGCTTGACAAATATTTTGTAAAATCCGACCTCATTCCTGCCATTGCGGTGGATGTACACACAAAGCAGGTGCTGATGCTTGCCTACATGAACCGGGAAAGCCTGCAAAAGACTTTGGAGACAGGCTATACATGGTACTGGAGCCGTTCCCGGCAGGAGCTGTGGAACAAGGGCGCAACGTCCGGGCATCTCCAGAAAGTTGTCTCGATGTTTGCGGACTGTGATGATGATACGCTGCTCATTTATGTAGAGCAGACCGGAAATGCCTGCCATACGGGAGCGTATTCCTGTTTCTTCAAGCAAATTTACGGTGAGCCGCAGGTGAAATAAGAAAACCGTCACATTTCAGCCCCCTCCTGAATACTCTGTAACTAAGGGAAGCCTGCCTTCCCTGTACTAACGTTTTAGGAGGGCTACTATGAACTACGATCAGAACCTTCCGGAGGACTTCGACCGCCGTCCCGGACGTGGCGAAGCTGTTCCGGTCAAGGTAAATCAGGTTTTTGACAGCTGCAGCGACCGTGATTGTATTTCCAATGTGCCGGTGATTCTCGACAGCGGGGAACTACCTGCCAATATTCAGCTCGTCAAGTGCAAATGTGCCCGTGTGGCAGATGTTTGTATGCGTATCGAGCCGGTACCGTTCAACAGGGGATTCTATAACATAGACCTCACTTTTACATTCCGTGTACAGATCCTTGGCTACACCTGTGCCTGCGACCAGCCGCAGCTTTTAGAGGGTACTGTGTACGCCAGCAAGAGCAGCATTCTCTACGGCAGTGAATCCAACACGCAGACGTTCTCCAGCACCGGAGCCAATATCGGCACGACCGATACTGCCTGCTGTGAAGTGGTCAACCTGCCGACTGCCAATGTGCAGGTCGTTGCACCGCTTGCACTGGAAACCAAGATCGGAACGGTGTGCCGTCAGCCTGATCCGGCACAGGGCGCAGAAGGTTACCCGCCGACCATGCGCACGGTTGTAATGACGCTTGGTCTGTTCTCGGTCATTGAGCTGACAAGACCGGTGACGATCCTCGTGCCGACCTATGATTACACCATTCCGACCAAGGAATGCAATGTAGACACGGAGACACCTTGTGCTGTATTTGACAAAATGCGTTTCCCGACAGAGGAATTTTCCCCTGCCTCGCTCAATGACACAAATGACCGCTCGTGCTGTACAGAGCAGGAAGCTTTTTCAAGCTGACCGACAGGGCGCCTTCCCCGTGGAAGCGGGGAGGGCTGACCCATTTATAGAAAGGATGAGTATTATGGAAAAAATCGGATTTATCGGAGCTGGCAATATGGGCTATGCGATCATGAAAGGCATTGTAAACAGCCCGCTATCCGGGTGTTCGCTGTCTGCCTATGATCCTGACAAGGACAAGCTTGACAGGCTTGCACAGATCGGCGTGAATGCCTGTCATTCCGGTCTGGAAGTCGTACAGAACTGCAAGTATGTTTTCCTTGCCGTCAAGCCGCAGATGTTTGAGGAGGTTTTGGATTCCCTTGCTGCCGGTGTGACGGAAGAGACAGTGCTGATCTCGATTGCCGCAGGTATTACGGCAGACTACATCCGAAGCAGGACACGTTCCGATGCAAAGGTGATCCTTGTCATGCCGAACACGCCTCTTCTTCTGGGCGAGGGGGCTTCTGCCCTTGCAAAATGTGACAAGGTGACGGACGAGGAATTTGGGTTTGTCAGCAGCATTTTCGGGGCGTGTGGTGTGACAGCCGCATTGCCGGAGGACAAGATGAAAGAGGTCATTGCCATCAACGGCAGCAGTCCTGCCTTTATTTACCTGTTTGCCAAGGCTTTTGTGGACTATGCGGTCAAGGTGGGCATAGATGAAAAAGTAGCACTTCCGCTGTTTGCGCAGAGCCTTGTGGGGAGTGCAAAAATGCTGACAGATTCCGGCTACAGCATTGACGAACTGATCAAAATGGTATCTTCTCCGGGCGGTACAACGCTGGCAGGGCTGGATGAACTCTATAAGGGAAAGCTGACAGAGATCGTAGATCACGCCTGCGAAGCCTGCACAAAGCGGGCATACGAGCTTTCTAAATAGTATAATTGACCGGACAGGCACATACACTTCACTAAGGGAGTGATGTGCGTGAAACAGAAAATACTGCTGTATGCGATGTTGTCTGCTGTGCTTGTGGGGACAGCGGTGGGGAGCTTTGCAAGGGTGCTCTATCCGGAGTGGCATATCTGGGATAGCTGTCTGATCCGGCAGGGAATGGCAGAGTATGCCGCAACATTTGGAACGCAGCTGCTGTCCTGCTGTGCAGGGCTGTTGTTCTGGACAGGCATTTTAACGGCGGCAGGGCTTTCGGTGTTGGGTACGCCGGCGGCATTTGCAGTCATGCTGTTTCGTGGATGTGCGATCGGGGCAGCGTTGGCGGAGCTGTATTGGCGGGCAGGCTGGCGGGGTGTGCCGGAGGGAATCCTGTTCGTGCTGCCGTTTGCGGTAACGGGTACGGGGGTGCTGCTGCTTGCGGCAAGGGAATGTATCCGCAGTGCCGGGCAGCTTTGGACAGGCATAACCGGAAAAGACGGAGAGAGCTTTTCTGTTCTGCTGTATGGGATACGTTTTGGGGTGCTGTTGCTGGGGGTGCTGATTCTTGCCCTTGTGCAGAGTGGGTGGATGCTGTACGGCTATCCGCTCTGGCAGGAAGTTTGGGGACGATAGAAAACAAGGATTCAAGATAGAAAGGACGGGTAAGATGCCGCTGTTCAAAAGCTATGAAGCTTCCGGGGCAGGTATTGCCAAAGATGCACCGAAGAAAAAACCTTTTTTCCGGTTCTGGGAGCTGGTGGGCAGAAAATTCTGGAAACTGCTGGAACTGAATGTGCTATTTATGCTGGAATTTCTGCCGCTGCTGCTGATTTTTCTGCTGAACTATCTGCTGAGGGAGTTTGACCCAGTTATACCGCTTACGATCTCCGGGGTGCTGCTGCTTGCATTTGTGGTGCTGTTTGGTCCGATGATCGCCGGGTGTACGCAGGTACTGCGCCATTTTTCAATTGAAAAGCCATGCTTTATGTTGGATACGTTTTTCAAGGCGTTCCGGAGCAGTTTTAAGCAGGCTTGTCCGATGGGGCTGATCAACCTGCTGGTGATCGCTTCTGTGGCAAGCGGTTCTTTTGTGTATCCTCGTCTGATCGAGCTTGCCAAGCAGGAAGGGCAGGGGGGAGAACTGTTCTTCTACATCCTGTTTGTAGCGACTCTGAGCCTTGGCATTGAAATGATCATCATGAGCTTTTACGCCTATCTGATGATCGTTTCAACGGAGCTGAATTTTGTGCAGATCTTAAAAAATGCATTGGTACTGAGCTTTTTTGCACTGAAAACCAATCTGCTGACACTGGTGCTCTGTGCGCTGATACTGGGGCTGTTCGTATGGCTGACAACGCTGATACCGTCTGTGATGCTGTTGCTGTGGCTTTTTATGCCGTTGGCATTTGTGGGATTTCTTATTGTGTTCAACTGCTATCCGGTCATTCAGAAATATATCATCAACCCCTACTACACCATGAAAGGTGAAGTCAATCCGGAAATGAACTATGCACAGACGGAAGGGGAGAACCTCTTTGAGGATCAGGGCGGCAGGGAAGCCCCTGTCGAACCGAAGAAGAAAGGCAGGAAGGGCAAGATCATTTCCTGAGAAGGCTTCCGCTTTTTGAAATATCATTTCATGGTATCGAAAATAGAAGGATCTCAGAAAGGAATGCGAAACAGATGGAAATTTACCTTGACAATGCAGCTACGACAAAGCCCTACACGTCGGTCGTACAGGCAGTAGCGGACAGCATGGAGCGTGTATATGGCAACCCGTCCTCCCTGCATAAAATAGGGCTGCAGGCAGAGCTGCTGGTCACTGCGCAGCGAAAAACCATTGCAGAGGCGCTTGGCTGCGAGCCGGAATGTATCCTGTTCACCTCCGGTGCAACGGAGAGCAACAATCTGGCGCTGCGGGGTGCAGCTGCTGTCTACGGAAAGCGGAAGCCACATATTGTGGCATCGGCTGTTGAACACGCTTCGGTCAGCAGCACACTGGACGCACTTGAAGCGCAGGGTTTCCGGGTCACAAGGGTATTGCCGGACAGTGAGGGGAGATTCACCTCGAAGGAATTTTTACAGGCAATTACGGAAGATACCTGCCTTGTCAGCATGATGGCATATGAGAACGAGACCGGGCACAGACTGCCGGTCAGCAGTGTATTCACGACACTTCGGAGACGGTATCCGCATATCATACGGCACTGTGATTTTGTGCAGGGGTTCATGAAAGACTCGACGACTGTAGACTTGTTGGCAGCTGATCTGCTCTCTGTCAGCGCACATAAGATACATGGTCCAAAGGGGATCGGGGCATTATATATCCGGAAGGGGATACGCTTGCAGCCTATTTTGACGGGAGGAAAGCAGGAGAAATCACTCCGTCCGGGAACAGAAGCCGTTCCGCTGATCGCAGGTTTCGGGGAAGCGGTGCGGCAGCATGAAAACAAGCTGTATGATTTCGGAAAGCAGACAGAGCGCTGTTACAATGCGCTGGAAAGCCGTCTGCGGGAAATGGATGGTATCACGATCAACCGGTTTATGGAGGGGACAACCTATATCCTGAATTTCTCCGTGCAGGGGATACGTTCGGAAACGATGCTGCATTTTCTGGAAAGCAAGGGAATCTATGTTTCCAGCGGTTCGGCGTGTGCAAAGGGGGCAAGAAGCCATGTGCTGTCTGCCTACGGCATTTCAGACGACAGGGTAGACAGTGCGCTGCGTGTGAGCTTTTCCGAGGAAAACACGGTCGAAGAAGTCATTGCCCTGACAGAAGCGATCGCACAGGGACAGAGGCAGCTTATTCATAAATAGAAGGGAAGTACGTTATGAAAGAAGTCATTCTTGTAAAATATGGCGAAATGGCACTGAAAGGCTTGAATAAGCACAGCTTTGAAAAGCTTCTGATGCAGCAGATCAGGAACCGGCTGCATCCGTTGGGGGAATTCGGGTATACCTGTGCGCAGTCCACGATTTATATTGTGCCGCAGGATGAGCGTATTTCGCTGGATGCAGCTGTGGAACGGCTGAAAAGGATATTCGGGATCGCAACAATTTGCCGTGCCTGTTCCTGTGAAAAGTCCATGGAAGACATCATGGCAAAGTCGGTGGACTATCTTCGTGAAACACTGGAAACGGCTGTAAGCTTCAAGGTAGAGGCAAAGCGTGCGGATAAGCAATTTCCGCTGAAATCCCCGGAGATCTGCATGGAGCTGGGCGGTTTTCTCTGTGAGCAGTTCCCGGCGCTGCAAGTTGATGTGCATACACCGGATATCACGGTCATGGTGGATATCCGGGACACAAATGCATTTATCTATGCGGAAAAAATCAAAGGAGCAGGCGGACTTCCGCTTGGCAGCAGCGGGAAAGCGATGCTTTTACTCTCCGGCGGGATAGACAGTCCGGTCGCAGGCTATATGCTGGCAAAACGGGGCGTGATCATTTCAGCAGTCCACTTTGCAAGCCCGCCTTATACTTCGGAACGGGCAAGGCTCAAGGTGGAACAGCTCTGCGAGAAAATGACGGATTATTGCAGGGAAATGCATTTCTATTGCGTTCCGTTCACGGAAATTCAGGAGACACTGAAAAACAAGTGCCCGGAGGAATATTTTACCATTCTGATGCGCCGGCTGATGATGCTCATTGCCCAGGAAATCGCACAGAAAGAAGGGGCATCGGCGCTGATTACCGGTGAAAGTGTGGGACAGGTCGCAAGTCAGACCTTACAGGCGATGGTCTGCACGGATGCAGTCTGCAAAATGCCTGTATTCCGTCCCTGCATCGGTCTGGACAAGACGGAGATCATCGAGATTGCCCGGAAAATTGACACGTTCGATATTTCGATCATGCCCTATGAGGATTGTTGCACAGTCTTTACCCCCAAACACCCAAAGCTTCACCCACAGCTGGAACGCATAGAAGCAGCGCAGGAAAGAGGAGATTTTGCTGCACTGATCCGCAAAGCGGTTGACGAAACAGAATGTAAGGTGATTTCCGGCAGGGGATAGACATATATTTGACGTTTCGCTTTGTTTCAACAGAGAAAATTGTATAATGTGCTGAAATGTGCGGATGACGCTGGTGCTAAACTTGACAAAACCATAACAAATGTTGTAAAATAGGGGTAGTAACCTCTACAGGCAGTAAGGGTTTTCACATTGTAACGGAATAACTGATGGAGGAAACTGTATGAGTCAATTGACGGAGGAACCGTTAGAAAATAAAGAAAGCGGCAATGACACACCACGGGAGATAACCGAAGCAGAGAACAAAACGCCTGAGACCTCACCACAAGAGGCAGCTGACGGGACTGCGGAGGAAGCACCGGCGGTTGCAGAGGACAAGTTCCAGGCAATTAAGACTGCACTGCAAAAACAAGAGGAAGAAAGGCAGCAGGAGGAGACCCGTGTACAGATAGCGGACAAGATCCAGAAAATGCGGACGGTTAAGGACGAGCCGTCAGCAGGGGAGACTTCAGAGCAGACACCATCCAAAAAGAAAAAGAAAAAAAGCAAAAAGGGAAAAAAGAAGAAGAAAAAATCTTTGGGAAGGAGATTTATCGAGCTTTTTCCGCAAAAGGGAGACAGTGTATTTGAGGTCATACGGAAAACAGTTTTTCTGATGTCAACAACTGTTTTTATTGCGTGTCTGGTTTTGATCGGTGACTATTTTTGGGAAAGCTACAGGGCAAAGAACACGTGGGATGAGATTCGGGATACGGTACAGCGTGTTAAAATGGAGAAACCAACTGAAATTGAAGTTGGTGAACCGTATGAGCACTTTGTCATGAAACCAGAAGCAGAAGTGCTGTACAGGCAGAACCCCGATGTGGTGGGTTATCTTTCTATTCCCAATACGCTGATTGCTTATCCGGTATTACAGCGCAAGAATGAAACAGATGGGAATGAGTATTACCTGAATAAGGATTTTTATGGAAATCCCTCTAAATCCGGAGCGATTTTTATGGATTACCGTAACTATTTTGATTATGTGGTTGATTTTCAGCGGGTATATCCCAATTCCCAGAATCTTATCATTTATGGGCATAATATGCATGACTACTCAATGTTCGGAAGTCTGAAATATTATATCAATGATGTTTCCTACTATGATGCCCATCCGATCGTTGAGCTGAGTTCTAACTACAGAGATTATAAATACAAGATTTTCGGCATGATTATTGTTGATATAGATGATGAAACGGAGACAAGATTCGATTATTGGAATATAATCAATTTTTCAGGTGAAGAAGATTTTTATGATTATGTCAATGAGATCAAGCGCCGTACTGTCCGTCTGACAGATGTGGATGTGAAGTACGGTGATCAGCTGCTGACACTGTCTACTTGTAATAGCACTTTTTCCGAGGGCAGGCTTGTCATCTTTGCAAGATTGCTCCGGGACGGTGAGGACTTGATGGAAGGCTGCACAAGCACGGAAAACCCAAACATCAAGTGGCCGAACAGCTACTACAAATGGCGCAAGAAAACGTATGATCCCGATGCAGAGTTTATACCCTATGGCTAATGCATGAGAGGATAGTACGATGACTTTCAGGAAAAAAGCGGTGGCGGCGGCGGTTACTTGTGGGGTTCTGGTTATTGCATTCGGTGTGATCTGGACACTGCGGGAACGGCAGGGGACACCCATAGTGCAGGAAACCACGCTTGAAAGCGTTGAACCGCTTCCGGAAACGGAACCGCTGCCAACAGAATTTGATACGACCGGGCTGACTTTCGGACCTGATAACGGTATGAGCGGCATGGCAAAGGTGCTGCTCCAGAAAAATGCCGACACTGTGGGCTGGATCACGATCCCCGGTACGAATGTGGACAATCCTATCGTACAGTCAGCGGACAATGACTTCTATCTGAACACCAGTTATGAGCACAAGCCTTTTCGGGCAGGAACGGTATTTATGGATTACCGGGATGTGTTCGGATTCGATGAGGATGCACAGTCGGAAAATATCGTTCTGTATGGGCATAACATGGCAAATAATACCATGTTTGGTTCTCTGCGCCTCTATAGGCAGGATTATTCGTATTATAAGACAGCACCATTTATTGAGTTATATTCCAATTTTACACATTATACCTATGTTATTTGCGGACTTGTCATTACAAGTGGAAGTTCGTCAGCCGAATGGCGGTATTGGGATATGGAAGATCTTTCGGACAAGCAGTCGTTTGACGCTTATGTTGCTGCGATGCAGCGGAAAGCTCTTGTGGATATTCCTGTGGATGTGCAGTACGGAGATAAGCTGCTGACATTATCTACCTGCTATTCGGGCGCAGTGGATTCCCGTTTTCTGATTATTGCACGGCGTGTCAGACCAGATGAAACGCTGGAATCCTTTGCGGCAATATTTGCTGAATAACTGCCGTTTCCGGCAGGATGGAGTTGTATTTATGAATATCCGAAAATTCAAAAAACCCTTTGCGGTAGGGTTGTCTGTACTGTTTCTGACAGGCGTGCCGTTTTCTTATGTGGAAGCGGAGGATGGCACAGAAGCGGTTTCAGAGGCTGTCACAGAGGAAATGACCGAAGCTGCAACAGAAGCACCGCTGAGTTCGGTGACGGTCGTACATACCGCAGAAATTACGGATACAGACTACGAACCGACAGACTGGTGGAAAGCAGGACTGGATGAGTATGACGATCTTTCTCTTGTCAGCTATGAATCCATGAAACGTTCTGCTACGGGAGAGAGTGAATTTTTAGCCGAGGGCAGAGATGATTCTATCGTCTCTAATTCTCCCACACAATCCGCAGTCGGTTCGACAGAGAATGGTACTTTTGCTTTCACCAGCTACGGGTGGGGGCATTGTGTCGGGTTAAGCCAGAATGGTGCTAATTTCTATGCAAAGTATGCGGGTTGGAATTACCGGGACATTTTGTTCCATTACTATCCGGGTACTTCGTTGATCAATACCGGCACGGCTGAAAGCGAGATCGTAACCGTGCAGGGTGTTCCGGGGAATGTGCTCCAGCAGGTTGCAGAAATTGTCAATATGGAGATCGGTCCGTCCTTTGAGGTGGAATGCATCAAGGCACAGGCTGTTGCAATTTATACCTACATGAAGTATCATGACAATGATGCACATGACCTGAAAGGCAAGCCCAATCCACCGCAGAGTCTGATCGATGCGTGCGCTTCGGTTCTGGGTGAGGCGCTTGTGTACAATAATGAATTCTGCCTGACGATGTTCTACGCATCGTGCGGCGGTATCACGGCAAATTGTTACGATGTATTCTCCGCAGATCTGCCCTATTTGAGAAGTGTTGCCAGTGAATATGATTCACAGTATGATCCTCACTGGGGAGATGTGACCTATTATACCATTGATGAGGTTCGCAGCAGGATCCAAGGGGCTTATGGAATCACGCTTTCCGCTGATCCCAATAACTGGATCCAGATCGTGGAAGGCAATGGCGGTTATGTCAACCGTGTTGTCATAGACGGACAGCTCACCGTTCGTGGTAATGCATTCCGCTCTGTTATGGGGTTGAAATCTCCGAAATTTACATACATTTGCAATGTCAATCAACCGGCTGCACCGGCTAATCCCGATGGTGCTGCTGAACTGCCGGAAGAAACACCGGACACAACACCTTCACAGCCGGCAGAAACGCCGTCACAGCCTTATACACCGCCGGAAGCACCGGTTCAGCCAAGCACACCGGAAAGTGTACCAAGTGTACCATCGGACACGCCGCTTGCGCCGCCGCCAATGCCTTCGCAGGGAAGTGGAGCTTCTGATTTGACGGCACCTCCGCTGGATTCTATCCTTACATGATATTTTACGCACGGCAGCAACGCCGTGCGTTTTCTTTTGCAGGGGAGTTATAACATAAAGCTGCACAAAACACAAATTTTGTGCAATTAAGTGCTATGAAAGAGTAGGGAACTATGTCCTGTGAAAATACAAAGCCTCACCCAGTAAAAACCGGGCGAGGCTTTTGGCGCATGAATTACTTTTTACATCCTCTCCTGCCGCAATTCTTGTCAAACGACGGGTTGCAGGCGTAGAAATTCCGAGCATCCAGCCGATCCTGTACCATGCGGGTCGCTTCACCGAAACGCTGGAAATGCACGACCTCACGCTCACGCAGATAGCGAATCGGGTCAATGACATCCGGGTCATCTGCAAGGCGCAGAATGTTGTCATAGGTGGCACGTGCTTTTTGTTCCGCAGCCATATCTTCCGTCAGGTCGGCGAATGCATCGCCCTTGGTCTGGAAATAAGCTGCTGTAAACGGCACACCGACTGCTGAAGCCGGGTAAATACCTGACGTGTGATCTACAAAGTATTTGTCAAATCCGCTTTTTTTCATTTCCTCCGGCTTCAGGTTACGAGTCAGCTGGTAGATAATGGCAGAGATCATCTCCATATGCGCCAGTTCCTCTGTACCAATGTCCGTCAGAAGTCCCTTGATCTTATCTGTCGGCATGGAATACCGCTGATTCAGATAACGGAGAGAAGCCGTCAGTTCACCATCTGGTCCGCCAAGCTGACTCATGATGACCTGTGCCATCTGCGGGTCGGGATTCTTGATATTGACAGGATATTGCAGCTTTTTCTCATAGCTCCACATATTCAGTTAGCCTCCCTTTCCCATGGATAGGGTCCGTTGCCCCAGTTCCACTTCTTTTCTGCATCGCTTTGCAGTGCCTGTATCGGACCGTAATTCTTCACATACTCACTGACTGCTTCCTCACGCTTATCCCGGTATTTCCGGAACAAGCGCATACCTTCAGTGCAATGCGGATGTGTGTCAAGATACAGCATCAGATCATAAAGCGCAAAGTCGTACTTCTGGATCATCTGCATCAGATCTTTACGGCTTTTCATTTTGTGCAGCCACCTCCTACGCTATCCGGTGCAAAGGGCAGATCCAGTACAGGAAACATTGTCCCGTTTTGAAAGCCCTTTTCTGAGCTGTACACCTCGCCCCACTGTTGGAACGGCACATATGCCATTCCGGGTGGGGTCACTGCCGGAAACACGCTTGTCGGTTTCGTGTCCTCTGCCGACTGCATGGTTCCGGGCATCATCGAGGTTCCCAGCGCCTGCGCCATCTCCTCAAATGCATGAAGCTCCATACTCTATACTGTCGCCCGTCTTACGGCGGGCGCTCCTTTCCATGATTCGCATATTGCTATGCGTACTACACAATATGCCTGTGGTTTTATTTTGGTGCATACACGCAGCGTGATATTTATGTCATAATAGGATATAACTGGAAATTGTTGATCTACTTTTATGGAAATTGTTACCTATTTTCAGGAAATTTACCGAAAAGTCTTGACAAAGTTTGTAAGGTATGCTATAATTATCATGTAGTAGAATGAAATTTGTGTGAATTGTTATGAAGATAGATGACTGCTTTGATCGAGTTTCATGTATCATTTATTTCATCAATTCAGTACAGCCGGACAAATAGATACGGTGTGTACACAACAGAAAGGAGCTCGCCGCATTATTTTAAGAAAGGAAGCTTCTGTCATGATATGTAACAAAAAAAGCAGATGCAGCCGTCTGTTTGCTTCGATTGGTGCCGTACTACTCGCCTCTCAGTGCATGACAGTATGTCTGCCTGCACTTGCAGCTGAAACGAAAGAGGAGCAAATTCAGGCGATTTATGACCAGTACAAGTTGGAAGACCCGGAACGATTTCATGAAAATTCTAAACTTGCACTTTCTGAGGAGGGTGAATCGGAAAGTCAGGATGTTGAACATGATGAACGGTTCGATGATTTTGTGAGGATCCGGTGTATTGATGTTTCCAAATTTCAGGGTGACATTGACTGGGAAGCTGTTGCTGCTGATGGTGTTTCACAGGTGATCGTTCGTGCTGGATACCGTGGATATGGTTCAACAGGTGCATTGGTGCAGGATCCAAAGCTGGCAGAGAATTTAGAAGGTGCAGCTAATGCCGGACTTGAGGTCGGGGTATATTTCTATACACAGGCGATCACAGAGGAAGAAGCCATTGAAGAAGCCGATTTTGTGCTTTCTATTCTGGAGGGTTTTCCCCTTTCCCTGCCGGTTTATTATGATATTGAGAATGTCGATTATGCCAAGGGGCGTATGGACAATGCAGGATTAACAACGGAAGATTTTACTGCACATTGCGATGTGTTCTGCTCCACGATTGAAGCTGGCGGATATGATGCTGGTGTTTATGCCAATAAGAACTGGCTGACCAATCACCTGAATTCTGAGGAACTTGCTGAAAAATATCATATCTGGCTGGCAGAATACAAAAACAAGGCTACCTATACCGGTGAATATCAGATGTGGCAATATTCAAGTAAAGGTAAGGTGGATGGTATTTCTGGAAATGTGGATATGAATGTAAATTATTCAAGAAAAGTTACTTATGCGGCTAATGGTCTGACACTTGCCCAAATCGGAGATACTTCTGTACCGGTCATGTCAGGGGAAGGAACGATCAGTTATCGCTCTTCTGATCCTTTGGTTGCAACTGTCAGCAAAGACGGAGAAATTACAGCTGTTGGTATGGGTACAGCTCGGATCTCTGCTGTTTCCAGTAATGGATCCAGTGATTCTATAGAGATTACTGTATTGTCAAAAAACAAAGTGGTAATGAATTATTCAACCATGATTTTCACACATTTGGGTGATACTGAAGTGTTGAAAGCAGATAGGGATGTGATTTGGACATCCTCTGATACACAGGTCATCAATATCGGAGAGGATGGCACTGTAAAAGCAGTCGGCTATGGAACAGCTGACCTGATTGCAGAAGATGCTGAGGGAAACAAAGGCATTTGTAATGTAATTGTGCTGGAAAATGTGCCGGAATTGGGTGATGTAAATTTTGATGGGGTTCTGGATATTTCTGATGCTTCCTCTATACTCACTTATATTGCGAACGAACTGATTGGTTCAAAGGTGAATTTGACACAGTCGCATTATGCGATTTATGATTATAATCTTGATGGAAATATAGATTCTGCTGATGTTTCACAAATTCTTACCTATTGCGCAGAAAAAATGTTCTGATGTTTTTGAAAGCCGGACTGCTTGTCCGGCTTTCTACTGTCCCCTGCCCTATCCATTGAAATATGAAAATTTAGAAATATTTTCATTTTAGGGGTTGATTTTTTCTTTCAATTATGGTATAATGTATAATGGTACGGAGATGTATCGAAGAGGTCATAACGAGAACGACTCGAAATCGTTTGATCGGTGATGAGCCGGTCCGTGGGTTCGAATCCCACCATCTCCGCCAAAAAACATAAACGCCGCTTTGCTGCGGCGTTTCTTGTTATACTTTCTAACTTTACAAAACAGCATCAGAATAGGAGCATGACGAATGAAAGAATTACACCAGCAATTTCTGACGGGTGAACGGGCGCTGTATATGGCTGCTGATATGCATATACAGGACTGTCTGTTCGATGACGGTGAATCCCCGCTGAAACACAGCAAAAATCTGACACTTGACAGCTGTATGTTCAAATGGAAATATCCGCTATGGTACAGCGAAAACATTTCCATGCAGCATTGCTCCGTCTTTGAAATGGGGCGTGCCGGCATCTGGTACACAAACAATATTACTGTCACGGATTGTGTATTTGAAGCACCTAAGAATTTTCGCCGCTGCAATGGCGTTGTGCTGGAGCGTGTGAGCTTTTCTAATGCGGCTGAAACACTTTGGCAATGCCGGGATATCCGAATGCAGGACGTGACTGCCAAGGGGGATTATTTTGCCATGAACTGCTCCGGGGCTGATGTGGAGGGGCTGAAACTTGTGGGTAATTATTGCTTTGATGGTGCTTCGGATATAACCATACGTACCTCTTCCCTGCTCAGCAAGGATGCATTCTGGAACTGCGAGAATATTACAATTTATGATTCTTTTATTTCAGGTGAATATTTTGGCTGGAATTCCAGAAATATCCGGCTTGTAAATTGTACCGTTGAGAGCTTGCAGGGGTTTTGCTACATAGAAAACCTTGTCATGGAAAATTGTAAACTCCTGCACACTGATCTTGCCTTTGAGTATTCGACAGTCAATGCTGAGATCATAAGCCATATTGATAGTATAAAGAACCCCTCCGGCGGCATTATCAAGGCAAGATCCATTGGCGAGATCATTCTTGAACCGGACAAAATCAACCCGGCTGACACAAAGATACTTTGCGAGGAATAAGCGATGCAATACGATTTTGATACTGTCATTGACAGAACCAATACCAATTCCTATAAATGGGACATTGCAGAGGGAGAGCTGCCCATGTGGGTAGCGGATATGGATTTCCGGACTGCCCCGGAGATCATCGCTGCCATTCAGGAACGGGCAGCACATGGTATTTTTGGGTATTCCACTTTACCGGATAGCTGGTATGATGCGTATATCTGCTGGTGGAAAAAACGGCATGGTGTGGTATTCCAAAAGGATCAACTCATTTTCAGCACCGGTGTTATTCCAACTATTTCAAGCTGTATCCGGAAACTGACAACACCAGCCGAAAAAATATTGCTGCTGACACCAGTCTACAATATTTTCTACAATTGTATCTATAATAATGGGAGGAATGCACTCCCCTGCCCTCTTGTCTATGCAAACGGCAGCTACCATATTGACTGGACTGCACTGGAGAGCGGGCTTTCTGACCCGCAGACAACGTTGATGCTGCTCTGTAATCCCCATAACCCGATCGGGAAAATCTGGGACAGAGAGACCCTTGACCGCATAGGAACGCTTGCCTATGAGAATGGAGTGACTGTGTTGTCGGATGAGATCCACTGTGACATTACAGATCCCGGTCTGGAATATGTGCCGTTTGCTTCAGTTTCAGAGGTATGCGCACAAAATAGCATTACCTGCCTCTCCCCTACCAAAGCATTTAATCTGGCAGGTCTGCATACTTCTGCCGCCGTTGTCCCGAATCAACAGCTTCGGCACAAGGTTTGGCGGGCATTAAATACAGATGAAGTCGCAGAACCCAATGCCTTTGCCGTGCAGGCAGCGGTCGCAGCTTTTCGCTGCGGAGCGGAATGGCTTGATGAATTACGGGAATACCTCTACAGAAATAAACAGCTTGTTAAGGCATTTCTGGAGGAACATATCCCGGAGATCCGGCTCGTTCCCTCTGAGGCGACTTACCTGTTATGGCTGGACTGTTCTGCCATATGTACAGATTCAAGGGAATTTGCAGGATTTATCCGGAAAACGACCGGTCTATATCTTTCAAACGGCGTACAGTACGGAAATGGAGAACAATTTCTCCGCCTGAACATTGCCTGTCCCGCCTCACTGCTGACAGACGGTCTGCATCGGCTGCAAAAAGCTGCAAAGACATACAACGCAATTTGCTAAAAAACTAAGAATTTCAGGCTGTGAACTAATGAATGGCATCAGACAAGAATTTGACTATGGTTTAGATTATTAAGAAATAGGGTCGAAATAGTATGCATTTTTACGAAATTGGCTTAAAATAATTTCTTGACAAGTCAGCACATAAGTGATATAATAAGATTATAGAAAACAAAGCAATGGTGCTTCTCCGGCAACGGAGCAAGTGCCATTTTTTGTTTTCGCTATTTTGAAGGATTGGAGTGAGAAACATGACACAGCAGGTGCAGTTCACCAAGGCAGTAGGCAATGCCAGTGAGATCAACGAGCTTCTCCGAAGATACGGTGTCAAGTTCGGCATATACAAAAACGGCGTGTTCAACGAGCAATTCTTCCCGTTCGACCCTATTCCACGTGTCATAACGGCAGAAGATTTTCAGAGTATGGAAAAGGGACTTGCTCAGCGTGTCAACGCCCTGAACGAGTTCCTTTTTGACATTTACCACGAAAAAAAGATCGTGCGGGACGGCATCATACCAGAGGACTTTATCTACATCTCCAAAGGCTACCTTGCCGAATGCGAGGGCATCACGCCCAAAAACAACGTGTACAGCCACATTTCGGGGATAGACCTTGTACAGGCAAAGGACGGGGAATGGTATATCTTAGAGGACAATCTGCGTATTCCCTCAGGGGCTTCCTACCCGCTGATCGCAAGAGATCTGACACGTATTGCCGCACCGCAGGCTTTCGAGGAAAATGCGATCGTCGATAACCGCGGCTATGCGGAGCTTCTGAAAGAAACGATGGAATATGTCAACTGCGGCGGCGCAAGGGCAATCCTGACACCCGGACGGTACAATGCGGCTTATTTTGAGCATTCTTACCTTGCGGAACTGACCGGCTCGGTGTTGGTGCAGAATGATGAGCTTTTCGTGGAGGACAATATTCTCTATCACCACACCTATTCCGGCGGAAAATCGAGGATAGGTGTACTGTACCGCCGTATTGCCGATGAATACCTTGACCCGCTGACATTCCTGCCCGAATCGCTGATCGGTATCCCCAACCTGATGGAAGCCTACCGCAGCGGCAATGTTGGTATTATAAATGCACCGGGCAACGGCGTAGCGGATGACAAAGGCATCTATTATTTCGTACCGAAGATGATACAATACTACCTCGGTGAAGAACCGATCCTGAAAAATGCACCGACCTATCTGCCGTTCTATGCGGAAGATATGAAATATGTCATGGCACATCTTGACACGCTTGTCATCAAGGACGTTGCCGAGGCAGGTGGCTATGGCGTAGTATTCGGCAGCGACCTGACCAAGGCACAATTAGAGGAATTCCGCAAGACGATCATCGCAGAGCCACGGCGCTTTATTGCACAGGAAGTCATCGATTTTCTGGATTTGCCGATCATCGAGGGCAAGGAAACCGTCATGCGCAAGGCTGACCTGAGAGCTTTTGTGCTTTCGGGTGCGGAGACAAAGGTCTGGGCTTCCGGGCTGACAAGATTCTCACGCAACCCCGATTCATTCGTGGTGAACTCATCACAAGGAGGAGGTTTTAAGGACACATGGGTACTATCTCGTTAGAACACAGC
>CANRFM010000019.1 GCA_947629905.1 uncultured Clostridia bacterium
GGTTATGGTTTGAGTAAAATTGCTCATCATCTTGAAAGCGAGCAGATACTTTCTCCCTCGGCTTACTTTGGCAGATTCAGGGAAGGAAGTGCCGCAGCGGTCAATCCTTATCACTGGTCACCGCAGACGATAGCAAATATTCTTTCCAAACCTGAATACTGCGGAGACACTGTGAATTTCAGGACAGAAAAGCCGTCTTACAAAAGCAAGCGTATTCTCAAGCATGATCCGAAGGACTACAAAATTTTCCGAAATACGCAGGATGCGATCATTGACAGAGATGTGTTTGAAAGGGCACAGGAAAAACTGGCACAGCGAAAGCGAGTACCTGCAATTAAGGAAAAGCCTTTATACAGTGGTTACTTGATTTGTCATGACTGTGGCTGTAGGATGTATCTTACGAGAACAAGAACAGGAACAAACCCACATTATGTGTGCGGAGGCTATCGCAAAGCAATAAGAATTTGCACAGCACACTATATTCGTGAGGAAAGCCTGACAGAGCAAGTACTTTCAGAGATCCGGAGCATCGTTGAGGACTACAAGAAAAACCCGAAAGCATTTACAAAGAAAATACAAAATAAATTTCAGTCCGAATGTTCTGTGAATGAAAAGAAGGCAGAAAAAAGACTCTCCGAAATTATGGAGAGGCTTGCGGAAATTGAGATGTTCATTCAGAAATTATATGAGGATAAAGTAAAAGGGAATATCTCACAGGAAGTTTTCGCAAATCTGACAAAAAAGTACACGGACGAAAAAACAGGGTTGTTTGCGGAGCGAGAAATGCTGAAATGTGGTGAAAATGAGAAAAAACAGTTTGTAAAGAAATTTAACCAATTTGTTGCGGCTGTTGAAAGCATCGGGAGTATAGTTGAGGTCACTCCGGACTTATTACGGGGGTTGATTGACAAGATCGAAGTATACGAAGGTGTAAAGGAAGAAGGAAAACGCAGAGAACCGGCAAAAATTAAGGTTTATTTCATCGGTATCGGTGATTTGAGTTAGCTCGAAACGGTTACTTCCCTAATTCATCTAACCATCCTAATTTCGTTTTTCTTTGCTTGTTTCAGGACTTTTTTGACAGGCTGAGACCCGCACGAAATACCGTGCGGGTCATTTTTTATCGCAGGGGAAGTGTTTCGGTCGGTTCGGTAGGTGCAGCCGTTTCAGAGGGCAGTGTGCTGACCGGCAGGGATTCCTGCGGAACGACACCCGGCTGTGTCAGATCAATGGCTTCATGGATCCGGTTAAAGCCCTTGGCGGTATAGCGGTCTATCGTGTACCAGTCGCAGTCAAGTTTGACACCGTTCACCTCTTCATACAGCCAGATAGCGATCGTCCCGTCCTGATTGGCGATAGCAGTTGCTTCCGGTCGCATATCGTTGAGGGCTTCATAATAGGTCTGTGCCATTTCGCAGAGGGCGTTGTTGTTGTAGAACGGGAACGCCGCAGCCGGATCGCTGCGCACCCATGTGAGTTCTTCCACGCTGCCGTCCTCCCATTTCAGGGCAGCATTCTGACTGCCTGCCCAGAAAATCTGAGCGGACATCTGCGAAGTGGTATCCCCGATATGAAATACCGCCGTATCTCCCTGCACGGCATAGGTAAAGCCCATACCTTCCCCGTCCTGCTGCTGAATGTAGCTGCCGTTAGTCTCATCATAGAAGAGGAAGAAACGCTCCGTGTCGTCCTTCTCCATTTTTCCGAGCCAGATCGAGCCCGCAAGCCCGGAAACCTGCGGGGCAGTTTCCGTTTCCGTGGCATCCTGCGTTTCAGGCTGCACTTCCGGTGCTTCCGTGGGTCTGACAAGCTCCGGGACGGGCGGAATGCTTTCCGGGATCTGTTCCTCTGTTTCTTCTGTCGCTTCCGTGGTTTCCTCCATAAAATCGTTGTGACCGCTTTCCGTATCGCATCCTGTGCAGAGCAGTGCCGTCACACTGCAGAGCAGCAGAGCTATCCATTTACATTTCATAGATTTTGCCTCCTGTGATTTAGTATCCCATTCTATTATAACGTATTATAAAGAATTTGTCAAGCGCCGGCAGGCTGCCGGCTCCGTGGTGCCTCCCAATGCCGCCTTTGGCGGCAAAGGTCGGCTTGCCCGACTGATAGTGCAATAAGGGGGGCAGGGGGCGAAGCCCCCGCAACATAGCCCCCTTCCCCTTGGGGAAGGGGGGCGGGGGGATGGGGGACAGCGAGGCGCTGTACCGAGCTGCCTCCCAATGCGGCTGCTCTCAGGAGAGTTTATGGATCTTAATAAAAAATTATTGAAAAACGATAAAAAGTACTTGACAAAGGATAATTGCTATGGTATAATAAAGAAAACCATAGGAGGGAATGGCTATGTGGAACAAGGATAGATCCCTGTCGCTGTCAATTATTCTCGTGCGTATCCTGTTTGTGTTCATTATCGTGCTGTGCTTCTGCGTGCCGGTCATGGTGCATTGGTATGACACCACATTCACGGAACGCATGGGGCTGCTCAATGGCTCAGTATTTGTGCCGCTGTGTATCTGCCTGTATGCGGCAGCCGTGTTCGGGGAAGTCTGTCTCATTCATCTGGGCAGACTGCTGCTGAACCTGCGGAATGACAAGGTATTCACGGCTGAAAACTGTCATCATCTGCGGGTGATCTCGTGGTGCTGTCTGTTGGCAGCGATCCCGTTTTTCGTGCTTGGCTTCTGGCGGTCGTTAAGCTTTGTCGTGGCAATGGCTGCGGGCTTTTTCGGGCTGATCTTACGGGTGCTGAAAAACGTCTTTGACAAAGCGGTCGAATTGCAGGAAGAAAGCGACTACACGATTTAAGGAGGAATGTGCCGTGCCGATCATTGTAAATCTGGACGTGATGATGGCGAAGCGCAAGATCTCCTCGAATGAACTTGCGAAGATCATCGACATCACGCCTGCTAACCTGTCCATTCTGAAAACCGGAAAGGCGAAAGCCATTCGCTTTGCCACACTCGACAAACTCTGTGAAGCGCTGCACTGCCAGCCGGGCGATCTCCTCGCATGGGAACCGGAAACCGATGCAGCCGAATCATCGCACAAGGAGGTGCTGTGATGCAGACAAAACAGGCTGCACTCCGGTATGCTGTGCTTGCGGGCGTGCTGCTCGGTATCGAAATTCTCATCGGGGCATTTGTGCCGCACACCATGTGGCTGCGCTCTTACGGGGGCGATGTGCTGGTCATTCCGCTGATCTACTGCCTTGTGCGTATTTTCGTGAAGTATTTGCCCCGGACGATGCCGCTGCTGATGTGCGGCGTGGGATTTTTGGCAGAACTATCGCAGTATTTCCACCTGAGCGACCACCTTGGTTTTGCACGGGGCAGTCTGCCGGCTATTATCATCGGAACGAGTTTCAGCCCGGCAGATCTGGCTTGCTATGCGGCAGGAATGCTGCTCATTTACGGCGTTATGCTGTTAAGAAAGGAGACACACAGAAATGAATGACTACGAGACGATCTACACCCCATCCGCTGAAGTCCTGCCGGAAGAGCAGGAAATGGAAACATTCACCCGGACGGACAGACTGACGGCATTTGCCATGCTGCTGGGCGGTTTTCTGTTCGTGCGGTTCGGGATGTACCATGTTGCCGGACTGCTGACGACACTGGTCGTGTGGGGTATCCTGACGGTTGAACTGCTTTTCCTGAAACACAAAGGCATAACGCTTGACAAGGGCGGCTATGTCATGGCAGTAGTGCTGTATGTATTTGCGGCAGTGTATACCGTCACGGCTTCTACCCTCCTGAAAACGCTAAACACGGTCTTTCTGGTGCTGACCGGGTGCTTGTTCCTGTTCCGGGCAGCTGCACCGGGAAAGGCAGTCTTTGCCTTCCTGCCGCTGACCCTGTCAAAGGCAGTATTCACGCTCCCGTTCCTGCATTTCGGGAAAGCGTTCCGCTGCCTCATCAGCGGCAAAACAGGCAGAAACTGGAAACAGGCAGGTCTTGCCCTACTCGGCTTTCTGCTTGCCGTGCCGATGACTTTAGTCGTGGCAGGACTCCTGTGCAGCGCAGACCCCGGTGTCAACTGGATGCTAAATCAGCTGTTCCATGCACCGCAGGAGGAACTGGCGGCCTTGCTCCCGCATCTGTTGGTCGGTATCCCGATCGGGGCAGGGATGTTCAGTGTCCTGTGGTCTGCCGCAAACAAAAGCGTTTCCTTCACGGAGGAGGACGGCGAAGCTGCCGCCCGAAGCTGCCGTTTCCTGCCGTGTGCGCTGGCATATGCGGCAGTCACCCCGATCTGCCTGCTGTACGTGCTGTACATCGTGTCGCAGATGGGGTATTTCCTCGGCGGATTCACCGGGGAAACGGGGGAACTGAATTATGCCGACTACGCAAGGCAGGGCTTCTTTGAGCTGTGTGCCGTGTGCTGTATCAATCTTTCGGTCATTGCCTGTCTGGGGCTGTTCACAAAGCGCAGCGGAGAGGAACGCCCTCTGCCCACGAAGCTCTATAACTGCTACCTGTGCGTGTGTTCGCTCTTTATTGCCGGAACAGCCATTGCAAAAATGTGCCTTTATATCCGGGTCTACGGCTTGACGGAACTGCGGGTGTATACCACATGGTTCATGGTGCTGCTCGTGATCGGGTTCGGGGTGTTGGCTGTGCGGCAATTCGTGAAACTGCCGGTCGGGAAAATTGCGGCAGTCACCTTTACCGTGATGTTTGCGCTGCTGTGCTTCTCCCGTCCGCAGAAGCTGATCGTTTCATACAATGCAAAGCAGTATCTTGCCGGGCATATTGCGGAATTTGACATTACCATTGTGGAAGATATGTCCTTGGATGCCGTTGCCGGGCTGATGACGTTTGACGAGGCAACACGCATCCGACTGGCAGAGGAGGATCATGCCACGCTGTGGCACTGCCCGGATGTCAAGGATCTGGACTTCTACGAAAGCCTGAACCTGTCCGCATGGGAGGTCATGCTCCGTGACTGATGCTTTCCCCTATTCGCTCGACAACAAGCGCTATCATACGCTGCACTATCACAACCGGCAGCGATTCGGGGGACGGGTGGAGAAAGCAGCCCTGAACGGCGGCTTCACCTGCCCGAATCTGGACGGCACAAAGGGCACAGGCGGCTGTGCGTTCTGTGACGGCGGGAGCGGTGCATTTACCCATGCGCTGCCCCTACAGGAACAACTTGCGGCAGAGCAGGAACGTATTGCCCGGAAATACGGCAAGCCCGTGCCGATGATCGCCTATTTTCAGGTACACACCAATACCTACGCCCCCGTGGAACAGCTCCGGGCGTTGTTTATGCAGGCGCTAACGTTTCCGGGGGTGGTGGGGCTTTCCGCTGCGACCCGTCCGGACTGCCTGCCGGAAGCGGTGCTTGCGCTTCTTGCGGAGCTTGCGCAGAAAACATACCTGACTGTGGAACTGGGCTTGCAGACGGTACACGACCGGACGGCGGAAGCGTTCGGGCGGGGGTATGCGTTTCCGGAATTTCTTGCCGCCTACCGGAAATTACAGGCACTCGGCATCCGCACCTGCATCCACCTCATCAACGGCTTGCCCGGCGAAAGCCTTGAAGATATGCTGCAAACGGCAGAAACGGTCGGCAAGCTCCGTCCGCAGGCGGTAAAACTGCAATTGCTGCACATCCTCTCCGGGACACGCTATGCGGAGCTGTACCGCACCGGACAGATCACGCCCATGACACGGGAAAATTATATAGACACCGTTGTCCGGCAGCTTGCCCTGCTCCCGCCGGAAACAGTCATCGAACGCCTGACCGGAGACGGCGAAAAAGCAAAACTGCTTGCGCCGCTCTGGAGTGCCGACAAGCGCAAGACCCTTGTGGGGATCGACAAATTACAGGCGGCAAGGGATACATGGCAGGGAAAAGATTTCAGGGGGTGACATCATGTACATCAAACTCATTCAGCCGAAAATGCGCCGCCGTCCCATGGACACGGACATCAAGCTCCACATGGCACCGCCGCTCGGTCTGCTCACCATTGTGAATATGTTCCGGCAGGAACATAACATTGTACTCGAAAATGAAAATATCCAGCCCATCACCTACGACAAGCCCGATCTGGTGGGCATTTCCGTTACTGTAGATACTTTGCCGGATGCCGTGAAAATTGCAGCCCGTTTCCGGAAAAAGGGTGTCAAGGTCGTTGCCGGCGGCATTCACATCACGACCGCTGCGGAGACTGTTCCGGCAGGGGCATTTGATGCGCTTTGCGTGGGGGCTGCCGAGGGCACATGGCGGGACATCGTACACGATCTTCAGCAGGGAAAGCTGAAAAAAATCTACCGCTGCAAGCCGCTCTCCGGGAAAGACATCGTGCCGCCTGCCTATGATTTCCTGAAAAAGTCCGAATACCTCTACTGCAACGTGGTGCACACAAGCCGTGGCTGTCCGTTCCGGTGTGATTTCTGCTACAACAGTGCCAAAGAACGCTGCTATGTCAACCGGGAGATCCAGGACGTGCTTGCCGATATTCAAGCTGTCGGCACAAAGCATATCATGTTCATCGATGATAATTTCGCCGGAAACCCGAAATGGACGAAAGCCTTTCTCCGTGCCATTGAACCGCTCCACCTGCGGTGGAATGCTGCCGTTTCCCTGAATGCTGCCTACGATACGGAACTGCTTGACCTGATGGCACGCACGGGCTGTCAGAGCCTGTTCATCGGCTTTGAGAGCATCGACCCGAAATCTGTCAGCGGTGTCCACAAGGTGCAGAACCATACCGAACGCTACGAGGAAGCCATTGCCGCTATCCACAGGCGGGGCATCATGATCAATGCCAGTTTCGTGTTTGGTCTGGACGGGGATACGCCGGAGACGTTTCCGGCAACGTTGGACTGGATCGTCCGCAACCGCATTGAGACCGTGACTTCCCACATCCTGACACCCTATCCGGGAACGGCATTATACGACCGCATGAAGGCGCAGGGGCGCATTATTTCAAACGATCTGCGGCTGTACAATACGGCACACGTGGTCTACAAACCCCTCGGCATGACACGAAAAGAGCTGTATCAGGGGTATTTATGGATGTACCGGGAGATCTACAGCCTGAAAAACATTGCCCGCCGCCTGCCCGTCCACCCCAAGCCCCGTGCAGCCTATCTGCTGTTCAATCTGCTCTACCGGCGGTACGGGAAATTCACGGATCACCTCTGTCAGCTTGTGACCTATGAACGCATCGGAAAACTGGCGGAACTGCTTTCCGGGCAGGTCTGGTAAATCTTTATATTTATTTAATTCGTTTAAGAAACAGTAAATTTCCTTGCGGCGTTAGCGATTTCATGCTATACTGAAAGCACTGCAGCCCCTTTCATTTGGGGCGCAGTGCTTTTTGCTTGCATATACTGAGGCAACACCGCACAAAGACCGCCTGACGGCTTTGTACGGCATCTGCTTGCATATTTTCCGTCATCTTGCACATAAACTCCTTGAAATACACAAAGTATTCCTGCGTCGTTTCTGCACAAGCTGACGAAAAATCTGTCTGCGCATCTGCCACACAATCTTTGTGCGGTGTTGCCTAAAAGGAGGTTTTTTCATGCGAACACAGCTTCTTGCCCTGAGCCTGCTGCTCTGTTTGTGTATGCAGGGGTGTGCAGGGAAAGCAGAGAACATACCGCCGGAGCTGCTTGCCTTTGCGGAGAGCTACCCGCAGGCAGCAGAATTTGTCCGGAACTACCCGAACGAAGCCGGACGGGAACACGAAATTGACATTTCCGGGGAGCTTACCGGGGGCATTCCGCTGTTTTTGCAGTGGGACACACGCTGGGGCTATGTGCCATACGGGGACGGCTGGATCGGGAATAACGGCTGCGGTCCGACCTCGCTGTCTATGGTGCTTGCCGGACTAACTGGTAATCCGGCACTCCACCCGAAAGCCATTGCAGCCTATGCGGAAGCGCAGGGGTGGTACATTCCGGGAACGGGCACTTCGTGGGAACTGTTCACGACCGGGGCGGAACATTTCGGCATCCATAGTGAGGAGGGGGAACTGACGGCGGACTACATCCGGCAGAACGCCTCACCGGAAACACCGCTGATCGCCTCCATGCGCCCGGGCGACTTCACGAACGGGGGACACCTGATCGTGCTGACGGGCATCGACGAAAGCGGCAAGGTCACGCTCCACGACCCGAACAGCCCTGCCAACAGCGCAGCACACTGGGACATGGATATTTTACTCCCGCAGATCAAAAAACTCTGGAAATACACAAAATGAATTATTCTTCCCGGGTAAGATAGCACCATTCCATTTCGATATATTCGCCGTCCCTGAGCGTGATGGCAGCCGTCTGATCCGGTTCGAGGTAGCCGCTGTCCTTGGTGATGCCGCCGCCTGCCGTCAGGGCGGAATAGATGGCATACGTTGCCGACATTTCGTCGGATGCGGGCTGTATGGTGTAAGTCCCTGCTGTCAGGTCTTTCCCGACCAGAAACATACCGCTGTCCGTAAAGGGGTCAAGGTGCAGATCAACCTTTTCCGGGTCATAGAGCTTGGCAAAGGCAAGATCGAGATACTGCCCGTCCTCTAAGATCAGGTAGACATTGCCCTGTTTCCACCCGCCGCAAAGCTGACTGTCGTTCGACATACTTTCGGAAGCATACACACCGCAATAAAAATCCCCTTCCGCAGTGCCGTCCGACATGGCAACATACGTCCCTGCCGGAATATCCGTGCCGACCGCATATTCCCCGTCGTCGTAAATGCCCTGCTGCCGCTGCCATTCGTTTTTGGCGGCGGCATCGGCTTCGGGGTCGTAGGTGGGGGAGACGGCTTCGGGGACATTGCCGGAATAGCCCTCGTTTTCTGCCGGGGCAGGGGCTTCGTATTCGACCAGAACATCACTGCTCATTTCTTCCCTCGGAAACGGCTCAACGAGGTTGAGCATGACCATACCGACGGTCAGCAGCAGGATCGCACCGCCGGCTGCACCGATCAGGACAAAGGGGAGCGAACTGTGGGCGGGTTCGGGTCCACGTTCCGGAACGGCAGGCGTGCCGCATTCCGGGCAGAATTTGGTGTCAAATTCGTTTCCGCATTTGGGACATTTCATGGGATGACTCCTTTCAGGAAGCGGCGAACAGGATGAAGCCCGCCGTGTTGATGCCGAAATTGGCGAACATATGCGGCAGCCATGACGGGAGCACGGCATCGGGCTTGTTATCCAGTGCATTGAACAGCAGCCCGGCAGCGAACAGCCCGGCAAGCATCAGCAGGTAAATGCCCACATGGAACCAGCCGTTCAGCATACCGCCGTGATAGACCGCAAACAGCCCCGCAGAGAGAACGCAACAAAATTTCGGGTCAGCATAGCGGCGCAGTGTCAGGTAGGCATAGCCACGGAAGAACAGCTCTTCGAGCAGGGAATTGACAAAGGAAATATACAGCGAGACATACAGGAAATTTTCCTTGCTGACACCGATGGTCGAGGTCAGTGTTCCGGTGATGTGGGAATAGTCGATGATCTGCCGTGTCAGGAAGAAGCCGCCCACGATCAGCGCATAGATGCCCGCCGCAAGCAGGACGGTGCGTTTCAGGGAAGCACCGGATGTCCGGAAGCGGACGGGGGTTTCGTGGTACAGCCCGGCATAGGCAAGCAGACTGCCCCCGAACACGGCGATCTTGAGCACAGATTTCAGGAAATACGGCGGCTGCCACAGCCCGTCTATGAGCATCATGCATACCGTGCAAAGAACCGCCGTGAGGAGAATGAAATTCCGCTTCTGCATGGCTCACCACTTCCAGTCGGCGAAAATTTTGCGCCGTTTCGGTTCGTCCGGATGTTCGGCAGCACGACGGGAAGAAAGCTCGTAAAACAGCGCAAACCCGATCAGCGCAAGCCCTGCCAAGAACAGATACACGCCCCAGTGCAGCGACCGCCAGAAATTCGCCGTCATCCGCAAAGTCATAAGCACAAGCACCGCAAACCCAAGTGTGAACCACCGCAGCCGCTTGACGGCAAAGCTCCCGGCTAAGACGGCAAAGCAGAACAGCACCATCACAAGGGCATCATTGACCTTGCCCGAACCAAGGCTGGTGAGCATCATGCACACCATCGTCAGGCAGTACACCCCGAACCGGATCGCATGGATCTGCTTGCGGTTTTGGGGGAAAATGAACAGCTGTACAAAGACAAACAGGTGCAGCGGCAGCAGATATATCAGCGTACACAGCGCATGGAAGTCAGCTTTCCCTAACGTATGCAGGATCTCGAACGGGTCAATGCAGTTGTGGAAAAACAGTGCCAAACACCCGAAGATCAGTGACAATTCTGTCGGGGTCGTGCGGCTTTTCACCCGTCCGAGATACAGAAGAGAATACAGCGACAGGAACAGGCAGGTCAAAATTGTCCCGTGCCAGTCGATCGTCCCCGCAGCCCCGAATACTGCCGCAGCGCCTACCAGCAGCGGAAAATCGATCTGCTGCTTGCCGTCCTCAGCCGAGTAGAATTGCGGAAGGAAATATCTGCCCATGCCTGCAAACAGTGCCAACACCAGCACATAGCTCAGGAATTGCAGCAGGCAGAGCATACCGTGCGGCAGGGACAGGTCTTTCAGCGTACCGATCAGCTTGCTGCACGCTGCAAACAGCGTGATCAGCGGCAGCAGAGATGCGAAATTGACAGCTTTCCGGAGGAACACTGCCGCAAAAAACAGGAGCAGCGGTATGAGCAGCATCTGTACACCGACAAGGACATCCGGATCGACCTGATAGATCAGTGTGCAAAAGAGGATCAGCAGGGAGAGCAGTTCGAGATAACCGACCGTGCCAACCGTCCGGAGATGATACCGCAGAAAAACGCTTTCCGTCAGGTACAGGAGTACTAAAACGCTCAACAGAATGACAGAACCGATCAGCATATTCAGCTCACATTGCAGGAATGTGGCATCGAGAGATACCATCAGGAGTGCAATGCCGACCCATGCGCAGCATTTTTCAAACAGGGGGCGCTGTGCGATATGCGCATAGACCGTTCCGGCAAACGCCAAGACCGCACACACCCAGAACCAGATCAGCGCACCATAGGGCATACCCGAAAGCAGCACCCCGGCACAGGCACAGACGGACAGCACCAGCATCCACGGACGTTTTGTCCGGAATGTCCCGATGAGCAGCAGGATCGCCCCGAAGATCAGCACCAAAGTGACAAGCTCTTTGGTTTGGGCAGAGTATCTGTGTGTATCCCCATAGGCGGTATACAGCATCGGTGACAGGAACAGCAGGATACAAAAGACACAGAACAGCGGCGTGTCCCCGGCAAGCGGATTTCTTGGGGTCTTTGTGAAGAACTGAAAGGCAACAAACAGCAGAAAGCCTAAATACAGCAGCGAATTAAACAGGAAAAACCGGATCGATCCAAGTGCGCCGAACAGGACCGCAACGCCCCCGACGAACGATGCCGGTATCGCCGTCACCATGCCTGCCTTGCTGTAGACAGCTCCCGTTTTGTGCGGCAGCAGCCAGAAACAGCTCATCAGCAGCATCGCTGTCGCTGCACACACGGCAAAAGCCCCGACAATACCATTGCAGTCCGGTGCATAGCAGGTGACACAGTTTCCGAAACAGGCGATCAGGCAGACTGTCGAACCGTATACGCCGTGGTGCATCTGACCCAAGCGGAACCGTCCGTTCACGAACAGGAGTCCCAGCAGGAAGAAGAGGACTGCCGCAGCGACAGGGGGCAGTTCCCTCTGCATTCCTGCCGAAAGCAGGTCATGAAAACCGCAGCAAAAGGCGATGAACAGATACCAGAGGAGCACATACAGCACGCCCGTGCAGACTTTTGTGTTCCGGGAGTCCGGACGGCGGTGATGAATGACTTCACAGCCTGCCGTGAACAGCACTGCCCACAGCAGGAGCAGCCCGCCCCAGAGGGCGACTTTGCCGTTCCCGGGCGGAAGAATACATACTGTCTCCGTGAAAAATTGCGTCAGGAAAATGCCGATACCTGCCGTTCCGGTCAGGCTTACTCCGGCAAGCAGTGTGCTTTGGTAATGGCGCTGTCCGACCTGACAGGCGGCAGCAAGACAGGCAGCCGCACACGCCCAGACGAGCCATTTCCCGTCTCCCTGAAAGCAGAACCAGTTCCCGAGCAGGGCAAATGCCCCGATACCAATTACGGCAAGCGGCAGGAAGATGCTGCCGAGCAGGAAGAACGCAAGCCCGGTTTTCGGGAGCTTGAGGATCTTTTCAGCGAGGTAGCTTGCCCCGAAAGCGATCGCACTTGCGGAGAGCAGAAAGACAGCCCTTGCCGCATTCGGGAGCATATCCCATGTGTTGGTCAGGAAAATGATGCCCCCTAAAAACAGGAATATCACCCCTGCCGTCAGTAACAGCGGAATGGGGGAGAAAGGCTTTTTCGGCTTGGGCGGATCAGCGGGTTTCGGCGGTAATGTATGCACCGCATAATTTGCTGCTTCTTGAATGGTTTCCGGTGTGTCCGGCGGTGTCGGGAGCGAGTTTTTTTGCTCCGGTCCGGGGGTCTTGTTGGTATTGTACAGATAACCATAATCGTCTTTCGGGTTCATAAGGTTTCCTCCTTCAGGGGGTTTTGTTGGTTAGTGACGGTAACAGGGGAAACTATTACACGGAAATATCACCAAATATCCGGGAATGCTTTTGGCAGATATGTCAATGATTTTCTTTTTCCTGAAATAATACGTTTCAGAGGGGGCATTTGTATGGGAATATCTGCACAAAGATGAGGATTATCTGTGATCCTTTTTTGTAACCTGTACAGTTTTGTACATTTTTTTTGAAATATGCCGTATCAGTGAGGGCGCAGCCCTGAATACAGAAAAGGAGCGTGAATGGTATGTTAAAAGCGGTCGGAAAATATATTGATACCCTGCCCATCGGGCAGCTGATCTCGCAGGAGGAAATGGGTGCGGACACGGTGCTCATCGAGGTGGACAGATTTTACAACGGGAGAGATCTGAAAGATTTCACCTTTCTGATGCGGGGTGTGACGAAATCGGGCGGGGAGACGGAGGCACTGCTCGAAAAGGAAGTGCAGGATCAGGTGATACGCCTGCGCTGGACGGTCGGCGGGGATTTCACGAAAGAAAAAGGGGAATTGCAGCTTGATATGGTTGCGTGCAGTTATGCAGAGGGGAGCGACCCGGAAACCGATGCACCGGAGTGTATTCTGCGCTATCAGATGCCGCCTGTTCAGGTGCGGGGACTGCCGGATGATGAGGAAATACTGGACACGAAAAGCTATACGATTTTCCTTCTGCAAGTCCGTGAAACAGCAGAACAGGCAATTACGCAGGTCAATCAGCTCATTGAGAATTTCAAGACAGAGGTGCTGAAAGGATACGATGTGCGCATTTCAACGTTGGATGCGAAAATAGAAGATTTACGGTCAAGTATGCTTTCCATCCGGAACAGTGTGGAGGAACTGAAAGCGCAGACAAAGCTCCTTGCTGTGACACGTGCAGAATATGAAGCCCTTGATCCGCCGGATGCGGATACGGTCTATGTCATCAAAGACGAATAAATAAAAAACACGCTGGAGCACCCTTTCGGATGCTCCGGCGTGCGAAATAATAAGGAGTGATTGGAAATTTCAGAATAGGGAAATTATTTTCCTAAAAGCCATTCGTACATACCTTCATACTGCCGTGCGGAACTGCTCCACGAAAAATCCTGTTCCATGCCCCGGCGTACCATGGCATTCCAGTTGTCACGGTAATTAAAGAATACAGATTTTGCATAATTGACCGTATTCAGAAAATCTTCGGAATAGAAACGGCTGAACGTAAAGCCTGTACCTGTCAGCTCAAATTCATTGTAGGGCTGCACGGTATCTTTCAGACCGCCGGTTTCCCGTACCAGCGGAACAGAGCCATACCGGAGCGCCATGAGCTGCGTCAGTCCGCACGGTTCAAACCGGGACGGCACAAGCATCATATCCGCAGCCGCATACAGGCGGTGTGCGAGTTCATCATTATAGCAGATATTTGCAGAAACTCTGTCTGGATACCGTCCGGCAAAATAGCGGAACATATTTTCATAACCGGGGTCGCCCGTGCCGATGACAACGAATTGTGTATTTTCATCCAGAAAACGTTCAAATACATCGCCAAGCAAATTCAGACCTTTCTGGTCGGTCAGGCGGGAAATAATACCGATGAGCATAATACGCCCGTCCTGCGGCAGACCTAATTCTTCCTGCAAACGGCGTTTATTTTCTGCCTTGCCGTCTAAAAATGTGTCGGCATTATAATTAAAGTACAGTTTTTTATCCTGCATGGGGTCAAAAATACTGTAATCAATGCCGTTGACGATGCCCCGCAGGGAAGCAGAACGTGCCGACAGCAAGCCGTTGAGGTGTTCGCCGTATTCAGGGGTTTTAATTTCCTCCGCATAGGTTTCGGAAACGGTGGTGATATAATCGGCATAAACCAGACCGCCTTTGAGCATATTGGCATCCCGGTGAAATTCGAGCTTGTCGGGGGTGAACATATAATCCGGCAATTCCGTATTGCGCTGAAATTCTTCAATATCCCACACGCCCTGAAAACGCAGGTTGTGAATGGTCATAATAGATTTTACGCCCTGATAAAATGGGTGGGTCGCAAAAGTCGAATGCAGCAGCACGGGAATTAAACCCGTCTGCCAGTCGTGGCAGTGAATAATTTCCGGGTGGAAACCGATCACAGGCATCATCGCAAGGACAGCTTTACAGAAAAATGTAAAGCGTTCAATATCCCAGCGCAGATCGCTGCTGTAGGGCGATTCACCGTTGAAATAAAATTCATTGTCCACGAAATAGAATTTAATTCCGTCAAATTCGTATTCCATAATTCCCACGTGTTCCTGCCGTCCGGCATAGTCCATATAGAAATGATGACGGTAGTGGAAGAAATTACGGTATCTTCCCGGAATACAGGTATAATACGGAATAATGACACGCACATCAAAACGGTTTTTATCCAGATTTTTCGGCAGAGCACCGACCACATCGGCAAGACCGCCGGTTTTGACGAACGGTACGCATTCGGATGCGGCAAATAATATATTGGTCAAGGGAAATCCCTCCTTCAAAAAAACTTCTTGCTTTTATTATACTCCATTTGCAAGCATTAGTCAAGGGATTTTTCACAATTTTTTTTAATCTTTGTTAAAATTAAACAAGTTGCTATAGGCGGATTGATTGACATTGCATTGTGCGCAAACAGAAAAAGAACAATTTGAAAAATAAATCCAAAATAAATGCCGGGCGTGCATAAAAAAATATTTTTTGCCGATACTGATGCTGTACAAAAAAATAAATTTGCTTTTTGCGGTATTTTTTTGCATTGTTTTGATAAAAATTACCAAAACCGGGGGGCGTGTATTGTGTGAAATGCAGAAATTGTTTTGGAAACATTGACGAATAGTCTTATTTCTTGTATAATGTACCTAAGAAGAATAATGCAAAAATGGCGCTTTTTTGTGCCGTGCAGGAAAGGTGATAAGTGATTATGACATATCATGAACTCGTAAAAAAAGTACAGACCGCTCTTGCCAAAGCAGATGCATCTAAAGTGGAGGAGCACATTGCCGTTCAGGTCAATGTGACCGGTGAAGCTGAGGGCGCATTCTATATGGAAATTTCCGGCGGCGTACTGTATGTTGCACCTTACGACTACAACGACAGAGATGCACTCCTGACTGGTGACGGTGCGGATGTACTTGCTGTTGCACAGGGTAAGGTATCCCTCGAAGCTGCCATTGCCGATGGCAAGCTTGCACATGAAGGGGATTACGAAAAGGCTCTCGTTCTTGGTGCAACAATTCCGGCAAGGAAAACACCCGGCAGAAAGCCGGCTGCTAAGGCGGAGGAAAATGCTCCGGCAGCAGCACCGAAGAAGAGAGGCAGAAAGCCAAAGAATGCTGTGACAGAAACAGCTGCTCCGGCAGATGCACCAGCTCCGAAGAAGCGTGGCAGAAAGCCGAAGAACGCTGTGGCAGAAGTGGCTGCTCCTGCTCCTGTGGTTGAGGAAGTCGCTCCGGTCGTTGCTGAGGTGGAAGCTCCGGCTCCCGTTGTGGAGGAGGCTGCTCCGGCTCCGGTCGTTGAGGAAGTTGCTGCTCCCGCTCCCGTTGTGGAGGAGGCTGCTCCCGCTCCGGTTGCGGAGGAAGCTGCTCCGGCAGAAGCACCCGCACCGAAGAAGCGTGGCAGAAAGCCCGGCAGCAAGAAGGCTGCTGACAAGGCTGTTCCGGCAGAAGCACCGAAGAAGCGTGGCAGAAAACCCGGCGCAAAGAAGGCTGCTTCGACAGAAGCACCGAAGAAGCGTGGCAGAAAGCCTACTAAGAAGTAAGCAAAAGAAAATGGACATTCCCTGTTCGGGGATGTCCTTTTTTGTGAATGGCAAAAGGAGGAGGGCAGCATAGATTTCTCCGTGCTGCCCTGTGGAAAGAGAAAGAGGTTAGAAATAATCCATAAAAATGCTGCCCCGATGACTCCGATTTTGTACATACACTTCATGGGGCTATAGTAATATTATACAATGTTTCCCTAAAAAATACAAGGGATTTTTGGAAAAAAATAAATTTTGTATAGATTTACAAAAAATGCGTGGAGTTTTTGGATGGGTTGCCTAAAAATCCGGGAAAAGGTGGGCAGATACTTGCAATTGTGAAAAAAATGTGGTATAATAAGCTTATTCGGGCAGTCTGTTCGGAATATAGGTGTGCGGGCCCTGTGCAATGGAGCACTGTGAACCATGTCAGGCGGGGAACCGAGCAGCATTAAGCGGATCGTTTCATGTGCCGCAGCAAGCCTGCACACCTATGTTCCGAATTTCATTTTACGAAACGGAGGAACGGTATGTATCAGGCATTGTACCGCAAGTGGAGACCTATGACGTTTGCGGATGTGCTTTCGCAGCCGCAGGTGACGACCACACTGCAAAATCAGATCCGGCACGGCACTACGGCGCACGCATACCTGTTTACCGGTTCGAGGGGGACGGGAAAGACCACCTGCGCCCGTATTCTGGCAAAGGCGGTCAACTGTGAGCACCCTCGCCCGGACGGCAACCCCTGTCTGGAATGCGCCGTCTGCCGGGATGCGGAACAGGCTGTGCTGTCCGACCTGATCGAGATCGATGCGGCTTCCAATAACAGCGTTGAGGATATCCGTGATCTGCGGGATGCAACGGTGTATACCCCGGAGCGGTGCAGATACCGGGTGTACATCATTGACGAGGTGCATATGCTTTCGCCGAGTGCGTTCAATGCGCTGCTGAAAATCATGGAAGAACCGCCGGACTATGTGAAATTCATTCTGGCAACGACCGAGATACACAAAGTCCCGGCTACGATCATTTCCCGGTGTCAGCGGTTTGATTTCCGGCGTATCCGGCAGGAAGATCTGGTCAGCCGGCTGCAATATATTGCGCAGGAAGAACACATTCCCCTCCAGTCCGAAGCTGCCGAGCTGATGGCAAGGCTTTCGGACGGCGGTATGCGGGATGCGATCTCGCTGCTGGACAGGTGTTCTGCGTTCGGGGAGGAGATCACCGCTCAGACCGTTGCGGAAGCGGCAGGTGCTGCCGGACGGGAACAGGTGCTGTCCCTTTTGGAGGCGGTCTACGCCAAGGATGCCCCGCAGGCACTGGCGCTGATCGAAGAGCTGCACAATGGCTCTAAGGATATGCAGCGGCTGTGTGAGGAGCTGATCCTGATGCTCCGGGACATGATGCTGCTCAAGGCGGCGGGTGATGTGAAACTGGTTCACTGCATGGTTGCGGAACTTCCCGTGCTGCAAAAGCTTGCGGAAGAGCATAGCATGGAACAGATCATGGCGGCACTGGATACGATGCAGAGCTGCCGGGAACGCATGGGACGTGCCATTGACCGCCGTGTGGAAATGGAAATGACGGTGATACGGCTCTGTCAGGAGAGTGCTCCGGCAGCTTCAGCCGATGTACAGGCGCTTGCAGAACGTATCCGGGAACTGGAAAACAGACCCGCCGGGGAAGTCCCCAAACCCCAGAAGCCGGTCGCTCCCCCCGTGGCAGAACCTGCGCCGGAAGTAGACCTGAAAAAGGTCAGCATGGCGGATTTCAAGCCTGTGATGCAGTGGGCTGAAATTTTAGAGGAGTGCAGCAAGCTGAATCCGGCTGTGCGGGGAACGCTCGAGGGTGCAAAGGCGGTTTCCTATGCGAATGTCATGCTGATCGAGGCGGAGAATCCGTTCTTCCTCACCATGTTCCGGGATAAGGACAATGCCAGAATGCTGAGCGATGCCATTCAGACCGTCATGGGCAAGCGGTATGCTATCCGTGCGAAGTGTACGGCGACTGCCAAGCCGAAGCCGGTCGAGGAAATGCTGAGTAATGCAAAGAACAGCGGGATCAAAACCACCGCTGTCACATAACAAATTTCAAAAGGAGAAAACGCTATGAGAGCAAGAGTACCGAAGGGTGTGGGAGGAAATCCCCAGAATATGAATTCCATGATCCGTCAGGCACAGAAGATGCAGGATCAGATCACGGACTTGCAGGAGGATATTGAGGCACGGGAGTTCTCCACCACTGCCGGAGGCGGTGCTGTGGAACTGGTTATGACCGGAAAAAAGACCATCACCTCCCTGAAGCTGAAGCCGGAAGTCGTTGACCCGGATGACATCGAGATGCTGCAAGACCTCATCATCAGTGCTGTCAATGAGGCAGTTGCCCAGATCGAGCAGACCACGGAGGACGAGATGAGCAAGATCACTGGCGGTGTTTCGCTGCCCGGTCTGTTTTAAGCATGGCAAATCATGATGCACTGCCGCTGGTCGTTCTGACAGAACAATTTGCAAGACTGCCGGGTATCGGGATGAAATCCGCTGCCCGGCTTGCGTATCATGTCATGTCCATGCCGGCGGAGGATGTGGAGGAATTTGCACAGGCACTGCTCAACGCCAAAAAAACGGTGCATTACTGCAAACAGTGTGAAAATCTGACCGATCAGCCGCTTTGCCCGATTTGTGACGACCCGTCACGGGAGCAGGGTGTGATCTGCGTGGTGGAAAGCCCGAAAGACATCTCCGCCTTTGAACGGTCGGGGGAGTATCACGGGGTCTACCATGTGCTGCATGGGCTGATTTCCCCGATGCAGGGCGTGCTGCCGGATGACCTGAAAATTCGCTCCCTGCTGGCACGGGTGCAGAATGGGGGCGTTTCCGAAGTCATCATGGCGACCAACCCTACCGTGGAGGGCGATGCGACAGCGGCGTATATTTCGCAGCTGCTCAAGCCGCTTGGCGTGACGGTGACACGGCTTGCGTTCGGGCTGCCGATTGGCGGTATGCTCGAATATGCGGACGAAGTTACTTTGAATATGGCACTGGAAAACCGGAATGAAATGTAAAAACAAACCCCTTCTTGCGCAAGAAGGGGCTTTTTATGTAACAGGTTTATCTCTGGGTGGGGGAATACTCGTCCGAGATCAGTCCGCCGTTGTATTTGAACTTGATGAACATACCGTGCTTGTAGGTCAGAGCGCCTTCCTGATTGAAGGGCACTTCCTTGAACGCAGCCCGGGAAGCTTCCAATCGTATCGTGCCGCCCTTGCGGTTCTCGAATACCAGCTCGAAATATTCATCGTACAGCGTAGAATGTCCGCTGCTGTCCACAACACGGCGGCGGTCGTCAATTTTCTGCATGAGAATTGCCATTTCCGTGTATGCCTGATGCGGATTCCGGCGGGTAGGTGTACCCGTGGGTGCGGCAGGGGCTTTCTGCTGTGCGTGGGGGCGGGAGTGGGACGGGGCTTTCCTGCGGTTGCCGGAAAAGGGATTCGGCAGGTGCACCGGGTCGGTGGGTACGCCGTTCTCGTCCAGTTCCTCCACGAAGAAACCTACGATTTTACGCCATTTCTGCCGTTTGCCGCCCAACAGGATGAGCAAAATCAGGACGACGACAATGGCAGCGGTGACGATCAGAAAATTATTCATGAAGCGCCCCCTGATCAAAGCCCGTTCGGGTTCTGCTGCATGAAGCGCCAACTGTCCTCACACATGGTTTCGAGCGTTTCCTTTGCCTCCCAGCCGAGCAGTTCTTTCGCACGGGCAGCGTTGGCATAGGAAGAAGCAATATCTCCCGGTCGGCGGTCTGTGATGCGGTAGGGAATGTCATGCCCGCAAGCCTTGCTGTAAGCCTGTACCATTTCGAGCACGCTCACGCCGTTGCCCGTGCCGAGGTTGATCGGCAGGAAGCCCTTGTGCGCCATGGCGTAGTCGATCGCACACACGTGCCCTTTGGCAAGGTCGACAACGTGGATATAGTCCCGCACGCCCGTGCCGTCCGGGGTGTCGTAGTCGTTGCCGTAGACGGAGAGCTGTTTCAGCTTGCCGATGGCTACTTGTCCGATGTAGGGGAGCAGGTTGTTCGGGATGCCGTTCGGGTCTTCCCCAATCAGACCGCTTTTGTGCGCACCGATGGGGTTGAAGTAGCGCAGCGCAACCACGGAGAAGTCCGGTTCAGCCGTGCAGATGTCATGCAGAATCTGTTCGATCATGACCTTCGTGTAGCCGTAGGGGTTGGTTGCTGAAGTGGGCATATCCTCCACGTAGGGAACGGGATTGTGCATCCCGTAAACCGTTGCGGACGAGGAGAACACGATAACTTTGCAGCCAAATTCTTTCATGACTTTCAAAAGCACGAACGTGCCGTTCAGGTTGTTTTCGTAGTAGGCAAGGGGTTTGGCAACGGATTCGCCGACCGCTTTCAGCCCGGCAAAGTGTACCACGGCATCTATCTGCTGTTCGCTGAAAATGCGCCGTACAGCCGTTTCGTCCCGCATATCTGCCTTGTAAAATGTCACGGACTTGCCGGTAATTTGTTCAATTCTGCGGATGCTCTCTTCCTTGGCATTGCTCAGGTTGTCGAGAACCACGACCTCCTTGCCCGCCTCCAAAAATTCCACGCAGGTGTGGCTTCCGATAAAGCCCGCACCGCCGGTTACAAGAATCTTACCCATGAAATAACCTCCTGATTTAATTTAACAGAGCCGCATACCGCCCACGCTCCGGAGCTGCATGACCTGACAGCAGCCCTTGCCGAGGGCATCTTCAATGCGTTTCTGAAAGCTTTCTAACATATCGAGCGGTACATATGCCTGTACCGTTCCCGCAAATCCGCCGCCATGCACCCGTACTGCGCCACGGTCGGCAAGCAGCAGTTCGCAGAGAGCGATCGTGACGGCAACGCCCTCATGCCGGGGGTCGTCATAAACGGCAGCGTTCTGGAGATACTGGAACGAGGAGCGCCCCGATGCCCGTATTTCTTCCAGATACTGCGAAAAATAGCCGTTCTGTAAGGAGCGCACCGCTTTGGTGACACGCTCATCATCGGCAAAATAATGCAGTGCCCGCAAAAATGCCCTGTCCCCGCAGGTCTTGCGGACTTGTGCTACAGAGGACAGCAGTTCATAGCGGCTTGCCTGTGAAAGCACCGTATGCCCGAGGACTTTTGCGACCGAGCGCATTTCTGCCGGTATGGCTGCATAGGCATCTGTCATATCGGAATGGTTGTCGCCGCTGTCTAAAATGCACAGCGCATAGCCCTCAGCGGCAAGGCTGATGTCCATTTGCGTGACGGCAGGTTCGGCATTGCGGAAATCGATCGCAACAACACCGCCGAGCGCACTTGCCATCTGATCCATTAAACCGCAGGGCTTGCCGAGGTAGACGTTTTCGGCATACTGTCCGATGCGGGCGATCTCCACGGGGCTGACGGGTTCTTTGGCGAAAAAGGCAGCGCAGATGTTCCCGATCAGCACCTCAAAGGCTGCCGAAGAGGAAAGCCCCGACCCGCCCGGCACGTCCGACACGGTATAGGCATTAAAGCCCGTCACCGGGTAGCCGAGCGCTGCAAACCGGGCAGAAATACCCCGCAGCAGGGCAGCCGCCGTGCCTTTTTCTTCCGGGACAGGGGCGAGGGAGGTGATGTCCACAAATTCCGGTTTATGTTCTTGAGAGTGGATGCAGATATGACCGTCCGTGCGGATAGCGGAAACGCCGATAATGTCACGGTTGACCGCACCGCAGAGGACGTGACCGCCTTGGTGGTCGGTGTGGTTGCCGCAGAGTTCTGTTCTGCCGGGTGCGGAGAAGAGTGCAATATCCGCCTCCGTGCCGAATTCTGCCCCGAAGCTTTTAACGGCATCGAGAAAGCGTTCCCGGTAGTGGGGAAGCTGATCGGCGGGGCAGGCATACATACGTTTCAGGGAATCATCCAGTGCGCCGTTTTGCAGCGCATCCATGACAGCATTCTGTTTCATAGCAGTCTCCTGTTTCAGATGTTGATGTATGGTTTACTTATTTAAGTATATAATACTCTGCGTTTTTTTTCAAGGGTTTTTCAGGATTTTCTGAAATTTCTGCATTGTTACCAAAAAAACGATACTTCAAAGCCCGATTTTGCACCAGACGCAGTGCCTGCGCTCCCGATTTGCCTCCCACCGGCAGCCTGCCGGTCAAATAGTAGGTGTGCGTGACAGGTGGCTGGCATTTAGAGCCACCTGTTACGTACACATTGACTGCGACATTTTTTCTATATATATATAGCCAGTTGTCGCAAACTTTGCCGCAATTTTTTCTCTTGACAGGGACAACTATTTTCTATATATTATATAGCCAGTTGTCCCTCATTTTGTCCCTCAGTAGCTTTTTGCTACTAACTATTTGTGCACTCGAGTGCACAAAATCTGCTGTCAAATTTTGTCAAATGTAACATCGACGTTACAAAATCTTTCGTTTTCTATATTTTGTTGAGTCGAGTCACCAAAATCTGCTGTGAGATTCTCCGCAGTTGCCGCAAGGCAGCTCAGAGAATTTTGTGTCATCATGACACAAAATCGGTGTAGTAAAATATGACATTTAACGAAATGTGCCATAATGGCACATTTTATATTCCGCAAAGGGTGTCCATCAGGGTTACACCCTTTCAGGTATTGCAAAACTGTCATTTTGGTAGTTTTATATTTCCGTCGTGAAATGCGACGGAATTAAAAGTAACAGTCAAGCAAGCCGACTTAAACTGCACTACCAGTCGAGTCAGCCGACCTTTGCGCCGTCAGGCGCATTGGGAGGCACCACGGGAGCGCAGGCTCTGCGCCTTACTCTACTTGCAGCAACATCCCACAAAACGGCGGCAGGTCGAGGACAAAGCACCCGTCCTCCCTCTCGATGACCGTACCGGCAGTGTCGGGGCGTGTGCCGTTGTAAATGTCCGCACTCGAATCGAGCAGCACCGTGAGCCGCTTTGCATCGCAGTGCAGAACATAATGCACCTGCGGCGCTCCCGCAAAATTAAACACCCCCACCACCGATTCTGTGGAAGAGTAGCGCTGCATCGCATAACAGCAGGGGTAATTCTGGTCGCTGTCACGCCACTGGAAACCACCCTCCGCATAGTCCCGCTCGTAGAGGGCAGAGTGCTTCAGGTAGAGGTGATTCAGTTCCCGGATGAAACGGCAGAACGCATCGTGGATCGGATAGCGCAGCAAAAACCAGTCCTGCTCCCGCTGTTCATCCCATTCCCGAAGCTGCCCCAGTTCACTGCCCATGAAGTCGAGCATCTTGCCCGGATGTACCGCATTATACAGGTAAAAAGCCCTTGCCTGCGGGAATTTTTCTTCATACTGCCCATGCATTTTCTGGAGCACAGTTGCCTTGCCGTGGACATTTTCATCATGGGAGAACGGCAGGATGTAGCACTCACTATGATAGTACAGCATGGAAAAGGTCAGCTTGTGGTAGTCGTTATACCGGAACAGCGGGTCGGTCTGAAAATAGTGCAGCGTGTCGTTCATGTACCCCATATCCCACTTGTAATCAAACCCAAGCCCCCCTGCCCAGACGGGGGCGGAGACTTTCGGGTAGTCGGTCGAATCCTCTGCGCAGAGCATGACCCCCGGAAAGCGCTTCTTCAAGCCCGCATTCATATTCCGGATAAAGCCGAGGGCACTGTTGTTCACGCCGCATTCCGGTCTGCCACGCCAGTAAATCATGCGGCTGATGGCATCCATACGCAGCCCGTCAAAGTGGTACTCCTCCAGCCAATAGGCAGCACTCGATTGCAGGAAACTCTGCACCTCGCCTTTGGAGTGGATGAAGTTGAGGCTGCCCCATTCGCTGACGGCAATATCTTCACTGGGGTATTCGTAAAGCGCTGCGCCGTCAAAATTTGCCAGACCGTAACTGTCCCTTGCAAAATGCACCGGCACGAAATCCAACAGCACGCCAATGCTATTCCGGTGGCAGAGGTCTATCATCTCCTTGAGCTGCGCAGCCGTCCCGTAACGGGATGTCGGGGCAAAGAAGCCTGTATTCTGATAGCCCCAGCTCTCGTCCGCCGGGTGTTCGGCAATGGGCATCAGCTCTATGTAGTTGTAGCCCATCTTCTTTATATAAGGTATCAGCTTGTCCGCAAGTTCCGTGTAGGTGAGCCATGCACCGGCTTCATCTTCCGGGTCGTCCTTTTTCTGCATCCACGAGCCGCAGTGCAGTTCGTAGATGTGCAGGGGTCTGTCCTTACAGTCGCTCCGCTGCGCCATCCACGCTTCATCCTGAAACTGATACTCGCTCAGGTCGCAAATTACGGAACAGAATGCCGGGCGCACATCCATCCCGAAACCGTAGGGGTCGCAGTGCTCCGTATAATTCCCGTCCTCGTGCCAGATGCGGTAGAGATAGCGCTGTCCGGCTTTTGCCTGTGGGACGTTGACTTCCCAGAAGTGTTCGCTGTAGCTGCGGTGCAGTTCCCAGTCCTGCCAGTTATTGAAATCGCCGATTAACGTAATGCGCTCCGTGTGGGGCGCATATACCCGGAATGTGTAGCCCTCCCTCGCCCGGTGTGCGCCGAGGTACTTGTGTGCGTCAAACATATCACCCGTATAGAATTTATAAATGTCCATGCTCTTTCTCCTTTACAAAATGCTTGGGCAACACCGCACAAAGACCGCCTGACGGCTTTGTACGGTGTTGCCCTTGAAATATGCTGCGAAATGTGGTATAATTTCATTATACGCTACAGAATGCAGGAAACGCAATCTTCATTTTGCGAGTAACGTCGCTTATGCGACACATGACGAAAAATGCCGATAAGGAGGAGCTATGGACAGGAGACAGGAACGCACCCGGCGCAGCATTATTAACGCCTTTCTGACACTGCGCAGTGAAAAGCCTTTGGAAAAAATCACCGTGCGGGAGCTGTCCGAACGGGCAGAGATCCACAAGGCGACCTTTTATCTGCACTACCATGATATTTATGAGCTTTCGGAAAGTCTGGAGTGGGAAGTCATCGAACGTGTGCTTGCCGGGCTGACCGACCCGACCATGCTTGTGACCGAGCCGGAACGCTTTAACGAGGAGCTGTACTGTCTGCTGATGGCGTATGAGAGCCTGTTGGGCATTCTCTTTTCCGGCAGCCGGGCAGGAATGCTTGCTGAACGGTTGGAAGTGCGGCTGAAAGAGTATATTTTCCGCCTGCACCCGGACTTGCGGGAGGATTTAGAGTACAATGTCGTCCTGACCTACCTGATACAGGGCGGCTATCATGCCTATATGCAGTACCGGAGCGGCAATGCCAAGCGCAGTCTGCTTGCGGTGAACCGCCTTGCCTCCGCCGTGCTGCGGATGTACACGGGACAGGAAAAAAATCCGCCCGAAACGGACAGCAAACCGCAGACAGATGCATAATCTGAGAGTAAGGAGCGGGAAATTTGTTGCAAAAAAACTATGTTTTGCAGCAAATGTTTTCCACATCGGGAAATGCTTTTGCACAATGTGCACAAAGTGCGCCGGGTGCGGTTACAGACATTTAGTTAAATAATTTAACGTGGATAATGAATTGACCGTTAATTTTGGCAAAAAATCGCTCAATTATTACAAATAGTAATATATGGGGTCGGTTTTCGTGAAAATTTCTAAAAAATTTTTTCGGATTTATGAAAAAATACGGTTGCATTTTTGACGGAGGAATGGTATAATTAAGATACTGGAGTATTATGCTGAAATATACTCACCAATCAAATTAACCATTGGAGGTGGTTGAATGAAGAGCTTTTCCTACACCGGTACGACCCCTGCCGGAAAACAGGTCAAGGGTACGATCAATGCCGAGGACGAAAGAGATTTTATGGCACAGGTCAGCCAGAAAGGTCTGACAAATCTCAAGTATGAGGAAAAGGACGTCAAAAGTTCAAAGACGATCAAGAAGTTCAACACAAAGGATCTGGCATTCATGTGCCGTCAGCTTGCAGCAATGCTGACATCTGGTCTGACGCTTGTCAAAGCGCTGGACATCCTCAGCAAGGAAATGCCGACCGAGCAGGCGAAGGAAGTATGGCAGAGCATCTACGAGAACGTGCAGAAAGGTGAAGCTTTCTCCACAGCACTGGAACAGTACCGGGGCGTGTTCCCGGAGTTCCTGATCTCCATGGTCGCTGCCGGTGAATCCTCCGGTTCGCTCGACACCATCATGCAGCGTATGTCCGACCATTATCAGAAGGAAAACAAGATGAACAATACGATCAAGGGCGCTATGACCTACCCGATCATTTTGGGTGTGCTCTGTATCGTCATCATCATTGCGATGTTCACCTTCATCATGCCGACCTTCGCCGGTCTGTATGAAAGCCCGGACGATATGCCTGCCTTTACCAAGATCATGATGGCATTCTCTGATTCACTGGTACACTTCTGGTACATCTACATCGCCGTCATTGCCGGCATCATCTTTGCAGTCACATATGTCATGAAGATCCCGGCTACACGGCTGAAATGGGATAAGCTGATCATCAAGGGACCCGGCTGGGGACCTCTGGTCGTCAAGATCTATACAGCACGTTTTGCACGTACCCTTTCTTCGCTGTATTCTTCCGGTATCCCGATGGTAGAATGTCTCCAGCGTTCTTCGTCGATCTTAGGCAACCGCTATATCGACGAACTGTTCGAGAATGTCGTGGATGAGGTAAAGCAGGGCGAAACGCTTTCCGCCTCCATTCAGAGAACAGAGATCTTCGACTCCATGTTCTGCTCGATCATCTTCGTCGGTGAGGAATCCGGTGCGCTGGATACCATCCTTGCCAAGACGGCAGAGTATTACGATGAAGAAGCAGACTCCGCAGTAGCACGTCTGGTAGGTATGCTGGAGCCTGTCATGATCATCGTCATGGGTGTTGCAGTATGTATGCTGCTGCTGGCAGTATTCCCGGCACTGTATGGCTCTTTCGATGCTATCGCAGCTTAAACCAAAATCAAACAGAGAGGTGGAAAACTAAATGCTTTCATTTGATATTACCGACAGAAAGATACGTATCATCAAGGGTACTGAGAGCAACGGCAAGATCAAGATCAGCGCCGCTGCCGAGATCGAGCTGGAGGAGGCGGTCATCGTCAACGGGCGTGTCAATGACATCAACCGTGTGGCAGTTATGATCAACCAAGTCCTCAAGCGCAACAATATGCCCGACAAGGAAGCGATCATTGCGATCTCTTCCAACCAGACCGTCTTTAAGGAACTGCTGATCCCCCCGAACCCGAAGGAAGCCGAGTTCATGAAGGAGATCCGTACCCAGCTGAAAGTACAGATCAATGTCGATGACTCCTACTCCGTTGCCTATGTTATCGTAGGTGAGCCGGAGGACGGCGAGAACGGTGAGAAATTGCAGAAGGTACTCGTTACCGCCTGTCCGGGCGAAGTAGTCGAGTGCTACAGAAGCATCTTCCGGATGCTCGGCATCACGCTGAAAACCGTCATGATCGGCTGTAACGCCATCACAAAGGTGCTGCTTGCCGATGCGAAGATCAAGTCCAAGATGCCGCTGTTGGCGGTACAGATCGACAAGGGCTTCATCTCCCTGAACCTGTACGAGGACAATCAGCTTTCGTTCTCCCGTTTTGCATCTATCGACCCGGACGACTACGACAACCCGGACGACTACGTATTCGAGGCAGTCAACGAGAACATCTTCCGTATGCTCCAGTTCGCAAGAAGCCGCGGCACGGAGAACATCAACAATGTGGTATTCTACGGTGATGTGAATGCTTCGCAGGGCTTGTACAACCGGCTGATCGACGAGATGAGCAACAACGAGATCAGCGTCAGCCAGCTCAACGTGCCGCCGCAGATCCACGGGTATCAGAACCTTGAATTTGCCCTGTATGCGAACGCCATCGGTGCTATGTTCAAGCGTAACAAGCTCACCGAGCACATCAACCTCCTCGAACTGGAGAGCGCCGGTGCAGCTGCTGGTAAGGTAAAGGGCGACAACAACTTCATGGCAATTGCCATCGCCAGCCTTGCGGTCACGGTCGTTGCTGTCGGCGGTGTTTGGGCAGGTCTGGGCATCTGGGACAAAAGCATCAAGGATGATACCGCAAAACTTCAGGCAGACATCGATTCTCCGGAAACCGCTGCCAAGCTTGCACAGTATGATATGCTGCTCGAAAAGCGTGACGTGGTGAACAACACCAAGACACTCATTCAGAATACCAGCGACGCCTACAAGACACAGCCTGTCGTAACAGAGGACTATTATCTGGCAATCGAAGACGGCTTGGCTGCCGTGCAGGAAAATCTGTCAGGGGCTGCGGCTGCACCGGAAGGTGCTGCTCCGGCAACTCCGCTCGAAGCGCCCGTTCCGGCAAGTATCAACTACAGCAACGGTGTGTTTGATGTTCCGGTATCGGTAACTGTGAACGACCCGTATTCTCAGCAGTATCCGGCTGCGCTTGTACAGTATTATTATGATGAATATGCAGACCTGTTCTCCAATGTGACCTACAGCGGCTATACCGTTTCTGAGGAAGCCAACGAGGAGACCGAAGAAGTTCGCAAGGTTGCAACATTCAGCTTGCAGTTCACAATCAATACAAGCGACACGCTGCCCGATCTGACGGTTGAGGAAGAGACCACAGCGGAAGACGGCGGCGACAGCACCGGCGGCGAAGCGGCTGCGGAATAAAGGAGGTCGATGACAATGAGAGAAATGAGCTACAGAGATAAGATGATATGTCTTATCATTTTGATCATCATTATTTTGGCATTAGGTATCTTTTTAGGGATCAAGCCGACCTACGATAATATCGTGGCAGATCAGGCTACCTACGAAACAACCAAGACCGAGTGGGACGGCATTCAGCAGAAACTCGATGCGATCCCCGGACTGCAGGAGCAGATCAGCTCCACGGCAAAGGAAGCCAAGGACATTGGCAAGATCTTTGTCAACGAAGTATTCAAGGACATCAACGACAACTACAGTGTCGATGAGGCAAACTACACGGTTGACCAGTACATTCAGACAGCGATCAACGACAGTCAGCTGGAAGTTTCTTCCCTGAATCTGGGCGGCATCAGCACCGAGCAGATCTCCTACTACTATTATACCCCGAACGTAGTGACCTATTCCCTGCTCGAAGCTGCTGACATCAACGGCAATTATGCAGCAGATGTCGCAGAGCTGATGAACGTGCAGACCGTTCTGAGCGAGCGCCAGACAGCAGATATTCAGGCTGCCAACGTTGACCTGAATGTGACCGGCACCAAGGAAGGCATCATGAAGTTCCTCGCTGCGATCAAGGACGACCCGAACGCTGTCCTCGTAAAGGCTGTCAGCATCAGCGACTATAAATTTGAGGGCGGTCTGGAGGTTGACGAGGAGGGCACACCTGTTGCTCCCGAAACCCCCGCAACGCCTGAAACCCCCGCAGAAGGCGAAGAACCCCCCGCAGAGGGCGAACAGCCCGCAACCGAAGCTCCCGCACCCCCCGAGACCCCCGCAGAGGGCGGCACGGAGATCCCTGCAGGCTATTCGACAATGACCATCAACGTTACGTTCTACAATGCAAAGGCAATCGACGACCCCGACCTTGGCGACACAGAGTAAAGGACTCTGATGAAAGGTGGTTAGGATGATGAAGGAGAAAGCAAACCCGAAACGATTAAAGGGTACCGTCCTGTTCACCGTCGTATCCGTCATGATGGTGCTCATCGTGTTCCTGATGGGCACACTGGCGCTTGCTGCGACGGCGAATAACCGGGCGCAAAGCAATTATCAGAAGATACAGACCGAAGCGACCGCCAGAGCCGTTCTGGATGCCGTGTCCCAGTCGATCCGGGAGGACACGGCTGGCACGGGCATCCGTATGGCGATCTACAACGGTCAGCCGATCAGCGTGCAGATGAGCGACACGGACAACGTTTATGATGTCACGGTAAAAGAGATGCCGGGACAGAAGCGCAGCATCTATGATGACGGCGTGTGGAAAGAGTCCCCCGTGTACGAGCTGAGTGTCATGGTCGACAAGACCAAGGCTGAAACGACCTATAGTGCCTATGTGACAGTTAATTTGACGGAAGACGAGGAAGACCCGCCAACAGGCGGCGGCGGCGGCGGTGCGTTCGTCTCCTTGGGCGGATCAAGTTCCATTGCTACCGGTGGTTATATCACTGGCGGCACATATGTGGGTATTGATAAGGATCGTGTAACCGGTGAAGAACACGTGATCAATAATAATGACGGTTTGATAAATGCACCGCTTTTTGTCAACATGAGTGCAACCATTGCAAATGGTGATAAATCTGGTGTTCATTTTACTGCACCCGGTGATTACTTTGTAGTAATGGGTGACTTAAAAGAAACCAAAACGGATGGATTTGTTATTGATTACACAGATTTTCAGTGGGGAACTGAACCGGCAACAGGGTATGATTATGCAACAAAAACGCCATATGTCTATGTTGATGGAAGATTAACATTTGATGGTGGCTCAAATAAGATCTCATATGGAGTGAATACGGCAGATGCAAAAGTTCCAACCAATTTCTATCTTGGTTCTATTGATGCAAAACATTTGACATTGTATGGTGACTTGTTTTTGAAAGATCCTACTGCGGAAAACTTGCTTTTCAATGTAAATGCAACTTCTAATCCGGAATCAGCTTTGTTTAATTGGACAGAAAAAAATATTGTCAACAAAACGTTTTCAGATGCACTTTATGGAAATATTTACTCCAAGGGAAAAATGACACTTGGTGAAGACAATCCTGCAACTATAGTTGTGGAAGGAGACCTACGGTGCGATAATGATGTTACAATAAAAAAAGGCAGTATTAAACTTGCTGTTGCGAGCGATGTGGTTTGTAATGGTACATTAACAATTGAGAACGGTGCAACATTAATAGCAAAAAATGTCTATGCAAAGAAAATTCTAAATTATGGAACATTGCAATCAACAGGTAACGTTTATTCAGTTGAACCCCTTGAAGGAAATATACCTTTAGTTGACGGTAATGTAACGACAAAAACGTGGTACACCAATATTGGATGGGACATTCAAATGGATCAAAATTCGAGGGAAACTGAAGAGGGTGTTACTACAATAATTTATAATGTCAAGTATAAATATAAAGAAAATAAAAGGGTTACTGAAAATGGTGTAACAACAAACGCTGATGCAGAGATAGAACTTCAGGAGAGCATCAGACTTTCCGAAAATGCAAGTCAAGAGGAAAAGGAAAATGCATTCAAGGCTTTACATCAGGATCTATTTGATAAGATGGCATTATATGATTCAGAAGCAAATGCACTTGTATCCAATTCCGTAGATCTGTATACACCGATCACAAGTGTGGAGACAGCATATACTAAGGATATTTACCCATCTGATTATAGTGAAGCAAATATCAAATCAACAATAGGCTTGACAACACCGGCTCCTGCTGATTATAGTAGTTATGAAAGATCGGTAAGCGATATTAGTTCTTCATGGACGGTAATCGATTCTACAAGTGATTTTAACGACCCCGGAAATTTTTATGTAGGCGGTGTGGATGATGATGATGCAGAAGGTGCATACATCGTCAAGAATTCCTGCTATATTAAAGGTGCAAGTACTACGAATCAGCTAAGTATTGATAAACCGTTGTATGTAGAGGCGAGTGGTCCATTAACTGTTGTTCTTGAAAATGTTTCATTTAGCAGTTCCAATTGTCCATTAGTTGTTGATGAACACGCAGCTACCGTGCAAATTTATATTAAAGGTACTGTAACATTTAATGGCGGAGGAATTTATACAAAATATTATTGGAACAAATTGGTGGGCGGAAAATACAAGGATATAACACAAAGTGGTCCCAATGGAATGGCACTTAAGAATGTCACAGTTCATATTGATGAAGAGTATGCCAATCTGCAAGCTTCGCTTGAAAATCCAGCAGATTCAACCACAAACAGATACCCGAATCTGGAGATTTATGGTATCCCTGTCAACAAGCATACTGTAACAGATACTGAGGGCAATACGAAAGTAGTTTATGATGAGCAGCCAGTCTTAAAGCTTACAAATAGCAATAATATTGTAACAGCTTTGGTGCGTGCGCCTGATCTTTACTATGATCAGGGCTTGGCAAATCCGCTTGGACAATGCACGATCGAGTATGAAACTGCAAATGGCTCTATATTCAAATACGGAAATGATGTTTCAGATACAACACATTTTACAGCTACATCAAAGCTAAAGAAAATTGGCTTGATCGGACAGCTGATCGCAGGGGAGATCAAAATTGATTCTAATGCAGACTGGGGCATGATCTATGTGACGATTCCGTCTGATCCGCCCGCTGCTGATCCGGACACACCTGAAACACCCGACAGCCCGATGGCTGGCGATTCAGAAGTGCTGTACTACAACTACTACTAAGGAGGTGCTGTTATGCGTAACAAAGGCAAAAAGCTCCGGGGCATGACCCTGATCGAAGTCATTATTGCGATGTTCGTGCTGACAGTTATCTCACTGCTCATGGTGCAGATGGGTTCTGTCACAAAGTCCATCATGTTCCAGACCAACCACCTCAACAACAAGACGGATGCCGAAGCGCCGATCGTGAACGTGCGTGACGAGAGCGCACTGAAAGATGCGACAACAGGCGATTTCAAGGAAGTAACGCAGAAAGACGCTCAGGGCAATGAAGTTCTGGATGCAGATGGTAACCCTGTCAAAATCGCAGTGGAGCAGGATCTCACATTTACAGTCGGCGAAAAACAGGCGGACGGCAGTGTTTCGGATAAATATGGCGAATTTAACGGAAAGTGCTACAACGCAGCTGCCGCCGCTGATGAGTCCGACCTGAACACCAACACAAACATGAACGGCAACCTCGAATTCTACAAGGTCAGCCCTTCGACCCCGTGACGTGAGAGGTGAGAACATGAGAGAAAAATTAAAGGGGTTCACGCTCATTGAGCTGATCGTGGTAATGGCAACATTTTCCATTATCATGGCGGGCGCAATGCAGCTCGTGAATCCGGTTACGAAAATGATGGTGCAGGCAGATGTGCACGAGGGCGGTAATGCGGCGACAAGCGACATTGCCAACTATATCAAGAACGAGCTGTCCCCGGTGGAATATATGTTCGTGTATAACAATATACCCAGAACAAGCACCGGGGAGGTGGATGAGTCTGCCATTCAAGCACGGGCGTATCAATTTGCAGCCGATCACTACAGCGGTATCATCAAGTCAGGCGGTTCGCCGACAAGCTTTGAATATGCCGACGGAACGATTCATGTCATGTTGATTGATAATACCAACAATACGATCAAAAGCATGGCATATGATTACAAATTTGATTATCCGACACCGACATTGATTTCATCCGATACTGATGTGTATGAGATCAACCGTGCTTACTATGACGATTATCAAATTCAAGTGAGATTTGCGAACGCCACAAAGGATGACTTCAAAAACAATACAGTTTCAGATACAGATTATGCAGACCTTTCTCATTCGATCAATGCCAAGACTACGGTATTCAGCATTCTGGCTACAACAGTGCGGAATCATACGGAATATTCTTTCCTGACACACGCAAGTTTGTCTATGGTGAATATTGTAGAAAGGCAGAGCTACGGACATAGTGGACTTCCTGTCAGAACTTACTACACCATTGGTGAAGTACCTGTGTTTGATGCTCATCATCAGCCTGTATATGATCCCCCCGGTAGTTCGGTGCAGAAGAGAGAACCCGGCATCGTAGATATGGTGGACAGCAGTTTGCCTGCTGCTGCCAAAATGCCGATCGATGTAAACACAACATCTGCACCGGCTGACGGCAACTACTGCATCATCTACAGCTACACCACAGAGATCAATAATAGCTGACAAAAAAGCGGCAGTCGGAAGATTGCTCTCCCGGCTGCCGAACCCTTTATGCGTAGGGGTTGTAGGTGAGGATGCCGATGTACCAGTTCAGGAGCGGTTCGCCCCACAGCGCCCCGAAGAACAGTCCGATCGAAAGCGCCGGCCCGAAGGCGAATTTTGACTCGCCGCTGATCAATTTCCCGATCAGCCCCCACCCGGCAGCAATGAGGATCCCGAAGAATGCGGAAGCGAGGACGGCTTTCCACCCGAGGAGCAGCCCGGCAGCCCCCATGAGCAGCGTATCGCCAAGCTCGATGCCCCGCCGCAGGTCCTTTTTGTAGACCTTGCGTGCGATCAGCCCGGTGATCTCCCCGATGAGGAAGAACGGAACGCTGACGCAAACCAGACCGATCAGATGTGACAGAAGCGAATCTCCCTCAAGCTGTACAAATTCGGGGAGGGAAGCCTGCGTCTCTGCCGGAAGAGCAGAGATCACGCACAGCGGAAGCCCCAGTGCAGCGATCATGCCGATCATGATGGGATCCATTTCGAGGGTGTCCCAGTCAATGAACCCGATGCAGATCAGGATGGAGAAACAGAAACAGCAGAGCAGGGATTTCAGGTTGAAATCCATGACGGTAAATGTTACCACATAAATGATCCCGTTGAGCGCCTCGACAATTGGATAGCGTGGGGAGATCTTTTCGCCGCAGCTGCGGCATTTTCCACGCAGCATCAGCCAGCTCAGGATTGGGATAATATCGATCACCCGAATCTTTGCGCCGCAGGTCGTGCAGTGCGAGGAACGCTTGATGAGGGATTCATTACGGGGCAGCCGGTAGATGACAACATTCAGAAAGCTGCCGATACAGATCCCATAGAAAAAAACGATTGGGTAGAACATGATGTAAAACCCGGTGTCCATAAATTCACTGTGAAGCATGATGTATGCCCTCCTTAAAATCGATTATACATATATTATATCACATACAGGCACTTTTGACAAGTAGAAAATAAAAATACATGGAGGTTATTGTATGAGAAACATTCGTATTGGTGATTACCTTGTTGAACAGAAGCTGATCACGGAAGACCAGCTCCAAAAGGTACTTGCTGCGCAGAAGGAAGCTCAGGGTTCCAAGCGTTTTGGTGAAATGGTCGTGGAACTGGGCTTCATCTCCGATGTCAGTCTTGCCAAGGCACTCGCCGCAAAGCTGCGTGTTCCCTATGTAGATCTCGGCAATATCGAGGTGGACGAGGAGGCAGTCCGCAAAATTCCGGAAAGCCTTGCCAAGAAGCACACCGTTATTGCGATCAACATTCAGGGGCGCAGACTGACCGTTGCGACTGATGACCCGATCAACTTCAACATCTTGGAAGACATCAAGATGCAGACCGGTATGGATACCATCCCGGTACTGGCAACCAAGGCAGCCATCAACAAGGCGATCGGTCAGCATTACTCCATGGAGAACGTGGACAGCGTACTGGAAAGCGTACAGCAGTTCCGGGATGCCGAAATAGAGGACGAGGAGTCCAAGGACAGAGTAGAGAGTGCGCCTATCGTAAAATTGGCAACGACGATCGTCGAGAACTCCTACCGTGCCGATGCGACCGATATTCACATCGAGCCGTTCAAGACCTATACGAGGATCCGTATCCGTGTCAACGGCGATCTTGTAGAACTGATGAATGTTTCCAATGTCGTGCATAATGCCCTGACGACCCGTCTGAAGCTGATCTCCGGCATGAACATCGCCGAGAAGCGTATCCCGCAGGACGGACGTTTCACACAGACCGTTGACGGCACGGTGCTTGACGTGCGTGTATCCTCTCTGCCGACCGTAAACGGTGAGAAGATCGTTATCAGAATCCTGTCTACCGGTCAGATCGCGCTCCGTAAGATCACCGACCTTGGTATGTCGGATTACAACTATAATCTGTTTGAGTCCATGATCAAGTGCCCGCACGGCGTTATTCTGGTAACAGGACCTACTGGTTCCGGTAAGACTACGACCCTGTATGCCGCACTTGGCGAACTCGCAAAGCCGAATGTTAACGTTATTACCGTTGAGGACCCAGTCGAAAAGGCGATCGACGGTATCAATCAGGTACAGGTAAATGCCAAGGCAGGTATGACCTTTGCGGCTGCCCTGCGTTCTATCCTCCGTCAGGACCCGGATATTGTCATGATCGGTGAGATGCGTGACTCCGAGACAGCGGACATCGGTATCCGTGCCGCTATCACAGGTCACTTGGTACTGTCTACGCTGCATACAAACGATGCGGCTTCCACCATCGTCCGTCTGGTCGATATGGGCGTAGCGCCTTACATGGTAGCAACCTCCCTGATCGGTGTTATTGCACAGCGTCTGGTTAAGGTACTCTGCCCGAAGTGCAAGAGACAGCGTATGTCCGATGAGGAAGAGAACAAGCTGATGAAGCTGGACGATGTGACAACACCCATTCCGGTGTTTGAGTCTGTCGGCTGCCCGGAGTGCAACAACACCGGCTACCGTGGACGTACTGCAATTCATGAGATCATCCACTGCACGGCAGGTATTTCTACGATCGTTGCCCGCAACGGCAGCAAGGAGGAAATCGAGGAAGCCGCAAAGAAAAACGGCACCAAGCTGCTTCGTGATAACGTTTCCGAGCTGGTACAGCAGGGCGTTACCTCTATGGATGAGCTGGTACGTGTAACTTACACTGTATAAATCCCGGAAGCAGCCATCCGGGAGATTCCGGATGACGATCCTATGAAATAATCGTTTGGAGGAAACTAAAATGGCTATTGAAATTAACCGCATTCTGAATGAAGCCCGTGCGATCGGCTGTTCCGACTTGCACTTTACCTATGGCATCAACCCCATTGTACGTCTGAACGGTGCACTGCGCAAAATGACAAAGTATGCCGAACTGGATGAAGAGGAGATCATGGACATCGCCAACCAGATGACCAATGAGACCCAGATGGCAAGCATCCGTGCGCACAGGGATACGGACTTTTCGTTCCAGACGACAGCCGGCTATCGTCACCGTGTCAATGTGTATTTCCAGAGAGGCAAGACGGCGATCGCTATCCGTCTGCTGCGCAATGACATCCCGACACTGGATGATCTGCAGCTTCCGCCCGTTCTGGCTGATTTTGCCATGCGTCCCCGTGGGCTTGTTCTGGTAACAGGTCCTACCGGTTCCGGTAAGTCCACCACCCTTGCCGGCATGATCGACTACATCAACGTCCACAGAAGTGCGCACGTTATCACCGTCGAGGACCCGATCGAGTATGTACATACACATAAACTCTGTATGGTGAACCAGAGAGAAGTCGGCGACGATGTGCCGGATTTCGCCTCTGCACTCCGTGCCGCACTCCGTGAAGACCCGGACGTTATCCTCGTAGGTGAGATGCGTGACTTCGAGACGATCACCGCAGCCGTAACCGCAGCCGAGACCGGACACCTTGTGCTGTCCACGCTGCATACCACCTCTGCGGCAGATACCATCAACCGTATCATTGACGTATACCCAGAGCATCAGCAGGGGCAGATCAGAACCCAGCTTGCTAACAACCTTGTCGGTGTTATTTCGCAGACACTGCTGCCCAGACTGGACGGCAAGGGACGTGTTGCCTGCATGGAGATCCTGAACGTGACCGACGCCTGCGCTGCCATGATCCGTGACGACAAGGTTCACCTGCTGCTGTCGGCAATTCAGTCCGGTAAGCAGTACGGCATGATGTGCCTTGACCAAGAGCTTGCCCGCTTTGTCAAGCGTGGTGTCGTTTCCGAGACAGCTGCACTGGAAAAGTGCCAGAGCAAGTCGGAATTCTATCGTTACCTGAACGGAAATGGCTGATACGAGATCCCTCCCGTATGGGAGGGATCAGCCTGTCAAAAAAGTCCAGCCGAACGCTGGACTTTTTCATATATAAGTGATATAATAGAGAAAAAGGCGGTGAAGCAGATGCTTAGGCAAGAAATAGAAAACAGAAGTCAGATGGAATTTTTCTGCGTGGACGAATTTGTCCCACAGGATCATCTGCTGAGAAAAATAGAGAAATTGGCAGACTTTAGCCATATTTATGGTCTGGTGGAGGAACTGTATTGCCCGGATAACGGGCGACCGAGCTGCGACCCTGTGGTGCTGTTCAAAATGGTCATCATCCAGCATTTGTACGGCATTCCATCGCTGCGCCGGACAGTGGAAGAAATCAGGATGAATGTAGCATATCGGTGGTTTTTAGGGTATACGATGGCGGATAAGATTCCCCA
>CANRFM010000020.1 GCA_947629905.1 uncultured Clostridia bacterium
TGACACTCCTTTTCTCTTTTTTATTGATTATATCTCTTTGAGCCGGATGTGTCAAGTTTTATTATACACCATCAATTCATAAATCTGACGAATCAGGAAAACATTACAATTTGAATAGCTTCACACAAACAAATTCAAGGCAAAAATCACATCATCCTACAGACTCTGCCTCAATGAACAGTGCCGCAGCTGCCTTTGAACGTACCCAGACAGAAACCGAACCGCCATCCACAGCAAATTCCCCGAAACCATCCTCGCTGATCGGTACAGTCTCTCTGCGTCTGCCCATCACATCCACCATGCACGCACCTGCGAGAGCCGTGCCGACATACATCCGCTTTGTGCCGCCGACACTGTCGCTCAGGAGTACCGCTGCGCCGGAATGTTCGTGTTCTGTATCCCCTTCCCGTGTAAATCCGACCACAGAAGCATCGTCAAAATACAGATGCTCCGCCCCGTAGGCATACGCCCTGCGCACCTGCAACAGTGTCCGCAATCCCGGCACGGCTGCAATCCCATCATGCGGAATGCCGTAATAATCCCCGTAAAATACACACGGCGTTCCCGCATCCCGCAGCAAAATAACCGCATAGGCGATCGGCTTGAACCATGCCGGAATGAACGATTGCAGCGCCTGTCCCGGCTGTGTATCATGATTATCCACAAACGACACTGCGCAGGCAGGCTGCGTTCCGGTGAGCGTTCCCTCAAGCAGACCACGCATATCATAATTTCCATTCGATGTCGCAGCCTGCAAAAAATGAAAATGCAGCGGCACATCAAATAGCGCCAGCGTATGCTGTGTCACATCCAGATAATGCGCCAACTTTCCCAGCTCATTGCTCCAGTACTCGCCCACAATGAAGAAATCCTCCTGCCCCTTTTTCCCGGCATATGTACGCATGGCTTCTATCCACTGCCGATAGAAGTCAAACCCGATATGCTTGACAGCATCCAGCCGCAGTCCGTCCGGCTTTACCGTGTCAAGGTACCATTTCCCCCAATTCTGTGTCTCCTGAATGACTTCGGGATGATCTGTGTCCAGATCGACCCCCATCAAGTAATCATAATTCCCGTTCTCATTGTCCGTTTCCCCGTTCCAGTGCTTTCCGTCAAACCGGAAGATCCCGTTCCGGCGGCTCTGCTCGTCCCAGTCAGCCCCGCTAAAATGCACAGCGTGCCAGTGGAATGCAGAATAGACATCCGCCCGCCCCGGAAAATCAAATTTCGTCCAAGCCACAATTGCCTGTTTCCCGCCAATATCCCGATTCCGGTCGTTTTCCTGTTCTTCCTCGACCAGAACTTCTTCCGCACCGTCCGCACCCATCCGATGATTCAGCACCACATCACACAGCACAGAAATTCCCTGCGCCTGCAATGCCCTGACCGCCGTCAGGTATTCCTCACGGGTACCGTATTTCGTGCGTACAGAGCCTTTCTGATCAAATTCTCCCAAATCATACATATCATAGACATCATACCCCACACTTTCCGCACCGGAAGCCCCCTTATAGGCAGGCGGCAGCCAGACCATCGAAATGCCTGCCTCCCGCAATGCCTTCGCCTGTGCCGCTGCCCTGTTCCAGAGCAAGCCATTATCCGGCAGATACCACTCAAAATACTGCATCATGGTACGGTTCTCCATAAAAATTCCTCTTTTCTGACTGATACCCTGCCCGGTTGACCGGGCAGGGTTTTTATGTTGTGAAATTGCCTGAAATTGCTCACACGCCGACTTTCCTCAGCTCCTCACGGGCGTTTTCCCGCATGAGTTCGCTCGGATCATCACCGCCCATGATACGGGCGATCTCCTCCACACGTCCCTCAAAATCGAGCAAATGCACCTGTGTGACCGTGCGGGCATTTTCCTCATGCTTTTCAATCATGAAATGGGTATCCGCCATCACAGCGATCTGTGACAAATGCGTTACACACAGAACCTGCCGGCTGCGGCTCAGCTCCCGAAGCTTGATGCCGATCTTCTGCGCAGCCCTGCCGCTGACACCTGTGTCAATTTCGTCAAAGATCAGCGTCGGAATGCTGTCCCTGTCCGCAATGACGGATTTCAGTGCCAGCATGATCCTCGAAAGCTCACCGCCGGATGCGATCTTTGCAATCGGCTTCGGTGCTTCACCCTTGTTGGCAGAAATCAAGAATGCCACACTGTCCCGCCCCTGAATGGTCAGCTTCCCCTTTTCATGCTGCACCGTCAGCACCACATCCGGCATATCCAAAAACCGCAGCTCCTCCGTGACACGTTCCACGAACCGCCTGCCCGTTGCCTCCCGGTAGTCGGAAAGTGCATTTGCCTTTTCGGTCACATCCGCAAGCAGCGCTGCCTTTTTTTCCTCCAAATCATGGATCCGGCTCGTATCGCTCTGCATGGTCTCCATTTCTGCCTTTGCATCTGCATACATCCGTATCAGCTCGTCAAAGTCGCAGAAGAACTGCTTTTTCACCGCAGAAATGGCATGATAGCGGTTACGCAGCTTTTCGGCACGCTGCTCGTCAAGGTTCACATCGTCCGCCATCCCCAACAGTTCCTCGGCAATGTCTTTCAGCTCGATCTCTGCCGCTTTCAGGCGCTCCGTCAGCTCATCCGTCTGACACACATCCTCGATTTCCTGCAGCAAAGAGACTGCCCCCTCGATCTGATCAACAATGCCCTCCTCCCCGGCAAGCATACCTGACGCCCCATTCAGGGAAGAAAGAATATGCTCCGCATTTTCTGCCTGCATCAAGGCATTTTCCAGCTCATCCTCCTCCCCCTCACGGGGATCGAGCGCACCGATCTCCTCAATTTGTTTTTTCAGTAAAGCAGAGCGCTGCCGGCGCTGCTGTTCTTCTTTTTTCAGCTTGCCAAGCTCCCGAGCCGTGCTTTGCAGTTCCCGGAATGCCTGCTGATAGGCTTCCAGATACGAGGTATCCCCCCCGAACGCATCCAGTACCGCCAGATGCTGTTCCTGCGCAAGCAGCACCTGATTGTCATGCTGCCCGTGAATAGAGATCAGCAGCGTGCCGATCTCACGCAAAGCCGTGACCGAAGCGGTTTTTCCGTTGATCCTGCCAATGCTGCCGCCGTCTGCCCGTATTTCACGGGACAACGTGATCTGCCCCTCATCACAGGCAATGTCCATTTCCCGCAGAAGCTGCAGTACCCCCTCCGGAAGCCCGGTGAACAGTGCCGTGACCTGTGCCCTGTCGCAGCCCGTACGCACCCAGTCCCTTGACACACGCTGCCCCAGTACTGCCTGAATGCCGTGTATCAGGATCGATTTGCCCGCACCGGTCTCACCGGTAAACACATGAAACGCAGCCCCGAAATCGATCTGTGCCTGTTCAATGACCGCTAAATTTTCGATGTACAATTCTTCTAACATTCTCTCACCCATTCCGGAGCTTCAGTTTCAGCTCTGCCGTAAAATTTTCCGCCTGTCTGCCCGTACGCACCAGTACAAAAATCGTATCGTCCCCCGCCAGTGTCCCGACGACCTCCGGACGGAGCATATTGTCCAGCACCGTGCAGACCGCCTGTGCCGTGCCGGAGCGGCATTTGATGACGACCGTATTGCCTGCATGATCGACCGAAAGAACATTGCCGATCAGCATCTCCTCTTGTGCAGGCAGTTCCGGCAGACAGTAGCAGTAGTTCCCTTCCGCATCGGCACGCTTGACAAGTTTCAGCTCCCGTATATCCCTCGAAATGGTCGCCTGTGTCACCGGAAATCCCTTTTCTTTCAGCAGCAGCATCAGCTCATCCTGATTGCCGACAGGCTGCTGCCGCACAAGGGCTATGATCTCATTCTGTCTTGCCTGTTTCATGGTATTCCTCCTGCACTTCCTCAGAAAATCCTTTGATAGACTGCATCAGTTTCCGGTTGATGGCATCGTAAAAACTGCCGCTTGTCAGGCTGACCAGACTGACCATATGCCTTGAACGGCAGATCTCCAGCTCACAGCCCGCCGGGAAAGCGACCGGCGGTTCACCGTCCGCACTCAGGCAGATCTGTTTCGCCGCCTCAGCAGTATGTGTCACGGTAATATGCCTGTCACTCGAAAGCAGCACCGGACGGTTGAACAGAGAATGCGGACAGATCAGGGCGATCTCAATACAGGAAAGTTCCGGTTCGAGCAGCGGTCCGCCTGCCGAAAGTGCATAGGCAGTCGAACCCGTCGGTGTAGAACAGACCATACCGTCCGCCCGGTAGCGTCCGATCAGTTTCTGATCCGCCCGCACGGAAAAATCAAACACCTTTCCGCACATCCCCGAAATCGCAATATCATTGAGTGCTGTAAAACGCACCGTCTGCTCTCCGCCCGTGAGTGCACCCTCGATCAGCATCCGCTGCGACAGGAAATATTCCCCCCGGAACAGCCTGCCCAGTTCGTCCAGATCTTCCGTTTCCAGTCCTGCCATAAAGCCAAGATGCCCCGTGTTGATGCCAAGGAGTACAGCACTTGACGGGAGCATTTTTTTCGCACAGCGCAAGATCGTTCCATCCCCGCCGATAGCAATGACAATATCCGCCCGTTCCGTCAGTTCCCGGAATACGCCATAGTTTACAAAAGGAATCCCCGTCAGCGCCGCCCGGCAGCGTTCATCGACCCAGATCTCTCCGCCCAGCCGATGCAGTCTGCCGCATACCTCCCGGACACAGGCAAGTGCATTTTTCTTCTGAAAATTCGGGTAAATCACAAACCTGAGCATATCCTACCTCCTGAGACCGACGGTTTCCGTGAGTGCTTTCAAATCGGGCAGAGGCTTCCGGCTGCCGGAACCTTTTTGCAAAAAGGTCAGATATTCCATATTGCCGTCCCCGCCCCGTATCGGGGAAACACAGACCCCCTCCACGGAAAAGCCCGTATCCTGCGCAAATTGCAGCACCTCCCCAAGCACCTGCACGTGAACCCTTGCCGAACGCACGATGCCGCCCTTGCCAATGTGCGCCCGCCCTGCCTCAAACTGCGGCTTGATGAGCGCAATGCAGTCCGCCCGTTCCGATAGCAGTCCGTACACCGCCGGCAGCACCAGTTTCAGGGAAATAAAGGACACATCGATACCGCAGAATGCAGGCATATCCGGCAAATTATCCAGTCGCCGGATGTCTGTCCCCTCCAGATCCACGACCCGTGCATCGTCCCGCAAAGATGCCTCAAGCTGTCCATGCCCCACATCGACCGCATAGACCTTTACCGCACCGCTGCGCAGCATACAGTCCGTAAACCCGCCCGTAGAAGCCCCCACATCCATGCAGATCTTCCCTGCCGGCGTGACCGGGAAAACGGCAAGCGCTCCGGCTAATTTCTGCCCTCCCCTGCCGACAAAATGCGTTCCGGTGACAGTCAGTTCATCCGTGTCCTCCACCCTGTCCGAGGGCTTGCACAGCGGCTTGCCGTTGCAGAGGACTTCTCCGGCTGCAATGCGCTGCTTCGCCTGAGAACGGCTGCGGCACAGTCCCCGTTCCGCCAGTGCCATGTCAGCTCTTTGTGCCATAGGCGTAGATATAGCGGCACACTGCCGGCGCAGAAAGTTCTGCTTTGTCAAGCTGCACGGGCATGGCTGCCTGTTTCTGAAAGCCATCTGCCGATACCCGCACAAACCGCCCCGTAAAGCCGTACTGTGCCAGCAGAGACCCGAAAATAGTCGAAATACCGCCGTATCCCCTGCCCTCTTCAAAGAAGATGACCGTCTTGTAAGAAAATGCCTTTTCCACAAGGTCCTCCTCCACCGGGAAGATCCTCGTCAGCCGCAGCAGGCTTGTCCGGTAACCGATCTTTTCACACGTGCAGTGAGCCTGCCAGAGAGACTCAAAAGCCCGCCCGTAGGAGATCAGCAGCACATCCGACTCTCCGTCGATAAAGCTGTAATTTGTCTCCGGTCTGCCCGGAAACGTCAACCCCTTTTCGCTGCCCCTCGGATAGCGGACTGCTGCCAGACCCGTTTCCTCAAAGACAGCACGCCGCAAGCACTGCCGCAATTCCTCATAACCGACCGGCGAATAGATCACACTGCCCGGCACGGCTGTCAGCATGGAAACATCAAAAGTCCCCTGATGCGTTTCGCCGTCCTCCCCGACAAAGCCTGCCCGGTCGATCCCAAGCACCATATGCAGCCCGCCAATTGCCACATCGTGTATCAGCTGATCATAGGAACGCTGTAAAAATGTGGAATACACCGCAAACACCGGGATCATCCCCGAAGCAGCCAGCCCTGCCCCAAACGTGACAGCGTGCTGCTCGGCAATTCCCACATCGTAGAAACGCTCCGGGAATTCCGCTTCAAAATACTGCAATCCCGTCCCAAATTCCATTGCAGCCGTGATCGCACAAATACGCTTGTCCTCTGCTGCCAACTTCGTCAGTTCCTTGCCAAAGGCTGCCGAATAGCAGTCATCGCCCGAAATTTCCGGGTTGCCTGTCATAATATCGAATTTCGACACCCCGTGGAACTGGGTAGGGTTCTTTTCTGCCGGAAGATAGCCCTTGCCCTTTATCGTCTTGACATGGATAAACACCGGCGCATCATAGCGCTTTGCCGTATTGAGCACATCTTCCAGTTCCTGCTGGTCGTGCCCGTCCACAGGACCGAGATACACAAAGCCCATCTGCTCAAACATGGTCGCCTGTTTGATCACGATTCTCTTGAAGCTGTCCTTCGTCTTTTTCAGCACCTTGATCGTCGGAATGCCGACCACAGGGGTATTCCGCAGGTTGCCCTCCAGCTCCTGTTTGCGGCGGACATAGCCCTCACTTTCCCGGATAGAGCGCAGATAGCCGGAGACTGCCCCCACATTCCCGGAGATCGACATATCGTTGTCATTGAGTATCACGATCAGATTTTGCAACTTCTTCTTTCCGCCGTTGTTCAGCCCCTCAAAGGCAAGTCCGCCGGTAAATGCCCCGTCACCGATAATGGCAATGACACGGTGCTGCGTATCCCCCTTGAGCCGCATCGCCTCGGCAATACCGCACGCACTGGAAATAGATGTGCTGCTGTGTCCGCAGATAACCGCATCATGCGGCGACTCCATCGGCTTTGGGAAACCGGAAATACCGCCCTCTTTCCGAATGTGGGAGAATTCCTGCAGCCGTCCGGTCAGGAGCTTGTGCGTATAGCACTGATGCCCGACATCCCAGATGAACTTGTCCTGCGGGGAATCAAAGACCCTGTGCAGCGCCAGTGTCAGCTCCACCGTGCCCAGATTTGAGGCAAGGTGTCCGCCATTATGGGAGATCGTCTGTACCAGCAGCCACCGGATCTCCTTTGTCAGCCGGCGGCACTGGTAGAGATTCAGTTTTTTCAGATCCTGCGGAAGCTGGAGATCCTTGAGGCAGATCTCCTGCCTGTTCTGATTCTTTTCTATTCTGTCCATAGCCTCACCGCAAAGGAATCAGCGCACCGATCACGATGCCCAGCACTGCGCCGCACACCACCTGAAACGGCGTGTGACCCAGTAATTCCTTAAACTCCTTTATCTTAGTGTCAGTATTGCCATCCTGCGCTAAAAGCCGCATCATGATCTCATTGAGCTGCTTGGCGTGCTTTCCTGCCTCCAGACGGACATTCGCTGCATCATACATGACGATCGCTGCCACCACAAACATGACCGCAACGATCGGGCTGTCCCAGCCCTCTGCACGTCCCGTGGAAATAAATGCTGCACAGACCAGCGAGGAATGCGAACTCGGCATACCGCCTGAACCATAGAGCCTTTCCAGCTGGAAACTTGCATTCTGAGCAAAATGCAGAATAAATTTGATGACCTGTGCCGCAGCCCAGCCGAGAACCGCCGCACAAAGAATCGGATTATATACCATGCCGCACGCCCCTTACTGCACCCGCACCAGCAGGGCATCTGTCAGGTCATGCAGGAATTCCGTACCCGTAAAGCAGTTCAGCTGTTCATGCGCAAGTGCCGTCAGCTTGGCAGCCCTTGCCTTTGCCGCCTCCAAGCCAAGCAGTGTGACGAAGGTCTTTTTTCCCTCCTGTGCATCGCTGCCGATCGGCTTGCCAAGCACCTCTGCCGTACTTGTCACATCGAGAATATCATCCATGATCTGGAATGCCAGCCCTACATAAAACCCATACTGCCTTGCTGCCGTGATCTGTTCCGCACTGCCGCCGCCGCAGACGCAGCCCATCTGACAGGCTGCTGCCATCAGCGCACCGGTCTTACCGTTGCACATGGTTTCCAGTTCCTCGACCGAAACAGTCTCCTGCGTTTCAAACTGCATATCCATCTGCTGACCGCCGACCATGCCGCCCGTCCCCTCAAAGACGGACAGGATCCGCACCAGTTCCACCTTCTGTTCTGCGGAAAGCGCCGTATCCTCCGCAATCACAGCAAACGGCGCACAGATCAGTGCATCCCCTGCTAAAATCGCCGTCGCCTCCCCGAAAGCCTTGTGACAGGACGGCTTGCCCCGGCGCATATCGTCATTGTCCATTGCCGGCAAATCGTCAAAGATCAGAGAGGATGTATGTGTCATTTCCATGGCACAGGCTGCCGCATCTGCCTGTTCCGGTGTACCCCCACAGACTGCACAGAACGCATAGATCATGGCAGGGCGGATCCGCTTGCCGCCTGCCGTCAGCGAATGCCGCATCGCATCAAACAAAGTACCAATATCCATACCCTCTGCCCGTTTCTCCATATCTGCCACACGGCGCAGCATATCGCTCTCGCAGCGCTGTGCGTAGGCAGTAAGCTGTTCTTTCACGTTCATCAGGTATCCCCTCCGTTTCCTGCCGGGATCTGCATTTCCTGCACGGCAAGCGCAGCCTTGTCAAGCAGCGCATGGCACTGCGCCGAAAGCTGCATCCCCTCCTGATAGAGCTTGGCAGCCTCTGCCAACGGCAATTGCTCCTTTTCCAAGCGGCAGGTAATTTCTTCCAGCCGTTTCATCATTTCCTCATATTGCATGATGTTCCTCCACTCTTGCGATCAGACTGCCCTCTGCCAGCTGCACCCGGATGCGCTCACCGGGTCTCACAGCAGCAGCAGCGGTCAGCACCGCACCGTTTTCGTTATAAACAGCCGCATAGCCCCTTTGCAGGATGCGCAACGGGTCAAGCTGTGTCAGCTTCTCCTGCTGTGCCGTCAGCTGTGCGCTTTTTTGGGCAAGAAAGAGCTGCATGGACTTCTGCATCCGCTCCGTCAGGAGAAGGCATTCTTTCTGCCCGGCATCGATCTTTGCCTTTCTGCGTGTCAGGTAAAGCTGCATCGCCTTTTGCAGCCGTTCGGTCAGCTTGCCGCATTCCGCCCTGTGCAGCTGAATGCGGTAATCCGGGCGGCATTGTTTCAGCCTGCCGCTCAGGACGGTCAGCTGCTGCTGCCTTGTCCGCATCCCCGCAAGATAAACCTGCTCCATCCGCTGTATGGTCTGCCGTATCTGCTCATGCAGGGCGCTGCGTTCCGGAACAGCAGCGACTGCCGCCGCCGTCGGAGTCGCCGCACGTACATCAGCGGCTAAATCGGCAATGCTCACGTCCATTTCATGCCCGACCGCCGAAATGACAGGCACAGGACAGCCGGCGATCGCATAGGCGACAGCCTCCGCATTGAACGGCTCGAGATCTTCCGACGAGCCGCCGCCCCTGCCTACGATGATGACATCGCACCCCTGCGCCCCCGCAAAGCGTATCCCGGCAGCAATGCTCTCTGCTGCCCTTTCGCCCTGCACAAGCACCGGAAATATTAGTACCCGCACCAGCGGACAGCGGTTCCCTATCGTGCGCAAAATATCCTGCAGCGCATCCCCCGTCGAGGAAGTAACGACCCCGACCGTATGCGGCAGAAAGGGCAGTTCCCGCTTCCGGGCTGCATCAAACAGCCCCTCTTTCCGGAGCTTTTCCTTTCTCTGCTCCAGTGAAAGCATTGCAGCTCCCACACCGTCCGGCTGCATATCGGTCACATTCACCTGATAGTAACCGCCTGCCTCATAGACCGTTACACTGGCACTGACAATGACTTTCATGCCGTCTTTCGGGAGGAACTTCATCCTGCCTGCATAGCTCCGGAACATCACAGCACGGATGGTGCTGCTGCTGTCTTTCAGAGAAAAATACCAGTGCCCGGAAGTATGGTTCTTGAAATTGGCGACCTCACCCTGTAACATAAAATGCCGCAGCTTGCTGTCCCCGCCAAGGACAGAGGACAGGTAAGTATTCAGCTGTGAAACTGTGATAACCGACATAGCCTCTCCTGTTGTGCAGCGGCAAACAATGCCGTTCCCGCAGCATTGTCGCAGGAAAATTCCGGCGATGCGAAATATCTGCCGTCTCCTGCCAGCCTTTCCTGTATCAGCTTGTCCGACATCACACCGCCTGCATACAACACAGGCAGCGGTCTGTCCGCAAGCACACGTTCTGTCATTTCCGCAAGGACTTCCGCCACGGATGTCAGGCAGAATCTTGCCGTATCCTGCGGAGAATGCCCCTTTGCAAGGAACTCCCTGCACTGGTTCTCCAAGCCGGACAGACAGCAGTCTGCCCCCTTGCACACGGGCTTATAGCGGAAAGTCATCTCGCTCTCCCCTGATAGTCGTTCCAGCTCTGCACCGCACGGAAACCGCAGTCCCAGCATAAGTCCCACCCGGTCGATCAGCTGTCCTGCCTTGAGGTCCAGTGAACCGGCAAGCGGCGTGATGCGCAGCAGTTCCCTGTCGTCCGGTTCACACAGGACGCACTCTGTCGTTCCGCCGCTGACATGGAATGCTATGAACGATTCTCCCAGCAGTGAGAGCTTCCCTGCCGCATACAGTGCCGCTAAAATATGCCCCGTCTGGTGACTTGTGATGTACACCGGAACGGAAAGTGCCTGTCCGAGCATCCGGGCAACACCTGCACCGCACAGAAAGCAGGGCATATACGAACCCTCTGCCTGTCTCGGCTTTCCGGAGACTCCGATACCGGCACACCCTGTGAAGTCCACCTGTGACAGCACCTCCGGGAGCTGCACGGTATGATGAAATACCGCATCGCTCTGCCGCAGACCCTTTTCACCGGGCTTGACCGGAAGCAGCTGCTTTGCCTGCCGGACAGTGTGTGTCTCGCTGTCATAGACGGCAGCGGAAGTAGTATAATTGCTGGTATCAAGCCCCAGATACAGTGCCATCAGGCGTTCTCCTGTGTGCGGGGCGGCAATGAACGGGAGTAAGCCCCCAACACACCATTGATGAAAGCGGTGTCTTCCTGATAGGTATATTTCTCGGAAATACCGATTGCCTCACTGACTGCCACGTTGACCGGGACTTCCGGGCAATAGAGCAGTTCATAGATCGCCATGCGCAGCAGAATGAGATTCACCCGTGCGATACGGCTAACTGCTCTTGTCTTGCTGTAAGATGCAATGATGCCATCGATCTCTTCCATATGCGCAAGCACGCCCTCCACGAGGGATTTTACCCTGTCATTCAACGGCGGTTCTTCGAGCTCTTCGGCAATGCGGTACAGCTCCTCCGGTGTATCCTCCCGCAAAGAAGCCTCAAAGAGCAGGATAAACGCACTTTCCCTGCATTCACGTTTTGTCATACGATTCCTTTCCTTTCCGACAAACGGCTGTGCAGCATACGGAAACCGTATGCTGCCGGCTGTTATGCGTTACGCATCTTCCTCCATGCCGCTGATCTCTACATTCACATGAACGGCTGTCACGCCGGTCATATCCTGAATTCCCTGCTTGACTGCCTGCTGTACCTGCTTTGCCACGGTCACGGCACGGCTGCCGCCGCTGATGACAAGGCTCACCTGTACGGAGATCGCACCGCCCAGATTCCGGATGCGGACGGGTTCACCGAGCGGATTTTGCAGGCTGTGCGTTCCGGAAAGCCGGACAACGCCCTCCACATCCTGTGCGGCAAGAGCTGCCACCCGGCAAAGCACCTCGTCCGAGATATTGACAGACCGTCTTGCGGATTTGACTGTACTCATATAGAACATCCTTTCTGTGTTTATTTTTGGCAAAATTGCATAATATTTACAATTATGTATGTTTTTTGCCTGAAAAAACCTGCTTCATTCTTATTATACCAAATTTTCAGGAATTTTACAACTACTTTACCTCAAAAATTCTGATATTTTCTGAAGAAATTGCAACCTCACCCAAAATGATGTCCTTGATGAGGGCAGCATCGGCTGCTTCGAGCCCGTCCGAACGTACCACGACCTTCGCAGAATCGCCGTCCAGATACACCACGCAGTCCTCAAATCCCTGCGACCGGATGAGCGATTCAATATTGCCCTCGCTCTCGATGAGCTTGGAGACTTCAACAGCACTCAGGGCAGTGGTAACGGCTTCCTCGTTGGTGATATCGCCGCCGCCCATGATCATTTGCAGGGTCTGGACAGCTTCATCACGGTTGGTAGCCTTTTCCAGTCTTGCCTGTGCGAAATAGTCTGCGGCAGGGTCAGCTGCTGTCTGTTCTGCCGCCGCATTGACCGGTTCTTCCTCCGGTTCAGCGCTGACGAACTCCATATCGCCGTAATGGGTCTGCCCGTCCAGTTCCGTGACAGGCGTGATCTGCTCCGTCCGTGAGAGCGAATAGTTGATGTAAACTGCGACGGCAAGCATTGCCGTCAGGCAGGACAATACGATCTGACGCTTGCCGATGATAATAGATGGTTTTTTCATGAAACATTCTCCTTTCGTGGTGAACCTGCTGATTTTGTGACATAGATCTGACTGACAGGCAGTCCGCACGCTACGGAAACCGCTTTGTAGACAGCTTCCTGCACCGTGCTGCTTGCACCGCCCTCACAGGTGACTACAACGCCGGTGATACCCGGATGGGAGACGGATTCCACCAGTGCTTCACGGCTACCTCCGACGGTGACATAGCTTGTGCTGCTGCGCACCTGCGAGTCGGAGACCGTGCGTTCGTCATCCTGTGCATAGCGGTACTGCTCACTGCCTTCGAGCGTGACAAGCACCTCTGCCTGCCCCACACCCGAAATAGATGTAAGCATCTCCGTCAGCTGCTCCTGCAAGGCAAGGCGGTATGCCTCCTGTTCGCCTGAAACTGTCTGCTCTGCCGTTTGTTCTGTTTTCGGGGAGAGCAGAGAGGAAAGCAGGATGCAAGCCATGCCGAGCAGTCCCAGCAGAACGATGCCGTGCAGGACGAGGTCTTTCTTTTTCAGCTCAGGAAAGCGCTTCTGTAACACAGATTGTCACCCCCTTCCCAAGCAATTCCTCCAGCACCCGGCAGGCGGAAGCGAAATCGCTGCATTCTGCACTGACTTCACTAATATATATGCTGCCGTCCTCCGCAATATGAACCACGGTATGCAAAGAGGTACAGGTGATGCCTGCCTGTGCAAGCTGCGCTTTCAGAACGGTTTCTGTGCGGCGGGCTGCTTCGGCGGTCAGCTGCGTGTCAAGCGCTTCTTGCAGGGCTTCAGACGGCTCGGCGCTGTAGTCACCGGACAGAAATTCCGGCAGATCAGGCACATCCATCTGCACAAACGGCACGGTCAGGCAGATGACAAACAGCAGTGAGATCAGAAACCGTATCTGCCGTTCGAGCAGCCGGCTCGGACGGATCAGGCTTACAATGCCGACTGCTGTACTCAGCATACACGCTCCCAAAACCGCTTCCCGCAAACGTTCCATGGCTGCACCTTCTTTCAGGTCTGACTGCCGCCGAGCAGCATCATGACCGCTGTGGAAAAAATAAACATCACCGAAAAGCACACCGCTACCGAAAATCCCGTTGCCATGACGCTTTCCATATTCCGGAACAGGCGTGTGAGCTGCCTTGTCCCGAACAGTTCTGAAACTGCTGCCGCAATTGCCGCTAACAGACGGTAAATTCCCAGCTCCGCCAATACGGGAACTAAGATCGACAGCAGGGCAAGGATCCCGATCGTGCCTGTCGTGGAGCGTAAGATCCCCATGCTGCCCAATACAGCAGCATATGCCTCTGAAACTGCTCCGCCCACGATCGGCACAAAGCCGGAGATCATGTATTTGGCTGCCTTGGTACCTGCACGGTCGGCAGAGACCGCTACCATACTCTGCACGGAAAGCATTCCTAAAAACAATGCCATCAGCAAGCCAAGCACCCATGCCGAAACTTTCTGCATCAGCCGGATCATGCCCTCCAGTGAGATCGCCGGATTGACGGCATCCACAATGCTCATGGCAAGGCACATACCGAGCAGGGGGAGCAAAAATTTGGCAGCGACTTCCAGTGCCAGTTCACAGAGTACTGCCATGCTGCTCTGATAGACCGCTGAAACCGTCAGACCACCGCCGACTGCCAGTACCCCGCCGAAGATGCCCGAAAAAGTCAGCATGAAATCCGACGTCCGCTTCAATACCTCTGCCGCCTGCAAAAATGCCCGGCTCATCGGTTCACAGGCAATGCCGACAGCGCAGAGGACACACACGACCTCGTAGACCGTACCGGCAGCACTCTGCTCCCCTTTCAGGCTGGCAGCAAGGGCAGACAGCAGGATCACGCCCATCAGCAGCGTCAGCACCCGCAGCGGCTCGCCCACCCGGTCAGCTATGCTTCCAGCAAGGCTTTGGAGCAGTCCGGGCAATGTCATGGACGTGAACGATGCCGGGTCGGACACATCTGTCCCCTCCGGGAGATAGGCTTCCCCCAGCTCGTCCGCTCCGCTTGCTTCAAACAGTGCCGGAAGGCTGTCCTCCGCCCGCACAGCCAAGCCTGTACACAGCAGCATACACAGCAGCAGTGCCGCCACTACCCCCAGATGCTTCATCCGATCACCCCCAGAACAGTCTTTGTGAGCTGCACGAACAGCGGCAGCGCAAGGGCAACCAGACTGATGCGCCCGCACAGCTCCACCGCTGAGGCAATTGCCGCTTCGCCGCAGTCCCGGCAGATGTCCGAACCAAGCTGCGTCAGATAGGCAATGCCAAGCGCTTTACAGAGGATAACGAAATAGGCAGGCGAAAGGCTGCTCTGTGCATACAGTGCCGATGCCGTTTCGGCGATCTGCCGTACTTCCGGCATTGCGCTCAGGACAGCTCCCGCTGCGACTGCAATACTCAACAGTGCTGCCTGTGGCTTCTGGTATTCCCGCAGCAACAGGCAGAGTACGCTCCCGATGATGCAGAGCGCTGCCGCTGTCTGGATGCTCATAAGCCGAATACCGCCTTGACGGTATTAAACAATTCGCTGATCTGATCAATGACAAGCATCAGCACCACGATCAGCCCGGCAAGCGTGGTCATCATTGCCTGTTCGTCACGCTCCGCTTTTTTCAGTACAAGGCTCAGTACGGCAACGATGATGCCCGTACCGGCAATTTTGAAGATCAGGTCGATGTCCATTGTAGTCCTCCATTTTCCCCGCTGCCCTTACAGGAGCAGTACCACTGCCGCTGCTCCGCCAAGCAATCCAAGCGAACGGTAGAGCTTTCCCTGCACGGTGTACCTCTCCCGGCTCTCCCCTGCTGCCGCCCGGAGTTGTATCCGGTGCAGCTCCAGCGCTGCAAGCTGACCCTGTGTATCTGTCGTACCAAGCACATTGCCAAGGCTGCACAGGATCTCCTGTACCCGTGCCGGCACTGCCGGATCACTCCGGACTGCCCTTTGCCAGACCTCCTGCGGCGGTGTACCGGGGGAAAGCCCCTCGCTGACAGCTTTCAGGAAACCGAACCGGCTGTAATTCGGATGTACAGCCATTTGTCCGAGCAGCTCCCGCAGTTCTGTATTCTGGCAGCGGATACAGGCGGCGCAGTCCTCTGTCCATGCCATGAGCAGCTCCGCTGCCCTTGTTTCCCGTTTCAGGCGGGCGGAAGCATACAGTCCTGCCCCCGTACACGCAAGCAGAATGCAAAACAGTCCGAGCAGCTTCATACCGCCTGTAACCTCCGTATCGTCTGTACCCGTCCGTTTCCGCCAAGCAGCACGGCATAGCGGAACACGTCCGCTTCAAGCAGGGGCTGCAATACTGTGCGGCGTTTCAGGTCATCGATGCTGCCTGCATGGGCAGATGCTGCAAACCGCACCCCGCAGCCGTCTGCCTGCAAAATGGCTTCGGCATCCTCAAGCGTGCTGATCTCATCGCAGACAATGTAATCCGGTGTGAGTACACGCAGCGCTGTGCGGATCCCTGCTGCCCGTGGGTAGCCGTCCAGCACATCCGTCATCAGCCCGACATCGTTCTGCGGTACGCCGTGCAGCATGGCAGCAAGTTCGCCCCGTTCATCGATCAGGGCAGTCCGGTAATTGTTCCCCAGTATCCGGCTGATGTCCCGCAGGAAGGTCGTCTTTCCGCTGCCCACTTCACCGGCGACAAGCAGGCTGCTCCCCTGCCCTACCTGCCGCATGACGGATGCTGCTGTGCCCGGATATTCTCCGGCTATGCGGAAATTCAGTCCACTGATATGCCGCACGGACTGCACCCTGCCGCCCTGCCGGACGGCACTGCCGCAGATGCCGACACGGCATCCGCCCCGAATGGTCACATAGCCCTCTGCCGTATCCTGTTCATGGCTGTAGACCGAATAGGACACTACCGCCTGAAAGGAACGGGCAATGTCGTCCGCACTGACGGTCAGGGCAGCTTCCGGCTGGAGGGTCAGCGTGCCGTTTGCGGTGAGGAACTGTTCCCGTCCGCTTTCTGCAATGCCGACAGGCCGGCTGCTGCGCAGACGGATCTCCTGCACACGGGCAAGACGGCTGTCCGGTATCCGCTGGAGACTGCGGCGGACGGCGGCGGGCAGGTACTCAAGGGTGCTTTTCAGGTTGTCTAAGGCTTTCATTCTGTTTTCATCCTTTCTGAAGAAGCCGGCAGCGGCTTCCTGCTTCTGCTCTTAGCAAATCCTATGCCCGACCTGTCCGGAATATGCGGACGAGCAGGAAGTCCCTGTTTTTGCTCCGGAACATCAGAAAACGGTCGGAAATACATTTTTCTGTAAGAAATGTGCTTGTATCTCTTGACAAATTTCTGGAAATTGGGTATGATTATAGTAGGGGGTTTTACCCTGACGGAAATCCAAGGAGGCTGAATATCATGAAAACGATCCATGTCCCCACCGGGAAGCCCTATGATGTGCTGATCGGACGGGACATTCTGAAAAACTGCGGAGCACTGATAGAAGACCGGATCGGAAGCCGCACCTGTGTCATCATCTCTGATGACAATGTAGCGCCGCTCTACAGCGATACTGTTGCAAAATCCCTGCAGGATGCCGGATTCCGGACGGAGCTGTTTGTCTTTCCGCATGGAGAACGCTCCAAGAATGCGGACACGCTGATGCAGATCTATACTTTCCTCTGTCAGAAAGAGATCACACGCTCTGACTGCCTGATCGCACTTGGCGGCGGTGTTGTGGGCGATCTGACAGGCTATGCGGCTGCGACCTATCTGCGGGGTATCCATTATGTGCAGATACCCACTTCCCTGCTGGCGCAGGTAGATTCTTCGGTCGGCGGCAAGACTGCTATCGACCTGCCGGAGGGCAAAAATCTGGTCGGTGCATTCTATCAGCCTGACGTGGTGCTTTGCGATCCCGATACCCTCTCTACGCTGCCGAAGGAATTCCTCATTGACGGCATGGGGGAGGTCATCAAGTACGGCATGATCGCTGACAGAAACCTCTTTGACTTGCTGTGCGGCTGTCATATTGACAATGTACAGGCGCATTTCGATGAGATCATTCCGGTCTGTGTGGGTATCAAGCGGGATGTCGTGGGAGAGGATGAAAAAGAATCCGGACTGCGCATGATCCTGAATTTCGGGCATACGCTCGGTCATGCCATTGAAGCGTATTATCACTATGAGGGTATCACGCACGGCTGTGCGGTCGCTGCCGGGATGTGTCTGATGACACGGTACTGCGGTGATCCGGAGGACTGGAAGAAGCTCTGCAGCTGTGTGACACAGTATGGCTTGCCTTCCGATGTTCCGGTCAGCCTGACGGAGTTGTTGGATCTGTGCGGACACGACAAAAAGCGCTCCGGCGGTGAGCTGCGGTATATCGTCTGCTCCCCTATCGGACAGGCAAAGATACACTGCGACACTCTGCCGGCATTCCGGAAGCACTTTGAAAGGACGGTGTGAGGATGGATCTTGTCATCACGCCGCACCGGCTTGCGGGAACGGTCGCTGTCCCTGCCTCCAAAAGCATGGCGCACAGGCTGCTCATCTGTGCGGGACTATCAGACGGGGTCTCCTGCATTACGGGGGTGAGCTTTTCCAAGGATATTGAGGCGACGATCTCCGTGATGAAAGCGTTCGGGGCTGACTTTCAGGTCGAGGGGGATACGGTCACGGTGACAGGTATCCGGAAACCGGCGGCAAGCTGCATTGCAGATTGCTGTGAAAGCGGCTCGACACTGCGGTTTCTTATCCCGGTGGCAGCGGCTTTGGGGATAGAAACAGAATTCCGGGGACAGGGCAGGCTGCCGCAGCGACCCATTACGCCCTATCTGCGGGAATTTTCCGGAAAGGGTGCTGCCTTTGACTACCGGAACACGATGCCCTTTACGGTAAAGGGACAGCTCCGGAGCGGGAAATTTATGCTGGAGGGGGATATTTCCTCACAGTTTGTGACGGGGCTGCTGCTCTCACTGCCCTTGTTAGAGGGAGATTCGGAGATCTGTCTCACCTCTCCCCTGCAATCGAGACCCTATGCGGATATGACGCTTGACTGCCTGAATCGTTTCGGGGTCACGGTCACGGAAACCGCAGACGGCTACCGCATACCGGGCGGACAGCGTTTCCAGCCTGTTCGGGAACGGGTGGAGGGAGACTTCTCACAGGCGGCATTCTTCCTTGCTGCCAATGCACTCGGTTCTTCCGTGACACTTGCCAATATGCCGGAGACCTCTGTACAGGGTGACAGGCGGATGGCTGACATCCTGCAAGAAATGTACGGAACAAACGGGGTCTGCACGGTGGATGCTTCGGACATCCCCGATCTTGTTCCTATCATGGCGGTGGCTGCAAGCTTTGCGCCTTGTGTTACGAAGATCACAGGCGCTGAAAGGCTGCGTATCAAGGAGAGCGACCGTCTAAAAACGACCGCTTCCCTGCTGAACACGCTCGGCGGTGATGTGCGTATTCTTCCGGACGGACTGGAGATCCACCCGGTCGGAACGCTTCACGGGGGGACAATTTCCAGTGCAGGCGATCACAGGATCGCCATGTGTGCTGCCATTGCAGCCACAAGGGCAGATGCGCCTGTCATGATCAAGGGGGCAGAGTGCGTGGAAAAATCTTATCCTGCCTTTTTTGAGGACTATCAAGCTTTAGGAGGAATTGTCAATGGCATCCGTTTGGAATAATCGAATTTCTGTTTCTGTGTTCGGAGAGGCACAGGGTCCTGCGATCGGTGTGACTGTGGACAACCTGCCGCCCGGTGAATATCTGGATCTTTCTATGCTGCACCGCTTTCTGGAACGCAGAGAACCCGGTGTGCATGAGGGGGGCAATTTTTTGCAGGTCATGTCGGGCATTATGAACGACAGAACGACCGGCTCGCCGCTGTGTGCTTTCATTCAGAACACGCAGGTGCAGGCACCCAGCCGTGCACAACTCAACCGTCTCCCCCGCCCCGGTCATGCGGACTATACCGGAACGCTCCGGTACAGAGGATTTAACGACATCCGGGACGGCGGACATTTCTCAGAACGGCTGATGACACCGCTTTGCTTTGCGGGGGCGGTGTGCGGGCAGATCCTCGAACGGCGGGGTATCTACACGGGCGCACACGCACTGGAAATTCATGGCATAAAAGACAAGGAATTTGACCACACACAGGTCAGCAAAGAGGATATTCTTGCGGTGAGATTCAAGAGCTTTCCCGTCATCAATACACGGCAGGGAAAGAAAATGCTCAACGACATCCGTGCCGCTGCGGAAGGCGGCGAGACGCTTGGCGGTGTCGTGGAGAGTGTTTCCGTGAATGTACCTGCGGGGATCGGTTCTCCGATCTTTGACGGGCTGGAAAACACCATTGCACAGCTCATGTTCGGTATCCCCGGTGTGCGGGGGCTGGAATTCGGGGCTGGTTTCCGTGCGGCACGTATGTCCGGCAGTCAGCACAATGACAGCTTCTATGTGAACGATCACGGGCATATCCAGACAAGCTCCAATAACCACGGCGGAACGTTGGGCGGCATTTCCTCCGGGATGCCGATCGTGGTGCGTGTCGCTTTTGCGCCGCCGGCTTCTCTGGGAAATGCACAGGAGACGGTCAACCTTTCTACGATGCAGAATGAGAGTGTTCCGGGGCAGACAAATGCCGATGTCTGCGCTGTGCCGAAAGCCGTTCCCTGCGTGGAAGCTGCGGTCAATATCGCCTTGCTGACGCATATGCTCGATTATCCGCACTTCACCGGTTAAACGGAGGGGTCTGCATGAAAAAAATGATGCGGGACGAAAACCTGCTGAAAATGTCCGAAAAGGCAGACAGGAGCATTTCTGATCCTGCGATTGCTAATATTCTCCTGTGCTATCTGCTCTACAGGGTGGACGAACCTGTGGAGCAGGAGCTGCTCTATGATGTGGCGGTTACGGGGGGCATCATCAACTACTTTTCCTATCAGGAGGCACTGGAGGAGATAAAAAAGCTCGGCTCGGTCGAAACGATCACGAATGCCCGTGGTGAGCAGCTTCTGCGCCTGACACCGACCGGTGTTGAATGCGCACGCCGTCTCAAGAGCATTGCTGCCAAATCCTACCGGGATGAGATCGTTCTTGCGGCTACACGGGCACTGCGGAAACGGCGGAATAACCGGGATGTGAAACTTTCCTATGAACCGCTGGAACAGGGCTGTCATCTGCACGTGACACTGTATGACAGGGCGCTGCCGCTTCTGGAACTGAAGCTCTTTACCCCCGACCGGGAACAGGCGGAAGCACTCGGGGAGCGTATCCTCAACAATCCCTCTGTCCTCTACCATGAGGTCATGCAGACCGTCATGCGGCTTGAAGAAGAACCGATCGATTTATCTGATAATTAAAGCAAGATCCCCGATACAGCATAGGCTGCATCGGGGATACTTTGTGTGTTATGACTTGACAGCGACTGCGCTGCGGCGCAGCAGTGCTTTAAAACAGGTGCGGACAAGCGGCTGGATGAACAGAAGCTGCGAAAAGAAGGCAAATGGCAGATTATAGCAGACCAGCTTGATCCAGTTCGCCAGTAAAGTCAGAAAATCGAAATCCATATACTGGAACGGGTAATACAGAATTGCTACCAAAAAGCTCATCGCCGGACACATGATGCTGACTGTGGCGCAGATGATCGCCGTTTCAAACAGTACCGGATGCGTTTCACGGGGGTCAAATACTTTGCAAGCCAGCCGGAAGGAACACGGGCTGCCTACCAGAATTTCCAGTGTGTAGGCAAGGAGAAATTCGATGAGTACCACTGCCCAGATCGGAACGGCTTTTCCCAGTACGTAAACGCCTCCCATCTGCCGGATCGCATTAAGCACATGGGCTTCTCCGGTCGCAGCTGTGAATGTTGCACCGTTCACAACATACAGACTGTAAAATACATAGGCATGAACCGTGATAATGACGGTCATCAAGGCGAACAGCATACGTTCTGCTTGTGTTCTTGGCATAAAAGATCCTCTCTTTCTGACAGAAAAAGACACATATAGCCGTTCCGGTACAGTGATCTGCTGGCAATACCGTGATCAGATTTATGTACCTGCGTACTACGTGTGTCGCTGCCAATGATTTATTGTATAGATTTATTTTACCATTTTTTTCACCGGAATGCAAGGGGGTTTTTTCACAGACATTTTGAAAGGTTTCCGGGAAAAATCAGTCAAAAAACGCATACGCAGCACCCGGACAGATGCTGCGTTCTGCTGTTATGTACGTTCTTTCGGGACAAAGATTGCGGTAAAAACTGGCACAGCAAAGGAAAATGCCAGTGCCTGCCAGAGAATTTTCCCGTACAGCGGCGCTGTCGAGAAAAGCCCCTGCATCGGCGGAAACCAGATCGTCAGCACCATCATCAAGGCGGACACCAGCACAGCACCGATGAGCTTCCAGTTGGAAAAATACTGCACCCGGAACAGTGTGCCGTGTTCGGATTTACATTCAAAAACATGGATGAGCTGTGAAGCTACCAGTGTCAGCAAAGCCGCTGTCCTTGCCTCTGTGAGTGTGCCGCCGAAGCGAAGCGCTGTACTGAATGAACCCAAGGTACACAGCCCGATCATGATACCACGCCATACGATACGGCTGAGCAGTCCGTCCGCAAAGAAACTCTCGTCCGGTCTGCGGGGCGGGCGTTTCATCAGGTTCTTTTCCGGCGGTTCCAGTCCGAGTGCGATTGCCGGCAATCCATCCGTGGCAAGATTCACCAAAAGAAGCTGCACCGGCAGCAGGACGACCGGCATCCCCATCAGAATACCCAGAAACATGGTGATCACTTCCCCAATATTACAGGAGAGCAGATAGCGGACAAATTTCCGGATATTGGCGTAAATGCATCTTCCCTGCTCCACCGCCCTGACGAGGGTGGCGAGGTTGTCATCCATTAAAATGACATCTGCTGCCTGTTTGGCAACGTCTGTACCGCTTGCACCCATGGCAACGCCCACGTCCGCTTCCTTGATGGCAGGGGCATCGTTGACGCCGTCGCCTGTCATGGTGACGATATTTCCGGCTCGTTTGAATGCCCGCACCAGCCGGAGTTTGTGCGAAGGACCGACACGGGCAAATACCGAAATATGCGGCAGTCTCCGGTCAAGCTGTTCATCCGTCATCAGGTCAAGCTCATCTCCTGTGACGACTTCCCCGCCCCGCAGCAGTCCGGCTTTCCGGGCAATGGCAGCGGCTGTTTTTTTGTGGTCGCCGGTGATCATGACAGTCCGTACCGAAGCTGCCGCACAGGTGCGAATGGCTTCCTTGGCTTCCGGGCGGGGCGGGTCAAGCATACCCGTCAAACCGAGGAACACCATACCGCTGCGGCTTTCCGCTAAACTGCCGCAGGATTTTTCCGCAAAGGCAAGTACCCGAAGTGCCTCCTCCGAAAGTGCCTCAGCCTTGGCAAGAATATTTTTTTCAAGGACTGAAGTCAGCGGAATGTCGCCGTTTTTCGTCCGGACATGGCTGCACCGGCGCAGTATCACATCCACGGCTCCCTTGGCACAGACAAGCCGTTCCCTGCCTTTCAGCACCAGTACAGCCATGCAGCGGGTATCACTCTCAAACGGTTCTTCCTCTAAGCGTTTGAAACCAAGCGTTCTGGCAGAAACACTTTCCTTTGCCGCTGCCGCAAGCAGGGCAGTTTCCGTCGGGTCGCCGACTGCTGTCCATGAACCGTTTCTGGCAGCCGTCAGTTCCCCGTTGTTGCAAAGCACCGCACACCGCAAAAGCCCATACAGTGCCGGAATACCAGAAAGCACCACATGACTGCCATTTTCCAGAATGGCACCCTCCATTTTCTGCGCACTGCCGTTGACGGTAAAACTCTGTTCTGCTGTTTCGATACGGGTAACGGTCATACGATTTTCTGTGATCGTACCCGTTTTGTCAGAACAGATCACAGATGTGCAGCCAAGCGTTTCCACGCTGTGCAGGCGGTTGACGAGTGCCTTGTGCTTCATCATCCTGCTGACCGCAAGGGCAAGGGCTATCGTGACCGTTGCCGGAAGTCCTTCCGGAATGGCTGCGATCGCAATGGAAATGCCCGTCATCAGCATATCCAACACCGGTTCACCCCGCAGCACCCCTGCCGCAAAGACCGCAACGCACACGCCGATACAAATGAACGCCAACACTTTGCCAAGCTCCCCAAGGCGCTTTTGCAGGGGCGTTTCGGATCGTTCGATTGTGGATAGCATACCGGAGATCTGCCCCATCTGTGTATTTTTCCCAGTTGCGGTGACTTCTGCCGTACCCGTACCACGGGTGATGGCAGTGCCGCTGTATACGATGTATGGCAGGTGTAAGCCGTTCAGCTCCGTTTTGCCGATACCGGGGCATTTTTCAATGGGTTCGGCTTCTCCGGTGAGTATGGATTCGTTGGCATAGAGACGGCTGACTTGCAGCAGCAGGCAGTCCGCCGGCACGCAGTCCCCTGCTTCCAAGGCGATCACATCCCCCGGCACAAGTTCCTCTGCCGGAAGTTCCTGCAACACGCCATCCCGCCAGACCTTTGCAGCCGGTGCGGTCATGTTCCGCAGGGCTTCGAGGGTCTTTTCCGTCCGGTATTCCTGAATGAAGCCAAGCACAGCATTCAGGATCACAATGACGACAATGGTGACGGCATCTGTCCACTCTCCAAGAAGTGCTGAGATCGCCGTAGCTGCCAGCAGGATCAGCACCATGGCATCTTTGAATTGTGAAAAGAAGATCCGCACAGGTCCGGGCGGTTTGACTTGGGTGAGCTGATTTCTGCCATATTTGGCAAGACGCTCCTTTGCCTGTGCGGCGGTAAGTCCTTTCATAGCGTTCCCTCCCATTTGCGTTCTGGTCTATTGTATGTCCGCCTATTCCGGAATATGCAGCCGCAGATGGGAGGTTTATCGATCAAAAAACGCCCCCGGAGAGGCGTTTTCTCTATTCCTTTTCCGGAAGCTTTGCCTCCTTGCTCTTGATGTGTTTCCCGATGATCTCTGTCACGTCAGAAACCGTCATGAATGCCGAATAATCGTCCTTTTCTATGATCTTGCGCATGGTGGAAAGTTCAATGCGGGTAATGACACAGTACAGTACGCTCTTTTCCCCGGAAATCAGACCGCTGCCCTTGATGCGTGTGACCGTTCTGCCAAGTGTCTGATAAATATCCTCCGCAATACGCTCGCCCTGATCGGTGATGATCATGACTGCCTTGCCCTGCTGCATTCCAGTATTGACAAAATCTTCCACTTTGGACACGATGATGTAGGTCAGCATACTGTACAATGCCCTGTCCAACCCGAACAAAGCCCCTGCTGTCAGATAGATCAGCACGTTAAAGAACAGCACGACCTGTCCGACAGAAACGTTCATTTTCTTGCTGATGAGGATAGCGACTGCTTCCGTGCCGTCCAGACAGCCGCCGTTCAGGAGTACCAACCCGACCCCAAGCCCCAGCAGCACACCCCCGAACACGGTCGCTAACAGTTTATCTTCCGTTATGGTGATCTTGTGGAATGCCGGGCTTGCAAACACTTCCAGCGCAACCGAAAAGACTGCCATTGCCGCAATTGTCCGGATAAAGAACGATCGTTCCAGCTTCCGCCCGCCGATCCAGACCATAGGCAGATTCAGACAGATCGTCAGGATGCCAAGCGGCAGCGGGGTCAGCGTACTGATGATCATGGCAATGCCGACCATGCCGCCGTCCATGATCTGCACGGGGATCAGTATTTTTTCCAGCGCAAAAGCAGCAATGCAGCTCCCGGCGATCAGCATCAGGTAATGGAGTACAGAAGTCTTTAGCGGTTGGCTCTGTTGTGTCATGGCTGCTCCTTTCGTATGAGAAAAGGCTGTATCCTTTTCCGGGATGCAGCCTTTGTAATGCTTCTTGCCGACCGTCACTGGATCTCGTGGATCCAGCCTTCCGGTGCTTCGATCATGCCCATTTGGATACCAGTCAGCGTATCGTAGAGTTTCTGAATGGTGGGACCCATCTGCTCCATGCCGGACGGGAATGTGATGACTTCATCATGGTTCACAATTCTGCCGACTGGAGAAATAACGGCTGCTGTTCCGCACAGACCGCATTCCGCAAAGTCCTTGACCTCGGAGAACAGCACCGGTCTTTCCTCGACTTCCAGCCCTAAATATGTCTGAGCAACATACACCAGCGAACGTCTGGTAATGGACGGGAGAATGCTGTCAGACTTCGGGGTAACGACCTTGCCGTCCTTGGTGATGAACAGGAAATTCGCACCGCCAGTCTCCTCGACTTTGGTATGCGTTGCCGGGTCAAGGAACATATTCTCGTCATAGCCCTGTCTGTGGGCATCCATCAGCGTGTGCAGACTCATGGCGTAATTCAGACCTGCCTTGATATTGCCCGTCCCGTGAGGTGCAGCACGGTCAAGGTCGCTGACACGCAGCGTGATCGGCTTTGCACCGCCCTTAAAATACGGTCCTACCGGGGTGGTGAACACACGGAACTGGTACTCATCTGCCGGCTTGACACCGATGACGGCATTGCTGCCGAACATATACGGACGGATGTACAGCGTTGCACCGCTGCCATAAGGCGGCACATAGGCAGCATTTGCCTTTACCGTCTGCTCTACGGCATCGATGAAACGTTCCTGCGGAAATACAGGCATTTCCAACCGCTGTGCAGAGGATGCCAGCCTCTGTGCGTTCAAGTCAGGGCGGAACGTCACAATTTTGCCGTCTTTGGTGGTGTATGCTTTCAGTCCCTCAAAGACTGTCTGAGCATATTGCAGCACGCAGGCACATTCGTTTATGGTAATGTTGGCATCTTCTGTCAGCATACCCGCATCCCATGCGCCGTCCTTGTAATGGGAGACGTACCGCTTGTCGGTCTGGATATAGCCAAAACCAAGGTTACTCCAGTCAATGCTTTTCTTTTCCATTGTGAATGCCTTCTTTCTGATAATTTATGTGAACTGAAAACGCTTGGCGTTCAGACACGTTCTGCGATCAGGGAACCCATTTCGGAGCAGCTTACCTGCCGACAGCCCTCGCTCATGATATCTGCCGTCCGGTATCCTTCGGCAAGCACCTGCTTGACGGCTGCTTCGATGGCATCTGCTTCTGTTTGCAGATCGCAGGAGTACCGCAGCAGCATAGCACCGGAAAGGATCGCTGCGATCGGGTTTGCCACATTTTTCCCGGCGATGTCCGGGGCAGAACCACCGCTCGGCTCGTAAAGACCGAATTTTGTCTCATTCAGGGAAGCACTCGGCAGCATTCCTAAAGAACCTGTCACCATAGCAGCTTCATCCGAAAGAATGTCCCCGAACATATTCTCCGTCACCATGACATCAAACTGTGAGGGGTCACGCACGATCTGCATTGCCGTGCTGTCCACAAGAGCGTGCTCCAGTGTGACTTCCGGGTAGTCCTTGGCGACCTCGTTCATGACCTTGCGCCAGAGACGGGAAGAATCCAGCACATTTGCCTTGTCCACGCTGGTGACTTTCTTGTTCCGCTTCATGGCGACCTCAAATGCCTTGATACCGATGCGGCGGATCTCGTTTTCGTTGTAGGTAAGCGTATCGACAGCGGTCATCACACCGTCAACAGCTTCTGTCCTGCGTTCGCCGAAATACAGACCGCCCGTCAGCTCTCGCATGATGAGCATATCAAAGCCCTTGCTGCTGATGTCCTCCCGCAGTGTGCAGGCAGAGCGCAGTTCCGGGTAAAGCACACACGGACGGAGATTGGCAAATAGCCCCAATTCCTTGCGCAGACGGAGCAGACCTGCCTCCGGTCTGAGCTGCGCCGGGAGCTGATACCACGGGGAAGTGGTCGTATTCCCGCCGATCGAACCCATCAGCACGGCATGGCTGTCCTTGCAGACGGATATCGTCTCCTCCGTCAGCGGTTCTCCGTAGGCATCAATGGAGCAGCCCCCCATCAGCACTTCGGTAAACAGGAACGTATGCCCGTATTTCTGTGCAATGGCATTCAGCACTTTCATGGACTCGGAAACGATCTCCGGACCGATACCATCGCCCTTGATCACTGCAATTTTCTGAATCATGTATTTCATCCTCTATCTGTATTATAAAGTGTTCCGGACACGAAGTCCGCAACCGACATTCTTATTATACTACTTTTTTGGTAATAAGTCAATCATTTTTTAGAAATTGAGACAGAAAATGTATCGGTTCTCTGCTCATTTCTCTATTAGGATCTGGTAGCATTCCGGTCGCCTGTCCCGGAACAGTCCCCATGCAAGCCTTGCCTGTGCGATCTCATCGAGGTCATATGCAGCAGTCAGCACGGCATCCCCCGCAAGATCTGCCTGCTGCACGATCTCTCCCGTTTCATCTGTGAGGAAAGACGACCCGTAAAACCGGAGCGCAGACTGTTGTCCGCCGTTTTCCGGGCAGGGGGTGACTGTTTCCAGTCCGTAACGGTTGGCAGCAATGACCGGAACGACATTGGCTGCGGAATGTCCCTGCATCGTCCGCCGCCAGTGGGGCATACTGTCGCAGTCTAAGATCGGTTCAGAGCCGATGGCAGTCGGGTACAGAAGCAGCTCCGCACCGCCAAGCACGAGCGCCCTTGCCGTCTCCGGGAACCACTGATCCCAGCAGATACCAATGCCAATGCGCCCGTATCGGGTATCCCACACACGGAAGCCCGTATTCCCCGGCGTGAAATAGAATTTCTCCTGATAGTAATGATCATCTGGGATGTGGGTCTTTCGGTATACGCCCAGTAGAGAACCGTCCGCATCGATCACGGCAACGGAATTGAACAAAGTATTGCCGTCCCGCTCATAAAAGCTGACCGGGATCACACACGACAGCTCTTTTGCCAGTGCAGAAAAAGCCTGTACCGCTTCATTTTCCGCTGTGGGCTTGGCAAAGGCGTAATACTCGTACCGCCGTTCCTGACAAAAATACTGCCGTTCAAACAATTCCGGGAGCAAAATGATCTGTGCCCCCTGTGCCGCTGCCTGACGGACAAGATGCTCTGCGTGGGCAATATTTTCCTGCACATCCGCTGTGCAGTTCATCTGGACTGCTGCCGCTGTTATTTTCCGCATGATCTGCTCCTTTCCGGTATCTGCTGTGTCAGACAGTGAATGTTGCCGCCCCCGACGATCAAGGCTGCCGCCGGGACGGGGATGATCTGCCGCTGCGGACACCATGCCTGCATGAGCTGCACTGCTAATGCATCGCTTTCCGCATTTGCGCCGCCAAACTGCGGCAGCAATACCGAATGTCTTGTAAAGTAAAAATTCACATAGGATGCTGCCAGCCGTTCCCCGACTTCCCGGACATCTTCCCCCTCTGCAAAGGTAAAGCCCTCCAGATCTTCCGGGGTGATGCAGACGGGATGCGCCGGAACAGGTAATTTCCGGACGGTGAACTGCCTGCCCCTTGCATCCGTCTCACGGGTGAGCGTTTTCAGACAGGCTTCGGAGAGGGGGTACTGCGGATCGGTCTTGTCATCCGTCCAAGCAAGCACCACCTCACCGGGGCTGAGAAAAGCGCACACATTGTCCACGTGTTCGTTGGTCTCATCATTATATATGCCACGGGGCAGCCAGATGACTTTTTCTGCCCCCGTATAGGCGCAAAGTGTTTCCGTGATCTGTGTTTTGCTTAGATGCGGATTGCGCCCGGCACTGCACAGACAGCGCTCCGTGGTGAGCAGTGTTCCTGCGCCGTCTGCATGGATCGAACCGCCCTCCAGTACGAAATGCTGTGCATCGTAGCAGGAAATTCCTGTCATTTCGCAGAATTTTCCGGCAAGGGCATTGTCTGCCTGCCAGTCGGCATATAAGCCGTCCACACTACCGCCCCATGCATTGAACTGCCAGTCGATGCCACGCACTTCCCCGGCAGCGTTCCGGACAAAGGTGGGGGCGGTGTCTCTTGCCCACGCATCGTCCTGCGGAATTTCCAGAAACTGTATATGCCGGACACCGGAGAGCAGTGCTTCTGCCCTTGCTTTCGTCCGTTCGCTGACGATCAGATAGAGCATTTCCTCCGCTGCAATGGCTTGAAAGATCTGCAAAAATGCCGGGAGCGCCTTTTCACCGCCGTACTGCCACGAACCCGGCCGTTCCGGGAAGATCATGATCGTTCCGTCATGCGGCTCAAATTCGCCGGGCATGAAAAAGCCATCGTCTTTCGGGGTCGTTCTCAGCCGCTTCATGACAGCCTCCCCTTGAAATCCGCATACCCGAACCGTTTCACCAGTTCATAGCTGCCGTCCGTGTGCAGAATGCCAATGTCCGGCAAGGGCATTCCATTGAATGTGTTGTTCTTCACCATAGTATAAAGTGCCATATCCTCAAAGACCAGCCTGTCTCCCTCTGTCAGCCTTTCGTCAAAGCTGTAGTCCCCGATCACATCCCCTGCTAAACAGGTGCGGGAAGAAAGCCGGTAGGTGAATGCCTTCTCCCCTGCCTGACCGCTCCCCCGCAAGGGCGGACAGTAAGGCATTTCGAGCACATCCGGCATATGACAGGCGGCAGAAGTATCCAAAATGGCAATGTCTATGCCGTTGTGTACGATCTCCATGACTTCTGTCACAAGATACCCGGCATTCAGCACAACGGCTTCGCCGGGTTCCAGATAGACCTGTACATCATATTTCTGCGAAAAATCAAGAATCAGCCGTTCAAGCAGTTTCAGGTCATAATCAGGACGGGTGATATGATGCCCGCCGCCGAAATTTACCCACTTGCACCGGTACAGATGATCGCCAAATTTAGTCTCCACGGCAGCAAGGGTCTCCGCCAAGGCATCGGCATTCTGTTCGCAGAGTGTGTGGAAATGCAGACCATCCAGCTCCGGAAAAGCTGTCAGGTCACACGCACGCACGCCCAGCCTTGAACCGGGAGCGCAGGGGTCGTAAATGGTTGTCTCCTGTGTGGAGCATTCGGGGTTGATGCGCAAGCCGGTGCTTTTACCTTGGCAGAGGGGGCGGAATTTCCGGAGCTGCCGCAGGGAATTGAACACAATATGGTCAGCGATGTCCACAATTTCCGGAAATTCGCTCTCTTTATAGGCAGGAGAGTATATATGCACCTCTCCCGGAAAGTGTTCCCTGCCGAGCTTTGCCTCATACAGTCCGCTTGCGGTCGTTCCGGCAAGGTATTCTGCGATCAGCGGGTACACAGCAAACAGGGAGAAGGCTTTCTGGGCGAGCAGAATTTTCGCACCCGTGCGCTGCTGCACGCCGGAAAGGATCTTCAGGTTGCGCAGCAGTGCCGCCTCATCGAGGACATAGGCAGGGGTGGAAATGGTACCTAACACCGACATTTCAGTCCACCAGAACCGGGTTTTCGTCTACGACCCATGGCAGACCGTACTGGTTGAGCATATCCATATAGGGGTCGGGGTCAAATTCTTCCACATTGAACACGCCTGCCCCTTTCCAGATACCGCCTGCAATCAGCGCTGTTCCGATCATGGCAGGTACACCGGTCGTGTAGGAGACTGCCTGTGCGCCCGTCTCCCGGTAGCACGCCTGATGATCGCAGACATTGTAGATGTAAATGTGCCGTTCCTTGCCGTCCTTGATACCGGTGAAGATGCAGCCGATATTGGTCTTGCCGACCGTTCTCGGTCCGAGGGTCGCAGGGTCGGGGAGCAGGGCTTTCAGGAATTTGATGGGAACGATCTCATGTCCCTCAAAGGCAACGGGGGTTGTGCCGAGCATACCGACATTTTGCAGGCACTGCATATGCGTGAGGTAGCTCTGCCCGAACGTCATGAAGAAGCGGATGCGCTTCACGCCGGGAATATTTTTGGCGAGGGATTCGATTTCTTCATGGTGCAGGAGGTACATATCTTTCTTTCCTACTCCGGCGAAATCATATTCCCGCTTGATCTCCATGGGTTTGGTTTCCACCCAACGACCGTTTTCCCAGTATGAACCATTTGCAGAAACTTCACGCAGATTGATCTCGGGGTTGAAATTTGTGGCAAACGGATAGCCATGATCGCCGCCGTTGCAGTCAAGAATGTCGATCGTGTGTATCTCATCGAAATAATGCTTCAGGGCATATGCCGTAAAGACAGAAGTCACACCGGGGTCAAAACCTGTGCCAAGCAGTGCGGTCAGCCCGGCTTCCCGGAATTTCTCCTGATATGCCCACTGCCATGAATAGTCAAAATAGGCAGTAAAGCCCTTTTCTTTGCAGCGTTTTTCATAGATGGCACGCCATGCGGGGTCGTCTGTGTTTTCGGCTTCGTAGTTTGCTGTGTCCACGTAATTTGCTCCGCAAGCAAGGCAGGCATCCATGATCGTCAGATCCTGATACGGGAGCGCCACATTCAGGACGGTATGGGGTTTGTAGCTGCGCATGAGGACAGTGAGGGATTCCAGACTGTCAGCATCCACGGTCGCTGTGGTCAGCTTTGCCTGTGTGGTCGGGGCAAGCTTTGCGGCAAGCGCTTCACACTTGGAAACGGTGCGGCTGGCAATACAAATCTCAGTAAACAGCGGATTCCGGCAGCATTTGTGGATCGCAACGGTCGCTACACCGCCGCAGCCGATGACTAAAATTCTCATGAAAAGCTCCTTTCAGGTTCTGTGTTCTTCTTCTTCGAGCAAGTCCTCCACGTATTTCGGGAGCATGAAGGCACCCATGTGGAGATTGGTCGTGTAATACCATGTCTTTAAGCCCCGGCGCTTCCAGCGTTCTGCATCGAGGTCATGGAGCGGATGGTATTTTTTGGATGCAAACCCGAACAGCCAGTAACCGGACGGGCAGGTCGGGATGTGTGCCTGATAGACACGGCTGATGGGAAAGCTCCGGTATGCCTTGCGGTGCATGGCACGGCAGGCATCCTCGTCCTCGTCAAAGAACGGGCTGCCGTGCTGATATACCATGATACCGTCATCGTGCAGTGCCCGGTAGCAGCTCCCGTAAAATTCTTTGGTGAACAGCCCTGCCGTATGTCCAAGCGGGTCGGTGCTGTCATTGATGATGAGGTCGTATTCGTCCTGCTTACGCCGGAGAAAGCGCAGACCGTCCCGGTAGTAGACCTTGACACGGGGGTCATCGAGACCTCTTGCGTTGTCGGGGAAAAATTCCTGACAGACACGGACGAACAGTGCATCCGGTTCGACCACGTCGATCTGTTCGATCTCCTCGTAGTAGGAAAGCTCACGGGCAACGCCGCCGTCGCCGCCGCCGATGACAAGCACTTTCCGGACATCCGGATGAACTGCCATGGGGACATGGACGATCATTTCATCATAGGTAAATTCATCCTTTTCGGAAAAAATGACCGAACCGTCTGAGGTGACGAAACGCCCAAATTCCTCGGATTCAAATACGTCAATACGCTGAAAGTCACTTTCTTCGGAAAAAAGCTGTTTTTCCACACGGATGGACATTTTCACGCCGTTTGTGTGATATTCAGAAAACCAGAAATCCATAGCTTACATACCCTTTCCTAAAGCTGCCTATCGGAGCACGTTGAGCCGTTCGAGTGTCATGTCCTCAAACCCCTGCATGGAGCAGCCTTTCTCCTTGGCGTAGAGGATATAGTCCACGATCTCCTCTGTCACCATTTCCCCCGGTGCAAGAATGGGGATGCCCGGCGGGTAGCACATCACAAATTCTCCGCAGATGTGGCCCGGTGTCAGTGCAAGGGGGACAAGTTCTTTCTCTGCATAGAACGCTTTCTGGGGTGTCGCTGCAACGATCGGCGTGATGTATTCTGCATTGTGCAGACGGGAGGTTTCACGGGAATACAGCCGTTTGATGTCCTCCAGCGCCCCCACAAGGCGTTCAATGTCCTGAATTCGGTCGCCGATGGAAATATATGCCAAAATATTGCCGATGTCTCCAAATTCGATCTGGATATCATACTCGTCCCGCAGCAGATCATAGACCTCGATACCCGTCAATCCCATATCACGGGTGTATACGCTTAACTTTGTCACGTCATAATCGAAAATGCTCTGCCCGTTCACAAGGTCTTTCCCGTAAGCATAGTAGCCGCCGATGGAATTGATCTCCTCACGGGCATACTCTGCCATAGCCGTTACCTTGGCAAAGCTTTCATGCCCACGAAGTGCTAAATTCCGGCGGGAAATGTCAAGGCTCGACAACAGCAGATAGGAAGCGCTGGTCGTCTGTGTCAGGTTGATGATCTGCTCCACATAGCGGGTATTCACGGTGGAATTGAGCAGGAGCAGAGAGCTTTGTGTCAGGCTGCCGCCGGATTTGTGCATGGAAATTGCTGCCATGTCTGCGCCTGCGTGCATAGCGGAGACCGGCAAGTCCTCGTGAAAGGACAGGTGCGTTCCGTGCGCTTCATCCACAAGTACCAGCATCCCGTGCGCATGGGCGATCTTCACGATCGAACGGAGGTCGGAACAGATGCCATAATAAGTTGGATTGTTCACGAAAACTGCCTTTGCATCCGGATGTGCCAGAATCGCCTTCTCCACGTCAGAAAGTGCCATGCCAAGGGCAATGCCGATATGGGCATCTACATCCGGATTGACATAGACCGGTTCTGCGCCGCACAGCACAAGGGCATTCAGTGCACTGCGGTGGACGTTGCGGGGCATGATGATCTTGTCCCCTGCCTTACAGGCAGTAAGTACCATACTCTGCACGGACGAGGTCGTGCCGCCTACCATAAAGTACGCATGGGCTGCCCCGAATGCATCCGCTGCCAGTTCCTCGGCTTCCGCTATGACGGAAACGGGGTGGCAGAGATTGTCGAGGGGCTTCATGGAATTCACGTCAAGGCTGACGCACTGTTCCCCCAAAAGCCGCACAAGTTCCGGATTTCCCCTTCCCCGCTTATGTCCGGGCACGTCAAACGGTACGACCCGCTGCCGCCGGAATTGCTCGAGTGCCTCATACAGCGGCGCTGATTTCTGTAGTTCAATATTCATGGCGTTCTTCCATTCCATTAGATTTCCGCAGCTTACGCTGGATTTACAGAGATACTGATATTATACCACAACTATCAGAAAAAATCAATGCCAAATTGGGAAAATAGACAAATTTTTAAGAAAATCCTACTCATTTCACGCCATTTCCTTCCTGTGCGCTCACATTTTCCGATTTTTTTTGAAAATTTTTGAAAAAAGACTTGACAAACTCTGAAAAGTGTGCTATAATGATAAAGCTGTGAGACATTAGCTCAGTCGGTAGAGCATTCCCCTTTTAAGGGAAGGGTCGAGGGTTCGAATCCCTCATGTCTCACCAGTGAATGCCCTGTACTCTGTTGAGGACAGGGCATTTTTATGTGGGAGGATGTTGATAGGGAAGCACAAATCACACGAAAGCAAAAAGCATCACGGGCAGGGAGCTTATGCGGAAAATGGACTTGTGCGGAACGGTTTGTGGGTGTGCCATCAGACAACAAATTATACAACAATACATTAACGATATTTAATTTTAGACTACGTCGGAAAATGTTTTTTGAATAGTGGGTGTTAGTTTACGTGTGATTTGAAAAAAGCAGTTAAAAATTTATGATTCCTTTTTATAATATCCTAAAACGCCTCGTCCATCAACCCAGCCTCCTTTGATCCATTTTACAGGATGATCATTTACAACTTTGGCACCATCATTTCTCGAACGTATATAGTTTTCTTTCTCTATAGGAAAATGAAGCCATGTAAAAAGAATAATTAGCAAATAGATAATCATAATGATAAGAAGAAACATAAATGCTTTTTTAGGATATGCATGATTTCACTCCACTTTTGCATATTCTACGCCTTTTAAGGGGCATGAATTATTGAAAGATCATGCTTTCAGCTCAAATGATATTTGTGGATCTCCTTTTTTTCTCAGGCTGAAACCAGTGACAAATACATTATTATTTAAGATGTACACTGCACAGCAAGGAGAAGCAAGAACTTTTTCAGGCAGCTTATGCCCAACACCTACGGCACATTCCTGATTACCGTTATCATGAAATCTGACATTCAGAATGGTGTAGTTAGGTTGATGAATCAGACGACTTCTTCTGCCATATGATACGTGTATTCTACGATAAGAAACTATTTCACCGTCTACCTTTTTTCCGTTTGCAATGATTCTTTTCACACGCCTGATTCTGAATGTCTGGCTCAGACCGAGTAAAAACAATGGAACCGAACAAATTATCGGAATATAGATGTTTTCACGGAGAACATTCCAACCGCTATCGTTCTCTGCAGTGCAAACGAATAACGCACAAACTAATAGGAAGATGATAAGTCCGATTCCATATGCACCGATCTCTGCTGCGTGGCATCGAAAAAAGCTGAAATCATAATCGTCCAATGGGTTCCTTATGGCTGTATATCTGTTTTTCTTCATGGTATCTTTCCTTCTCAATAATTACGCTTTCAAACCTTCCTTATCGGCTGTATCGTTGTAAAAACAAACGCATTTCGGTGTCGGTGCTTTTTGCTGTGCGGAACTGTATCTGTGATAGTGTTTGCTTTCTTCAATATATTTGCTGTATATCATTCCTACATAGATCAGAAAACACATCGGCATATTAGGATTGAATGTAGACGGCATTTTCTATGGTGTTCAGCCTGATCGCACATCTATATAATGTGAGCCGTTTATGGCATTGTAAAGGCTTAATGTCCATTCCTTATTCTGTAGATTGCCGAATATAAATTTGAAAAGTCTGTCACGATATTCACGGTTTGCGCCTGTTTCAGCCATTGGTATCGCACTCCTTTCTTCAAATATATTATACCACGTATTCGGCATATTGTCAAGGAAAAATCTTTTTTGGTTGTGTCCAAACAAGGATATTACAAAAAATCGACGAGACCAAGAGGAAACTCACGGTTTGGAAAATGAAGTCTGAAATTAAAAACAGCTAAATGGAAACGATTGTAGGCATAAGCAAAAAGCGCAAAGACAGCTCTAAGCGTTTCCAGAGAGCGAGGAAAGCATCTGCTTCTTCTGGCAAGAATAGGAATGTAATGTCTCAGATCAGCGTTGACACCTTCGACGGTAAACGTATCAGGTGCACGATACGCAATGCCTTGGATATACTTTGCCGACTTTTCCATTGACACATCAAATCCGACCAGCTGGCGTGGTTCACAGCTGACCATTGTAAAAACATACGCATTTTGCGGGTTTCCGTATTTGGCTTTTTGCTGATAAACCAATATAGCTCATCTACAAAAAGGCGATCAATTCCAAGCTGTTCAAAAGTCAGCGTATCGTCCTGTCCTGCCTTTTCGACAGTCCACAATGCCTTGCAAAATATCGTCAATTTGACTTTGGATAGTCATAACCTGCCTTTCTTTCGATACAGGTATTTTTCCAAGCTGAGAGTGACCGATAATAATTGCATCATAATTTCCCGTTGCAATTTTTGCAAATAATTGCTGCCGATTTGCTTTTTGAAAATCCTTTTTTGTTGCTACAAGGTGAGAATATGCAGGACTTTGAAAAGGCTCTTGAAAAGTTTCTGAAAAAGCGTGACTTGGTGCTGAAACGTATGGAAGATGACAAGGCTGAAATCGAAAAACTCAACTCACAAATCGCTCAGTTACAGCTTGCCAAAATTAAAGCATTACTTGGCTGTGATGAAAGCGGTCTGCTTGAGATAATCAACCAACACCCTGAACAGCTTGAAAAGCTGAAAAAGAACGTCCCTGCGGACGATGCCGAAATGCTTGGACAGACTTCTTTTTTTGAAAGTAAACACAATACGTTTGTGGACTGAATTTCGGCAAAAAATGAGGGCAAAGAGAAAAAGCGAGACCCTCAATCCAAATGCATAGATAGAGATTAGCTAAAGGAGAAAATTCGCTATGAATGAAATGAGAGAATCCGTGTCTGAATACAAAATTGGACACACAACTTACATCGTGAAAACCGTTTTCAATCCTGCTTTTCAGCAGAGCCTTTCAGACATTTTGGAACGTCTGATTAAGCGTGAAATTGAAACTAAAATCGTCGATGAAATTGATGAAAATGAATAAATAACAGCAAGCAAGCCATGTGAAAATTTTTTCAGCGTATTGACTTTTTCGGGATATGCGTTATAATAGAAACATAGCTTGCTGTATCTGTCGGAAAGTGAGGAAATTATGCAAGACAAGATTACAGCTTTATACTGCCGTTTGAGCCAAGACGATATGCTTGACGGTGAGAGCAACAGTATCACAAATCAGAAAGCGATTTTGCAGAAATTCGCAGTGGATAATGGTTTTCCGAATCCTGTTTATTTCGTAGATATGTACCCTCCGAAAATGATACAATTTAATCTTTCACCCCCTGGGGGTGAAGGTGTAGAGAAAATTTCACCCCCTTGATAAAATTTAATTTTAGGGGGTGAAAAATTGGTATAGGGGGTGAAAAATTAAATTTTAGGCTTCACCCCCCTGCAAAATGCCGAATCTACGCTTGTTTTTCAAAATGGCAGAATTTCTGATTTCACCCCCTAATGATTTTCATGTTCAACACTGATAACCGTCCCGTCCACAAACTTGAAGTCTGCATTTCCCTGACTGTGGATAGTTACTGGTTCGAGCAGCAGTATCCAGATCTCATCCTCAAATTCTGTCACGGCATCAAGTGTTTTCAGCTTTTCAAGAAACCGCCGCATATCCTTTTCTTTTTCCTGCTTTTCTGTAATTTCTGCCACAACATTATTTCTTCTCATCATTAACGAATCATATACTCTTGTCAGCTTTGCGTATTTCTTATCATATTCAGCTTGATCCACAGTGTAGGACGCATTTTGTGCGATCAATTCCGCCATTTTCTCGTCGGTCTTTTTCATTTTATCTGTAACTTCTGCAAGCTCCTCTTCAAGTGCTTCCGTTGCAAAGATCGTACCCTT
>CANRFM010000021.1 GCA_947629905.1 uncultured Clostridia bacterium
TTTCTCAACCGAGCGTGGCAGAGGTTCATTGGGGTACTCTTCAAATCACCCTAAAATCTATTATACGAGGAAAAAACCATGAAAGAACGCAATTTCACAGGCTATAATGCTAAGCTGAAAGAAAATGCAAGGATGCTGCGAAAAAATATGACAAAACAGGAACGACATCTTTGGTATGATTTTTTGCGAAACTATCCGGTCAAATTTTACAGGCAGCGTTCCATTGACTGGTATATCGTAGATTTTTATTGCTCAGCCGCAAAACTTGTGATAGAAATTGACGGCAGTCAGCATTATACGAAAGACGGCATAGAATATGACGAAATACGGACAGAAATACTCGAACAATATGAATTACAGGTCATTCGATTTACAAACACAGAAATTGACAGGAATTTTATATGTGTTTGTGATGAGATTGATCAGATCGTAAAGGAGCGAATCTATGGGAACACTAATAAGTGAAAAATACGCCGCATGGGAACAAGAATGCGCCGACCGTTTCCAGAAATTAAAATCCAACGAGGAAGAACTCAACCGGATTTTCATAGAAATTTACGGCTTGCAGGACGAGCTGACACCCGATGTCGATGACAAGGACGTGACCGTCAGAAAAGCCGATTTACAGCGGGAAATCAAGAGCCTGATCAGCTATGCGGTGGGGTGTCTGTTCGGCAGATATTCGCTTGACTGCGACGGTATCGTCTATGCCGGCGGCGAGTGGGACGATACGAAATATAAGACCATCATCCCCGTAAAGGACAATATTTTGCCGATCTGCGATGATGATTATCTTGCAACCGATCTGACGGGGCTTTTAGTGAATTTTTTTGAAACGGTTTACGGTGAGGACACGCTCGAAGAAAACCTGAAATTCATTGCTGAAGCCCTCGGCGGAAAGGGTACGCCACGGGAAATTCTGCGTAATTATTTGCTGAACGGATTTTATGCCGACCACTGCAAAATTTATCAGAAACGCCCGATCTATTGGCTGTTCAGTTCCGGCAAAAAGCACGCATTCAAGGCGCTTGTGTATATGCATCGCTGGGAGCGCACAACGGTTGCGGCAGTCCGCACAGATTACGTTCACGAATTGCAGGAACGCTACCGCACACAGCTTTCCATGCTGCGTGACCAAATCGAAACGGCAGCACCGTCCGACCGGATGAAATTAAAAAAGCAGCAGGAAAAACTGACGGGACAGCTGGAGGAAATCAACAAATACGAAGAAAAAGTGCATCATCTTGCGGACAGCATGATCGATATTGACCTTGATGACGGCGTGAAGGTCAATTATGCAAAATTTGCCGATATTTTGGAGAAGATCAAATGACAAAAGATGTAATTGAAAGGACTTTGTGCGAAAAATTTGCACAACCGCTGAAAGATCATTATGTGCGGAGAGTTGTTTTCTGGTTTGATTCGGAGCGGGAATTTGAATCGATTATTGACGAGATAGAAATTCCGGATGTGAAAATTCTGAAACTGACGGGTGATAATTTTTTTGAGGCGAAAATGATTCTTTCCGAAACGGACACGGAAAGCAATTATCTTGTCTACGATCCGAACCGCTACAAACAGCGTGAGGATAATTGGCTGCGGGATATTCAGCGATACAGCGAGGAATTTCGGGCTGATTTAATTTCTATTCAAATGGATGAACTGCATATTCCGCAAACAACACAACTCCGCCGTGCGATGCGGCATTATCCTAATTTTTTCGAGAGTAAAGACCGGGTGACAAAGCTGTCTGCATTCGATACAAAATATGAAAATCCGGGGCAGCTTCATATTGATATTATGGCGGTTCTATGCGGTACGAAATATAATACAGTCCATGGCGTTTTGCGGGCAATTCTTTGCGATGCACTCTATCACGAGGAAAGCGAGTGCCTTGCACGAATTAAAAAATACGGCAGTATGCAGGCTTTGCAGGAAATGACGGCACAATATACAGGTTATTCCGGGAATGATTTTATTCCGGAAGATCTTGCGGATCATATTTTTCTGACTGCATTTTCGGCAGTCGGTGATGACAAAATTTTGTCAGGTCTGGAACAATGGATCTCCCCCGAAAATCAACCCGCCTGCTATGCGCTTATTGACGAGTGGAATAATTCAGACGAGAGAGAAAAATTATTTGATATTGCGGAGGATATTTCCGAGCGAATGCGTCTGACAGAACGCCTGAAAAAGCTCGAAATAGTGCAATTACTTAAATGCGACAGTCTGCCTTGTATGGATGAAGTCATCATCGGCAGATTCTTACAGGAGATCAGCGAAAATGTGATCAAGACGGAAGAAATTCTGAACGCTGTTGAATGCCGCCGCACCTCAAAATGGTATGACCGTTATGCGCATTTGTATAACGGCTTGTATTATATTGCAAAAATGCAGGAATTTTACCATGTTCATATCAGCGGATTTCATTTGGGGACTTATAAGGCATTCTGGGATGCCTATACAAAAGAGCTGTTTGTGATGGACACCTATTACAGACGGCTTCATCTTTATTTCCGGAAGAGCATGGTAAGTGATTCCGGCTTGCTCGATGACCTGTTCAAGAGTGCCATTATTACAGCGGAAAATATTTATGTCAATTGGTATTTGAACGAGTTGAACAGCGGGTGGTATTTACAAATTCAGGACTGTTTTTCAAATCATTTTGCATTAAAAAATATTCCTGCACAGGCTGATTTTTATAAAAACACGGTTGCACCTGTTTCACATGACAGTAGGGTATTTGTCATTATTTCCGATGCTTTGCGTTACGAAGTGGCAGCGGAGCTTTCAGAAAAATTGGTGCAGGAAACGAACGGCACAGCGACCCTGACAGCAATGCTTTCGGCATTTCCGAGTATCACAAAATTTGGTATGGCAGCACTTTTGCCCCACAAAGAAATATCGCTCACAAGCGAACTGAAACCGCTGTGCGACGGACTTTCCACCGAGGGGACAGAAAACAGGGAACAGATATTAAAAAAAGCAGGTCAGAAAAATTGCGCCGTGACTTATGAAAAACTGATGCAGTTAAAACAAACACAGCGACGGGAATTGATCAGCGGTGCGGATGTTGTATATATTTATCATAATACAATAGATGCTGTCGGCGATAAGCTGAATACCGAAAATCAGGTCTTTGATGCCTGTTTGGATGCAATAGAGGAGCTAAAAAACCTTGTACGCCTGATCATCAATTCCATGAACGGTTCTAATATTATTATTACCGCAGACCATGGTTTTTTGTATTCTCATGAACCGCTGAAAGAGGGAGAAAAAATCGACACGAGCCTTGTTTCAGGGAACATTCTGGAAACCGGACGGAGATATATACTTGCCGATGCACAGAGCAGTTCGGATATTCTCCTGTCCATACCAATGGACAAATACGCTGTAAATCTGACAGGCTACAGCCCTTATGAATGCATTCGCATCCGGAAGCAGGGCGGCGGCAGTCATTTTGTACATGGCGGTGCATCTTTACAGGAATGCTGTGTGCCGGTTATTCTGTTCAAGAATATCTCCAAAAATTCCAAGAAATTTGTGGACAGAAAGAAAGCACGTGTAAAACTGATCAGCATGACGAGAAGGGTCAGCAACAATTTCTTCTCCCTTGATTTTCTACAGACAGAAGCAGTCTCCGGCAAAACCATTCCGGCTGAATATGAAGTTTATCTGTGCGATAAAATGTCAGTTCCTGTGAGCGATGTGCAACGCCTGATCGCTGACAAATCGGGAGAACCGCAGGATCGAGTAACGAAATTGAGATTTACACTGAAAAGTGTTGATTTTGACAGAAAAGCTGCATATTATCTGAATGTTGTTGATAAGGAAACAGGCACAGTAGTAGAACATACTGAATTTTCGATCCACATTGCATTTGCAAATGATTTTGATTTTTAGGATGGATGCTTATGAAAACAAGAAAATATAAAGTCAAGGGTGGAATAGGCGGGTCTTGGGTAACATTACAGGGAAAGACCAAGCGAGAAGTACAAGCAAAGCGTGACCGTGAAGGCAGGGAAGCCTTACGTTCAATCGCTGCTGTTGGCTCTATTGGGGTAAAGCTTCTGCTCACCCCTGATAAGAAAAAACGAACCAATCGTTACAGGGATTTGCATAAACGGAAATGAGCATTCCTGTATGTAACACTGTTTTTGCACTCCGCTCGAAGCTGCAAAGCTCGCTTTGGGAGTCGACAGAACTTAACAAAATTCTGCCAAGGCTCACTGAATAGACTTTTAGGAAAATGAGAATGAATTATGACATTACTGAAAAACACGAAAAGTATCCTTGTCAAGGTTTGGTCAAGGGTATGAATCAGATTCACACCCTAAGGTCGCATTTCACGACGGAAATACAATTCAGGTCGGTGGGGTCGATTTTACCGACCTCATCAACGGGCACTGCACCTGCTTACACGAGGAAAGGATGCCATGCCGTCCGATATGACAGTGAATTGGACACCCAAAACGGCTATAGCAAGCCAACAAGACATCCAGACACCTGAAAGGTAAGTCGCTATTATATATATATTATATTATTCTATATTTTATTTTTTGTTTGCATATATGAAAAATATAGTATAATATATATAATATAATGGTGTCTGGGTGTATTATTGGCTTGCTATAGCCATTTCATGGCGTATAAAAAGATGTATGAAAGACGGGCAAGGTGTAATACGTACCGCTGATATGTAAAACTGCCAAAATGACAGTTTTGCAATGCCTGAAAGGGGGCAGCGTTTCACGACTCCCTTTGGCGGAATACAAAACCCCACAACAAAACAGTATCCAGAAAAACAGAACAATAAAGAGTGTCAATCTCCAATAAAACGGAGACTGACACCCTTTTTATTTTCATATAGCCTTTAATGCTGCTTTTCGAGGTCTGTTTATGACTGTATAGAATTATTAAAAAACATCATAAAATGTGCTTTACAAACTGGCCGGAAAGTGGTATAATAAAATAAGAGAGGCACTTTTCCAAAGTAAAGTCAAAAAATGACTGGAGGTAATGACATGAAGAAAAGACTGTTTTCATTTGTTTCGGCTATGACGTTCTGCTTTACAGTACTGCCGTTTTATGCAGCTGCAGAGGACACCAACGATGATCAATTTGCATTATCCTCCCATTTGGATGAAACATTTTCCAAAAGGCATGAAACCTCAGAAGTCGATGAAAGCCTTTTTGACAAATTTCTCAAATACAGCTTGCTTGTCACTGATAAAAATGCTTTATCTGCGGAGGAACTTGCGTTGTGTCACAAAATTTTTGAGACGGAACGCACGTATATGCCATACATCACCTGCCCCTATGCCCGTGAGACCATAAAAAACGGCACAGCGTCTCCACGTATTTCCACGGATAATGAAAGACTGCTTGCTGCAATGGGAGATCCTTACGGAAACTATCATGTGGAATATACTGACTATCAGCCCGACATAGCTTATGAACCTTTTGATTACAATTTTGGCTCCATGTCGGAATACTGGTGCGACAACAGCGGTATGGAACGTGTGATCTGTGATTATACTGTAGGACAAGGTCCAGTCTACGAAAAGCGTTTCAACGAAAAGCCTGACTGGGATGAAATGGACAGACTTGTTCTGCTTTGCTGGGCAGGAGGAGATCTGATCGAACATGACGGTACCTATTCGTATGAGGGCTATATTGACGGGATCAGATTCAGAGATCTCCTTAATTCTGAGAAGTTTCTCACATCGGATATATGGGTATATCAGCTTCTGGAGGACGGCTCGGCATATATTATTGACTGCGATCTTCCTGAAAGCAGCAATGCAGAGCCTATTGAAGAACCTTTCGTGCTGCCGGAGGAGCTGGACGGTCATGCAGTTTACGGAATCGGAAATGATGTTCTGAGCAGAACAGGTATCACAAAGCTTGTTGTGCCTGAGAATTATAAGTACGTGGGATTTTCTTTGGATATGGAGTATCTGAAAGAAGCCGAGGTAAATGCGCCTGAACTGATTTTGAGCTGTTTTTTGTGGGATTGTCCTGCTTTAGAAACTGTTACGCTGAATGTAAAATCTATCGGGAGCCATGCGATGCCGGGCTGTGATAATTTAACAACACTAAAAATCAAAAGTGCCGGGGGGATCGATCCGGATGCCTTTTCAAATCTGCCGTCTTTGCGTGAAGTAACGCTCCCTGAAAACCTCAGATACATCGGACAGGATGCCTTTGTAAATACCGCTGTGACGGAGCTTGCCATTCCCGAAAGCGTGGAAATCGTTGGTGCGCTGAAAAATCCGTATATAGATATGCACGAGCTGATCGATCCGCTCACAGCCGATCTGATACAAATTGCCGATGCGGATTGCGTAATTAAATCCTATTACAACACCGAAGCCCACCGCTATGCAATTGCAAATCATTACACATTTTCACCATTGGATGCTATTCCGCATGGCGATGTAAACGGCGATAATTCGTTTAACATTGCCGATATGGTTGCGCTGCAAAAGTGGCTGCTTTCTTCTCCCGACACAAAATTTTCTGACTGGAAAGCGGCTGATCTTTGTGAAGATGGCATCATTGACGTATTCGACCTTGCCATGATGAAACAGGCATTGCTCGGCAAATAACGACAACCCCCACAAGTAAAATTTGTGGGGGAATTTTCTGTTTCACGAAACAAGCCCGGGCATCATCACGCCGGGAGCAAAACAGATTTTTCCCATAATGCCATTGACTTGAACCGGATTATGTGCTATAATAAATAGGGATCCGAAACGGATGCCGCTAACACAGGAGGTGCATGGTTTGAAAAAGGAAACAGTCATCGGGCTTGCGGGGTTCAATCTGCTCTTTGCCGTGGCGGAGATCATCCTGTTTTCCGTGCTGCGGGACACCGGCGCAAAGGCGGTCGCTATGCTGCTTGCCGGGATCATCAGCTTTGCCGTGTTCGTGGCGGTGAATTACTGCATTTTCACCTTTGTCGGCAGACGAAAGCCCGTCCGCACCAGCAAGCTCAAGGATGTACAGGACTACCGGGATGCACTGGAAGACTGGATCAGCAAGCAGAACCCGTTCAACAATGAACTGCGGCAGGCAATTCACCAGCTTGACCTGTTCTATCAGAAAAAGACTGCCCTGAAAGAGCTGCTTGGCGACGATGCCAAGGAAGAAAACCCCTTCCTCTCCGTGAGCAATGACGTGCAGAGCTGCCTTTTTTCCAATATGAAAAAGCTCCTCAACCGCATGACGATCATGGACATGGCAGATCATTCCCGCATCCCGATGCACAATGAATATATCCAGCATATCCTGTCACAGAACAAGCAATTGCTTTCCCAGTATGATAACCTGATCATTGAAATTTCCCAGATCGGCGACTCGAAGGATCTCGGGAGCTTAGATCTGGAAAATATCACCGAAGCGCTCCGGGAACTGCGGGATGAGCAGCACCCGGAAAGCGGCACGGTACAGCAGAGCGCACAGGAAGAAGCCTGAGCCGCAGAAAGGATGGCAGATATGGAAGGAAAAAACAATGGCAAGATCTTTGGCGGGATCGTTATCATCGGCATCGTGGTGCTGGCAGTCATCATTGCCGGCGTGATGCTCACGAACCAGATGGGCAAGACCTCCTACGAGATCTCCGAGGAGGATGCGACCCGCAAGCTCGACAAGCTCCTGCGGAACGTCAGCGTTACCGAAGTCGAGCCACGCAAAGCCCCGGTCGATTTTTCCGGGAGTGACTTGGCAGCCTCTCTGCCGGACATCAGTCAGTACCCGCTTACGGTAGAGGGTAAGGGTGATGTGACGGTGGAAATTTTCGCCTCCCCCGAAAAAGCCGGCAGCGGCACAGACGGCTGGATGAACGAAGCCGCTAAGGCATTCAACGACCAGCACAACCGCACAGCCGCCGGAAAGACTATGGCTGTTTCCGTCCGCAACATCACTTCCGGCATGGGTTCGGATTATATCGTATCCGGGAAGTACCTGCCGGATGCTTTCTCCCCCTCAAACACCATGTGGGGCACGATGGCAGTCTCCAACGGTGCACAGCTCAGTCTCGAACACGGTTCAGAACGCCTTGTGGGCAATGTGGCAGGCATTCTGCTTGCGGACAATATGGTCAAGACATTAACTGCCGATTACGGCGAAATTACGATTGAAACCATCACACAGGCAACCATGGACGGCAAAGTCTCCATGGGCTACACCTACCCCTACACCAGCTCTACCGGCTTGAATTTCCTCGTTTCCTCGCTGTACAGCTTTGACAGCAACGACCCGCTGAGTGATGCAGCCGTGAGTGCTTTCCAGAAATTTCAGACGAATGTACCCTTTGTCTGCTACACCACACAGCAGATGCGTGGCGCTATGAGCAGCGGTTCGCTCAATGCGTGCATCATGGAATATCAGACCTACGCCAACGATTCCGCACTTCAGAAAGCATATGAATTCTACCCGTTCGGCGTGCGGCATGACAACCCGATCTATGAAGTCGGCAGTATCGGCAGCGAAAAGGAAGAAGTACTGGAGGCATTCACAGAATTTTGCCTCAGCGATGAGGAGCAGAAACTCGCAGCACGCTGCGGCTTCAACCAGTTAGAGGACTATAAGAGCACAGAGCCGGAATTTGATGCTGTCACGCTCCTGAATGCGCAGCAGCTCTGGAAGCAGGAGAAAGACTCCGGCAAGCCGGTCGTGGCAGTGTTTGTGGCAGACGTGTCCGGCAGTATGGCAGGCGACCCGCTGTCCCGCCTGAAAACCTCTCTGATGAGCGCTTCCCAGTATATCAACAGTAATAATTATATCGGCATGATCTCCTACAGCAACGATGTGCAGATCAATCTGCCGATCGCTAAATTCGATCTCGATCAGCGTTCCTACTTTGCGGGGGCTGTGCAGGATCTGGTCGCATCGGGGGCAACGTGTACCTATGATGCGGTTTTGCAGGGCGTGAAGATGCTCCGGGAAGCAGAAAAGACCATCCCGGATGCCAAACCGATGCTGTTCGTGCTCAGTGACGGTGAAAGGAATACGGGCAGTTCCCTCGGTGAGATCACGGACATTGTATCGGCGCTGAATATTCCGGTCTACACGATCGGCTACAATGCAGATCTCGAAGAACTTGGCGAACTGTCGGCGATCAATGAGGCGGCGACCATTGATGCGGATTCCGAGGACGTGGTTTACAAGCTCGGTGCACTGTTCAACGCACAGATGTAAGGCGCTTGCACAAAAGGATGTCATATACGCAAGAGGTCAGAATGTAAAACAGATTCTGACCTCTTTTCTGCCCCCTGCCACAAAAAGGAGCCTTATATGGATCAGACAGAGATCTCCCGCCGTGACCGTATCATCGTCCGCACCAGTGTGCTTGGCATTGCAGCCAATTTGCTCCTTGCCGGCGCAAAAGCTGCTGTCGGACTGCTCTCCCATTCCATAGCGATCGTCCTCGATGCCGTGAACAATGTCAGCGACGTGCTCTCGTCCGTCATTACGATCATCGGCACCCACCTTGCCGGCAAAATGCCAGACAAAAAACACCCCCTCGGGCATGGCAGAATGGAATACGTCAGCGCCATGCTGGTGGCTGCGGTCGTGCTCTATGCGGGTATCGCTGCCGCTTGGGAGGCATTCGGGAAACTCCTGCACCCGGAAGATCCGCACTACACCGCCATGACTTTCGGTGTCATGGCAGGGGCAGTTGCGGTCAAACTGCTGTTGGGGTTCTATGTGCGGGGCGTGGGAAAACGTGTCAATTCCGGAGCGCTGACGGCTTCGGGGGCGGATGCGCTCTTTGATGCGGCAGTTTCGCTTTCGGTGCTGATAGCGGCAGGCATTTTCCTGCTCACAGGCTTCAATTCCGAGGGCATTGTCGGGCTGCTGATCTCTGCCGTCATTATCCGGGCAGGGGTCGGAATGCTGAGCGATGCGCTCGATGACCTGTTAGGCAAGCGCTTTGACAGTGAGTACCTTTCCGAGATCCGGGAAACCATTTGTGAAGACCCTCTCGTACACGGGGCGTATGACCTGATTTTGCACAGCTACGGACCGGAACGATATATCGGTTCTGTCCATGTGGAAGTCGATGATACCCTGACCGCCGCCGAAATTGACCGGATGCAGCGCCGCATTGCGGCAGCCGTTCTGGAACGGCATGGCGTGCTGCTTACGGGTATCGGCATCTATGCCCTCAACACAGAAAATGCCGAGATCGCCGCCATGCGCCGGGAAATTGCCGGCATTGTCACGGAACATCAGGGCGTTTTGCAGATGCACGGTTTTTTTGCCGACCTGAAAGAAAAGACGGTACATTTCGATGTCATTATCGACTACGCCCTCCGTGACCGGCAGGCTCTGTATCTGCATATTAAGGAAGACGTACAGGAAGCCTACCCGGCATTTACCTTTCAGATTACCATGGACATGGATATATAAGGAAACAGCACCCCGCAAACCACAGGGTGCTGCTTCTTTAATTAGAGAGAGTTGAGGTGATTTATACAGGAAGTGTGTCGATCAGCTCGATCACGTATTGCAGGATGTACAGAGCATCTCTCGGTGCGAGCGCACCGTCCAGATCTACATCTGCATTTTTGATTTGCTGTGCATTCAGGTCGTCCCCGATATTCATCAGGTACTGGTTTATGGTAATGACATCATCCAGTCTTACTGTTGTATCCAGTGTCAGATCGCCATATTTGGTCGCTGCCAGTGTCTCCCCGGATTCGGTCGGAATGACTTCCGGAACGGATTCTGTCGGGAGCGGTTCTGTCGGAGCGGGTTCAGTCGGTGCAGGTTCGGTCGGTGCAGGTTCTGTCGGATCGGGCGCAGTTACCTTTGTGAAGTGGTAGCCCATGGTGTAGAAACTGCTGCTTTCAGCCGTTTCTGCAAAGCCGCCGGTATAGACCGAGCCGTCTGCATTTCTCCATGCAGTATGGAAATCCGTACCCATTGCCGGCACTTCGAGCGTGATGAAATCACTATCCGCCGGTGTCACCACTTCGCCCAGTTTCGAGCCGTTCTCCATGGTCTCCTTGACGACCTGATAGTACTTGCTGTTGTAGTAAACGGAATTGGTCAGCGTGCCGACATACTTGTCGTTGGAAACCTTGATGCCGGGTGCATTGGACTTGGAGACCCGGTCGGTATTGATGTAGGTCAGCATATTCTCAAAGGTAGCAGTCGGAGAATTGCGGTAGATGCTGAAATTCGGCTTGCCGTTGCCGCCCACGCCGTTATTGTAGGCGGTGCAGTTCTTCATGTCGCCAAATTCCGGATTGTTGTTGTCCGTGAAGCCGCAGTTCAGGTTCTCGAACGCAAGGCAGTTGTCGAGCTGATGCCGTGTGCCGATACCGCCGCCGCCAAGCTTAAAGCCGTTGCCGTCCGCATCGCCATAGCCTCTGCCGTCCTCCGTATAGCCGTTGCGGAATGCAACGCAGTTCCTGATCGTAACCACACCGATCGGTCCTGTCTCTTCCTTCGCATAGAGATCCCAGCCGTCGTCGGAGTTGTTGTAGGACAGACAGCCGTCAAAGACATTGCCCTCACCGCAGGTCAGTTTGGCAGCAAAGCCGTCTGCATTTTCCATGGATGCTTCATCGCAGTTGTTTTTGGAAGTGCAGTTCTTGACGAGGTTGTTGGTCGGCCATTCCGGAATGGAAGCCGCATCCGTGCGGTAGCGGGAAAGCTGAAGCCCGGTGTCCTCATTGTCGTTGAATACCATCATTTCGATGATGTTGTTGTTACCGGACAGGAGCATACCATTGTCGCCCGCCTGTGTGATCTCAAAACCGTAGAAATGCCAGTAATTGCCATCGAGCACAAAACCTCTTGCTGAGGGGTCGACTTCCTGTCCCGTGAAGTCAAAGACTACCTGTGCGCCATTGTAAGCACTGATCGTCTTATACTTGCCGGCTTCGCCGGAATTGTTCTGGTCGATGAGAATGGTATCCGTGTATTTGTAAGTCCCCTCCAACAGATAGATCACACCGCCCGCCGGCACAGCACCGATCGCCGTGAGTACGTCCGTGGGGTCGTCCTGCGTTTTGCCGGAACCCCTGCCGTCCGGGGAAGCGTAGATGATCTCCGTATAGTCCGGCTGCGGCTGCGGGGTGGTCGGTTGCGGATTTGTTGGCTGGGGTTCAGTCGGCTGCGGTTCTGTGGGTTGGGGTTCGGTCGGCTGCGGTTCCGTGGGCTGCGGTTCGGTCGGTGCGGGGGTGTCCGTGGAATCCGTGAAACCGCTGCCGATCGCTACGATCTTATCATCGTAAGCCACGATCGCATCCTTGAGCGCCTGATTGACAGCATAGCTCTCATCATCTGCCTCGGTGAATGTCCATTTGAAATCGCCGCCCTGTACACGGCCTGCCCCTGCCTTGACGATGGCAGGAACATCCTCTGCCTTGTCGGGGGTGTAGCTGTACATCAGGCTGCTGTCGGTGTCGAAGTTATTGTACGCCGTGCCACCCTGCTTAGCCTTGACGGCATCCGGCACTTTTTCATCACGGGAAGAAGCCTCATAGGCATCAAATTCCGTGCCGTCCTGCTGATAGGTCACATAGGTCTTGCCGCCGGTGATGTAGTTCCCGAACGACTTGATGATACCGCCGTCCTCACCAGAGAAAGTGCCCTCGCCCTCGGCAATGTCTGAACCCTGCATGGAGATCAGCATCGGGTACTTGCAGTTGCGGAAATAGTTGTTTTCCACAAAGCAGGAAGCGCCCATCGTTACGCCGACACCATACTTGGCATTGCCGTCAAAGTAGTTATTATACGTATGCACCGTGCAGGTACGGATCCTCGGATGACGGGAGTCGGAGTGGTCGTACCAGTTATGGTGGTAGGTGATATAGTTCTCGGTGGACTCGGACTTCATGCCCTGTAAATTGCACTTGCCGTTGTCCCAGAAATGGTTGTAGGAGTGCGTGATATAGGTCGAAGTCTTGGTATCCAGTGCGCCGTCGCCCTTGACCTGATCGGCATCGCTGCCGGCATCGCCATAGAACATATCGCAGTTATGTACCCATATATGATCATTCTTCTGCTGGAGCCCCACATTGTCGCCCTCGTCGGAGTTGCAGTTCATGAAGCCAATGTTGCGCACCTCGACATTGGAGCTGTTCTTGATGACCAGCCCGAAGCCGTTGAATGTGGTGTCCGTGCCAATGCCCTCGATCGTCAGACCGCAGACAGCCGTATCGACCAGCAGGTCGCCTTTGGGCATGTCGCCGGGGTCTGTGATGTTACCGATCAGCCGGATGCAGACCGGACCGCATTTTTCATTGCTCTTGAGGGCTGTCACGATGTTCTGCACACCGGTATATTCTGTCGCATTGCCCTTCTTGTCGGGCAGTGTGACTTTTACGCTGTCCTTGTTTGCATCCGTCACGTAGATCACGGTCGCATCGCTTTTCAGCGTGCCGTCTTCATTATACGCACCGGAGGATGTGCCGTTCACAAAGCCGAAACCGGAACGGTCATGCGCCTTGACATCGACCTTGACTTCTGCTGCCTTGGAAGTATCTTCCTTGCCGCCGCTGACCGGAACGATCTTCAGGGTATGGCTGCCCGCTTTCAGACCGACGGCATCCACACGGAAACAGGTCGCATACTGCCGAACAAGCATCGTGTCAAGCTGTGTGCCGTCAGCGTAGACATTGTACCCGTCTGCACCGCTTACGGCTGCCCACTCGGCATACGCACCCTCAAAGTACCCTGCGGAAGCGGAAACCTCCACGGAAGCGGTGCTGTCCTTTGCAGCGATCCCAGTTGTCAGACCGTTCAGGTACACAGCCTGCACGCCCGTGCCTGCTGTACCGCCAACGACCATGGCTGCTGCTAAAAAGGCAGCAAGTGCTTTCTTCATTGCGTTCATCTTCATAAAAAATGAACCCCTTTCTATCTATGTATTTATGCTTACATTATAACAAATTATTCACAATTTTACAATAGGTATATCTTACAAATTTTATTATCCACATTTGGCGATATTATACAAAAATTTCAGAAAAATCCGGGAATATTATGCGCCCCGGCAGAGTAGCTATTTTTCACGTTTGAAAATTGGCAGAATTCTACAAACTGCACAAAAAACGCTTGACTTTTTACGGGAAAAATGCTAAAATAAAACTATCACTTGTGGTGCTGTGCATCACGGAATAAGGAGGAGTTTGCAATGAAAAAATATGTATGCCCTGTCTGCGGCTATGTACATGAGGGTGACGAACCGCCGGAAAAATGCCCCCAGTGCGGTGTGCCCGGTTCTAAGTTTATCGAGAAGAATGACGACGAGAAGCTGGTCTTTGCCTGCGAGCATGAGGTCGGCGTTGCCAAGGCTGTGACCGATCCGGAGATCCTTGAGGGTCTGCGTTCCAATTTCAACGGCGAATGCACTGAAGTCGGTATGTATCTGGCAATGGCAAGAGCGGCTTTCCGTGAGGGCTATCCGGAAATTGGTATGTACTGGGAAAAGGCTGCCTACGAGGAAGCAGAACACGCTGCCAAATTTGCAGAGCTGCTCGGTGAAGTCGTTTCCGCCTCCACCAAGGAGAATCTCGAAAAGCGTGTCGCTGCCGAACACGGTGCGACAGAGGGCAAGCTCCAGCTCGCTAAGCGTGCCAAGGAGCTGAATCTCGATGCCATCCATGACACCGTTCATGAAATGGCAAGAGATGAGGCAAGACACGGCAAGGCTTTCGAGGGCCTGCTGAAACGCTATTTCGGCTAAACAATTACCCCCTGCACGGCGCAGGGGGGTATTTTTATTCTTTGGACTTGTAATAAAGCATACAGTGGCAGTAGCCCTCAAAATCCGGGTCGGCGATCTGTTCCCGAAATTCCTTGCACATACACCGGTTCTCCTCCGTCCGGGCAAGCCGGCACGGGCAGTAGCCGCCGGTGCGTTTCAGCCCCTCTCGGACTTTCTGCACCATGTTCTTGTCCTCGTTCAGGCGTACCATCAGACACCAGCCCCGTATTCCCGGAGCAGGGAAAGCAGTTCTTCCGCCTGCCGCATCCCGACAAGCGTTTTTAGTGCCTTGCCCGCCTTGAAAAGAATCATGGTCGGAATCGCCTCGATCCCGAAACGTGCCGCAAGTCCGCCGCAGTCGTCCACATTCACCTTCCCGACACTAACCGCCGGGTGTGCTTCGGTCATGGCGTGGAGAATTTCCCCCTGCATCATGCACGGTCCGCACCATGTCGCCCAGAAATCCACCAGCACCGGTTCATCGCTGCCGATAAATGCCTCAAAATTTTCCTCTGTCAGTGTTGTGATCATGTCATCCCTCCTACACTATGCAGTGTTCCGTTTTTTCCTCAAATCATACGCAATGCTGTGGAAAATCTTATTCCGCAGCGCTTTCGGCAGAAGCCTCGGTGCTTTCCTCTGCGGGGGCAGAGGTTTCTTCCTCGGCAGGGGCATCTTCTTCGGGGGCAGAAGTCTCTTCCCCGGCAGCGCCTTCCTCATCAATACCGGACACGGTGAAATTGACCTCCACAGTTGTCCACGAGGAAAAATCATCCGGGTTTACCACCTGCGGGGAATAGTCGGCGCAGATGTCCAGTGCATTTCCGTCCGCATCGTACAGATTGCCCTCTGTGCTGCGGGCATCCTCGGCAGGGGCATCGATATAGCTATTGTAAAGATTGGTGCGTGTCTCAATGCCGTCATCGGAGGATGTGTAGTTTTTGGCGGACATGGTAATCTCCTTGCCGTCCACCAAAATGCTGTCCACCGTGATGACTGCACCCGGGTAGAGCGTTTCGCCGTCCTTGATCATGACCGCTAAAAAGCTCAGACCGCCCGGTGTATATTCCCCGTTCGGGTCCTCTGTGGTGTCATAGCGGAAACCGTTGGTATCTGCCGTGACGCTGACCGTATACTGTCCGTTTCCGGTGATGTCCGCAATGCCTGCATCATAGGCAAGCATATGCCCGTCATCCGTGGAAGAACCCCAGTACTGGATCCACCACTGCTTGTCCACAATGGCTAAATACGCCTGCCCCGATCCGGCATCCATCGCTTCCTCAAAGGCTACCGTTTCCGCTTGTGTGAGTTCCTGTCCCTCTTCTTCGGAGGGGGCTTCGGTCGTTGCTTCCGTTTCCGGTGCGGAAGTTTCCGCCGGTGATTCGCTGTCAGAATTTGCCGCACCACTGCATCCTGTCAGCCCGCACAGCAGCGCAGCAGTCAGCAAACAGGCAAGATAATGCTTTGCTCTCATATCCGTGACCCTTTCTTTCTGTAAGATTTCCAGTGATAAACACTATTATACATAGCATACACGATTTTTCCCAAAAGCGCAAGTGACAAACTGCCTGAATTTTGCGAAAAGAATATTACTGAATTTGTGCATTTTTTACAAGGCAAGTGCAGTGCCTGCGCTTTCTGTTTTCTGTTGCAAAATATTCAGAATTATGCTATAATGTAATAAGCGAATGAAACGGATAATACTTGTAGCATTTCATTTGACAAAATCAGATCCGGCATCCTGTTATCAGGCTGTGAAACCAAAACGGAAAGGAATAGCATCATGAAAGAAAAAGACCCCCACCGCAGCATTCTCCTCAAGAGTATCCTGCTGATCGCCGTTCTGACTGCCGGTATTGTGCTGTTGTATGTACACAGCTTTACACCGCAGCCCAGCCAAAATCATACCATCGGCGCTGCTTCCTCACGGGCGGAGACAGCACCGTCTGTGGAAGTCACAGTTTCCGGGAATGCCTACCAGTATGAAGGCAGTGAGGTATCGCTGGAAGCCCTGCGGGAACAGCTGAAAGCACTGGACACACAGACAGTGGTGCATATCACGGACGAGACAGCCGCCGAAGAAGCCCTTCAGGCGCTGAAAACAGCGCTGCGTGAAGATGAACGGAACTATGCCATAGATACTGCCGTTGACCGTATCTCCTGAAAGGATGTGCCATATGTCTAAACTGATTTGTATGCTCGGCGGATGCGGTACGGGAAAATCCTATGCGCTTGAGCAGCGGATGAAGACCGATCTGACATCCGGCAAAAAAGTTCTGGTGCTTGTGCCGGAACAGTTCTCCTTTGAAGCGGAAAACCGTCTGTACAGCCATCTCGGGGCAAGGCTTTTCAACCGGCTGCAAACATTCAGCTTTGTTACGCTCTCCCACCACATCCTGCAAACCTACGGGACAGCTGCCCGCACGGCATCCTACGCCTCGGAGCAGGAAAAGCTGATCTACCTCTATGAAGCGGTAAACCGCTGTGCCAAAGAGGGACAGCTCCGCATTTTCGGGAAGAATGACATCACGCCGGAAAGTCTGACTTCCCTCAGCGGTCTGATCACCAAGATCCGGAAAGCCGGCGTGGGTGCGGAACGCCTGCTCGAAGCGGTTCCCGGACTGCCGGAACGGCTTGGGTACAAGACACAGGACATCGGCACGATTTTAGCAGCCTACGATGCCATTCTCAGGGAAAAAGGCAGATGCGACAGCCTTGTCGATCTGACAGAAGCTGCCGGCATTGCAGCAAAGGAGCAGTTTTTTCAGGATACCGTCCTGTATATTGACGAATTTGACAGCTTTACCGGCGACCAGTATCAGATGCTTGCGGTCATTCTCGCACAGGCTTCGGATACCTGCATTGCCCTGCGCTGTGACGACCCCCAAAAACCGCCTACCGGTATTTTTGTCGGCGGCAATAATACCTTTCAACAGCTGAAACGAATTGCCGAAGCAGATCTGCATAGGCAGACGGAAGTACACCTCTGCAATACGTATTACCGTTCCGCACGGGAAGACCTGAAAGCTGTCGGCACACAGATCCTCCGGCAGCACATCACGCCCCTGCCTTATCAGGGGAATGTCCATATTTTAGAAGCCGCCGACCCCGCTGCGGAAGTGGAATACATCTGTGCGGAGATCTCACGGCTGCTGTCTGAACAGAAAGATACACTGCGGTGCAACGACATTGCTGTCGCTGTCAAATCTCCGGGTGTCTACGTTCCCCTCCTCGAACGTGCCATGCAGCGGTATGCCCTGCCCTATGATGCCGCCTTTGAAAAGCCTGTGCTGCATACCGATCTGATCCGCTACTGCATGGGGCTGCTGTTTTTGCTTGCCGGGAAAGAATGGCACACCGACACCATGCTCCGCTGTCTGAAAACGGACTTCGCCGGGTATCCGTCCAATACCGTTTCCATGCTGGAGCAGTATTGCTTTACATGGAGCATTGAGGGCGAGGACTGGGAGCTGCCGTTTTTCGGGGAAACGGCTGTCAATCCGGAACGTGCTGCACACTTTTCCGGTGAAGAGATCGAGGAACTGCGCCAGAATTTCCTTGCGGAAATGACAGAACTGCGCAAGCGCTGCCGGAAAGCATCCGCAAGGGTCATCTGCGAGGCGCTCCATACGCATCTTTCTGGCAAAATGGAAAACTACCCCCATACACCGGAACACGTCATGCTCTGGAATCTGATAGCAGGTATTCTGGATACGGTCGTAAAATCATTCGGGATGAAAGAAACGACCGTCTCCGAAGTGCGTGACTGCATTCTGCTCCTGCTGCAAAGCAGCAGCTTTACACTGCCGCCGCAGACCCTTGACAGCATTCACATTGTAGATGCGCAGACGGCACGGCTGAATGAACCACGCATTGTCTTTGTGCCCGGTGTCCGTGCCGGGGAATTTCCGGGGGAGGTCTCCGGGAATGGTCTGTTCACGCAGACGGAGCTCAATGCGCTCGATGCGCACGATCTGCGCATTTCCCGTCTGCTGCCGGAGCTGCATTCGGATGAATTGCTGATCGTCAACAAAATAGTGGCTTCCCCCTCAGAACAGCTGTACCTGACCTATCCGCTGCTCACGCCGGAAAATGAAACAGCTGTACCCTCCCCGATCCTTGACGAAGTGAAAAGTATGCTAAACGATTCCGCTTTTCCGGCGGAGCAGAAACTGTTCCGGAAAGACAGCGACCTACCGATCACCTTTTTTGTGCGCACCCCGGAATCTGCCTACTACCAGTATGTGCGCCACCTGAAAGAGGACACGCCGGAAACTGCTGCGCTCCGGGAAATTCTTTCTCAATATCCTGCCTACGCTGCCCGCATGGAACGGCTCGTCAAAGTCAATACGCTCCCGGACATTTCCCTGAAACCGGAATACATACAGCCCCTCCTCGGAACAAAGCTGATCCTGTCCCCCTCTGGGGTGGAGGAATTTTATACCTGCGCATTCCGCTATTTTTGCAGATACTGCCTGAAACTGTATGTCCCGGAACGGGTAGAGCTTTCTTCACGGAGTATCGGCAGCTTTACGCATTATTGTCTCGAACAGATACTGCGGTATAACGACCCGGTGCTTTTCGCTCAGATGACCGCATCCGATCTGGAAACAGAGATACGGCAGCTTTCTGCGGCGTACAGCAAGCTCCATTTTTCAGATGCAATGAAGCGGGACGGGCGTTTTCAATTCAATTACCGCATGATGGAGCAGACCATTCTGACACTGCTCCAGCAGCTTCAGCGATCGATCGATACCAGCCATTTCAGCCCTGCCGCCTTTGAGGTCGGCATTACCGAAGAACCCGGCAAGGGTGAGTTCCCTGCCCTCTCTCTCCGGGACGGCGCAATTCTTTGCAAGGGAAAAATCGACCGGGTGGACATCTGCCATACGGATGCCGGAAATCAGATCCGTGTCATTGACTATAAGACCGGACTAAAAGCCTTTTCTCCCCTGAAAGTCAATGCCGGACTGGATATGCAGATGCTGATCTATCTCTTTGCGCTCAAACAAGGCGGTGCTTTCGGGAATGCCGTACCGGGCGGTGTGCTCTATATGCCAAGCGGTCAGGTGCGGGCAAATGCCTATGAACTGCGCAGCGCCGACAGTCCGTCCTATCCGGATATCCTGAAAGGCTTCTATCAGATGAAAGGGCTGATGTTAGACAGCGCCATGCCCCTGATGGAACCTGAACTGAAAGATGCCGCAGTTCCTGTCATGGACTGCAAGGATGAGGACGAATTGTTTCACCTCACGCAGCAGCAGATGCAGCATCTCGAACGGCACGTGGAACAGAAACTCTGCGACATGGCGGATGCGCTGCAAGCTGCCAATGTTCCCGCATCTCCCTATCTCATGCAGGCATACAGTCCGTGTGATTATTGCAGCTTCTCCGGTATCTGCGGCAGGGCTGCGGAATACCCCTGTACCATGCACCAGAAAGAAAAAGAAGAAGCGCTGATGAACGTATTTGAACCTTCCGGGAAGGAGGAGAATGAATCATGATCAAGTGGACAGAACAGCAGGAAGAAGCCATTACGGTACGGGGCAGGAGCGTGATCGTCTCCGCAGCAGCCGGCAGCGGCAAGACGGCAACCCTCGTGGAAAGACTGGTGCGTATCCTTTCCGACCCCGAGGAACAGGTACGGGCTGACAGTATCATTGTCGTCACTTTCACCAAAGATGCAGCAGCGCAGATGAAGCGGCTTCTGATCGACCGGCTGACCAAAGCCTTGCAGGAACTGAGCAGCACAGAGGACACCAAGCGCTATGCATGGCTTTCGGAACAGCGTATGCTGCTCGGCTCTTCCAAAATTTCTACCATTCACGCCTTTTGCTTTGATCTGATACGGGAACACGCCGACCTGATCGGTATTTCCCCGCTATTCGGCATTGCCACGCCTGCACAGGAAAGTCTCTGCCGCACCCGTGCCATTGCACAGGTCTCTGCACAGTGGGCTGTACAGCGGGAAGCGGATCTGAAAACACTGTTCGACCATTTCTGCACACGTGAGGATTCGGAGCTGTCGGGTATCATTCTGGAAATCGCCAATTATCTCGATTCGCTTGCGTTTCCGATGCTCTGGCTGGACAGGGCGGATGCGGTCTGCATGGATGACGATACGTTTTTTGAAAAGCTCCGGGACGGGTTTGTCAGCGGCATGGCAGATGTCCTGAAACTGGCGGACTATGCACAAATGGAAGCCACAAAAGCCACAGTCAAAACCCCAAACGTGTTCCTCAGCAAAGTACAGGGCGACAAGGATGCCCTGCTGCGGCATCAGCAGTTTGTAACCGGTGCAGCCAAGGAGGATCTGCTCAAAGACCCCGATCAGCAAAAGGCTGTCTTAGCGGATTTTCCATCCCGCATCAGAGTTGCTGACAGCTGCAAGGAAAGCAAAGGGATCTGCAAACAGCTTTGCAGCCTGTATACACAGCGCTATGAGGATTTAATAGAACAATACCTTGCCCCCATGCGGTATTTCACGGAAGATGCTGCCATTCAGAAAAAAGTCATCCCCCTGCTGACTGCCTTTATCCGGGACTATCTGGCGTGTTTCACGGCGGAGAAAAGGCGGCAGGATCTTCTCACGTTCTCCGATGCAGAACAGATCACGCTGGAGCTGCTCGGGGAAGTGGATGCAGACGGCAAGCTGCACAGGACAGAGCTTGCGGAGCAGCTTTCTCAACAGTACACCCTCATCATGGTGGACGAATATCAGGACACCAACAACAAGCAGGACTGCCTTTTCAAGCTCCTGAGCCGGTCGCCGCTGATTGATCAGGACGGTCTGCACTACGGGAACAATGCCTTTCTGGTCGGAGATGTCAAGCAGTCCATTTACAGCTTCCGCCGGGCAAACCCGGAAAATTTCCGGCAGGTGCTCCGGGAAAGCAAGCCGCTCCCTGCGTGTGGGGAAACGGACATGGGACTGATCTACATGAATCAGAATTTCCGCAGCTCCCACGGTGTGCTGAATTTTGTCAATGCCTTCTTCCGAAAGGTCATGACGCTCCGCTGCGGAGAAGTCACCTATGACGAAAGGGAACAGCTCAATTACGGCTCATCGCTCTACAACGAAGACAGTTTCCTGACGACTGTACTGCTGCCGCAGGCACAGGAGGGCAGGAAAGGCACAGCAGCGCCGCAGGCAAAATGCATTGCGGACACGATCCGGAAAATGCTAAATGATAAAGTACCGGTCATGCAGAACAATGCGCCCCCTCGTCCGTGTGAAGAACAGGATTTCTGCATCCTGCTGCGTTCGGTCAGCTCTACCTTTGCGGCTGCCGTGATCGATGCCCTGAAAGCGCAGCATATCGCTGTCAGCAGCGATTCGGAGATCGATCTGCTTGCATTGCCGGAAATTCATCTGGTACAGAGTCTGCTGCAAATACTGGACAATCCCCTGACAGACACGTCACTGGCAGAAGTGCTGGTCTCCCCCTTATATGGCTTTACTGGTTCCGATCTGGCACAGCTTAAGAACATTGGCAAGCGCAGCCGTCTCTTTTTACAGATCGCTGCCGTGGTACATCTTGAATCGCCCGCAGAGGAGACCTTACCCCTGCAAACCAAATGCAAAGAGTTTCAGGAACAGTTCTATGCCATGCGGGATACTGCCGTACAGTTACCGCTTGAAGAGTGTATCCGGGAGATCTACAGCCTGACCGACCTGCTTTCCCTGCAAAGTCTCTATGACGATGCCGAAAAGCGCCGGGCACATCTCGAAGCGTTTGCCGCACAGGCTCAGGACTACAGAACCCATACCGACCTGAAAACACAGGACTGTCTCAGCGGCTGGCTGCGCTATCTCGAAAGGCTGACTGCCAAGGGCGAACCGATGACCTATGCGGAAGCTTCCGGCAAAGGCGGCTGCGTTGCCCTGAAAACCATCCATAGATCCAAAGGTCTGGAATACCCGTTCGTGTTCGTGGCGAATCTGGACAGGAAATTCAGCAGGAATCCTGAAAAAGCATGGATACAGACATCCGAGGATGGCTTGCTTGGTCTGCATATTCTGGACAGGAACCGCTGCCTGAAATTCGACACTGCTGCTTTCCGTTACCTGCTTGGGAATATCTACCAACAGCAGCGCAGTGAAGAAATGCGCCTGCTCTATGTAGCACTAACCCGTGCCAAGCAGCAGCTCTTTTTAGTCATGAACGAGCTGCACACCAGCGGAAAATTTGAAACCAAAGTCAAGGATTTCGGTGCGCTGTTATCCAGCTATCCGAAGGCGGCAGATCTGCTGATCCCCTATGCGGGCAATATGCAGGACTGGCTGCTGTACTTTCTGCTGTCGGATTTCAAAGAATCACAGCATTTGCTTGATGCCATGGACGAGGGCAAAAGCAGCAGCTCCCACATTGCGGCATACAAAGTCTATACCCCTGAAGGCGCACAGTCTGCACAGCCCGAAGAAGTGCCGGAAAAGGCAGTTTCCGCCGCACAGGCGGATCCGGCTATTGTACAGCAGCTCCAGAAGCAGCTTGCTTTCCAGTACAGCTCTCCGCTGTCTGAGCTTGCCGCCAAGCACAGCGTCACGCAGCTTGCCCACCCGAACAACAGCAAACAGATCCCGCTGCGGCAGCCGCAATTTACAAAGCAGACCCAAAAAGGCGAACTGAAAAAACTCAAAGGCGCAAGCCGTGGTACAGCCGTTCACAAGATGCTGCAGTACATGGATTTTGCATCCGCTGCCAAAGACCCTGCTGCTGAACTGAAACGGCTTGAGGAAGGCGGCTTCCTGAATGAAGCAGAGGCAGAAGCGATCACCGTGGAAAAGCTGACAGCCTTCTTTGCGAGTGCGCTGTATGCCCGTATGGCGGTCAGTCCGCAGGTTTTCAAGGAAAAGCAGCTCTTTGTCCATATTGCCGACCTTGCACTGCCGGAGAACTCCCGGCTTGCGCAGCAGTATGCCGGCACGGAGGGTTCGCTGATCGGTACGATGGACCTGATTTTCCGGGAAGCAGACGGTTGGGTGCTGGTAGACTATAAGACCGACTATGCGACAAAGCCGGAATCCTTGTTGGATGATTATGCGCTTCAGATCGGTCTGTATCAGAAAGCAGCGGAGCTGCTGTTCGGTGAACCGGTCAAGGAAGCCTACCTCTACAGCTTTGCACTGGATCGGGCAATTCCGGTCGATCTGAAACATATCACCTATTGAGGAGGGCACATCATGCAGAAACTTCTGGATGACTTGTTTGAGCATTGTCTGAAAAGCGGCGATTTTGTGGGGGCAAATGCAGCCGTCTACCGGGACGGCGAATGTGTGTATGCCAATTCGTTCGGCATGGCTGACCGGGAAGCCGGACGAGCCATGCAGCCGGACACGATCTTCCGCATTTACTCCATGACAAAACCTGTAACAGCAGTGGCAGCTTTGCAGCTTGTGGAACAGGGGAAACTGCATCCGGATTTCCCGGTGAGCTGGTATCTGCCCGGTTTTGCGGAAATGCAGGTCAGCCAAAGCGACGGCACGGCTCATCCTGCTCGTGAAATGCTCCGGGTGCAGCATCTTCTGAATATGACTTCCGGCTTGCCCTATGCCGGAGACTGTACCCCTGCCGAACAGGGCGTAAAAGCCCTCTATGCGGAAATGGAACGCCGCCGGGAAACCGATCACCCCATGGATACGCTTGCTTTCTGTGAGCAGCTTTCCACGCTGCCCCTCGACTTTGAACCGGGTACGCACTGGAAATACGGCACATCGGCAGATCTGCTGGGCGGTGTCATTCAGGCTGTGAGCGGTATGGAATTCCGGGACTACCTGAAACAGCATATCTTTGCGCCGCTTGGCATGGAGGATACAGATTTCTACGTCCCCGCCGAAAAGCAGGAACGCCTTGCGGCTGCCTATACCTACGGGGAAACGGGACTGGTACGGGATGATGCCGATTATTTTGGGCTGAATGATTACCGGTCAAAGCCTGTGTTCATTTCCGGCGGCGCAGGGCTGACTTCTACGATCGGGGACTATGCCAGATTTGCCAATGCGCTTGCCAACGGCGGAACGACCAAAGACGGCATACGTATACTCGGCAGACAGGCTTTCGACTATCTGCGCACCCCGCAGGTAAGCGGCGCAGAGTTCCGGCACGATCAGAACTGGGATTCCCTGCGTGGGTACGATTACGGCTGTCTGGTGCGGGTACTGACGGATAAACACGGGGCAGGAACATTGGCTTCCCTTGGGGAATTTGGCTGGGACGGCTGGACGGGGACGTATTTCTGTGTTGACCCGGCAGAGAAACTGACCATCCTGTTTATGATCCAGACAGCCTGTGCAGGTACAAGCTGTGCCGCCAAACTGATGCGGAATATCGTATACGGAAACCTGTGACGATTCGCCATAAAAACAAGCAGCACCCTGCCTGAGGTGCTGCTTTTCTATGTGTCTTAACCGATGACTACAAAATCCGATGAAACATAACCTGTCAAGCCGTTCCACGACACAACATACCAGTTATTGACCGAACCGTAGACGGTCACGGCTGCCCCGTTCGGAATGGAAGCTAAAATGCCGGCAGCCGTGTTCGGATAGCTTCTTAAATTCAAGCCCGAACCGTCCGTCACGACCACGCCACGCACTACTGCCACCGGTGTCACAAATGGGATACCGAAATAATCGCACAGAGATTCCACCAAATTTGCTGCAATGGCTGTCAGGTTATCCCGTATCCACTGTGCATCCTCCGGGTTGTCATGATACCCAAGCTCGCAGAGTACGGCGACCGCATTTGTCTGCGTCACCTCGCCTAAAGTCGTTGTGGGGCGGGAAGATACTTTTTCCGGGAGCGGGTAGACGTTCTTCAGGTTGTTGGCAATAATTGCCGCAAGCTTTTCGCTTGCCATACTGTACGGAGAATAGTAAATATCCACACCCCGCAGCTTTCCGGAAAGGCTCTCCGGTGAAGCGTTGGAATGCAGTGCTAAATGCACATCGTAATTGTCCGCATTGGAATCGGAGATCGCACCGTTCACATTCCGGTCAGGGTCGTTGCGCACATAATTGATGCCGCTTGCCCGCAGGTAAGGCTCCATACGGTCGGCAAGCAGGTTCATGTACTGTTCTTCCGTGCCGCCGCCTGTGTAGGAATTCCACTCCTGCGTTGAGGGGCTGAGAAATATTTTCGGCATAGTACAGACTCCTTTGTAAGAGATATAGGGGTATTCCCTATTTCCATACTATGCTGTATACGTTATTTTGTGCCGAAAATTCTGTCGCCCGCATCGCCAAGACCGGGGATGATGTACTTGTCATCATTCAGCCCCTCGTCCATTGTCCCGCAGTAAATATCCACATCCGGGTGTGTCTTGATGAGATGAGAAGCCCCCTCCGGAGAGCTGAGGATGCACATGAACTTGATATTCTTCACGCCGATTTTTTTCAGCTCTGTTACGGCAGCACAGGCTGTATTTCCGGTCGCCAGCATGGGATCGACCAGAATGACATCCCGTTCTGCAATGTCATCCGGCAGCTTGCAGTAATACTTGACAGAATTATGCGTCTGCGGGTCACGGAAAATGCCGATATGCCCGATCTTCGCTGCCGGAACAAGCGAGGTCACACCCTCGATCATGCCCAGTCCGGCACGCAGGATCGGCACAAATGCCAGCTTGTGCCCGGAAACGATCTTCGTCTTTGCCATGCAGAGGGGCGTTTCCATTTCGATTCCCTTAAGGGGGAGATCCCGTGTCGCCTCGTAGCAGATCAGCATAGCCGTCTCCGAAACCAGTTCCCGGAATTCCTTCGTCCCCGTGTTCTTATCCCGCATCAATGAAATTTTATGCTGGATCAGAGGGTGATCAATTACGTGTAAATTTGCCATGGTCGTTCCTCCTATGATTTGTTATTTTCTAAAGCCGTGATCAGATCGACACGGCGCTTGTGCCTGCCGCCCTCAAAGGGGGTTTGCAGGAAAATATCCACAAGTTCCAGTGCCAGCCCCTCACCGATGACACGTGCGCCCATGCAGAGTACATTCGCATCATTATGCAGCCTTGTGTACCGTGCCGAAAAGCCATCGCTGCAAACGGCTGCACGGATGCCCTGCATCTTGTTGGCAGCCATACTCATGCCAATGCCCGTCCCGCAGAGCAAAATGCCCTTTTCCGCTTCCCCGGATTGAATTTTCTCACAAAGTATCTTTGCGACATCCGGGTAATCACACGGTGCGCCGTCCGTGCCGACATCCACGAAATCCAAATTTTGTTCCGCAAGATGCGCCATGATCGCTTTCTTAAGCGAAACAGCCGCATGGTCACAGCCTATTACGATCATATCCAAACATCCTTTCCGTTACCTGTCTGTTTTCTTTTTCTGTATCTGCACCGCCTGCAAATAGGAAGCTGTCAGTTCTGCCGCTGTACCCGGTTTCCGGTTCTCCGCACACAGGCAGATGCCCGCAGCCGACTGCATCCGGAACAGCTTCGGGGCGAGCGTAAGGGGCGTGCCGGTATACTGCGCTGCAAATTCCTCTGCCCCCTCGCCTATCAGGACAGTGTCCTCCGTAAGCAGTGCGGCAATTTCCGGAACGGTCAGCAGGGCATCTTCCGTGACACGCTGCAAGCCTTCAGCACCCTTTCGGAACAGTGCTGCATAGAACAGATCCGCCCTTGCGTGCAGCAGTGACAGCACAGCAGGTGCAAACGGCAGCCGTACCGCCAAAGCTTCCAGTGTAGAAACGCCGGTACACCCCACCCCGGAAGCCAGTGCCATTCCCTGCACCGCTGCAATGCCGATCCGCAGTCCCGTATACGAACCCGGACCGACCGCCACAGACAGGCAGTCCAGTTCCTGCACCGTCAGACCGCATTCAGCAAGCAGTGCCTTACACATCGGCAGAATGACCTGCGAATGTGTCCGGCTTGTATAAACCGTATGCTCTCCGAGCAGCAGACCGCCGTCCGTGACTGCGGCAGAGGCTGTCCTGCCGGAAGTATCAATGCCCAATATCCGCAAAACGTTCCTCCCCTTCCGCTGTCAATGTAATACGCCGCTGCGTATCGCCGAGACGTTCCAATCCGATCTGAATGGTATTTGCCGGCAGGGCATTCCGGATATGCTCCGACCACTCCACAGCGAACACGCTTTCCTCCGGGCAGTAATCATAGAACCCGGTCGTTTCCAGCTCGTCCTCGCTGTCAATGCGGTACATATCGAAATGCACCAGCTGCAAAGGCGGCTGCCCGTAGCAATGCACCAGCGCAAATGTCGGTGAGGTCACAAGCTCATCTATGCCCATACCAAGCGCAAGTCCCCGTGTAAAGGTCGTCTTGCCAGCCCCTAAGTCACCACGATAGGCAAGCACATCTCCTGCCTGAAGCCTTTTTCCGATCTGTTCCGCCAAGGCAATGGTTTCCGCCGGACTGCAAGTTTCCCACTGCAAAGTCATCAGAACAGCCCCTTGATATTGCCCTCGTTGTCGCAGTCGATGTTATAGGCAGCAGGCTTTTTCGGGAGACCGGGCATGGTCATGATGTCGCCCGTCAGCACGACCACAAAACCTGCACCCGCAGACAGCCGCACATCCCGCACGGTGATCGTGAAGTTTTCCGGCTTGCCAAGCTGCTTCGGGTCATCTGAAAGCGAATACTGCGTTTTGGCAATGCAGACAGGAAGATGTGCATAGCCCAGTTCTTCGATCTCGGCAAGTGCCTTTGCAGCCGGGGGCAGGAATTTCACGCCGTCTGCCCGATAGATCTCTTTTGCCACCGTTTCGACCTTTTTCGCAATCGAGCATTCATCCGGATACAGCGGTGCAAACTGCTCGTTGCCATCGCACATTTCGATCGTATCGCAGACTTTCTGTGCCAGATCTTTGCCGCCTTCGCCGCCTTTGGCAAACACTTCGCACATGGATGTCTCCACGCCGAGTTTTTTGCAGTAATCCGCAATAAATTGCAGTTCCTCATCGCTGTCCGTATGGAAACGGTTAATGGCAACGACAACAGGGAGGTGATACTTGAACATATTTTCAATGTGGGTACGCAAATTGATGATGCCACGCTTCAGCGCATCCACATCGGGAACGGTCAGTTCCGACTTTTCCACGCCGCCGTTGTATTTCAGGGCACGGACGGTTGCCACCAGTACCACGCAGGACGGCTTCAGACCGCCGTAGCGGCATTTGATGTCAAAGAATTTCTCCGCACCAAGATCCGAACCGAAACCGGCTTCTGTGATGCAGTAATCGCCTAATTTCAGGGCAAGCTTTGTGGCACGGATGGAATTGCACCCGTGGGCGATATTGGCAAACGGACCGCCGTGAATTAAGACCGGGGTATGCTCCAGTGTCTGGACAAGATTTGGTTTCAGTGCATCCTTGAGGAGTGCCGTCATTGCGCCCTCTGCATGGAGGTCACTGGCGTAAATGGGTTCGCCGTCCATGTTGTAGGCGACCATAATTCTGCCAAGGCGCTGTTTCAGATCGGCAATGTCGCTCGCAAGGCAGAGGATCGCCATGACCTCAGAGGCGACCGTGATCTGGAAACCGTCCTCACGGGGGATACCATTCATCCTGCCGCCAAGTCCGACAAGCACATTGCGGAGCGCACGGTCATTCATGTCCATGCAGCGCTTGAACAGAATGCGGCGGGTGTCGATCCGCAGCTCATTTCCTTGCTGCAAATGATTGTCAAGGAGTGCGCAAAGCAGGTTATTGGCAGCCGTCATGGCATGGATATCACCGGTAAAATGCAGATTGATGTCCTCCATTGGAACGACCTGCGCATAGCCGCCGCCCGCTGCACCGCCCTTGATGCCGAACACGGGTCCGAGGGACGGCTCACGGAGTGCAAGAACGGCTTTTTTGCCGATTTTTGCCATAGCTTCACCCAGTCCCACGCTCACCGTGGTCTTGCCCTCGCCGGCAGGGGTGGGGTTGATGGCGGTGACAAGAATCAGCTTGCCGTCCGGATTTCCGGCAGTTTTCGCAAAAAGCTGTTCCGAGAGCTTTGCCTTGTAATGACCGTAGGGTTCCAGTTCCTCCGGGGTGATGCCAAGTTCAGCAGCAATTTCGGTAATCGGCAGCATTTTTGCCTGCTGCGCAATTTCAATATCGGTAAGCATAGCAATAACCTCCTTTGTGGGTATCAGGATATTTCTATTATACCACATTTCCGTCCGGATTTCAAGCCCCATAATACAAAATACATCTAAAGGCAGCACTGCATACAGATCATGCGGCGCTGCCTTCAGAAACAGGGCTGTAAACAACAAAAAGACCGAAAATCGGTCTTTCTGGCTGTGCTATCTTTTTTAGTGCACCAATGGAATTGGGGTGGAGGGATTCGAACCCCCGACTGACGGAGTCAGAGTCCGTTGCCTTACCGCTTGGCGACACCCCAGTCTGCTGAGTTAGCTTTTATATTATAGCACAAAAGAAGAAGCTTGTCAAGCCCTTTTTTGAAAAAACAGAAAAAATTTTTCAGCAGCCGGTTCCGGAAATTTCACACTGAAAACGCATAAAATTATGCATATCGCCAAAAATCCGGAAAACCTGTGTTTTTGGCATTGACAGAATTTTTTTTTACAGATATAATAGGTATGGCAGAGAAGTCTGTACATTCCGGACAGAAAGGAAGTCTTAGTATGCAAGCAGCACAAATCGTCGCAATTGTGATTTTTGTGGCGATGTTCGTCTTGATCATCATGGACAAAATTGAAAAACACTATGTCACACTGGGGTGCGGTGCGGTGACACTGGTCGCCGTGTTCGGTATCTGTATGCACGATATGGAGAAATTGTGGCACGTGGTCAATCTCCGCTCTCTGTTGACACTGGAATTCTGGCGTACTTCCGGGGCGGAAACGGAATCCGGCGGTATTGACTGGGCAACGATCCTCTTCCTTGGCGGTATGATGATCATGGTCGAGGGTATGGCACGGGTCGGCTTTTTCAACTGGCTTTGCCGGCGTATTGCAAAACTGGTACATTACAGGACGATACCGATTTTCTTTGCCTTTATGGCAATGTCGTTCGTTCTGGCAATGTTTATCGACTCGATCACGGTCATACTGTTTTTAGCATCGGTGACGATCGAATTGTCACGGCTGCTCGAATTTGACCCCGTTCCCATGATCATGTCTGAAATTTTCTGCGCCAATTTAGGCGGTTCGGCAACCATGTGCGGCGACCCGCCGAATATCATCATCGGCTCGAATCTGCACTACTCTTTCATGGACTTTGTGACAAATACGGGCGTTGCTGCGCTGATCTCGTTTGCGTTCATTCTCCTGTATTTCTACCTTGTCATGCGCAAGAACCTTGCCGGAAAGGAAAGCGGAAAGACGGATTATTCCGCTATGCCGTCCCCGGAAAGCTTTATCACGGATAAAGTCGGCTTTGTCATCAGTACGATCATTTTCCTGTGTGCGGTCACGCTGCTCATCACGCACAGCACCACAAGGCTGACGGTCGCATTTATCGGCGTTGTCATTGCGGTCGTAACACTCATCACCTCCGGCAAGCACGCTCTGAAAGTCCTGAAAGGCGTGGACTACAAGACGCTGCTGTTCTTTACGGGGCTGTTCATCGTGGTGGGCGGTCTGGAGGAGACCGGCGTTTTAGAGATCATTGCCAACTGCATCAGCAAGGTTTGCGGAACGAATTATTACCTGATGGTTGCAATCATCATCTGGGTTTCCGGCATTGCAAGTGCATTTATTGACAATATTCCCTTTGCGGCAACCATGGTGCCGATCATCAAGGAACTGTCGGGCGGCAATGCTTCTATCCTGTCCATGCTGGCTTGGTCGCTGGCAATGGGTACGGACGTCGGCGGTTCGGCAACACCGATCGGGGCTTCTGCCAATGTGGTCGGCACGTCCGCTGCCGCTAAGGCAGGGCATCCCATCGGCTGGGGCGAGTACTGCAAGAAAATGGCACCCGCTACGCTGATCGTGCTGCTGATCAGTACCATTTATATCTGCCTGCGGTATGCAACGCAGATCTGACAGACGGGCTGTGCAGGGGGCTTTCCCCTGCACGGCAGTTTTTTCGCCGGGACAGGGCTTGACAAGTGCCGGATCTTGTGCTATAATAGAAACAGTAACTGCCGCTGTGGTGGAATGGCAGACACAAGGGACTTAAAATCCCTCGCTGGCAACAGCGTACCGGTTCAAGTCCGGTTAGCGGCACCATCGAAAGAATGTCGATTTTACGGCATTCTTTTCTTATTTTCTGACTAATTTGGTAGAAAAGTTTCTTGTGAATGAGCGTTTTTCTACCGGATTTCTACCAAATTTTCTACCAAAATCGCTGCTTTTTTCAATTTCACTTTCATTTTTGGTCTTAGCACAAAAGATTTTTATCCCCCGTGTCAAGTTGACCTGATTAACTTTTTTACTTTTTTTATAATGCCGCCGTGGTAGAATGGGTAGACGATCGGCACACTATTATCGCAGGTTCTCAGGTTGAGGACTTGCGATTTTTTTCGTCCTCTGAACCTTTATCATGGATAGCCTGTTCCGTATCTGTACTGTCTCCACCCAACACTTTGGCGATAGTCTCCGCAGACTCCACTTTGGAATGAAAGTCGAGGTGACTATAAAAATTGGCTGTAACATTAAATGTTGAATGTCCAAGCCACTCCTGGATCGCCTTCATGGATACTCCGTTTGCCAGCAACAGACTGGCACATGAATGACGAAGATCATGGAATCGAATGTGTTTGAGCTTATTTTTCTTAATGATGTACTTGAAGTGAGTAGTTACAAAGTTTGGCGTAATCAGCTTACCGAAGTTGTCACGGCACACAAAGCCGTCATATTCCCTGTCAAAGTCTTTACCGAGGAGCTTCGAGTAGTATTCTTCAAGGTTTTTGCGTTCTATTAGCATCTGCTCAATATGAGGAATCAAGGGAAAAGTTCTTACACTGGACTCAGTTTTAAGCTGATTTTCGACAAAAATCATTTCTTTGCCGCCGCCATAAGTGCTGGAAACCTTACGGCGAACCGTGAGTTTCTTTTCCTCAAAGTTGACGGAATCCCACTTCAAACCAATAATCTCGCTCTTGCGAAGTCCGTAGTAGGCTGCAATATGTACCACAAGTTCAAGTCTATCGCCCTTGAATACTTCAAAGAGCTGTTCCAACTCGTCCTTGTTGTAGAAATTGGCTTCAAACTTCTGGATTTTCGGCAGTTCAACCTTATCTGCGACGTTTACATCGAGCATATCCATTTTTACAGCATATTTTAGTGCTTTGTGGATATTGGCATGGTAATGCTTTACCGAATTGCCCGAAAGACCGCTGTTGAACTTATCGTTATAGAACTGCTGAAGCTGTAAAGCTGTCAGGTTGCCAAGAAGAAGATGCGGATAACGCTCGTCAAAATAGTTTTTGATCCTGGTGATATAGCGATTGTAGCTTTCATAAGAGGTTCGTGCGATTGTCGGTCTGATTGTTTCAAGCCAGTAGTCAAGAAATGCTGTGAACTCAAAACTTGTCTTGCATACAGCATCATCACTGAGAACCTCCTCGCTGAGTTCTGTCTTTTCCTTTGGGGTTTCCTTGACTTTTGTTAAGCTGCCTGTGAGAAACTCCTCATAGAACTTTGCTACTATTACGTTCACCTTTGCTGTCAGTGCTTTATAAGAACAGTCAACAGGCAAATCGGTTGTAACCCATTTTCTCTTACGCTTGCCACTATCGTCCTTGAAATCAAAGACAACATAGTTTTTGCCCTTCTTTTCGGCAATAATGTACTTAAAAGGCAGACTTGCTTTCATTATATTATCCTCGTATAATAGATTTTAGGGTGATTTGAAGAGTACCCCAATGAACCTCTGCCACGCTCGGTTGAGAAAGAC
>CANRFM010000022.1 GCA_947629905.1 uncultured Clostridia bacterium
GCCCTTGAAATCTAATCAAGGGCATATAACGAAATAGTGTTTGTCCATAGTTTACATTTACTCTTTTTAACGAATGGCATAGCAGTTCCACAAGCAAGAAGATTCGAGCTGTATTCCTTGCAAATGCAAAAGCAGGAAAATACAAAAGTACATCCTTCCGCAAGGCAGAAGATTTTTTCACACTGCAATGCATTTCCGCATAGACTGCAACATGAAAGGAGCGGATACTTATGTGCGGAATTGCAGGGGTCATTTCTTTTGCGGAGAGCCTGCGGGATCAGGAGCGTATTTTTTACCGGATGCAGGACACGCTGCTGCGGCGGGGTCCTGACAGGCAGGGGATGTTTTTGACGGAACACGCTGCGCTGATCCACACAAGGCTTGCCGTCATCGACCCGGAAAACGGCGCTCAGCCGATGCATTACTCAGACGGACAGGAAATTTACACGATCATTTACAACGGGGAACTGTACAACACCGAAGAACTCCGGCAGCAGCTTATCCAAAAGGGCTGCACCTTCGAGACACACACGGACACGGAGGTCCTCCTCAAAGCGTATGCGGTCTACGGCGAACGATGCACGGAACTGTGCAACGGCATTTTCGCCTTTGCAGTGTGGGAACATCACCGGCAGCAGCTGTTTTTAGCACGGGACAGGATCGGTGTCAAGCCGCTTTTCTACTGCCTGACCGGAAACAAGCTGATCTTCGCTTCGGAATTAAAGGCGATCCTTGCCTATCCGGAAGTGCCGCATGAGATCGACATAAACGGTATCAGTCAGCTGCTTCTGTTCGGTCCGGGCAGGACACCGGGCTGCGGGGTATTCAAGGGAATAGCGGAGCTGAAACCGGCGCACTGTGCTTACTATTCGCAGGCGGGGTTCGAGATGCACCCTTACTGGTCGCTCAAAGCAGAGGAACACACCGAGAACTTCCAGCAGACGGCAGAACACGTGCGCTTCCTGCTGACGGATGCCGTGAAACGACAGCTCGTTTCCGATGTGCCGATCGGGACATTTCTGTCCGGCGGACTGGATTCGAGCCTGATCTCGTCCATTGCAGCAAGGGAATTTGCCGCAGAGGGCAGGACACTGCACACATTCTCAGTCGATTACCGGGACAATGACAAGTACTTCCGGAAAAGCAAATTTCAGCCGAACAGCGACCCCGCTTTCATCCGGCAGATGCAGGACTACCTGAAAGCACAGCACCACTGGACGGTCATCGACACACCCGCACTGGCAGCAGCACTGTTCGAGGCGGTGGATGCCCGTGACCTGCCGGGCATGGTGGATGTAGATGCCTCCCTCCTGCTGTTCTGCAAAGAGATCCGGCAGTACGTCACCGTTGCGCTTTCCGGGGAGTGTGCGGATGAATTGTTCGGGGGCTACCCATGGTACAGAGACCCGGAGATCCGGGCAGCTTACGGTTTTCCGTGGTCGCAGAGTACGGCATACCGGCTTTCCTTTGCGAAGCCCGAAATTGCGGAACTCCTTGCCGCACGCAAGGACGTTGATCAGGAGTACCAAGCGACCCTAAAACGGACTGCCCTGCTCAACGGCGAACCGCCCCTCGAACGGCGTATGCGTGAGATGATGCGCCTGAATTTAGATTGGTTCATGCAGACACTCCTTGACCGGAAAGACCGTATGTCCATGTACAGCGCCCTTGAAGTCCGTGTGCCGTTCTGCGATTACCGCATTGCGCAGTATCTCTATAATATCCCGTGGGAATTCAAGGAGTATAAAGGCTATGAAAAGGGGCTGCTGCGGGAGGCGATGCGGGACTATCTGCCGGAAGAAATTCTCTGGCGGAAGAAAAGCCCCTACCCGAAAACCCACAACCCGAATTATCTCACGGCTGTCACGGAACTGCTTGCAGAACGCCTGAAAGCCCCGGATGCGCCTGTCCTGCAATTTATCCGGCGGGATGCACTCGAACGGCTCATGTACGGCGAGGACAATGTGCAGTGGTACGGACAGTTGATGACGAAACCGCAGACCATCGCCTACTTCCTGCAAATGGACTACTGGCTGGAAAAATATCAGGTGAAGATTTCTCTGTAAAGGAAACCGCCCTTACGCCGTCAGCGCAGGGGCGGAAATTTTGTAGGGAGACAGACAACGCTGTAACTGTTATCGTCCCATTCGTGGTATCAGTCCGATCTGTTCCGCCGGGAACACTTCGCACAGTGCCTGATAAAAGGCATCGGAAACCGTTACACTCGGCAGTTTCGGGCGGGCATAGGCACGTTCTGCCGTCAGGTATGCAATGATCTCCGTCTCCCCCGGAAATGCCCTGCACACCGCCCCGACAGCCGCCAGAAAGCGGGAACTGTCCGGATTTAGCTTCAGGCAAAGCTGCATCTGCCGCAGCATCAGCGGAAAATCCGACTGCTCCCGGATGCTTTCACACAACAGACTGCAAGTCTCGTCCTTGTGGGAGATCTTTCCGGTCACGTATACGATCCGATCGGGATGCAGACGGCTCACGGATATGGCAAACAGTTTCGGAAATACCACACTGTCCACCGTACCGGAACTGTCCTCCAACTGCACAAATGCCATATCTTCGCCGTTTTTGGTACGATGGCGCTTGACTTCCTGCACCTGACACAGCACAGACACCGCCGCTTTATCCGGCAGCTCCCCCACAGAAGCAAGCGGCTTGCAGTGCAGCAGCTTTCCCAGCCACCGGAAACCGTCCAACGGATGCCCGGAAATATACATCCCCGTCGCTGCCTTTTCCATTTGCAGGCGCTGAAACAGGTCAAATTCCTCCGCATCCGGTATCTGCATATCGCCTGCCGCAAGAGTATCCTCCCCGAACAGGCTCATCTGTCCCTCTATGCCAGCAGATTCCGGACCGCCGACAGCATCCATGACATTTTCAAAGTGCAGCAGCATCTGTTTCCGGTTGCAGTCAAGGCAATCCAGCGCCCCCGCCTGTATCAGCGGTTCGAGCGCACGTTTTGTCAGCCCCTGTCCGGACATTCTCCGGCAGAAATCCACAAAGCTGACAAACGCCCCCTTGCGCCGTTCGAGGGTGATCCTGTCGATCAGCCCTCTGCCAATGCCCTTGATCGCAAGCAGCCCGAAAATCAGCTTCCCGTCCCGGAACGCAAAGCCCCATTCCCCCGTGTTCACATCCGGCGGTGAAAGCACAAGCCCTGCCTGCCGGCATTCCTCCATGTAGGCAAGCAGCTTGCCCGAATCGTGTATCACGCTTGTCATCAGCGCAGCCATATAGTCCCCGAAATAATGCGTTTTCAGGTAGGCAGTCTGATAGGAGACCAGCGCATAACTCGCAGCATGGGATTTACAGAACGCATAGGAAGCAAAGCTCTCCATCTGGTCGAAAATACGGTTGGCAACGTCCTCCGGCACACCATTTGCCACAGCACCGACACAGCCGTCATTTTTCCCTGAACCATGCAGAAAGATCTCCCGCTCCTTGTGCAGTTCGCTCCTGTGCTTTTTCTTCGTCATGCTCCTGCGAACAATATCTGCCCGCCCGTAAGAATACCCCGCAAGCTTCCGGCAGATCTCCATGACCTGTTCCTGATAGACAATGCAGCCATAAGTCAGGCTCAGAATGTCTTTCAGCAGGGGGTGCAGGTAGGTGACAGGCTGCTGCCCGTGACGGCGGCGGACATAATCCGAAATGGAATCCTTCGGACCGGGTCTGTACAAAGCAACAGCGGCAATGATGTCATCCATATTTTCCGGCTTGAGCTGCATGATAAAATTCCGCATTCCCGCACTTTCGAGCTGAAACACCCCGGATGTATCGCCCCTGCTGATGAGAGCATAGACTTCCGGGTCGTCCACTGGAATGTTGTTGACGGAAAATTCTGGTGTATGCCGCTGTATTGCCCGTTCCGTATCCCGGATGATCGTCAGATTGCGCAAGCCGAGGAAGTCCATTTTCAGCAGCCCCAGACGTTCCAGAACTGTCATGGTGTACTGCGTCTGCACGGTATCGCCGTTTTTCAGCAAAGGCACATAGTCGCTGACCGGAGAAGCCGCAATGACCACCCCTGCCGCATGGGTGCTTGTGTGGCGTGGCATCCCCTCGATCTGTGCAGCAAAATGCAGCAGGCTGTGTACCTGTTCATCGGTATCATACAGGGCTTTCAGTTCCTTTACTTCCGCCAGTGCTTCCGCAATCGTCATATCGAACCCGAACAGCTTGGCAACCTTATCACAAAGCCCGTAGGGTATCCCCAGTACACGCCCGACATCCCGCACGGCAGCTTTCGCTTTCAGGGTATCGAAGGCAACGATTTCGGCAACATGATCGCTGCCATAGCGGTTTACCACATATTCCTTGACCTTGTATCTGCCCTCGATGCAGAAGTCAATGTCAAAGTCCGGCATACTGACCCGTTCCGGATTCAGAAAGCGCTCAAACAGCAGCTTTCCGGCGATCGGATCAATGCTGGTGATCCCGATACAGTAAGCGCACAGACTGCCAGCCCCCGAACCTCTGCCCGGTCCGACAGGAATATCCTGCATCCGGGCATAACGGATAAAATCCCACACGATCAGGTAATAATCCACAAACCCCATCTGTTCGATGACCTGCATTTCATAGTGCAGCCTGTTTTCGATCTCGGGGGTGATATGTTCCCCGTACCGCTTGTGCATTCCCTTTTCGCAGAGCGAGCGGAAAAAAGCCGTATTATCCGTCACACCGTCCTGCACAAAATGCGGCAGCTTTCTCTCCCCGAACACAAGATCCACATGACAGCGTTCTGCAATGCGTTTAGTATTGGCGATCGCTTCCGGGCAATTGGCGAACAGGGCAGCCATTTCTTCAGTGCTTTTCAGGTAGTATTCATTCCCGGAAAAGCCCATGCTGTTCGGTTCTTGGAGCGTCGTTCCGGTCTGGATGCAGAGCAGCACTTTCTGCATCTGCGCATCCGAACGTTTCAGGTAGTGTGCATCATTGGTCGCAACGAGCGGAATGCCCGTTTCCCCCGCAAGCCGCAGAAGCAAGGGCAAGATCTGCTTTTCCTCCGGAATGCCGTGGTTCTGTATTTCGAGAAAGAAATTGTCCGCCCCGAACAGCTCCCTGTACCACAGCGCCGTCTGCTTTGCCCCCGCATAGTCCCTGTCGAGCAGCAGCCTTGGGATCTCACCCGAAAGGCAGGCAGACAGGCAGATCAGTCCCTTGTGATATTGCTGCAGCAAAGCCCGGTCGACCCTCGGCTTTTTGTAAAACCCCTCTGTATTGGCAAAAGAGACCAGCTTGACCAAATTCCGGTAGCCCTCTTCATTTTCACACAGCAGCACAAGATGATAGCTCTTGCCGTCCAGCGTCTGCTCTTTGTCAAAGCGGCTGCGCTGCGCCACATAGACCTCACAGCCGATAATGGGCTGAATGCCGGCTTCCTTCGCCGCATCATAGAAGGCAACAGCCGCAAACAAATTGCCGTGATCTGTCACGGCAACTGCTGTCTGCCCGAGGGCTTTTACCTGTTCCACCAGTGCTTCGATACGGCACGCACCGTCGAGCAGACTGTATTCACTGTGTACGTGCAGGTGTACAAAGGCATCATTTGTCATGCGGTGTTCCTCCTCCCATATACTGTCCGGCAATGGCAGAAATACGCTGAAACCGATGATTCACCCCGGAACGTCCGATCGGCTTTTTCAGCATTTCCCCCAGTTCCTGCAAGCTGAGATGCGGATTTTCGAGCCGCAGTTCCGCCAGCTCCCGCAGCTCCGGAGAAAGCGACTGCAAACCGCCGTGCTGCTGTATCAGTACAATTTCCCGGCACTGCCGCTCCGAAGCCTTGATGACCTTGTCAATATTTGCCATGTCGCAGTTGTTCATGCGGTTGACATGGTTCTTGACTTCCTTGTCGATCTGAATATCGATCAGGTCGAGCGTGCATTTCTGTGCGCCCATGAAAGTCAGCAGGTCGCCGATCTCCTCATACATTTTCAGGTAGGCAGACCATGCATAGCGGCGCTGTGTCACATTCGGGTGAACGCCAACGCTGTAAAGAATGTCGCACAAGTCACGGCAGAGCAGCTCCGTGGGGGCTGTGAATTCAAGGTGATAGTCCTTTTCCGGGTCGGTCATGCTCCCGCACGTCAGGAACACCCCGCCCAGAAATGTGCCCATGCTGTTGTTGGGCAGATTTCGCATATCTATCCGGCGTTCTTCGTGAATATGAAATGTATGCCGGACAGTTGCTGCCTGTCCGGCATCTGTGACCCGGTAGATATACAGCGTACTTCCGTTCTTCCGGGGTTTTTCTTCGATTTGCAACGTGACGGACGGAAAGATCGTATGCATCAGCGCAGTAAAGACGGCACGGAACACATCGCTCTCACTTTTCAGACAGATGCTGTCCCGGCTGACTGCTCTGCCGTAGAGCAGCATCCCGTACAGACAGGCAAAACGCTTGTCCTGATCGGTGATCGTACTGCGGATACATTCCCGCACCTGATGCGAAAAAGACATCTCCGCACCTTCTTTCAGCGATTCTTGGTAATATCTCGGTGCAGTTTGTGTACCCGGTAGCCCTGTTCCCGGAGCGCATCTCCCACCAGTTCCGCAAATGTCACGCTCCGATGCTTGCCGCCCGTGCAGCCGAACGCCACCACGAGCTGACTCTTTCCCTCCGCAATATAAAGCGGCAGCAGAAATTGCAGCAGATCTTCGATCTTCGACAGCAATGTTTTAGACTGCTCCGACTGCATCACATAATTCCGCACACAGTCCTCACAACCGGTATGTGTTTTCAGTTCGGGCACATAAAAGGGATTCGGCAGACAGCGCACGTCAAAGACGAGATCAGAATCCCCGGCAATGCCGTATTTATAGCCGAACGACATGACCTTGACCAGCAAGGAATCTGCCGTATTATCCAGAAAAAGCCCCCGTATCTCCTCACCGAGCTGTGCCGTACTCAGCCCGGAAGTCTCGATAAAATAATCTGCCCTCGCATGGAGCGGCGCAAGCAGCGCACGTTCCTGTGCGATCGCCTCCGAGATCGAGCCGTACTTGCTGCTCAGCGGATGGCGGCGGCGGGTCTCCTTATAGCGCCGCAGCAGCACCTCATCGGATGCTTCCGTAAAGATGACCTTGACCTGACCGGGCATATTGGCTTTCAGGCTGCGGATGGCATTGTCGATCTCTGAAAACATATCCCCCGTCCGGATATCCACCGCAATGGCGACCTTGTTCAGGCTGCCCTCTGCCTGTCCGCAGATATCCACAATTTTGGGTATCAGCAGCGGCGGCAGATTGTCAATGCAATAGAACCCGATATCCTCCATGACCCGCATAGCTGTGGACTTGCCCGAACCGGACATCCCCGTGATAATGACAAGCTGCATTCTGTTCCTCCTGCAATTATTCCGGCTTCACACCGAGCAGAACCGGCTCCAGTTCCAGCACATAGCCGGTCTTTTCCTGTACTTCCTGCTGTACGGTCTGACAAAGGGCAAGCACGTCTGCGCAGGTCGCACCGCCCGTATTCACCACAAAGCCTGCGTGTTTTTCGCTCACCTGCGCACCGCCGACACGTCTCCCACGCAGACCGCACTGGTCGATCAGCAAAGAAGCATAACTCCCCGCAGGACGCTTGAATGTACTCCCTGCACTCGGAAAGTTAAGGGGCTGCTTTTCGCTGCGTCTGGCAAGCAGGGCAGACATTTCGTCTGTGATCTGCTTTGGGTCGCCCGGATGCAGTTCCACCGTCACCGAAAGAACGATGCCCGGCTCTTCCATGAACCGGCTATGCCGGTAGGAAAGGGCAAGCGCATCTTTCTCTGCCGTATGGATATTGCCGTCCGCATCCATAAAGCGGCAGGAGGTCACAATATCCCGCATTTCGTAGCCGTAAGCGCCCGCATTCATGAACAGTGCGCCCCCGATCGTTCCGGGGATACCGGAAAGCCCCTCCATGCCGGAAAGCCCTGCCTGCGCCGCTATCCCGGACACCCTTGCCAGTGAAGCCCCTGCCTGACAGGTGAGAACACACCCGTCCGCTGTCACCCCGGAAAAGCCGTCCCCGATGTGCAGGATCAGCCCCTCATAGCCCGTATCGGCTGCAAGGACATTACTGCCCTTCCCCAGCACGAAACAGGGCTTACCCGCACGGGTACAGCGCTGCACCAGAATACGCAGCATCTCCTCATCGGCAATTTCTGCCCAGTAAGCGGCATTTCCGCCGATGCGGAACGTCGTGTGCTCCGATAGCGGCACGTGTCTCTGTAATGTGATTCCATGCTCCTGTTTCAGCTGTGCAAGCAGTGCCTCCATGGTGTTCCTCCTGTATGTAGTTTAATACAAAGCATCATAGTCCTTGACAGTTTCTGTAGCTTCCATATCCATGCCAAGCCTGTCAAGCAGTTCTGTTGCTGCGTTGTAGCCCATTTTTTTCTGACGGTTGTTCATGGCAGCAACTTCTAAAATGACCGCAAGGTTTCTGCCGGGCTTGACAGGTATCGTCAGCGACGGCACTTTTACGCCCAAGATAGACGCATACTGCGTATCTACACCCATCCGGTCGTAGATTTTTTCCGGATTCCAGAGTTCCATTTCCACCACTAAATCAATCTTTTCCGTCACCTTGACAGCGCCCATACCAAACAGCCTGCGGGCGTTGATGATACCGATACCACGCAGTTCCAGAAAGTGCCGGATATTGTCCGGCGAAGAACCGACAAGGCTGATGTTGGACACCTTGCGGATCTCCACGGCATCATCTGCCACAAGGCGGTGACCACGCTTGACCAGTTCGATTGCCGTTTCGCTCTTGCCGACACCGCTCTCACCGGTCAGGAACACGCCCTCGCCGTAAATTTCGATCAGCACACCGTGCCGTGTGATACGGGGTGCCAGATTGAGGTTCAGGAAAGCGATCAGCCCGGCAATGAAATTGGAAGTGCTGTCCTTACTGCGCAGCAGCGGAACATTGTATTTCTGAGCAAGTTCGAGCATTTCCGAAAAATACGGCAGCTCCCGTGCGATGATGAGCGCCGGCAGTTTCTGAGAGAACAGCAGCTCCAGCCGTTCCCGCCGGGTCTTTTCATCAATGGTCGATAAATAGGCAAATTCCATCTTACCGATGATCTGGATACGCTCCGGGTTGAAGTACTCATAGAACCCCATGAGCTGTAAACCCGGACGGTTGACATCATTTTCATCAATGAGCAGCTCGGCAGGGTCTTTCGGGGTATAGATGACCTCGAGCTTGAATTCATTGATGATTTTTTTCAGGGATATGGTAAATTTTTCAGACATTGCCCTCACTCCTTTATGATATGCACACACCGGAATCAGCATTCCGGAACGTTTCAGGTTTCCTGTTCCATCACCTGTATATAATACGTTTCGCCTGCCGGCACTGCCGTTTGCCATGCAAGTATGCAGGGGATCGTTCCGGCAGCCGAACGCAGCAGATCTGCATTGGCAGCGGTAGCATCATCCACCGTCAGTACAGCACCTGCGATCGTCAGCATCTGCGCAGCAGAAAGCGCATCGCTTTCGTTATTGAGGATTCGTCTCCCCTCTGCGCCGATATAAAAGACCGCATTCGGGGCAGCTTCTTGGAGCTGCTCCACGGTATCTGCCAGTGCCGTATAGCGGTCCGCAGCCCCGCAGCGTGGGTCAAGCTGTGCGAGCTGCTCGTCTGTAAATGCCGGAAACGTCAGCCCCTCGCAGACAAATTCCTGAAACCCGGTCATATAGATCTCACTGGTCAGCTCCGCAAGGTACTGCCTTGCCAAGTCGCTGAACGGTGACATCCACGGCTTGCCGTCCGCTTCAGGCGGTGCATCCAGCCAGTATTCCCCGCTGCCCGCTATGCGGTATGCCGCATCCATAAAGCTCTTCGGGTACAGATTATCCTCAAAGAGATTGATAACAGCGACCGGGGTAAAACCTTTTTTCAGGATCGCATCATAGATCGTGTTCAAAGGCAGGAATGCCTGAACGGCATCCGTGCGCTTGACATCCGCATTGGCAGAAGCGTAGTAGATCGTTCCGCCCGCTGTTTTCAGGGGTACAAGCACATGAGTCGTCCCTGCTGGAACGGCATTCAGTGCTGCCGCAAGCGTTTCCTCCGTGGCAAGCGCATCCGTGGAAAGCTCTAAGCCCCGCATTTCCAGTGCCACAGCATCGGACTGCATTTCAGTGGGGGCTTCTGTCGGCGGTGCAGGGGCTTCCGTGACGGGTTCTGTCAGTTCTGCGGACAGTATGGTTTCGGGCTGTGCAGTCTGTGCGGCTTCTGTGGTTTCAGTGTGTTCTTTCGGGGCAGAAAGTACATTCTGCTCCTGTAAAAAGCGCAGCACAGGTCCTCCGGCACTGTACCCCACAAAGCCCAGAACGCCTGCACACAGTACTGTCACCAAAATAGCACCCGTATTGCTCCGGAAGGCACGCAGACGCTCAAAACGGGTCTTTTCCCGATAGATTTTCCGTCCCTTCGGTTTGAATTTCATCCGAGATCCATTGCTCCTCTCATGTTCTCTCTATCTAAAATCTATTATCCAATGGAATAGATCGCCATCGATAAAAGCCCGATGAAAACGATCGCTGCCGGAAAGCCCCGGAAAGCTGCCGGAACTTCTTTGGCATAAAGCCGTTCCCTGACAGCGGAGATCATCACTGCCGCTAACAGGAAGCCAAGTCCCTCCTGCAAACCGAACAGCAATGCGCCCGTGAAGGTGTGCCGGTCAGCCAGTACATTTCCCAGAAAAAGGAAAGGCAGACTACCCGGTTCAGCAGGGAACGCCAGATACAGTGTGCCCATAACAGCACAGTTGAATGCCGAAAGGTGAACATATTTTTTGAAAGCGGCAAAGCGCTCTCCTAAAAAGCGGTACAGCACCAACAGCACTGCGCCGTAAAGCAGACTGACGACCGCCGTGTATAATAACGGCTGCACCAGCCGGTTTATTTCTTCCGGCAGTGCCGCAAGTCCCAGCCCGAAATAGAGTACCTGAATGCCCATGCTTGCCAGTGCGGAAAAAATCGTCATCAAAGCCGCTAACAGCGGCAGTCTCGAACGGTTCCGGGCAGCAGCCATCAAAGTGCTCGTGCCAAGTGCCTGTGTAAAGATCAGATTTTCCAGCAGCAGCGACACCAGTGCAGTCAACAGCCAGCTCATGCATCCTCCTGTTTCTGTGCGAACAGCGCACGGTGCAGGGCGCACAGTACGCCCAATAGGATAAAGCCGCCCCATGGTGCCGCAAAGCCACGCAGCAACAGCGGCATATCCACAGCATGACCGGACAGGCTGCCGTATGCCAGTATCTCCCGGATACAGCCTGCCGCACACGCTGTCAGACAGAATCCGGCAATATGAAACAGCAGCGCCCCCGTCATCAGCGTTCTGCGTAGGCGGTAAAAATACAGCTCCGAGTGCAGCACGATGAAAGAATTTACCGTCAGCAGCGGCAGATAGAGGAAGGCATTCCCCAGAAGATCTGTACCGGGCATCTGCATGGAGCGCAATGCCGCATAGGTTTCCGGGCTGATATATTCGCAGAGAAGTACTGCCGGGATATAGACGACCGCAGCCGTCAGCGCATACAGCATGATACGCACCGCATAGGGCAGTTTCTTCGGGTAGAATGAACCAACAAACACACTCACCGCCGTAATGACTGCAAATGCGAAAGACAGCAGCAGCGCCTTGTGCAGCGTATTGCAGCAGACCACGATCGGGGCAATGACCATACCCTCCGAAAGCACAGCATTGCGGCGGAGCAGTCCGTCCGTGACAGAAAATGTTCCGGGTCTCATTCCGCCTCCACCTGCTTTCTCTCCGTCTGGTCAGGTTCTTGCTTGTCACGGTGCAGTGCCCGCCAGAGCGGACAAAGCAGCATGACTGCCGTGACCGGTGCATATTCGAGCTGATATTCCGACAGCAGGAAAACAGCCGCAAGTCCTGTCGCCAGTGCAGCGATATAATCCGTCAGACCCTCTCCGGGCATCACGCACGGGTCAGCCACCAGAAACAGCGCCGAGAATAAAAACATATTACCCGTCAGCACCTGCATCGGCAAGCCAAAAGCCAATACCGCAGTTATCACGCCAACAAGGTAGCCAAACACGCCCCAGAAAGACAGCTGTCTGCGCAACACAAGCACGATCAGCCCTACCATCAGCAAAAGCAGACATCCCGTGCCAAGCTGCGTGCGCACTGCGCCGATCAGAATGTCAAATGCCCCCGTGCGGACACCGGCACTCCGGTTCAGTTCCGCACTGAAAGAAGCGGCAACCTCTGCCCGTGAGCCGAACAGGGCAAATTTTTCCCCTGCTGCCGGGCACAGAAGCACCTCATCCCGCCAACACAGCACCGCAAACAGATACCCTGCCGCAGCCGGCGGAAACAGCAGATCATGCCGGTAGCCGAAAATATGTGTCATTCCCACAGCAAACACGGTACTTAGCAGCACAATAGAATACGGCACACTTGCTGGTAACAGCATGGCTAAGATCAGCGCATTCCCGATGTTGGAAAAGTCTACCAGCCGGTAGGTCTTCCCCTGCAGGAACAGGCAGGCAAAATCTGTCACGACCGCCGTAACGGCTGCCAGTCCGTAGATCGCCGCTGCCCGTATGCCGTAAAAGCACACCCCGGCGATCACGACCGAAAGCACCACAGCCCAGTATTCCGGGCGGCGGACCGGGCGGGCAGACCTGTATCGGTTCAAAGAGCTGCCTCCCCGCTATGGCGCAGCCATGCCACGGCTTCACGCATATCCTGCTGCGCAAACAGCCAGCTCCCTGCCACAAGCACATCCGTTCCTGCCTTTGCCGCAGCGGGCGCTGTTTCCGTACAAATGCCGCCGTCTGCCGAGAGCAGGATCTTCCGTGTGCCGATCATGCTGCGCACTTCGGCGATCTTGGCGGTCATGTCTGTGAGATAACTCTGCCCGCCGAAGCCGGGTTCTACGGTCATCACAAGGATACTGTCCAGCTCGTCCAGAAACGGCAGAAGCGCTTTGGCAGGGGTAGCCGGTTTCAGGGAAATACCTGCCTGACAGCCTGCATCATGGATCGCTTGGATCGTCCGGAACGGGTCGCTCCTGCTTTCCAGATGAAAGGTCAGCATATCTGCCCCTGCTTCCGCAAAATTTTTGACATACAAGCAGGGATCTTCGATCATCAGGTGTACATCCATAAACAAGGAAGATGCCTTTGCCAATGCCTTGAGCACAGGCAGTCCGAAAGAAATATTCGGCACAAAGCAGCCGTCCATGACATCAAAATGCAGCATATCCACACCAGCCTGCTTTAGACTGTGCAGCGCATCCGCAAGATGCAGCATATCCGCACTCAGAAGCGAGGCAGAAATTTTCTGTTCCAAGACAGTACCTCCGTCAATTCCTTTTTCGAGGCGCATACGCCCCTTATACTATTATACCGAAAAAAATCCGTTTCGTCAATAGGGCGCACAGGTTTTTCCGGAAATTTATGCAAACCGCCCCCGCTGCCGGTCTAATGCGTAAAGCTTTCGCATAAAATGCCAACAGGATAGAAAGGGGGACAGCCATGCGGCGCAATATTTTACGGGACACCATTCTGCTGACTGTCATTCAGATGCTGCTTGACGGGCTTTCCCTGCTGCTGAATGTGTTCATGACGGCACAGCTTGGCACGGAAGCGATCGGGATACTCACGCTGACGGCTTCTTTTTTCCGGCTTGCCTCTGTGACGGCGAGCGGGAATGTCTTTCTGTGCGTGAGCCGTTTCCTTTCTGAGGAGCTTGGCAGACGGCAGCGTGATCCGCAGAGGATGCTCGGCTACTGCACGGGTGTCAGCCTTGTGTTAAGTTTCTGCACGGCAGGGGTGCTGCTCCTGTTTGCACCGCAGTGCAGTGTACAGTTCCTGAAAAGCCCGGAACTGACCTCGCCCTTGCGGCTGATGGCGGCTTCGCTGCCGCTGCTGACGGTCGCTGCCTGTGTCAAGGGGCGGTTCAATGCCTGCTGCCGGGCAGGGGTCTGTGCGGCTTCGGACGGCATTGAATTTTTAGTGCGGACAGCTTGCATGGCAGGGACAGTCCTCCTGCACAAGCCGGAAAGCCCGGCAGCCCTGTGTACCATGACGGCAGTCAGCACCATTGCCGGGGCAGGGGCTTCTCTGCTGTTCATGCTGTGCTTTCTGCCGTCCTGTCCGCTTGCAAGAACGGGAAAGACTTCCGTTACCCTCCTGCAATACATCCGGCTTGCCGTGCCGGTCATGTTGGGTTCGGCGCTGACCTCTTTTTTAAGCTCTGCTAACGATGCCCTCGTGCCTGTCACGCTGCGGCAGGCTGGCAATTCCACGGCGGAGGCATTCAGTCAGTTCGGGCTGTTTGAAGCCATTATCATCCCGACACTGTTCTTTCCATCTACCATCCTCTGCTCCTTGGCGGGTATCCTTGTAACGGAGACGGCAAGGGAGACTGCTGCCGGGCGGCAGGAGCGTGTCCGGGCGCTCACGGAGAAAACGCTCCGGCAGACGATCGTCTATGCGGTATTCATCACGATGCTGATGCTGCTGTTCGGGCAGGAACTGGGTGTTCTCCTCGGCGGGGGTGCTGCGGCGGGGAATATGATCGTTCTCCTTGCGCCGGTCGTGCCGTTCATCTATCTGGAGATCGTCTTAGAGAGCATCATCAAGGGCATCGGCGCACAGGCGTTTTCCTCCCTGAATTACCTCTGCGAATATGTGATACGCATTTCAATCGTGCTGGTTTGTATCCCGCTGTTCGGGTTTTACGGGATCGTGCTTTCCTACTACGCAAGCAATATCTGCGGCAATATCAGCCGTCTGGTGCTGGTGTTCCGGCGCACAAAATTACGCCCCGAACCGGTCAGACTGCTGGGCATTCCGCTGTTTGCGGCAGTCTTTGCGGCGCAGGGCGCTGATATGGTCTTCCTATTGCTGCACGTGCAGCCGGGCGGCAGTGTGCCGGGTATAATCCTGTTTGCCATGCTTGCCTGTGTGCTGTATCTTGCGGTGCAGCGGATCCTGTTCCGGCTGTATGGTGTCATTCCGGACAGAACTGCGCTAAAAGAAACGGCTTCCGCCGGATAAGGCTGTCGAGTGTCTGCGGCGTGAAGTCATTGAGGTCGACCCCGGCATTGAAAGCTCGCTCCTGCCGGAGCATAATGCGGTTGACCTCGCTGTTGTGGACATGACCGTAAATATGATAGCTGCCCCGGAAAAAACCGTCCCATTCATAGATCGGGTAGTGGAACAGCACCACACGCCGCCCATTATCCTCGATGCAGAGGTATTCCTGTATGCTCTCAAAGTGCCTGTTGAAATTTCCTTTCTGTAGATGCCGCCTGTCATGATTGCCGATGATGAGATGCTTTTTGCCGTTGAGACGGGGGAGGATCTCTTCCGGTCTGCCCTTGAAGAACACGTCACCGAGCAGGTAGACTTCATCTTCTGCCTGTACAACACTGTTCCAGTTTTCCATCAGTACCCGGTTCATTTCTTCCACATCGGCAAATGGACGGTGACAGAAGTGCAGGATCGCTTCATGCCCGAAATGGGGGTCTGCGGTATAGTAGATCATTCCGGATGCTCCTTTCTATGAATTTGTCAAATCCATACAAAAATATATCTGAAACTTTGTGCATATCTGCCCCATACAAATTGCCTTCTTCATCCGTATCTATTGACAGAAGCCCGGACAAGGGCATGAAGGAGGAAATTCATATGAAATTACAGAAAACAGCTTACACACTGGCAATTTTACTGACACTGCTCACCTGCACGGCGTGCGGTGCAAAAAGCGATGAATCTTACACAAACGGTTTCGCACCTGCTGAGGTCGGCGGTGCTGCGGCAGACCCTGCACCGCACGGAGAGGCTGAGGGTGCTGTGGATGCCGAGGGCGATGCCGGGGATGTTGTGATGAAAGGGGAGGACTATGCCGACGAAGCCCTTGAAGCAGCCGGTGAAGCAGAGGATTCCGCAGACGGACTTGAAGCTGCCCCGGGGGAAGCCATGGGAGATGCACCCGTTCCGGAAGGACCGGATGTAGTAGACCCGTATGTGGTGGAACCGGATGTGGAAGACCCGGACAGTAAGCTACAAAACGGCGTTCAGGCACAGGCAAGCCTGCTGACTGCCGGGCAGTGGAACGACCATGAGAACTGGGGGTTCTTCTCGAATCTGGTCAACACGGGGGTCATTGCTTTCCCAAGTTTCGGGCTTGACCCGACTTGCCGGGTCGCTGTAACTGCCAAGGCGGCGGACGGAGCTGTCCTGCCGAATGCGACTGCCGAACTCCTCGATGCTGCCGGGAATGTGCTCTGGACATCCGTGACGGACAAGGACGGACACGCCTATCTGATCGACAGCACTCGCAGCGGCGTGCAGGTACGGCTTTCCAGCGGCGGTTCACAGCAGACTGCCGACATCGAGGCAGCCGCTTCCGGCGGTTCGCAGGGCGGCGGAAGTACGGACAGACAGACGGAGATCACCCTTGAAAGCACGCCTGTCCTCTTTGACAAGACACAGGTGATGTTCATTCTCGATACTACCGGATCGATGGGGGATGAGATGCTCTACCTGCAAAGCGATTTCAGCGCCATTGCCGAGGAGGTCGGTGATGCCGACACCACATGGGCAGTCAGCTTTTACAAGGATGCCGGGGACAGCTATGTCACGAGGACAGGCGACTTCACGAACGATGTGAGTGCGATCCGTTCCCAGCTCTCTGCCGAATCGGCTGACGGCGGCGGTGACGAACCGGAAGCCGTTGCCGAAGTCCTCAAGGAGACGATGTTCCATGCGGGCTGGCAGGATGATGCTGCCAAGGTCGCATTCCTGATCTTTGATGCACCGCCGCATACCGGGCAGGAGGAAACCTTACAGGCTGCCATTGCGGAGGCTTCCCGGCGGGGCATTCACCTTGTTCCGGTCGTATCCTCGAACGGTTCACGGGATACAGAACTGTTCGGGCGGGCGGCTGCGATCTGCACGAACGGGAGCTATGTGTTCCTGACGGACGATTCCGGTATCGGTGATTCCCACTTAGAACCCATTATTGGTGACTATGAAGTGGAAAAGCTGCATGACATCATCGTGCGCATCATCCGGGAATACCGGGACGGGCAGTAATGGCAGGAGGCAGTATGCACAGGATATTTTGTACGGTTCTGGCAGTACTGGTACTGCTGACAGGGTGTACAGCGAAACATCATGCACCTTATCCGGACTATATGGAGATCACAACGGTCAAAAATGAGGAGCTGGTGGTGTTCCGCTGCGGTGATGGGCTGTACAGTATGGATGAATACAAGATCGGTGTAGAGCGCTGTGCTGCACAGGATGCGCTTACCCTTGCGGACGGTGGTTTTGCCCGTATCACAGCGGATGTGGACTATTATGACGGCGGTGGAGCATGTTATCTGCATCATCCTATGATACGGGCTGGGTCTGTCAGGGATGTGGAAATGCTTTCCGTGCAGGAGATCGCAGGTCTGTACAGCTTACAGGATATGACAGACGCAGAGACACTGAAAAACGGTGTCTGGCTCTACGGGGACAAGTATGTGTTCATTGTGAAAGGCGCTGCCTATGTCTATGATGAAAACGGGCTGATCGGAACGGCAGAGGGCATTTTACAGGCGGATGATGCACCGAAAGTCCTCGATGCCGTTCTCGAAGAAACGACCTGACAGCCGGGCAATGCCCGGCTGAACGATCCTTACAGCAGTGCTTCAAATTCGTCGATCAGTTCGCCGAAAGTCTCCACTGCGCTGTCAAAGGCTTCTGTTCCGGTCATGTCTACGCCGGCGATCTTGAGGGATGCGATGGGGGTCTGCGTGCTGCCCAGTTTCAGGAATTGCAGATAGGCATCCAATGCACCCGGTTCGTGCGCACGGAGACGGCGGACGATATGGCTTGCGGCGGTCAGACCGATGGCGTATTTGTACACATAAAATCCGTAGTAGAAATGCGGTATCCGCATCCATTCAGAGGCGATCTGTTTGTCGAGAACGACTTCATTTCCGAAATATTTCTGGTTGAGAGCGTAGTACTTTTCACACAGCAGATCGGCTGTCAGGATCTCTCCATGTTCCGAGAGGGTGTGCATTTCGTCCTCAAATTCCGCAAACATCACCTGCCGGAAGATCGTTCCCTTATACAGTTCGAGCAAGCCGCCCAGAATGGAAAGCCGTTCTGCCCGGTCGGTCGTGTGTTCGAGCTTGTGATAGGCGAGCAGCAGTTCATTGACCGTGGACGGCACTTCGGCGACAAAGATGCTGTAATCCGCATATTGCAGGGGATTGTTCTTGCGGGTGTACCAGCTGTGCATGGAATGCCCGGACTCATGGGCAAGCGTGGAGACATCTTCATCCAGTCCCTGAAAATTCAGCAGGATAAATGGCTCTGTTCCGGCACATCCGCCCGAAAAGGCACCGCCGACTTTTCCGGTATTCGGGTAGACATCTACCCAGCGGCTTTCATAGCCTTTGCGGAGCGTGTTCACGTATTCTTCCCCGAAAATACCGCAGGCGGCAAGCACTTCTTCCTTTGCCTCTGCATAGGTGTAATGCTGTCTGCTCTGCTGACTGAGGGGAACGTAAATGTCATACATATGCAGTTCGTCCAGCCCCAGTACCTTCTTTTTCAGGCGGTAATAGCGGAACAGTACATCAAGGTGGGAGCTGACGTTTTTCACGATATTCCGGTAGATTTCCGGTGTCACATGGTCAAAGAACAGAGAATGTTCCAGCGCAGAGCCGTAGTGCCGTACTTTAGCGCAGACTTTCTCTGTTTCGATCTGTCCGGCATACAGGGAAGCAAAGGTATTCCGAAAACGCTCATAGCCCGCATACAGTGTCTCAAATGCCGCCTTGCGCACTGCACGGTTTTCGGAGCGTACCAGACGGGCGTAGAGCGTGTCGGTCAGTTCGATCTCCTTGCCGTCCTCGTCAAGCGTTTTCCCGAACCGCAGGTCGGAAGCGGTCATGGTCTCATAGGTCTCCGAAGCCGTGGAACGCTCTTTTTCAAAGGCTGCTAAAAGGGCTTCTTCCGGGGCGGACAGGGTGTGCGGATGAAAGCGGAGCATATTCCGGAGCAGGATCTCATACGCTTGCAGCGGTGGATAGTCCTCTGTAAACTGGGCAAGCATCTCCGGGGTGAGGGACAGCAGCGCCGTATCAAAGCCGGAAGTCGCCTCCGCAAGTGCCGTTGACAGATCCTGCGCACGTCCCATCAACTGACGGGCGGTATTGTCCGAAGTGTCCTCTGAATAGCGCAAATTGGCGTAGGTGTAGATCTTCTGCACGGATGCCTCCAATTTGACAAGCGCCTCCACTGTCCGGAAAAACGCCTCTGGGGAGGAGAGCATTTCCGGCAGCAGTTCCGGGAAACAGGGAATACGTGCCTGTGCTTCTGCAACGGCTTGTTCCCAGTCCTCTGTGGTCGTATAGATCGTGGTAAGATCCCATTTGTCTTGTTCTTGTATCTCTGTTCTGAGCATGGCAGATCGTCCTTTCGTTTTTTTTTATAGTATATCACATAATGCCCACTGATTGCAAGACATTATACAAAATTTTTCCGAATTTTCATCTTTTTGCCGTGGATGCGGCGTTTTGCGGGGCGGGTGATAGATAATATAATACAGACACGGTCTTTTTTACTGATACATTGTAAAAATGGAATGGAAAGTGTCCAAACAAGGATATTACAAAAAATTGACGAGACCAAGAGGAAACTCACGGTTTGGAAAATGAAGTCTGAAATTAAAAACAGCTAAATAGAAACGATTGTAGGCATAAGCAAAAAGCGCAAGGACAAATCTTCCGTATTTGGCTTTATGTCAATAAACCAATGAAGTTCATCTGATTCACGCTCTGGTGACAAGTTTTCAACATCAGGATTTAGTTTTTTATCCAGTTATAGACATTGGCTTTATTCATGCCTGAAATTTTGCCTGCACCTCGTCCGCTTACTCCAGAATAATACATTTTCATTGCCAGTTACTTCGTTTCATCAGAATATTCATGCTTTTGGGAATCAATGGTATACCTTATGCCGCAGTCTTTACACCTGCATCGCTGAGTACCTGACCTGTTATATCCTATCTTGATTTGATTTTCTTGTTTCTTGCAATTTGGACATATTTCTTCTTCTATCGTCGCTTTCCTCATCTATAACATCTCCTTGTTCTTTTTCTTATTGCATAATATTTGCAAATTGTACACTCCTAAAAAATTTTTACATAGCTTGCTAAAGCCATCGGCAACAGAAGGATTTGTTAAAAATAGTAAGTTTTTTATCGAAAGCGTTTATCCTTTTCATACATACCGCCAAAAAATCCAGATTCGCTTGACAAATGCGGAAAACTGGTGTATGATGATATTGTACGAAGAAACAATGGCGTTTCGGAATGCAGCTGATGTGACCGCTGCATCCGGAGCGTCTTTTTGTTTTAGAAAGATTTCAAGGAGGAGTTTATGATGGAACAGGTAAAACCCACTGTAGCGGAGTATTTTGGCTGTAACGTGTTCAATGATGTAGTGATGCGTGAGCGTCTGCCGAAGAGCGTGTACAAGGCTGTACAGCGCACCAAGCAGCTCGGCATTGCCCTCGAACCGGATGTAGCGGATGTGGTTGCCAACGCAATGAAAGACTGGGCTGTGGAAAGAGGGGCTACCCATTTTACCCACTGGTTCCAGCCGATGACAGGTGTGACTGCTGAGAAGCACGATGCTTTCATTTCCCCTGCACCGCATGGCAAGGTCATTTTAGAATTCTCCGGCAAAGAGCTGGTCAAGGGCGAGCCGGATGCTTCCTCCTTCCCGTCGGGCGGTCTGCGTGCTACGTTTGAGGCAAGAGGCTACACGGCATGGGACCCGACTTCGGATGCTTTCATTAAGGACGATTCCCTGTACATCCCGACTGCATTCTGCTCCTATACGGGCGAAGTGCTGGACAAGAAAACACCGCTGCTGCGCTCAATGGTCGCTGTCAGCGAACAGGCACTGCGTATCCTGCGGCTGTTCGGCAATACCACGGCTACCCGTGTTATGACAACGGTTGGTCCGGAGCAGGAGTATTTCCTCGTTGACAAGAAATATTACGACCAGCGTGAAGACCTGATCATTACCGGGCGTACCCTGTTCGGGGCAAAGCCGCCGAAGGGGCAGGAACTGGAAGATCACTACTTCGGGAACATCAAGCAGCGTGTTTCTGACTTCATGAAAGACCTTGACAAGGAGCTGTGGAAACTTGGCATTTATGCCAAGACAAAGCACAACGAGGTTGCTCCCTCTCAGCATGAGCTTGCGCCGGTCTTTACGACTTCCAATATTGCTGCCGACCACAACCAGCTCACCATGGAGCTGATGAAGAAAACTGCCCTCAAGCATGGGTTGGTTTGTCTGCTGCATGAAAAGCCCTTTGCCGGCATCAATGGTTCCGGTAAGCATAACAACTGGTCGATCTCCTCGAATGACGGGCAGAACCTCCTTGATCCGGGTGCAACACCGCAGGACAATATGCAGTTCCTGACGTTCCTGTGTGCGATCATCAAGGGTGTCCACGAATATGCACCGCTGCTGCGTCTGAGTGCTGCTTCTGCCGGCAACGACCATCGTCTGGGTGCTAACGAAGCACCGCCTGCTGTGGTTTCCATGTTTATCGGCAGCGAGCTGGAAGAGGTCATTGAAGCACTGGAGAGCGGCAAGAAGTACGTTTCCAGTACGGCAGAATTTGACATCGGCGTGGATGCACTGCCGAATTTCAAGAAAGATACCACAGACCGGAACAGAACATCTCCGTTTGCATTCACCGGCAACAAGTTTGAGTTCCGTATGCTGGGTTCTGCGGATTCTATCTCCTGCACGAATGTGATTCTGAATACGATCGTGGCTGAGGAGCTGTGTGAATTTGCGGATGAGCTGGAGAAGGCTGACGACTTCAATAAGGCACTGAAGGCACTGCTGGTGCGCACCATCAAGGAACACAAGCAGATCATCTTCAACGGCAACGGCTATGCCGCAGAGTGGCTGGACGAAGCAAAGCGCAGAGGTCTGCCGAATCTGGTGTCCACGGTGGATGCTGTTCCGGAATACACCAAACCGCAGTATGTTGCTATGTTTGAGAAGTTCAAGGTCTACACCAAGGTGGAGATCGAGTCCAGAACGGAAATTTTGCTGGAGAACTATGCAAAGGTCATCAACATTGAAGCGCTCACCATGCTGGATATGGCAAGGAAGCAGATCATCCCGACCGGCTTGAAGGTCGGAAAGGATGCCTGTGATGCAGCACTTGCCAAGAAGGAGCTGGGGATCGACAATGCCTTTGAGGTAGGCTACGCATCCAGAGTCTCCGCACTGACTGCCGGCATTTCCGAGGCGGTTGGTGTGCTGGATGAGAAGGTCATTGCAGCGCAGGGTATCGAGAATGCCGAAGCACAGGCAAAGTTCTGCCGCAGCGATGTATTTGTGGCAATGCAGAACCTGCGTGGTCTTGTGGATGAGCTGGAAACGATCGTTTCCTCCAAGGATTGGCCGATGCCTTCCTATACCGATTTGCTTTTTACTGTATGATTGCATTCCTTTTGGAAAACCCCTGTCCGATAACCGGGCAGGGGTTTTCAGTCAATCAAAAAATTCCAACTACACGCTGGACTTTTTTGACAAATTGAGGGCACTTTTGGCAAGTGCCCTCCTTTTTATGTAGCCGCTTCTGTGCATTCGGTGGGGACAGTTTCGGGGAGCGTTTCTGTCGGGGGTGCTGTTGTTTCCGGGGGAAGTGCCGTGCTTTCCTCTGTAAAGCTGTCAAACGTAACAACAACACCATATGCCGGGAACAGGAACGACAGCGGAATGCCTTCATCCGAGCAGGTCAGGGTATATTCGCCGACCTCCAGTTCTCCCTCGCAGATGACATTGCCCTCTTCCGTGTGTCCGTTCAGCTCCGGTTCAAGTGCCATGCCGTCTACCACTTCCATCAGGCTGCCCAGCTCCGTGCGGAGCGCCTGCGCCGACTGCGGAACGGAAAATTCCAGACCCTTGTAAGAGGCTTTCACCTCATCATCCAGAAAATCGAGCTGCACCCCGGCAAGCTGCTTTGGCTCGCTGAACAGGATGCTCCATGCATTCATGCCCATGCGGGTCAGGGTAGCTTTGGTCTCGCTGTCGGCATTGGTGACCGTCACATCTGCTGAAAATCCGCCAGCCATGCGGTTGGCAGTTTTACCGGGTAGGCTCTGCACTGTGCAGCCCGCACACAGCAGCAATGCCGTCATGCCAAGTCCTGCAAAAATACGTTTCATACACTCACCTCAGTATCATTTCGGTTGGCATTCCTGTATTTTTGCAGACCCGGATCTTACAGCACTTCCGGAAGTGCTGTCAGCAAGTCCTGCGGGAGCATATACAGCTCATCGAGATTCTTGGCACAGTAGTCTCCTGCTGCCGCATGGATCGTCACTGCCGCACAAGCGGCTTCGTACAGCGGCATTCCCTGTGCAGCAAGGGCTGCGAGCATCCCGGCAAGCACATCGCCGCTGCCGGCTCTTGCCATGCCTGCATTTCCAAGGCGGCAGACCGCCATCCTTTTGCCATCCGTGACGACCGTGCCGGCACCTTTCAGCACGACCACAGCGCCTGTCTGCGCTGCCAGTTTCTTTGCCGTGCCGGGGCGGTCACGCTGCACTTCGGCTGTGGAGATACCCAGCAGCCTTGCTGCTTCCGCCGGGTGCGGTGTGAGTACGGTTCGTCCCTCCGGTATCCATTCTATGCAAGTACCCATGCCATTCAGACCATCCGCATCCAGAATTACCGGGCAGGTGCTTTCTTTCAACAAAAATTCTGTGAGCTGCTTCGTCTCCTCCGTCACGCCAAGTCCGCAGCCGAGGAGCAATGCCTGCTTGCCCTGCAATGCATCTGCAAGGGATGCCTTGTTTGCCTCAAATTGCAGGAAACCCTGTGCATCCACGGCAAGCGGCAGACACATGACTTCCGGCAGACGGCTGCACACGGCTGCCACGACTGGTTCAGCGGAAGCACAGGTCGCCAGCCCTACGCCCATGCGCATTGCACCGTCGGCAGAAAGCACGGCAGCGCCCCGCATCCGTACCGAACCTGTAACAGAAAGCAGATGTCCGTTCATGTGCTTGTGCGCATCCGGGCGGCGGACAGGGAGCAAAGCACGTGCAGCAGCAAGTTTCAGGTCGTCGGCGGGGGCAGTTTCGAGCGAATCGAATGCCGAAACTGAGATGCCGATGTCCGCTTTCACAATCTCACCGCAATACTCCAGCAGTGGGTACTGTGTCATGCCGAGCTTGACCGCTCCGAACGTTACCGTCAGCTCTGCCGGGAATGTACCGGGGCAGACCTCTCCTGTGTCGGCATTGCCGCCGCTTGGAATATCGCAGGCTACGTGAATTTTCCCCTGTGTCTTGGCAAGGAGAGAGGCAAGATGTTCATCCAGTGTTCCCTTGAAGCCCGTGCCGAACAAGCCGTCTACCACGATGTCCGGCTCACCGAACAGGAAATCATATGCCTCCCCGTAGATCGGGATGCCCTCTGCTTTTGCCTGCTCATAGGCTGCACGGGCAGCAGGTGTACCGGGATTGCCGTTGGGGGCAAGGACTTCCGGTTTCCAGCCGGCTTTCTTGAGAAAGACAGCAGCGGCATAGCAATCGCCGCCGTTGTTCCCCTTTCCGGCAAGGAAGAGGACGATCTTCTTGTCCGGGTAGCGCATTGCAATTGTCTCTGCCAGTGCGTGACCAGCCCGCTGCATCATTTCCGCATAGGAAATGCCGCTCTGATCGGTGAGTGCTTCCAGTAAATGCATTTGTTCTGTAGTGGTAAACATAACGATATCCTCCTTGTATTTTACGGCAGGGCTGCCGCAATATTCTCTTCTGTCAGGGGCAGGTATTCCGGTGTAAGGACTTCTGCACCCTCTGACCATGTATTGTACCATGCGGTGTACTCTGTCTCGTCTGACGGCAGATCGGAGCCGATGTAATAGACCATGCCGCTGTTGCTGGTGTCTGCTTCTTCCGGGTATTCGTCCTCTTTGCCCGCAGCGGCAAGGGCTGTACGGGAAAGGGCATTGACATAGGCGACAGTGCGGTAGCCGTCTACGTCCGCTTCATACTCCCAGAGCGTGTATGGCACAAATGCACCGGTATAGTCTCCGGCTTCGCCCGCTTCCGTGGCAACGCCGCCTGTGAACCAGCTCAACTCGGCATTCGCTTTCAGTTCCGCTTTCAGGAAACCGTCCGCATCCGTGCCGTAAAGCAGTTCCTGACAGGTATCCGCACTTTGCAGTCGGAGCAGCAGTTCCGGTTTGCCGTCCCCGTCCATATCCGTGACCGCAAAGGTGTTCTCTTCCGGCTTGCCCAACTCCACTTCCTTACCGTCCGGCAGCATACTATCCGTCAGCAGTGTCGTCAGGAGTGTACGATACTGCACAGCAGTTTCCAGTGGTTCTGTCGGTGCGGCAGGTGCATCCGGTGTGGTAAAACGATTCTGCTCGGTTGTGGTTTGTGTTTCAGACGGTGCAGGGGTCTCCGCTTCGGTCGCGGGGGCAGTCTCTTTGAGGGGCTGGGTATCTGCCGGAACGGTCTCCCGGCTGCATCCGGTCAGGCAGAGGAGCAATGCCGCCGCAAGATACAGGCGTTTCATGTCGCCTGCTCCCGGAGACTGCGCTTCAGATCACGGGGCAGGAAGCTCTCCAGCACGCCCCGGAAATGGGCATCCGGGGAAAAATACAGGCAGCACTTTCCGTGCTCCGGGTGGGTAAATTCCGCATAGTACTCCTCGCCCTCTCCCTCTGTCATCAAAGAGAAACCGACAGCGGAAAAGGTCGTCATTTCTTCATCGGATTCCGGGCAGACACCGGCTTTTCCGTAGGCAGTGAAGCTGCTGACTTCGACTGAAAGCATCGGTTTGCGCTTGTCCTGTCCGAGAATTTTGTCAATATCAAGGCTGCCGTTGGTGCAGGCATATTCATACTCGACCTGTGTGAGCTTCATCAGGTAAAATGCCGCCCATATCGTACACACCGGTAGGATGATCGCCAGCCCGAATCCCATGAACAGCAACAGAAGAGAGACTGCTGTGATCAGAATGGTGATCACAACAATGCTGACACGGCGGATGTCGTCACCGGTGGTATTATATTTTTTCACAAGCTGTTCAGCAAACTGATCCATGAAAAAGCCTCCGATTTCCGTAAAATTCCGGCACAATATGCCTTTGTTACTATTATAGCACAAAATCCCGATGAAGTCAATGGCTTTATAGGAACAGGAGTGGCTAATAGCGTTGTTTAAGAAAATCAACGACAGAGAAAGGGAGTTCACGGGTTTTCTTACATTGACGGTATTTATATTTAGCCAAGCCGAAGCGATTATAAACATCAATGAATACAGCCACAACAGAATAAAGTGTTTCCATTTTTCGGGCAAAGCATCTGCTTTTTCTTGCAAGGACAGGAATGCCTAAAATTTTGCCTACACCTCGTCCGCTTACTCCGGAATAATACATTTTCATTGCCAGTTTCTTCGTTTCATCAGAATATTCATGCTTTTTGGGATCAATGGTATACCTTATGCCGCAGTCTTTACACCTGCATCGCTGAGTTCCTGACCTATGGTTATAGCCATGTGAAACGGCAGAGCCGTCCCATTCACAGCTATTGTTTTGTTGTTGGTTATATTGAACCGCATACGGATTTTCGTTTTAAAAAAGGTAGCATTACCAGAAAATGCTCAAAGATAAACGCATCCGCCAAAGTATGTCACGAAAAAGGAATTGCCTTGACAATGCTTGTTCAGAAAATTCTTCAGTCTGTTAAAAACAGAGCTTCCATACTTGCAGGAGTTTGACTCTGTTGAGCATCGTCTCTCACCCGCTGCATAATGCAGCAAAGCGACCAAGTTCTTCCCTTAGTCGCTTTGCATATATTTTCTCTTAAAAGTTTGTCTAACTTTTTGGGGTCAATTCATCAACAGGCAGTGCAATTTTATGACGTTTTCAGTTTAACAGAATTCGTTTCATCATCGCCAGATCAAACACATCCAGTTTCTCATCTTCGCAAACATCCGCTGCCTCCCAGTCCGCAAGATGTGTCTCCGGCACGGCAAGCAGCCATTTCTGTAACAGAACAACATCTGCGACATTGAATATACCGTCCGCATTAACATCGCCTTTGATTATTTTGGGCAGTTCTTCCGTGTTCAGCACCCACTTCTGGCAGGCATTGCCGTTGGGCTCCCACTGCTGCACATTGTCGCCCGAACCCGTTCCGGCATTGGCGATCTCGATGACTGCCGCATCCCGGGAGGCTCTCGTCCGGATGAGATAGCTGCCGTCCAGGTTTTTGGAGAATTTGAACAGCATCGCAGAATCCTTGGCAGAATACGGCACAATGGCGATATTGCCGCCATTTTCCCCGCTCATGGCTTTGAGTACATAATTCTCATCCGCCATGCTCCGGATATAGTAGTAATTTCCACCACCGGAAAAAGCTTCGAGCTTCCATTTCTGCGAAGCAAAATGCCCCGTTGTCCACTGCTGTACATTGGTACTTTCTGCCATTTCTCCGCCGGTAATGTCCATTACCATGCCGGAATTGGCATTCTCAAATTCATACGCCAGCCCCGTGTCCATCCGGCAGCCCGGATCGTCTGCCTTTTCGAGGATCCAGTCCTGACAGGCATTCCCGTTGATCGTCCACTGCTGCACATTGTCGCCCGAACCCATTCCGGCATCGGCAATTTCAACAGCAGACTTTCCGCCCGTGATCTTCGTCCGGAGCTTGTACGAGCCGTCCGGATTTGCCGTGAGCATGAATTTCTGGTTGTCGCCGCCATTATACTGGTAAATATCCGCATTCGTGCCGTCAGTGGTCTTCTTTCCGGCGATGTCGAGTGCATATGTCCCACCATCACCGACTGCGGAGATCAGGCTGTAAAAGCCCTCACCCTCGTCGAACAGCTTCCAGAGGTCATGCGTCACACCGTCTGCCGTGCCCCACTGCTGCACATTCGTGCCGTTTTCCGCAGCAGCACCCTCTACCTGCATATACAGCCCGGAATTGACATTTTTTAGCCGATACACCGAACCACTTGTGAACACTGCCGGAACGACTGCCGAAAAGTCCACATGACGCAAGAACGGCGAGGGATAAGCAGTTGTGATCCAGCTTGCAAATTCCGCATCCGTGATATATTTCATGCCGTCCGCTTTCGTCTGATCACCGGAATACGCCGTGCAGAATGCCTTGGTGTCGGTGTTTTTCGTGTTATAGGCATCGAGGAGCGAATAGCCGTAGTTGGTCTTGTTGGGATACCAGCTCGATGTCGTCTGCGGGGTGAATTTCACCGCAGCCGGCACTGCATCCAGCCCCTCTGACAGATACGACCCGGCATCCCGGCATGGTTCTTTGCCGCCGCCCATCATGAACGCCTGCTGCATACTGTAGCCGTTGAAATAGTTGTTCTCCGATACCATATCCGACCCGTCGCCGCCGATGATGCCGCTTGTCGCAGCGCCATTTGCCCCTGTACCATAGGCAGAGTAGTAGTTGTTATAGATATGTGCCGAACCGTTGCCAAGCTGCGGACAGCGGCGCACATTCTCATCCCACCAGTTATAGAGCAAAGTCGTCCGGTCACGGGTCAGTTCATCATTCTGCGTACCGTAAGCGACCGTCCAGTAACGGTTTTTCAGGTGACAATACGAGATCGTCACATAGTCCGGACTGCGCAGGCGGTCTTTGGCATCCATGTAATTGTCATAGGGCGTGTTGATCCAGATGAACTTGCCCACTTCATCCTGCCCGTCTCCGGTGCGGTCATAGGTCAGCTGCGATTCAAAATAGATGTGGTCGATCCAGATCTGTCTTGATGACCAGATGTTGATCAGAATACGGTTGGGAGCATTCTTTGCGACCATTTTCAGATTGCGGAAAATGATGTTGTCCGAGGGCGAGTCGTCCTCCGCACCATAGGCATCATTTGTCCGGAACTGGCTGTCATAGATCGTATGGCTTCCGTAGCAGCCGACAATGGTCTTGTTGTCACGGACACGGGTGTTGCCCTTCTTCTGCATATCAATGTCACTTGTGATGACGATGGTCTGCGTCTTGTCGGTGTTGAGCTGCTTTTCGAGGTCATCTGCATTGTCCACATACACGACTTCCCCAAGCAGACCGCCGATCGTTCCGGCTTTCACACCGGCAGAGGTGTCCGCATTCGCAGCCCAGCCCTCCAGACCGTCCAGATCCAGTCGGAATTGCTGATAGGTATCCCCGGCATAGTCCGAAAGGGAAAAGCCCGCATTTTCCGTGTAGGTCAGAGAAGTGCCATTTGTGCTGGTGACACGGTAATAGAGATCGTAGCCGTCAAAGTCCTGTTCCACGCCCTTGATCTCCCAACGTTGGTTTTCGCCGTCCGTGTCCTGTTCCAGTGCCACACCGGAACCTTCTGCCGTCAGCAGCAGACCATCAGCGGCATTGACGATCTCAAACACACCGTCACTCACCCAGTTGAGCGACCATTTTTCCGCAGCTGTGCCCTTTATGGCAGACGGCACAAGTGATGTGCCGGATGCTGTGACATTGGCATCCGTATCTGCCATACCGAGACGGAAATACTGCGCCGGATAGGCGATCTCCGCCGCTGAGACTGCCACTGCCGGCAGCACGGGCAAGGTGCTACACAACAAAGCTGCCGCCGTCAATGCGGCATACGCTCTTTTCTTCATCATTCCCACTTCTTTCTATCTTTTTTATTTATTGAGCAGCTGCCATTTCAGCAGTGCCAGATCGAATACATCAATGACAGCATTTTCATCCATGTCCACATTCTGCCAGCTGGTGAGCGGTCCGGCTTTGAGCAGCCATTTCTGAAGCATCACCACATCGGCAAGCTCCACTTTTTCGTTGGCATCCGCATCGCCTTTGAGCGTTCCGGAAGCCGCATCCGCTTTGGCAAATACCGTATAATTCACGCAGTATGCCGACTGTCCGTTCGTGCCAAGCGTGACCACATCACCGGATTTCACAGTTTTTTTGTATGCCGTAAATGTCACATCCCCGTCATTGGCAAGTGTCAGTTCCGTTTTCTCCCAACCCGAAAGCCATTCCGGCAGCGGGTCTACACGGCTGTCCATTGCCACATACACTGTCATATCTGCCCCTGCCGTAAAGACCGCAAGGTCACTTTCGCTGAGTTTGGCATCGCACGCAGTCCGGAGCAGTTCCGCACCGAGCAGTTCTTCCGGAATTGCCGTGTACGTCACCTCTCTGTCCCCGAACACAAGGTCTCCCACTTCTGCACTGCTGTCAATGCTCCAGTTCCGATAGGTGTTCAGATCCTTGACGGTCAGGTTACGGAACAATTTGCCGTTAAGGGGGTCAATTTTGATTGCAAGCGTCCATTTCTGGTTATCCGAGCCGTCACAAGCCCACTGTACGACATTCGCTCCGCTTTCCGTGCTGCCCGCCTCAATGCCGAGACAGCTTGCATCGGCAGTCGCTTTGGTCGTGATGGTGTAGGTATTATCTCCATTATCCACAAATTTGAACAGCTGCGCATCGCTTGCCGTATCGCCCCAGATACCAATATTTGTGCCGTTCTCCGTCTTGCCGTAGTCGAGGTCAAGGAGATAGGTCTTGCCGTCACCCGCTTCGGAATACAGACGGTAATACCCATCTCCGGCATCCTCTAAATACCAACCGTCAGCACCGTTTCCGCCCTGCTGGACATTCGTGCCGTTGGCAGGTGTCTCCTCCGCCAGCGCAAGCGGCAGCCCGCTGCCCACGTTGGTGATCACATATTTATGTGCCGTATCGATAACAGCACCCGTCTTTCCGGCAGGGCTGCCATCATTGACCGTGCAGTCTGTCGGGCGTGCCGGCAGATCATACCCCGTTCCGAGGAAGAAGCTCGTATGCGGCGGCTGATTGTATGCCGTATTCTGCGCCGAGACTTGCATCCGGTACTGTGCATCGTGCATCAGCGTGGTGATCCTGTAATCCGTGTCGTAGGTCGTTGTGTAAATGCGGACAGACTTGCTGTCAGCGGCACGGACGATGAGTTCTTCACGCCAGTCCCCGAAAATATCCGCCGACAGGCAAGGCGTGCCTTTGGTCGTGTTGCAGGTGTAGTAGCCATCCGTGGAGAGCAGTGTCGTCAGCGTGCCGTCCTCTTTCATTTTGGTAATGGTCGCCGGAGAATCCGTGTAGCCGTCTAAAATTTCACGCTCCAAGTCGCCGTCCCAGTAGCTCAGGAAATTGATCGCCGGTCTCCTGCACGAAAGCGTCTCACCGCTCACATTTTTGACAGGCATTGAACCGTCTGCTTCTGAGTTCCCCCAGAGTTCTGCGCCGGGATTTTCTGCCCATACATTGTCGCCGCAGCATCTTCCTGTATCGCCCTGACCGTCATTGTGGAAAATAATTTTTCCCGTATCGCAATCCACCAGTGAAACGCCATAGGGTTTGTCCTCGTGGCAGATCCAAGCCTCGATCCCGGGGTTTGTCGGGTCAAGGTCGCCTACGTGCATCGCATCGCCATGCCCCTTGTTCAAGCACCAGAGCAGTGTTCCGTCATCATCAATGCAGGTCGAACCTGTTATAATTTCCTGCCTGCCGTCACCGTCCACATCGGCAGGCATAGAATTATGATTTCCGTCACCATATCCCGGTGTACTGCTGCTTGTTCCTGTATCGAACATCCAGAGCTTTTTGAGCTTCTTATTCTCGACCGTGTAGGCGACTGCCGTCATTCTGCCGTAATAGCCACGTCCGGTGACTACGCAGGGATGCACGCCGTCCAGATAGGCAACCGTCCCCCAGAAACGGTCTACACGGTTGGTCTTGTCGCTCGATTTGCCCCATTTGGTCGGGTCACCTCTGCCGGGTTCGTAGTCGATCGTATCGAGGGCAGCACCTGTTTCACCGTCGAAGAGCGTGTAAAATTCATTGCCCGTGTAAATGAAGCCGTTCCCGTCCCGGTAGGTCTGTGAAGCATCACCGATGACTTTCCCCGTGCCGTCCACCGTGCCGTCCGAGGTCTTGCAGGTCATTTCACACTTGCCGTCTAAATCGAAGTCACCCACGAAAAATTGCGTATAATGAGCCCCCGCACGGATATTCCAGCTGAGGTCAATGCGCCAGAGCCTTGTGCCGTCCAGCCGCAGGCAGTCTATGTAGACTTTATCCGTCTTGCCTTTCTGAGAATTGTCCTTGGAATTGGAGGGGTCCCATTTCAGGAAGAGTTCATACTGCCCGTCCCCGTCCACATCGCCGACGGACATATCATTCGGGCTGTAGGTCACGCCGGATGCGGTAGGCGGTTCGAGGGGAACGTCAAACCATGCATCCCCGGAGGTCAGCTTGCAGGTCTCCGTGGAAACGACTTTCCCACCCGAAAGTGTGTCCACCCGGTACTTCGAGGCAGCCGTTCCCTGCGCATCGAGGTAGCAAGTCGCCTGTCCGGCTTCACTGGTGTAGATGAGCGTGCCATCCCTGTAAAGATTATAGACGGCATCGTCCGCATCGTTGGCAAGATATCGCCAGCTCACGAGCATCCCCGAACCTGTGCCGACAGCGGAAATGCCCCTGTCGAGATACTCCAGCACTTTCCCGGAGGCAGCATCTGCCCGCAGTTCCGGCTTTCCGGGCGTGACAAAACCTGCCGCCCCGACAAGCAAAGCTGCCAATACCGCTGTGAAACGTCTTTTCTTCATAACATCTTTCCTTTCTGCGTGTGATGCGGAAACCGTGTTTCTGTTTGGGTTTCCGGAAAATAATACCCTGTACTTTTATTATATGACATTTCTATGAATTTGTCAATAGGTTTCCTATGTTAATTTACTAACAAAATAGGATAAGTCAAATGAAGAGAGGATAGTTTAACCGGCAGACTTGTATGTCTAAAGATCATGTGTTATTATTTTCAACTAATTTTCCGAGCAGTTCATACAGTATTGCATAGAGCGACTGTGCTTTTTCCGGCTCGATATTCACGCAGGCGGTGAGACGCTGCGGCACGGAGAGAGCCTTTTCACGCAAGGCATTTCCTGTATCCGTAATCGAAACGATCAGGTCACGTTCATCTTTGGTTGAGCGGCATCGCTTAACATAGCCCTTTTCCTCGTATAATAGATTTTAGGGTGATTTGAAGAGTACCCCAATGAACCTCTGCCACGCTCGGTTGAGAAAGAC
>CANRFM010000023.1 GCA_947629905.1 uncultured Clostridia bacterium
GCTGCATCAGTGCATACTTCCTGCCCGCTTTTGCGCCGTGGATGTAGAAGCAGAGCGTTTCCCCGTCAAAGGTGTAGGCGAAATTCACCGGCACGATATACGGCACAGCCCCGTCCGCAAGCCCTAAGCGCAGAATATCACAGGCATCAATGATCTTCAGTAGCTCCGTCAGGTCGGTCACTTCCCTGTCCCTGCGGCGCATAGGAATTGGTTTCATACCGATCTCCCTCCTGATGGGTCACAGCATACAGTTCTACCGCAGCCGCACAGCACAGCAAGACCAGCCCCACTGTCCTAAGCGGTGAAAACATTTCGTGCGTTGACGAGGTCATCTGGTAGGATTTAAATACCCCTAAACCATAGAGGACAGCGATATTTATACTGCCCCTGTAGATCAGAGTCGCTGCAATACCCAAAACAACATACAGCACCCCTGTCACGATCAGCGTCCCCATTGCCTTGTTTCGGGAGATCTGCCTTTGCGCATAATTCCAGAAAGCGACCGCAGCAAAGGGCAGCAGCTGCACCGCAATATATATCAGATAAATTCCGATGATCTCCCAAGGCAATGTCTCAAGATCAGTGGGAATATCACGGAGAATATTCTGTAAATAGACAGGGTAACACAGCATCAGCACTATCCCGACCACAAAGTCCACACAGTACAAAATAGCGGCGATCAGCGCAAGCCGTTTGGTGATCACTAATTTTTCCATGTCGCTTCTCCTTAATGGTGGAACAGCCGGATACCCGTAAATGCCATAGCGATATGGTACTTGTTGCAGGTCTCGATCACATTGTCATCCCGGATCGAACCGCCCGGTTCAGCAATGTAAGCAACACCGCTTTTTCTCGCACGCTCGATATTATCCCCGAACGGGAAGAACGCATCCGACCCAAGGCAGACATCTGTATTTTGTGATAGCCAAGCCTTTTTCTCCTCCGCAGTAAATACCGGGGGCTTCACCTTGAAGATACGCTGCCACTCGCCATCACGGAGTACATCCTCATACTCTTCCCCGATGTAAACGTCAATGGCATTGTCCCGGTCAGCCCGGCGAATGTCCTCCACGAATTGCAGACCCAGCACCTGCGGGCTTTGCCGCAGCCACCAGTTATCGGCTTTCTGTCCGGCAAGGCGTGTGCAGTGGATCCTCGACTGCTGCCCAGCCCCGATACCGATCGCCTGTCCGTCCTTGACGTAGCAGACGGAATTGGACTGCGTGTATTTGAGGGTGATGAGAGAGATCAGCAGATCGTCCAGCTTGTCGTCCGGGATCGTCTTGTTCTCCGTGACAATATTAGCCAGAAGCGCCCGGTCGATGTTCAGTTCATTTCTCCCCTGCTCAAAGGTCACACCGTACACCTGCTTGTGTTCTATGGGGTTCGGCTTGTAATTTTCGTCCATTTGCAGGATGCAGTATGTCCCTTTCCGCTTCGATTTCAGGATCGCAAGTGCCTCTTCGTCATAGGCAGGTGCAATGATACCGTCAGACACTTCCCGCTGTATCATTTTTGCCGTGCAGACATCCACCTTGTCCGAAAGTGCGATAAAATCGCCGTACGAGGACATTCTGTCCGCACCTCTTGCCCTTGCATAGGCACAGGCAAGCGGCGAGAGTTCCCCGAGGTCATCGACCCAGTAGATCTTCTTCAGCGTATCGCTCAGCGGTCTGCCGATGGCAGCACCTGCCGGAGATACGTGCTTGAAAGAAGTCGCTGCACACATACCCGTTGCCGCTTTCAGCTCTTTCACAAGCTGCCATCCGTTGAGGGCATCGAGCAGATTGATATAGCCCGGCTTGCCGTTGAGTACTGTGATCGGCAGATCACTGCCGTCCTCCATGAATACCTTAGAGGGTTTCTGATTCGGGTTGCATCCGTATTTCAAAAGCATTTCCATTGTGTTTTCCTCCTGCTTACTTGCTATACTTGTTGATGATCTTCGACTGTGCCTTGCCCGTGGCAATGTCAATGTACCGCACGAACAGTGAGACCTTGTTGTCCTCGTTCAGGGCATTCCACAAGCCCTCTGCAAAGGCATCCCTATCGTCCGGAATAGTGATCTTCTTCGGCTCTCCCTCAAAGCTCGGCAGCGGTTCGCCGTCACCCATGTAGGTATGGATGAAATGCCCGTACCCTGCGATCGGGCTGTTGTAGGAGAACGTGAAACGCTCCACACTGTCCGGATCCCCGTCCGCAGACTTCAGGATGGACATGGCATAGTTGAACATCCCGTTCCCGATATGCATAATGCCGGAAATTCTTGGCGTATAGTTCGGGGCATCGTCCTCATATTCACGGGTGCGCAGGGACTGCTCAAAGGTCTGCTGCTTGTCCATCAGCTCGTAGATCGTGTCCGTCTGGTCACCATTCGTGACAATGGTCTTGTTGCCAAGCACACGCACGGGGGAATAGATGATGAGATGCGGGTCGGTCAGCTTTGACGGGTCAGCCGCTTCCGTGCGGATGCCGTCCTCTGTTTCCGTGAATACCCGGTTGCGGGAATTGACGCTCCTGCCCATGATGAAGTATGCCGTCACAGCCGACTTGCCGTCTGCCGACCTGCCGATGATGATACCTCTGCCGGGATAGGAATTGTTCCGCAGCTCCTCGTAAATGTCCAGTGTTTTCATTGTGTTTGCTCCTCCTTATGATCAATGTATGCCCGGTCGCCGATGACAGTCAGTCTGTCCTCGCAGAACAGGCTGACGGCTTCGGGCAGGATCTTCCACTCAGCCTGCTCCATGACACGCCTTTGCAGGATCTCCGGGGTGTCATTGTCCTGCACTTCGACCGCTTTCTGGAGAATGATCGGTCCGCCGTCGCAGACTTCTGTCACGAAATGCACAGTCGCACCCGTGAGCTTCACACCACGCTCCAGTACCTTTTCATGTACGTGCAGCCCGTAGAACCCGTCCCCACAGAAAGACGGGATCAAAGACGGGTGTACGTTGATGATCTTGTTCCGGAACGCCTGAATGATCCGCTTGTCTAAGATCGTCATGAACCCGGCAAGCACGATCAGGTCTGCATATTCCTCAAACAATGCCTCATGCAGCGCCTTGCTGTAGGACGCATTGTCCGGGAAATTTTTCCGGGGCACAATGCGTGTGGAGATGTCATGCGCCTTTGCCCGCTTAAGGGCATAGGCATCCGGCTTCGAGGAAATGACACAGGTGATCTTTCCGCCCCGCAGTTCGCCCCGTTCCTGCGCATCAATGAGTGCCTGTAAATTTGTTCCCCCTCCGGAGACCAGCACAACAATATTCTTCATGGCATTCACTCCTTTTTTGTATCATGCAGGATATATCGTACAGGTGTACCCTGTTCCTGTTCTGTTTCCACAATTGCTGTGTGTTCTGAAATGATCACTGCTGCCATGCCATTTCCCAGCACCATTGACAGGGCATCCCGAAAAGAACATAGTTTTCCGTCCAATTCCTTTGCACACGCCATAATATACCAATTCAGATGCTGCATAGCAAATGGATCATATTGCTGCACCGTCTGCACGATCTCTTCTTCTGACGATCTGCCACAGGCAACAATAGCAGAAGGATCCAGCATGGATGCCGCATCGTGGCAGAAGCGCCCAATACCCGTTTTCCTCTTTTTTCCACGTATTTCGTACAGAAACCTTTCTCGTTTGTCCTTGCGGAGAAACCGTGCGATCTTCCATTCCGGGTACACTCTCATATCCTGAATGAATGTGATCAGATCTTCAGCCAGCGGTCTGGGATAGACCACCCCGTCCTTGTTATCATCATCTTCTACATAGATATGCCCGGTCATCCGTTCCATGAGTACCAGACTTCCAAAATAGCTGATGCACCCGATCGGGATATACTGTTCTATGTCGATCGCATGGTACTTGTCTCCCCAGACAGCTGCATCGTCCAAGATATTCTGTAGTCCCTGTGAAAAGGAAGAATGCAGAACAATGGCATCGTGGAGGTACGGACTACGGGGATGAAAGCCGGACACCTCCGGATGATACACCGAAAAATACGCTTGCAGGATCTCCGGCATCTCATAGCCGAACCTCTGCCGGAATGCTGCTGTATCCGTCTTTTCTTTCCGGGGAAATACGTAATTCCCTTGTCGTATCTGCTCTGCATATTCCGATCCGCATTTGCAGTGCGCAAACCGTTCCGGTTCACGCACCTGTGCATAATAGGAATGCAATGCAGACAGCATTTTCTTTTCCGATCTTTGTTTCACCGTGCCCCTCCCTGCATACAGATACCGCACACCCGAAATGCACGCCGCCCGCTGCCGCAAAGGGAACACAGGCGGCGATCCGTAAAACGGCATCAGTCGAGGATCACGCCCTCCTCAGAGGCAACCAGTTCGCCGAGGATGTAAGCCTTTTCTCCTGCTGCATTCAGGATATTCACAGCCTTGTCCGCATCCTCTGCATTCACGCAAAGCACCATGCCAACACCCATATTGAACGTGTTGAACATATCACGCTCCGGGATATGCCCGGTCCTTGCGATGAGCTGGAAAATGGGAAGGATCTGTACATCCTTTTTGGCAATATGTGCAGAAATACCCTGCGGCAGTGACCTCGGGATGTTCTCGTAAAATCCGCCGCCCGTGATGTGGGAGATCGACTTGACCTGCACCTGTTCGAGCAGAGACAGCACAGGCTTTACATAGATCTTTGTCGGTGTCAGCAGACTTTCCCCAAGGCGCATCCCAAGCTCGTCAAAGTGCTCCGCAAGGTTCTTTTCGTTGATGGCGAACACCTTCCGCACCAGAGAAAACCCGTTGGAATGCACCCCCGAAGAAGCCAGTGCGATCAGCACATCGCCGGCTTTCTGCGTGGAATTGTCAATGATCTTCTTCTTGTCCACCACACCGACCGCAAACCCGGCAAGGTCATATTCATCTACCGGATAGAAGCCCGGCATTTCGGCAGTTTCTCCGCCGATCAATGCACAGCCTGCCTGCACGCAGCCCTCTGCCACACCGGAAACGATCGTAGCGATCTTCTCCGGATAATTCTTGCCCACGGCAATATAGTCCAGAAAGAACTGCGGCTTTGCCCCGCAGCAGATGATGTCGTTGACACACATTGCCACGCAGTCGATGCCGACCGTGTCATGCTTGTCCATCAGGAATGCGAGCTTAAGTTTCGTGCCTACGCCGTCCGTTCCGGAAACGAATACCGGCTTTTCGATACCCGTCAGGTCAGGCTCAAACAGCCCCCCGAATCCGCCGATGCCCGAAAGCACACCCGGCACATTCGTTCTGGCGATATGCTCCTTCATCAGCTTGACAGCTTCATACCCGGCAGTGACATCGACACCTGCCTTTTTGTAGCTTTCAGAAAAACTGTTCATGGGTCAACCTCCTATTTTCATTTCAAACTTATCCTTTGGCTGTTCAGTGGGAACGGCGATCGGATAATCCCCGGTAAAGCAGCCCGTGCAGAAGCCGCATCCTGCACCCTGCGCAATGCTGCGCACACCCTCCACGCTTAAATAGCCAAGCGAGTCCGCACCAATTGTTTCGCAGATCTCCGGCACTGTCATCCGGCAGGCGATCAGGTGTTCCTTGCTGTCAATATCCGTGCCAAAATAGCAGGGATTGGTAAACGGCGGACAGGACACCCGGAAATGGATCTCCTTTGCCCCCGCATCCCGCAGCAGTTTGACGATCCGTGCCGAGGTCGTTCCCCGCACAATACTGTCATCGATCAGCACCACACGCTTGCCCTCTACGGTTTCACGCACGGCATTCAGTTTGAGCCGGACGGAATTCATCCGCTGCTTCTGGCTTGGCTGGATGAATGTCCTTCCGACATAGCGGTTCTTGATAAAGCCAACCCCATAGGGGATCCCGGAGGCGTGTGCAAAGCCCAGTGCTGCATCCAGTCCGCTGTCCGGTACACCAACAACGACATCTGCCTCCGCCGGATGCTCCTCCCAGAGCAACTCCCCGGCACGCAGCCTTGCCTTGTGTACACTGCATCCCTCTATTACGGAATCCGGACGGGCAAAATAGACGTATTCAAAGACACACATGGTCGATTTTCTGCCGCAGTGTGTCCGGATAGAGCGAAGCCCCTCCTTATCTGCCACGATAATTTCTCCCGGCAGCAGGTCACGCTCAAATTTCGCACCGATGGCATCGAGTGCGCAGGTCTCCGAAGCGAAAACCGTACTTCCGTCCGGCAAACTGCCCATGACAAGCGGACGAAACCCATTCGGGTCACGGGCAGCGATCAGCTTCTGTGCAGACATGATCACCAGAGAGTAAGCACCTTTCAGGTCGTACATGGCGTGTTCTACGGCACGCTCAATAGAATCTTTCCGCAGCCGGTGTTCCGTCAGACAGTAGGAGATGACCTCCGTGTCATTGGTCGACTGGAAAATTGCTCCCCGCAGCTCGTAGCGCTCCCGGAGCATATGCGCATTGACCAGATTCCCGTTATGGGCAATGGCAAGCGGACCTTTGATGTGGCGCACCACCAGCGGCTGCGCATTCACACGGTTATTGGCACCTGTTGTGGAATACCGGACGTGTCCGATGGAGATGTTCCCCTGCCCCAGTTGTTCCAGCTTGTCAGCGCTGAATACTTCCTGTACGAGCCCCACATCCTTATGATGGGAAAAAATGCCCCTGTCATTCACCACAATGCCGCAGCTCTCCTGTCCTCTGTGTTGCAAGGCGAACAGAGCCGCATAGGCAAGTTCCGCCGTGTCCGTATTTTCCGGCGAAAACACGCCGAAAACACCGCATTCCTCATGTACTCCCACGAAAACTCATTCCTTTCCGTTCCAGCAATAGGTACACAGTCCGCAGGACGGCTTCCCGATGGCTTTTACCGTGCCGGGCAGTGACTGGAATTCAAGACTTGTCAGCTTGAGCCGGCGGCAGATCTCATCCCGCAGCCGTCTGCCCCGTTCGGTCTCGGAATTGCTATATTCCTCCAGATACTTCACACCCTCAGCCCCCTCAAAGGCATCGATGACCTGTCTTGCGATCAGTTCCATTTCAGAAGTGCTTCTGGAAAAATTCAGATACTTGCACCCATACATGATCGGCGGGCAGGCAGAGCGCATATGTACCTCTTTTGCGCCGTTCTCGTACAGAAATTCTACCGTTTCCCGCATCTGCGTACCACGCACAATGCTGTCATCGACAAACAGCAGCCGCTTGCCCTCGATCAGTTCATGCACGGGGATCAGCTTCATCTTTGCGACCTGATTGCGCATCGACTGGTTGGTCGGCATAAAGCTCCTCGGCCATGTGGGGGTATATTTGATAAAAGGTCTTGCAAACGGAATACCGCTGCGGTTGGCGTAGCCAATCGCATGGGGCGTTCCTGAATCCGGCACGCCGCACACATAGTCCACATCCGGCAGCCGTCCTGCCTGAATATCATTTTCCGCCATAATCTCCCCGTTGCGGGTTCGCATGGTTTCCACCGTCACGCCCTCATAGACGGCATTCGGATAGCCGTAGTACGTCCACAGGAAAGAGCAGATGTGCAGATTCCCGTTGGCAGGTGAAAGCGTTTCGCAGCCCCTTGCCGTCAGGCGGACGATCTCACCCGGTCCAAGCTCCTTGTGGGTATAGTATCCCAGTTTCTGGAAAGCAAAGGACTCCAGCGAACAGCAGTAACCATCATCCCGCTTGCCGATGATAATGGGCAGTCTGCCGTCCTTGTCACGGGCGCAGAGGATGCCTTCCTCGGTCAGTACGATGAGGTTCATCGTCCCCTCAATGCGCTCCTGCGCATAGCGGATACCCTCTGTAAAGGAATCCTTCTGGGAGATCAGCGCACCGATCAGGTCGCCGGAATTGATGCTGCCGCTGCTCATTGCCTCAAAGCTTGCACAGCCGGAAGAAAGCAGTTCCTGCACAAGCTGCTGTGCATTGCGGATGATACCCACGCTACACACGGCATACAAGCCAAGCTTGGAGCGCATCAGAATGGGCTGCGGGTCTGTATCGCTGATGCAGCCGATGCAGAGTTTGCCCTGCATGGATGCCGCATCGCTTTCAAATTTGGTCCGGAAGGGAGAATTTTCAATGCTGTGAATGCTTCTCTGAAATCCCCGTTCAGCGGAAAATGCCGTCATACCGCCCCGTCTTGTGCCGAGGTGCGAATGATAGTCCGTCCCGAAAAAGACATCCGTCACACAGTCATGTTCGGATGCTGCACCGAAAAATCCGCCCATATTATTCTCCCATCAGACGCTTCATGATTTCCTGATATGCTTCTTCCACGCCTCCCATATCCCGGCGGAATCTGTCCTTGTCCAGCTTTTCATGGGTCGTGCTGTCCCAGAAGCGGCAGGTATCGGGAGAAATTTCATCGGCAAGCAGAATTTCCCCGTGGAAACGTCCGAATTCGATCTTGAAGTCGATCAGGTCAATGTTCATCTTCTTGAAGAAGCCAAGCATGAACGCATTCACCTTGAAAGCATATTCCGTGACCTTGTCGATCTCTTCCTGCGTTGCCAGACCGAGGGCAAGCGCATAGTAGTCATTGATGAACGGATCGCCGAGGTCGTCATTCTTATAGCTGAATTCCAGTGTCGGACGGAGGAGTTTTCTGCCCTCTTCGATGCCGAGTTTCTTAGAGAAACTGCCGGCTGCCACATTGCGGACAATGACCTCCAGCGGAAGAATTTCCACTTTCTTGACAATTGTTTCACGGTCGGAAATTTCCTCAACGAGATGAGTCGGCACACCCTCTTTTTCGAGAAGCCGGAACATATAGTTTGTCATGCGGTTGTTGATGACACCCTTTCCGGTGATCGTGCCCTTTTTCTCTCCGTTGAATGCAGTCGCATCGTCCTTGTAGTCCACGATCACGAGATCCGGATCATTGGTCGCAAAGACTTTCTTTGCCTTGCCTTCGTAGAGCTGTTCGCCCTTTACTACTTCTGCCATTTCAATTACCTCCATCCAAATATGTAACCCTGTCTGAAACGCTGTCTCAGAGGGAGTTTACCATTTCCTGCATCGCAGCATCTTTCTTTGCCACACCTGCTGCCATATCTGCCTTCATTTCGGCAAGCTTGTCCGCCAGTACCGGGTCAGAAAGCGCCAGCATCTGTGCTGCCAGAATCGCAGCATTTGCCGCACCGTTGATCCCCACCGTTGCGACCGGGATACCCGGCGGCATCTGTACTGTCGAGAGCAAAGCATCCAGCCCGTCCAGTTCCGAAGAACGGATCGGTATGCCGATGACCGGAAGCGTCGTGTGCGCTGCCAGCACGCCGCCTAAATGCGCCGCCTTGCCGGCTGCCGCAAGGATGACCCCAAAGCCCGCAGAAGCTGCCTGCTTTGAAAATTCAGCGGCTGCATCCGGTGTCCTGTGTGCGGACATGACGTGTACCTCTGTGGGGATTCCGAAGCTCTTCAGCTTTTCCACGGCTGCCTTGACAACCGGGAAATCACTGTCGCTGCCCATGATAACTGCTACCTTTTTTGCCATTCAAAATGCCTCATTTCTCCGTGCTGTTTCCCGGAAAGGCAATGCCCTTCCACCCGGAAGCGGACTGCACGGCAGTTTCCGCTGTCGGGTCTATTCCGCATCGGTCGTCTCCGGTTCTGCCACATTCTGACTCTGGAAATCGAGATCAGCCGATGTAAGGAGCAGTGTATTTTCTGCATTTCTCTGGAAATACAGATGCACCTGCACTGTCTGTGCGGACGGCTCTGCCTCCGCATCTGTCATATGGTATCCAAGCGTAAATGCGAAGTCATAGCCAATATTTTCATCTTTGGTAAAAGACAGATCGCTGACAGTATCCAGCTCCATGCCCGAAAAGCTGCCCGGTCTTGTCAGTTTCCCGACAGAATCACTGCTTGTGATCTCCGGCAGTGCAGTAAAATCACTGGTCAGCAGCATAACCATATACAGCGCAACACAATTGTTGATGCGCAGGAGATCATCCTCCGCTAATTCCGGAAAGAGGTGATACCGTAATGGCTGCCAGTGTAAAATCAGTCCTCCGACAGTGCAGACCATTTCTGCGCTGTCCAGTTCCGGCTGTTCCTTTGTCACATCATAGGAAAACCGGCAGTTCTCTGTATTCAGCGTGAGGATGCCGCTGTTATATTCTGCTGCATCATAGCTTTTCCGGAATACAGGCTGGTAATTGGTCTGGTAGATCATGCAGCTTTCATCTGCATCCACAACACCGATCAGGCAGTGCTCCCCTGCCGTTTCCATGGAACGGAACACAAAGGGCAGCACCACATTTTCCTCGTAGTCAATACCGCCGATCAGAATACTGTCCTGTATCCTTGTGGAGACCAGCACCAGTTCCGGTGTCACGTCCAGAATTTCCATCCATTCCGGCTCAATGACGATCGTATTTTCGCTGTTCATCAGCCCGTAAAACCCATTCGTGCTTTCAAAGACCTGCATATCCCCAAAGTTACCGACAATGGCTTTGACCTCATCTTCGCCGCCGGAATTGCCGGTATTCTTTGTCACGTCAAAATAAAACCTTGTCAGCCCTACGCACAGAATGATGACCGCAATAAACAATACAGAAACCAGCAGCTTTACACGATTGCTCATTATTGTTCCTCACCCTGCCGGCTGCGGTAGGTTTTCTCTGTCTCCCTCGTCAGGTAGATCGGGCGGTGCTTGCTCTCCATGTAGGTCTTGGAGAGGTACTGCCCCAGTATGCCAATGCTGAACAGCTGCAAGCCGCTGAGCAGAGAAAGAATACACAGCGCCGCCAAAAACCGCAGATCTGCATCCGGTACGATCACTGCTTTCACGACAAACAGGATCAGCAGCACAAGCGAGATCAGACAGATCAGCACACCCACCAGTACTGCAAAGGACAGCGGTGCTGTCGAGAATGCAAATATCCCCTCCAGTGAATACCGGAACAACCCCCAGAAGGACCACGAGGAAGTTCCCGCCGGACGTTCCACGTTTTCATACTCGATGTAACGGGTCTTAAAGCCTACCCAACTGAAAATACCCTTAGAAAAACGGTTGTACTCATGCATTTGCAGGATGGCATCTACCATCTGCCTTGTCATGAACCGGAAATCCTGCGCCCCGTCCACGATCTCCGTCTGAGAGATCTTATTCATCAGCTTATAGAACGTCCTTGCAAAGAAAGAACGAAGCTTCGATTCCCCTTTTCGGCTCACACGGCGGGTCGTAGCACAGTCATACTCGCCGTTACGCACATAGCTGTACATCTGCGGCAGAAAAGACGGCGGATGCTGCAGATCGGCATCCATGACGACCACGAAGTCCCCCTTTGAGTTCTCCAGTCCGGCATACATTCCTGCTTCCTTGCCAAAATTCCGGGAGAAAGAAATATACCGCACCTGCTTGTCCGCAAGTGACATACTCCGTAAGATCTTCAGAGTCTTGTCCTTTGAGCCGTCATCAATGAACAACAGCTCAAAGCACAGCTCCGGGTAGGTTTCCTGCATCTGCGCCATGACTTTCCGTATTTCTTCATAAAACAGCGGAAGAACTTCCTCCTCGTTGTAGCAGGGTACAACAATCGAAAGCAGCTTCATAGACTTCCTCCTTACGTCATACTAATACACTATATATCATACTACATTATCGGCAGGAATGCAAGAGTTTTTTGACAAACTTTTTTTGCGGAAATCATCAAACAGAAAAATTTGGCGAAATTACGTGCATATTTTTTCAACATTGCATTTTGTGATTTTGCACAAAGTTTCAGATGCCACCCAAAAAAGCAGAAAACCGCCCTACGGACAGGCGCACCCATCCGCAGAGCAGCTATTCTATTCCCCTAAAATCGCCGCAACAGCCGCATCCATTGCATCCGATTCGTGCAGCTCGATCACGCCCTGATCCACGCACTTTGCCAGTGCCGGGTCAAACGGGATCTGCGCCAGCAGCGGAATATGGAATTCTTTGGCAATTTCAGCCGTGTGACTTTCACCGTAGACCATGATCTTCTTTCCGCAGTCCGGACAAACGGCATAGCTCATATTCTCCACAATGCCGAGTACCGGGATGTTCATCATCTCTGCCATTTTCACGGCTTTCTGCACGATCATGGAGACCAGTTCCTGCGGTGAGGTCACGATGACAATGCCGTCCACAGGAATGCTCTGAAATACCGTCAGCGGCACATCTCCCGTTCCGGGCGGCATATCCACAAACAGATAGTCCACATTGTCCCAGATCACATCCGTCCAGAACTGCTTCACAACGCCTGCAATGACAGGACCTCTCCAGACGACCGGGTCAGTAGCATTTTCCAGCATCAAATTGACGGACATGATGTCAATGCCCATTTTGGAACGGGCAGGGATCAGCCCGAGCTCATTGCCAAGCACTTTCTCACGGATACCGAAAGCCTTCGGGATGGACGGTCCGGTCACATCCGCATCCAGAATGGCAGCGTGTTTTTCCGCACGCTGTACCCCGACCGCCAGCATGGAAGCGACCAGTGATTTGCCGACACCGCCCTTGCCGCTGACAACGCCGATCACCTTGCCGATACGGCTGAGCTGGTTCGGCTGCTCCAGCATACTCTGCGGTGATGTGCGTTCGGAACAGTTGCTGCCGCAGGTGCTGCAATCATGTGTGCATTCTGTACTCATTCTAAAAACTCCTTTCAATTTCCGGCATCAGAGCAGGGGTGCAAAAATACGCAGCACCCAGCTCACAAGCCGTTTGGGGAGAGGACGCTTGTCGCAGTCCTCCGTCTTGATTTCAATACAGTGCCGCAGGGATTCTTCAAAATCCTGCCGGATCGCCCTGATTGTACGGCTTCCGTACAGCACGGCAGCGCACTCGTAATGCAAATACAGACTCCGGTAGTCCAGATTGATCGTCCCGACTACCCCGATATTGTCATCCGAGCAGAAATTCTTCGCATGGACAAATCCCGGCTCGTATTCAAAAATACGCACGTGCTCTTCGAGCAGCTCCCGGTAGTAGCTCCATGCCACGCTGTAGGCATACCATTTGTCCGGAATATGCGGCGTGATCAGGCGCACATCCACGCCCTTTTTCGCTGCTAGCCCCAGTGCCGTGACCATTTCATGGTCCAGTATCAGGTAGGGTGTCATGATATAGACATAGCGCCGGGCGTGGTTGATGATGTCCAGATAGACATTTTTTCCGACATACTCCGTATCGGTCGGGGAGTCGCTGTAGGGCTGGATGAAGCCGTCATACCCCTCCGGAAGGGTTTCTTCCGGGGCGTATTGCAGCATTCCGTCATCGCCCTTTTCCAGATCCCACATCTGCAAAAACATGACTGTAAAACTCCACGCAGCTTCTCCCCGGCACATCATGCCGCCGTCTTTCCAGTACCCGAAGCGCTCCTTGCGGTTGATGTATTCATCCGCCAGATTGACTCCGCCGGTAAAGGCTGTCTTTCCGTCAATGACCAGAATTTTCCGGTGGTCACGGTTATTCTGTGAGCTGGACAGGAACGGCTTGAACGAATTGAACACCCGGCACTCAATGCCGAATGGTTTCAGGCTGTCAAAGTACCGTCTCGGCATAATAAACTGCGTCCCGAATCCGTCATACATCAGCCGTATTTCTACCCCTGCCGCTGCCTTTTCCTTGAGCAATTGCAGAATGCTGTCCCACATTTCGCCCTCGGAGATGATGAAAAATTCAAGGAAGATATAACGCTCTGCTGCCTGTATCTCCCGCTTCATCGCCTCGAACATCGCTTCGCCCTCTGCAAAATATTCCGATCCCGTATTGCGGTAGACCGGATAACCAGCATAGTCCTTCAGGTAATGGGCAAGCCCTGCCTGCTGCGGGGCAGCTTCCTCCAGACTTTGCAGGACGTGAAGTTTCTGCGGCAGGTATTTCTGGGTGCTTTTCATTTTTTTCGCATAGTTCTGCTTGAACATACGATGCCCGATGTCGGTCTTGATGAGCAGATACGCAAGCCCGGCAAACAGCGGCACGACCAGCATTGCCACCAGCCACGGCAGCTTGTAGGACGGGTTCTCCGAGGTGTTCGAGATGTACACCACCAGTACCATATTCAGCCCCACCAGCATCAGGTAGATCGGCAGGTAGTGCTGACTCAGGAAAGAGACGATCAGCACCAGCACCGTGATCTGCAGCAGCAGCATGAAGATAAACAGGGTGTTCCGGTTGAACAGAAACCGGAGCATTTTTCTGAAAAGATGCATGAGACCTCCGATCAAGTTGCAAGATAGGGCGCAAGATACTGCCCCGTATAGGACTCCGGTACCCGGACGATCTCCTCCGGTGTGCCCTGTGCGACCACGGTGCCGCCCTTGTCACCGCCCTCCGGTCCGAGGTCAATGATGTGGTCTGCCATTTTGATGACGTGCATATTGTGCTCGATGACAATGACCGTGTTGCCTGCATCGACAAGCTGCTGGAGAACGGTGATGAGCTTGTGTACGTCTGCCGCATGGAGACCTGTTGTCGGCTCATCGAGAATATACACCGTCCGCCCTGTCGCACGGCGTGACAGCTCCGTGGAGAGCTTCACACGCTGCGCCTCACCGCCGGAAAGCGTGGTCGCCGGCTGTCCGATCTTCACATAGCCAAGCCCCACATCCTGCAATGTTTTCAGCTTGCGGGCAATTTTCGGGATAGGCTCAAAGAACAGCACACCCTCGTCCACGGTCATTTCCAGCACGTCATAGATGCTCTTGCCCTTGTAATGGACTTCGAGGGTCTCCCGGTTGTAGCGTTTGCCTTTGCAGACCTCACAGGGCACATACACATCCGGCAGGAAGTGCATTTCGATCTTCAGGATACCGTCACCCTCACAGGCTTCACAGCGCCCGCCCTTGACATTGAACGAAAAGCGGGACGGTCCATAGCCGTGGGCTTTGGCATCGGTCGTTTTGGCAAACAGATCCCGGATGTCCGTGAATACGCCCGTATAGGTCGCCGGATTGGAACGGGGCGTTCTGCCGATAGGAGACTGGTCGATGCAGATGACCTTGTCGAGATATTCCAGTCCCTCTATTTTTTTGCACTTGCCGCCTTTGATACGGGCACGGTTGAGTTCGGCAGCAAGATGCTTATATAGGATCTCATTGACAAGCGAAGATTTCCCGGAACCGGAGACACCTGTCACACAGATGAATGTCCCCAGCGGAAATTCCACTGTCAGATCTTGCAGATTATGCTCTGCCGCACCGATCACACGCAGGCTGTGTCCGTTTCCTTTGCGGCGTTCTTTCGGGATAGGGATCTTCTTTTTCCCGGAAAGATACTGCCCCGTCACGGATCCTTTGCAGCGCAGCAAGCCCTTTGGCGTACCGGCATAGACGACCTGTCCGCCGTTCACGCCTGCCCCCGGTCCGATGTCAATGATATAGTCGGCAGCAAGCATGGTATCATCATCATGTTCGACCACGATCAGCGTATTGCCGAGGTCACGCAGGTGCTTCATGGTCGCAATGAGCATGTCATTATCCCGCTGATGCAGTCCGATGCTCGGCTCGTCCAGAATATACAGCACCCCTACTAAAGACGAACCGATCTGAGTAGCAAGGCGGATGCGCTGGCTCTCGCCGCCGGAAAGTGTCCCGGATGAACGGGACAGTGTCAGATAATCCAGTCCCACACTTGCCAGAAAACCTAACCGGTCGCAGATCTCCTTGATGATGCGTTCCCCGATGAAAGTTTCATGCTCCGTCAGTTTCAGGTCATGGAAAAAGGCAAGCGCCCCTGTGACCGGGAGCTGTGTCAGCTCATAGATATTCAGTCCGCCGACCGTGACCGAAAGCACTTCCGGCTTGAGCCTTGCGCCCTGACAGGCTTCACAAGTGACCTCACCCATGTAGTCCTCAATATCTGCACGGGTGTAGATGCTGGTGGTCTCCCGGTAGCGGCGTTCCAGATTCGGGATGATGCCCTCAAAGGGTGCATAATACACCCCGCCTCCCAGATCTCTGCTGCGGTGCAGCTCCAGCTTCTCCCCGTCCGTGCCGTAAAGGAAAGCACGAATGGCTTTCTTCGGGAGCTTGGCAACGGGGGTATGCAGCGAAATATGGAATTTTTCAGCAAGGGCATTGTAATACATCATGGCGATCGAGCCGTCCTCAAGGTTGTTCCACCCCGATGCATGGATCGCTCCCTCCCGGATGCTCAGATCCGTGTTCGGCATGATGAGATCCGGGTCGATGCGCTGGAACATCCCAAGCCCCGTGCATTTTTCACACGCCCCGTAGGGGTTGTTGAACGAAAACAGCCGGGGGGTCAGTTCTTCCATGCTGATATTATGCTCCGGGCAGGCATAATTCTGCGAAAATACAAGCATTTCCCCGTCTATCACATCCACATGGATGATCCCGCCCGTCAGAGAGGAAACGGTTTCGAGACTGTCCGTCAGACGGGATTCGAGACCCTCTTTGATGACAAGACGATCGACCACAATTTCGATCGTGTGCTTGATATTCTTCTCCAGCCGGATCTCCTCCGAAAGGTCATACAGAATGCCGTCAATGCGCACACGGACATAGCCGCTTTTGCGGGCACGTTCCAGTTCCTTGACATACTGCCCTTTCTTGCCCCGGATAATGGGGGCAAGGAGCTGAATTTTTGTCCCCTGCGGCAGTGACATGATCTGATCTACAATTTCATCCACCGTCTGCTGGCTGATCTCCCTGCCGCAGACCGGACAGTGCGGAATACCGATCCTTGCATACAGCAGACGCAGATAGTCATAAATTTCCGTGACCGTGCCGACCGTGGAACGGGGGTTCTTGGAGGTCGTTTTCTGGTCGATGGAGATCGCCGGAGACAGCCCCTCAATGCTGTCTACATCGGGTTTTTCCATCTGTCCGAGGAACTGCCTTGCGTAGGACGAAAGGCTCTCAACATACCGCCTCTGCCCGTCAGCATAGATCGTGTCAAACGCCAACGAGGACTTCCCCGAACCGGAAAGCCCCGTCATGACAACAAATTTATCCCTTGGAATGGTAATATCAATATTTTTCAGATTGTGGGCACGTGCGCCCTTGATGACGATTTCATTTTTCATAACACCACATCCTCTTCTCACTAAGCTGAAATGCTGCCTCTCTATTTTTCCCGGAGCTGTGCAATTTTATCCCGCAAATAGGCAGCGTGCTCAAATTCGAGCATCTTGGCTGCCTCTTTCATCTGTGCGGTCAGGCTCTCAATGAGCTGTTCACGCTCCTTTTTGGACATTTTCTTCCGGCTTGTCTTTTCCTCCACATTTTCCTTTTTCGATATTTCAATGACCTCATGCACATCCTTGACAATGGTCTGCGGCACGATGCCATGTTCTTCGTTAAAGGCGATCTGCAAAGCCCGCCTTCGTTCCGTTTCCCGGATGGCACGTTCCATCGAACCCGTGACTGTATCGGCATACATGATGACCTGCCCATGTGCATTCCGGGCAGCACGCCCGATCGTCTGCACCATGGAAGTTTCACTCCGGAGGAAGCCCTCCTTGTCCGCATCCAGAATTACCACCAGTGACACTTCCGGAATATCCAGACCCTCCCGCAGCAGATTGATGCCGACCAGCACGTCAAATTCTCCCAGCCGCAGGTCACGGATGATCTCCATACGCTCGATCGTGTCAATATCATGGTGCAGATAGCGCACCCGTGTACCCATCTGTTCCAGATAGGCGGTCAGGTTTTCTGCCATTTTCTTGGTGAGGGTCGTCACCAGAACACGTTCGTTTTTCCCGGCACGGGTTCGTATTTCGGACAGCAAGTCATCCATCTGCCCGTCTACCGGGCGGACAATGATCTCCGGGTCAACCAGTCCGGTAGGACGGATGACCTGTTCCACAATATCCGAGGAATGCGCCCGCTCATAATCACCGGGTGTCGCACTCACGAAGATTGCCTGTTTGATATGGCTTTCAAACTCCGAGAATACCAACGGACGGTTGTCAAAGGCACTCGGCAGCCGGAAACCGTAATCGACCAGCGTCTGTTTTCTTGCCCGGTCGCCGGCACTCATGGCACGCACCTGCGGAATGGTCACATGGCTCTCGTCCACGATCAGCAGGAAATCCTCCGGGAAATGGTCAAGCAGCGTGTAAGGCACGCTCCCCGGCGGACGGCGGGCAAGCACACGGGAATAATTCTCGATGCCGCTGCAAAAGCCGATCTCCCGCAGCATTTCTATATCGTAGGTCGTGCGCTGTGCAATGCGCTGTGCTTCGATCAGCTTGTGATTTTCCGTGAAATACTGCACCCGTTCCGCCAGTTCCTCTTCAATATCGTGGATCGCTGCTTCCATTTTTTCGTCGCCCACCACATAGTGGGAAGCCGGAAAAATTGCTGCGTGCTGTAAGATAGCTTTCACCTTTCCGGTCAGCACATCGACCTCACTGATGCGGTCGATCTCGTCCCCGAAAAATTCCACACGGATCGCCGTATCCGAAGAACTTGCCGGAAAGATCTCCAGCACATCCCCCCGCACACGGAACTTGTTACGGGAAAAGTCAATGTCATTGCGCTCGTACTGGATATTCACCAGCTCCGCAATGAGCTGCGAAAGCGGCTTTTCCATGCCTGCCCGGACGGAAACTGTCATGTTCCGGTACTCCTCCGGCGAACCGAGCGAGTAGATGCAGGACACACTGGCTACAATGATCACATCCCTGCGTTCCGCCAGTGCTGTCGTTGCCGAATGCCGGAGTTTATCGATCTCGTCATTGATCGAGGAATCCTTTTCGATATAGCTGTCGGTGCTTGGCACATAGGCTTCCGGCTGGTAGTAGTCATAGTAGCTCACAAAATATTCTACCGCATTTTCCGGGAAAAACGCCTTGAATTCCGAGCAGAGCTGCGCTGCAAGTATCTTGTTGTGCGCCAGTACCAGAGTCGGCTTGTTCAGGTTGGCAATGACATTTGCCATGGTAAAGGTCTTGCCCGAACCGGTGACACCGAGCAGTGTCTGGAAATTTCTTCCGCCGGTAAGTGCTTCGGTCAGTTCCCGGATCGCCTTTGGCTGGTCGCCTGCCGGGGCATAGGGCGCATGAAGTCTGAACTCATCCATAGCTGCCACCTCTGAAATCGTTCTGTGCAAAGGCACCTGAAGCTTCCATCGAAACTGCCCTGCCGCCTGCTACGATCACATGGTCAACCAGTATGATCCCCAGCTGCTTGCAAAGCTTTGCGAAAATTCTGGTACTCTCAATATCCTGAAACGATGCTATCGCCTTCCCCTTGGGGTGATTATGGGCAAGCATGATCATATTGCAGTGCCGGTTCAGGATCTTTCGGGTAACGGTCTGCATATTCGGCGTTACCGATCCTGCCGTACCGCTCGCAGCTAAAAATTCAGAGACAACGCACATCTGATCATCCAGACAGACGACGAGCAGCTTTTCATCCGTTTCCAAAGCAAATTCTTTCTGAAAATAGGCACATCGGTTTTTGATCGAACTCAAGTCCACTACATCCACACTGCTGCGCTCATATACCTTGATAAATTCACGAAGAAACTGGATAAAATCCACCGATGCCTTGCCGATGCCATCCACTTCAAGCAGTTCTTCTTCCGATGCCTGAAGCACATTCGGAATGGAGCGGAACTGTTTCAGCAGCCTGTGTCCGATCTCATTGGTATTCTGTGTCTTATACACGTAGTACAGCATATATTCCAGTATTTCATGATCGGAAAAGCCCTCAAACCCGTTCTCCCGCAAACGTTTGCGCATTCTTTCCCTATGCCCGTAGTGGTCATGCTTTTTCTTTTTCACCTGCTCATCCGGTTTTTCAGTTTGCTTTGCCATCAGGTATCGCCTCCAATCATGACAATGGTCTGCGAAAAAAGGTATTCTGCCGTACATTTTTACTGAAATTTTGTAAAATGCCTTTTCAAATCCGGCAGGATATGGTATAATAGGATCCGGAACCTATCCGGAAGGAGGAACAATGCAATATGATGCGGACTTTTACTGTCAGCCGGAACGATGCCGGACAGCGGGCAGATAAATTTCTTCTGAAACTCATGTCGGCTATGCCGAAAAGTATGCTCTATAAGCTCATCCGCAAAAAGGACATCCGCCTGAACGGCACACGCTGCACAGGTACGGAACAATTACAGGAGGGCGATGTGCTCACCGTTTATGCCAAAGATGAATTTTTCACCCGGACAGAGCGCCCTGATTTTCTGCAAGCTAAGGGCAAGCCTGTCATTGTCTTTGAAAACGATGCCGTGCTGATCGCCTGCAAGCCGTCCGGCATTCCTGCACACGGCGGGGAAAATTCCCTGCTTTCCCAGATACAGAAGTACCTGTTTGAGACCGGTGCTTATGACCCGGAAACGGAACAGACCTTTGCCCCTGCCCTCTGCAACCGTATCGACCGCAATACCGAAGGGCTTGTGATCGCCGCAAAGACTGCACAGGCACTCCGGGAAATGAACGCTACCATCCGGGAACACCATGTCCGCAAGACCTATCTTGCCATTACTTCTGCACCGCTGCCGCAGACAGAAGCCGTCTATACCGCTTTCCTGCAAAAAGACGCAGCGGATCATGTGCGGGTCTCAGACCGTCAGCCGGACAAAAGCTACAAGCCGATCCGCACCGGCTGCCGGGTACTTGCCCGGAAAGGGCAGCTTCAGCTTGTACGTGTGGAATTGTTCACCGGGCGCACACATCAGATACGGGCGCATTTGGCACACCTCGGTGCGCCCCTGTTGGGAGACCCGAAATATGGCAGCACCCATAGCCGTGAGGAAAATCAATGCCTCTGCGCCTACGCCCTGCGGTTTTCCGGCATTGCGGAAACGTCCTTTGCCGAACTGGAACAGCAGACGATCACCGCTCCCCTTCCGGATTTTGTCAGCCGTTATTTTCCGGAGCTGCAAGCTTCTCCAGCATTTCTGCTTCCGAAAGCACCGTGATCCCAAGAGACTCTGCCTTTGTCAGCTTGCTGCCGGCATTCTCTCCGGCGACAACATAGTCCGTTTTTTTGGAGACCGAACCGGAAACCTTTGCGCCTGCCGCTTCGAGCAAACTCTGCGCTTCACTGCGCTTCATAGTCAGCGTACCGGTCAGGACAACGGTCTTTCCGCTGAAGAACGTATCCTCTGCGGCTTTTTTCTTCTCATAGGGCATGGTCAGCCCGGCTTCTTTCAGCTTTTGCAGCACATTCTGGACAGAGGGGTCGTGTAAAGCCGTGTACACGCTTTCCGCCATGACTTCGCCGAAGCCTTCGATCTCCGCAATTTCCGCACGGTCGGCAGCTTCGATCGCTGTCAGTGACCCGAAATGCGCACAGAGCAAAGCCGCCGCTTTCTGTCCGATATTGCGGATACCAAGTGCATAGATCACACGGTCAAGGGGTGCTGTTCTGGACTTGGCAATGGCATTCAGCAGATTCTCTGCCGATTTTTCCTTGAAGCCCTCCAGCGTGAGGAGCTGCTCTGCCGTCAGGCTGTAGAGGTCGGCGGCATCGTGTACCAGCCCTTTTTCAAGCAGTGCGGTGATATTGGCAGTCCCCAGTCCGTCAATGTTCATGGCATCCCGGGATGCAAAGTGAACGAGCTGCTTGTGAAGCTGTGCCGGGCAGGAGATATTCGGGCAGCGCAGGACGGCTTCTTCTTCGTCCCGCACCGCAGGCGTACCGCAGACCGGACAGTTTGCCGGGAGCGTGTAGGGCACGGAACCCGCTGCATGGGAAACGCTCCTCAGTACTTCGGGAATAATGTCCCCTGCCTTGCGGACAAGAATCCTGTCCCCAAGGCGGATGTCCTTTTCGGTGATGAAGTCCTGATTGTGCAGCACAGCCCTCGAAACGCTCGTACCTGCCAGCAGAATTGTATCAAACACAGCGACCGGTGTCAATGCACCCGTCCTGCCGACATTGACTTCAATATCCCGGAGCGTTGTCTCCTTTTCCTCCGGCGGAAATTTGTAGGCAACTGCCCATTTGGGTGTTTTGGCAGTCGCTCCCATGGCATCCCGCTGGGCAAGGTCATTCAGTTTCACGACCACGCCGTCAATGTCATAGGGAAGTGACTGCCGGGATGTCCCGATCTCCTGAATGGCATCGGTGATCTCCTCCACGGTACGACAGATCTTCCTGCCGGGTATCACCCGGAAACCTGCCTCTTCCAAAAACTGTAATGTTTCATCGTGTGTGGCAAATTCCCTGCCCTCACAGCGCTGGAGATTGAAGATGAAAATATCCAGTTTCCGCTTTGCCGTCACGGAAGCGCTTTTCTGCCGGAGCGAACCTGCCGCAGCATTGCGGGGATTCTTGAAAGGGGTCTCCCCTGCTTCTTCCTGCTGCTCCACCAGTTTCAAAAATGTTTCCCGTGGCATATAGACCTCGCCCCTTGCTTCAACCAGCGGGAGCGAATTTTTTAATGTCAGGGGAATGGAACGAATGGTTTTCAGATTTGCGGTCACATCCTCTCCAATAAAGCCGTCTCCCCGTGTCGAACCGAGTGTCAGCTTTCCGTCATGGTATTCCAAAGAGACAGAAAGCCCGTCGATTTTTGGCTCGACCGAAAATGCCGCATCCGGGAATGCTTCCCGGCAGCGTGTTACAAAAGCAGCCACCTGTTCAAAATCGAACACATCCTGTAAGCTCTGCATCTGCACAGCATGGGAGACTTTTTCAAAGGAAGAAGAAGCTGCCCCGCCTACCCGTTGTGTCGGAGAATGCGGCGACAGCAGATCCGGGAACTGCTGTTCCAGATCTGCAAGTTCATGGATAAGTGCATCGTACTCATAATCTTCCACACTCGGATTGTCCAGCACATAATATTCATGGTTATAGCGTTCGAGAAGTGCTGTCAGTTCCTGCACTCTTGCTTCTGCCTGTTCGTGATCCATGGCTAAGTCCTCCCTGTTCCGTTTTCAGTAGTATGCCCGGTTTCCCTGTCCAATGCAGCCCGGAATGCACGGTACAGATACAGCGAACCCATTGCCGCAAGCGGAACTTGTGCCGCCTGTGCCGCCGCATAGGCAGCATGGACACCCGCTTCCACCGAAGAAAAAGCTTCCGCCGGGAGACCTGCTTCCCGGAACAGGTCAGCCAATGCTGCGGCATCCATTGCTCTCGGATTGTCCGGGCGCACGGCAAATACACGGGAAATGTACGGTTTCAGGATGTCTGCAAATGCCCTGCAGTCCTTATCCGCCATAGCCCCGATCAGCAGGATCACTTTTTGTTCGCCGAAATATCTGTCAAGACTCTCCGCCGCAAGCTGCATACCTGCCGGATTGTGCGCTCCGTCAAAAATCACAGCCGGTTCCCGCTGCAACACCTCAAACCGACCCTGCCAGATGCATTCCGCAAGCCCCCGCTGCACGGCATCGCCCGGTATCGTGAGCGTTTGCCGCAAGAGCTCGACTGCCCGCAGAACGGTCTGCACATTCTGCAACTGATATGCCCCGGCAAGCGGCAGATGCACAGGATAAGCCCCATACATCGGGTCATCATATGTGAAATCAATCCCCGCAAGGGAATCCTGCACCTCCCGCAGAAACTGCCTGCTGCGCACAAGGTGCAGCGGTGCGCCGAGCGTTTTGGCACGGGTACGTATCACAGCATTGGCTTCCTCTGCATTGGCAGCAAAGTCAGCCAGCACAGGACAGCCTGCCTTGAGGATACCGGCTTTGTGTGCTGCGATCTCTGCCGGGGTATCCCCCAGAAAGGCGCAGTGGTCTTTCTGCACGTTCGTGATGACGGAAAGAAGCGGCTTTGCTATGACATTGGTGCAGTCTGTATCGCCGCCCATACAGCATTCGATGATGGCAATGTCACAATGCGCCTCCCGGAACAGCGTGAAAGCAGCCGCTGTCAGCAGTTCGTATTCCGTGGGCTTATCCTTGAGCTGCTGCGCCGGAGCGGAGACTTTCAGGACGGCAGAACCGAACTGTTCGCTGGAAACTTCCTCCCCATTCATGCGGAGACAGCTTTTCATCCCGTACAGCCCCGGCGAAGAAAAATGTCCCGTACAGTACCCGGCATGACGAAGTATGCTGGCAAGCATCGCCCCCACAGAACCTTTGCCGTTCGTTCCGGCAATGTGCACGGTAGGCACGGCATTCTGCAGGTCACCGAGGAGCTGCATCAGCTGCTGCATTCTCGAAAGCCCCATCCGGACACCCCGCCCGGCAGCTTCTTTCAGTATGGCATATGCCTGTTCCGTCTGCATTCGCAACACCTCCGCACAGAAACACCTTCTTTCCCGCATACCTGACATGGAAAGAAGGTGTAAAGCGCACGTATGGACCGGGTTCTATCGCTTTTCAAGTGCTTATCTTCTCAGGACTGCGGAACGAAATGCTGTTCAATAGGCAGTCTCATTGAGAATATCATACAGTCTGTCAACGAAGTCTTTCTTCATTGCCAGTCCTTCCTGCAGATCAACATCATAGACCTTGCCGTTCTTCAGCCCTACGATACGGTTGCCAATGCCCTGCTCGAGCAGTTCTACCGCATGGTAACCCATTTCTGTTGCCACAACACGGTCACGCAACGTCGGCGAACCGCCTCTCTGCACGTGTCCGAGCACGGTTGCCCTCGACTCGATACCGGTCATTTCCTGAATTTCCCTTGCAATATTTTCCGTCTGCCCGACACCCTCTGACACGACCAGAATGAAATGATGCTTGCCGCCCTTTTCGTTCTTGGTCTTGGTCATCTTGGCTGCAATCTCGTTCAGGTCAAAGGGGCGCTCGAGTGTGAGGGCAGCTTCTGCACCAGCAGCAATTGCCACATTGACAGCGATATAGCCAGCCCGTCTGCCCATAACCTCAACGACTGAGCAACGGTCATGGGATTGTGTGGTGTCACGGAGCTTGTCGATCATCTCCATTGCCGTATTCATAGCGGTATCATAGCCGATCGTGTACTCCGTACACTGAATATCATTGTCGATCGTGCCGGGAACGCCGATACAGGGAATGCCGACACTGGACAGATCGCCTGCGCCACGGAATGAACCGTCACCGCCGATGACGACCAGACCCTCCAGTCCGATCTCCTCGCAGACAGCCTTTCCCTTGAGAACGCCTTCCATGTTGCGGAATTCCGGGCATCTTGCTGTATACAGGCAAGTTCCGCCCCGCTGAATGATACCGGAAACGGTTCTTGCATTCATATCGACAAATTCACGGTTCAGCAGTCCGACATACCCTCTCTGAATGCCGACGACCTGCATCCCTCTGGCAAGTGCTGCACGAGCTACCGCTCTGACAGCCGCATTCATACCCGGCGCATCTCCGCCGCTGGTCAAAACACCGATTTTTTTCATAGTTTTCAATCTCCATTCTGCTTTCGCAAAAATAAAATGCCTTGCTCTTATTATTTTACTACATTTTTTCTCTGCTGTCAAGCCCTATTTGTAATTTCTTACAATTTTTTAACAATAAGCCTTATCGAGTGGTTCAGTCTTCCTGCTTTTTCCGTTGCTTTTCGGCATACATCGCCTCATCGGTCTCCCGGATGAGACGTTCAAAGTCTGTTTCCGCATCCAGCACCCCTGTATGATACCCTGCACTGGCAGAAACGGTATATGCCAGCCCGGACTGTGCATTGTACCGGGCAAGCCTGTCATGTATCTCCGCAATGACTGCCTCCGGGTCGCATTCCCCTGTGATGACAGCCAGCATTTCATCTCCCCCGAAACGCACGCAGAGTGCGGATTCCGGGCAGGACTGCTTCAATGTCTGCGCCACAACACGGATGGCATTGTCTCCGGCGCTGTGCCCGTAGTTGTCGTTGATCGTTTTCAGACCGTCCAGATCGGACAGGAGCATCGTCAGCGGCACGGGTCTGCCGGCAAGCTGTTCTTTCAGCCGGGAAAATTCATTGGCAAAGCTCAGACGGTTGTACAGCCCGGTCAGGGCATCGTACTTGTACATGAACTCGACCTGTTCCACCAGATACCGCTGGTACTGCCGGTTCATAAATCCGCCGATACCGGAGTTGAGGGCATTGACGACCTCGGAGATCTGACAGTAATTTGTCAGCTCAAGCCCCCGGAAATGGAAGCACACATACCCCAGCGGCAAGCCCATGAAACTCAGGGCGTTGAAAATCAGCGGATAGCCCTGCTCCACTGCCTGTTCCAAGCCGGGAATGATGTCACTCCGCCGGAAATCATGCGCCCGGAAAGGTCTTTCATCCGTATCAAACAGCAGGAACATCTCCTCGTCAAACCCGCTGTGCTGTTCGCCCTCAAAGTGATTGACGGTCTGGTCAGTACACCATTTGTTGATGACCACACTGATGTCCTGTATCTGATCGGCATACATACACCACGAAAGCTCGTCCACGCCCGGACTGTTCTGCATCCGCTCCGAAATCGCATAGAACACCAGTGTATCGTCCTGATACCGGTAGAAACGGTCGTTGAAGCTGTAGAGTTTCTTATTATCCTCTGTGCTGGAGCAGCCGCAGGAAATATTTGGCAGCATGGTCGGGACGACTGCATATTTCCCCGTATGCCCCACATCCGCAAGGCAGGCAGTGACAGCATCAAATACCGTGACAGCCATCTCCGCACCGCTGCATCTTGCCGTTGTAATGGGCGGTGACGAGAAACAGGCTTCATCGATCCCGTCAAAGCCGGTCACGATCACATCTTCCGGCACACGCAAGCCGTTTTGCTGGAGGACGGTGGAGACATTGATCGCCATAATGTCATTCGCACAGATCACTGCATCAAACGGTTCGCCCCTTGCAAGCAGCTTCTGTGTCTCTTCTATCGTCGGTTTTGCCCAAAATAAGCCATAACTCACCATGCTGTCCGTAAACGGGATACCGTTGTCAGCAAGTACTTTCCTGAATATGGAAAGCCGTTCTTCCGAAAAGGGATTTCCCTGTATACCGCCCATAAAATGCGGTTTGCGCACATGGTGTTCCTCGATCACGTGACGGCAGACCTTCTCAAACCCCGTACTGTAGTCAAACCGGACGGAGGCACAGTCCGGATATTCCGCATCGACAACCACAACGGGAATGCCGTTCTGCTTTGCTGTCCGAATGATCTTTCCGGTGATTGGCTTGCTTTTGATACGCTCGTCCATGATGACTACGGCATCGGTACGGGTATAGTCGATCAGCTCAAATACGGATGCATCCGGACGTGGTGTTGTATCATCCCAATAGAGGTCGCTGTTGATGTGATAGATCCAGAGACTGCATCCGGCACGAAACAGCCTGTTATTCAGTTCTTCAACAAATCTATGGTTCTCCATGTCGAACAGTCTGGAGATACACAGTGCGATTACTTTTCTTCCGCCTATTATGGAAAACACCCCCTTTTTACCGGAGATCCGAACTTACAGAACCGCCGGAAAGTTTCCTGTCCCCGATTCTCTCTTTCTATTATAACACATATTTGTCAAAAATGCAAGAAAATTTACAAAAAAGTTTTTTCAGGCAAAAGTCTGCTATAATCCGCAAAAAAATGGTATACGATACCCCCCGAAAATGCTATACTGTTATCAAAGAACACCGCAGTGCGGCAAAGGAGGAATCGCTATGCTGAAACAACGTGGATTTTACAAGGGTATTGATCTGGGGGGATGGTTCTCTCAATGCGACTACAGTGAGGAACGGCTGAACACGTTCATCACGGAGGAGGACATTGCGAAGATCGCTTCATGGGGGGCAGACCATGTCCGTCTGCCGCTGGACTACAATGTCGTTCAGAACGCAGACGGCACGATGAAAGAGGACGGACTTGTCCGCATTGACAAGGCGCTTGCGCTGTGTCAGAAGCACGGGCTGCACGTTGTGCTGGATCTGCACAAGACTGCCGGATTTTCATTTGACTGCGGCGAACGGGAGGAGGGCTTCTTCGAGAGTGAAGCCTTGCAGGAGCGTTTCTGCCGGCTCTGGGAAGCACTTGCGGAACGGTACGGACATATGCACGAGACGGTCGCCTTTGAGCTGCTCAACGAGATCACTGATGCTGCCTATCTTGACGCATGGAACAAGCTCGTTCCCGTCTGCATGGAACGGCTGCGGAAATTTGCACCGGAAACCCTCGTGCTTGTCGGCAGCTACTGGAATAACAGCCCTGCTTCCCTGAAAGACCTCGATGCGCCGTATGATGACAAGGTCGTCTACAACATACACTGCTACGAACCGCTGAAATTTACGCATCAGGGCGCTTACTGGACATCGGCAATTGACCCGGCGGAGCGTATGCCCTTTGCGGAAAGCGGCGTGACACCGGCATATTTTGAGGAGCTCTTTGCCTCGGCAATGGAAAAGGCTGCCCGTCACGGCGCAGCGCTCTACTGCGGGGAATATGGCGTGATCGACCGTGTCAGCCCGGAGGATACTCTTGCATGGTACAAAGCCATTCATACAGCATTTGAAACCTGCGGTATCGGCAGATGCGCATGGAGCTACAAGGAAATGGATTTCGGCATTTCTGACAAGCGGCTGGACGGTGTACGGGAGGAATTGCTGAAAAATCTTTGATTTATCTGCAATTTGTGTCAAAATATTGCTATAATTATCAAAAATATAGTAGTAATCCACTATTGGAATCGGGTATAATAAGCTTAACAGTAGCCGGTATGCGCTGACCGGCACTGCAAGTTCGTTTCAAATTTTTATGATCGAGAGGGGAAAAGTATGAAAAAAAATTCTTTCAGAAGGCTGGCAGCAGGTATTGCCGCTTTCGCACTGTTGGCAACATCTGTTCCGGTGGCACAGTTCTCCGTGGCTGCTGCACCGGGGACGGTGTTCAGTTCGTCCTTTGACAGCGGTCTTGAGACATGGGGTATGTACAAGGAAAGCGGCGGCAGCGGCACACTTGGCGTACAGGACGGAAAACTGGCGCTCAAAGTCGCAAACAGAGGTACAAAGACCTATTCCGTGCAGCTGTACTATGACATTATCCCGCTGTATCAGAACGGTGTGTATCGCCTGACCTATGATATTTCTGCTTCCACAAACAGATATGTGGAGTGCATGATTCAAGAGAATGGCGGTACTTATCAGGCATACACATGGAAAGGGATCGATGTTACCACAACACCGCAGACGATCGTACAGGAGTTCACCATGAAGGAAGCGACTGACATCATGGCGAAACTCTGCTTTAACTGCGGTCTCGAAGAGGCTGACCCTGCTGATCTGCCGGAGCATACAATTTATGTTGACAATGCAAAGCTCGAACTGGTCGATGACAGCAAGGTGGACTACAGTGCCACAAGACCCTATCAGCCTGACATTATGACAAATCAGGTCGGCTACCGGACAGACAGCCAGAAAACCGCTGTATTCCGCAATGCCAATGCGGGTTCGTTCTCCGTTGTCAATGCTGACACCAAGCAGACTGTTTATACCGGAACGCTTTCCGATGAGAAGGCAAATTCCTCTGCGGGTGAAACAGACCGCACCGGTGATTTCTCGGAAGTCACCACGCCCGGCAAGTATTACATCACGGCTGACGGCATGGATGATTCCTACACCTTTGAGATCGGGGATGCACCGTATGGCAATTTGCTCGATGATTCCGTGAAAATGCTCTATCTCCAGCGCTGCGGCACAGAGGTCAAGGACAGCACGTTCGGACATCCGGCTTGCCATGCAACGATGGCAACCATTTACCACACCAATGAACAGATCGAAGTCAGCGGCGGTTGGCATGATGCCGGCGACTACGGACGTTATGTTGTGGCAGGCGCAAAGGCTGTGGCTGATCTTATGTATGCTTACCTCACAAACCCCAAGATGTATTCCGATAATTTGGGCATTCCGGAAAGCGGCAACGGTACGGCTGATATTCTTGACGAAGTGAAGTATGAACTGGACTGGATGCTGAAAATGCAGGCTTCTTCCGGCGGTGTTTACCACAAGGTGACCTGCGAGAGTTTCCCGGGTTACGTAATGCCGCAGATGGAGACAGAACCGCTGATCGTGATGCCAATCTCCACAACGGCAACAGCTGACTTTGCGGCTTCTATGGCACTTGCTGCTGAAGTTTACAAGGATGTGGATGCTGCCTATGCGAAGAAGTGCCTTGATGCTGCCGAAAAGGCATGGGGCTTCCTCGAGCAGAACGGCTATATCGGCTACACCAATCCGGAGGACATTGTAACCGGTGAATACGGTGACAAGACAGACGTGGATGAACGTTACTGGGCTGCCGCACAGCTCTGGCGTGCAACAGGTTCTGACAAGTACAAGTCCGCTCTGGAGGGTATGCGCTTACAGGAAGGTCTGGACTGGGCAACGGTCGGCGATTACGGCAATATCGCTATCCTGACGATGCCCGGTGCGGATACATCTTCCTCTGCTTACACCAGTGCAAAATCTGCCGTGATCACACAGGCGGATAAATATGTCGGTTGGGCAAACGAATCTCCCTACGGGGTAGCTGCTCTCAAGTATGCATGGGGCAGCAATATGACGATTGCTAACACAGGTATCATCATGGGGCTTGCTTATCAGCTCACGGGTGAGGAAAAATACATGACCGGTGCGCAGAAGCAGATCGACTATCTGCTCGGCTTGAATCCGTTGGGTACTTCCTTTGTGACCGGCTATGGTACGGTTTCCCCGCAGACACCGCACCACCGTCCGTCTATGGCACAGAATACAGCCATGAAGGGTATGCTTGTCGGCGGTGTCAATTCCGCACTGGAGGACAGTGCTGCTAAGGCTTACTGCAACGGACTTGCTCCGGCACTGTGCTATGTGGACAATTCTGAGAGCTACTCCACCAATGAAATCACCATTTACTGGAACTCTCCGCTGACGTATCTGCTCACCCTCACGAATGCGGATGCACCGGAGATCACTGAACCGACGGAAACCCCCGAACCGACCGAAACTACCACGAAAGTTGACCCCACGACCGAACCGCAGCAGCCGACAGTACCGGATCAGCCGTCTGGTAAGACCATGTATGGTGATGCGGATGAGAACGGCGTAGTAAATCTGGCAGATGTGGTTACTGTGAATCAGAATCTGCTCAATGTTAAAACTGATATGACACCTCAGGGTATTACCAATGCTGATGTGGATCTGGACGGTATACTGACGCCTACAGATGCCCTGAACATTCTCTGCTATGTCATTGAGATGTTTGATAAACTGCCTGTCGTGGATGTACCGGAGACTGATCCGCAGCCTGTAACACCCACGGAACAGCCTACGGAAGCTCCCACAGAAGAACCTACTGAACAGCCCACAGATGCACCTGTCAGCGGTCCGCAGGATACGCCCAGCGGCATCAAGGACTATGGCACGCCGATGAATACCGGTGCTGACAATATCGCAGACTTCCGTACCGGCTCGACCAGCATGTTCATTGCCTCCGATGGCTGGACGAATGGCGATCCGTTTGACTGCGGCTGGTATGCACAGAATACTTCCCTCAACAACGGCTGTCTGAGTCTTTCTATTGACAAAGACCCGACCGGACAGTATCACTATTCCGGTGCAGAGTACAGAACCAATGATTTCTACAGCTACGGCTATTATGAGACATCCATGCAGGCGATCAAGAATGACGGCGTTGTTTCCTCGTTCTTTACCTACACTGGTCCGTCCGACAATAACCCGTGGGATGAGATCGATATTGAAGTGCTCGGCAAGGATACCACAAAGGTACAGTTCAATTACTATACCAACGGTGTGGGAAACCACGAATATATGTATGACCTTGGCTTTGATGCCGCTGAGGGATACCATACCTATGGCTTTGAGTGGGCTCCTGACCATATTACATGGTATGTAGACGGCAAGGCAGTCCATACAGCGAATGACAACATTCCTTCTACCCCCGGCAAGATCATGATGAACACATGGCCCGGAATCGGTGTGGACGAATGGCTCAAGCCGTACAATGGCAATACGCCCCTGACAGCTCACTATCAGTGGGTAACATTTGATGCACAGTAAGGCATCTGGTACAATCGCTTTTTCCCCCTTCCTATAGACCTCTTCGGAAACTTCCGGAGTAACCTCTTCCCTGTTGTGTTTGTCCTGTTTTGTGCAGGACAAACACGCTGCGGGGGTGGTGCTTCTCCTGTTTTCGGAGAGGTTTTTTGCATTTTCTGTGAAATATGACATCGCATAACTACCGTGATATAATCCCCTTAAAGTAGACACACAAAATAACAAAAAGAGTGAAATTCATTTTAGGGGGAAATTATTATGTC
>CANRFM010000024.1 GCA_947629905.1 uncultured Clostridia bacterium
CAATGAGCAGAGGCAGATGGTGGCTTGATTTGAAAAAACTTGAAAAAATTGTGTCAAGTATTATTGACAAAATCATTCCTCATCCGTATCACTAAACCGAATTTCTGCCCCTCTGTCTATCCTGTAGGTAGATGTCAGATAGGGTTGTCCGGCGAATACATCCACCACAGCTTTTGCTGCATCAGCCTGAAATTTCTGGTGCTTGAATTGTAATTTCATTTTATATCACCTTGATCCTTGTGTCCGGCGAGATCATTTTGAAAATTTCGCCCATGTTGATTTTCTCCGGACTGCTTGCGAAACTGTCATCACGGAAAACCGCCCTCAGCGGCTTGCGTTTTGCAATCATTTTTATCACGTTTTCGGGAATATGTTTATCAAAACAAGCAATCATATAGCCGTCATTGTACGTGTGAACTGTCACACCCTCTATCTGCTCGGACTTGCACGGCATGGAAAGCGGCAAACCCCATTCCAGCAGGCAGCCAAAAAGCAAATCAAGGTCAGTGCGGTCGGGCTTGATATTATTTTCAAAATACATCAGCATTTGCTGGTTTGTTTCTGCCGGTGAATAGTAAACATCTTCCATATTTGTGTCCGCAAGTTTGAACACACGGAAACCCGTGTCAAGCTCCTGTGTCGTCAAGGAATTTTCTTCACGAATTTTTGCGCCGGCTCTGCGGATACGTTCCTTGCCGATTTCGCAGATAGTATGTGATTTGCGGATGCTATCAAGAAAATCAATTGTTTTTCTGATAGAATTTTTTGTTTTTGCATCAGAAGCTCTTTCTGCCGTCTCATCCAAATTTTCAGGCAGCTGCACCATGATATATTTTCTGTGTCCACCGTCTTCTGCATTCATTTGCATAACTGCATGGGCAGTTGTAGCACTTCCGGAAAAGAAATCCATAATTATTGCGTCTTTTGCATCTTTTGTCGCAGCCTTTATGCAATCCAGAACAGCATACAGACTTTTGGGAAAGGTAAAAGGAGCACCGCCAAATAGCTTGTCAAGTAGTTTTGTTCCATATTCACTTGAATCATATCTTGCGTTTGACCAGATACTTCTCATCGTACCTTCGTCTTTGTTGAAGATGATCTGTATGTTTTTCCTTCCCATTTTAGGCTCAAGTTTATCAAGGATCGTTTCTACACTTTGGCGTGCAAATCTCCATTTCTTTTCATCTCCGTCATCTGTCATAGGCCACACTTCAACACTTCCATCTTCCATAGGCACATTTGCAGACAATGGGTGAAAAGAGCTGTCCGGGACATCACCAATGCGGATTATTTTATTGTCTTTAACATAAAATGGGTAGAAACACATCTTTGCATCCGTTCGATCTGATTCAGTTCCACTGTCTCGAAGTGTTCTTGAATCCACTTCATCTTTTGGAAAATCAGAAAGATATTTTTTCCCATCGTTAGGGTATACAAAAATTAAGTATTCATTTACATATGAAAAGTTTATACCCTGCTGCCCACGAGGATTATGTACAATAGATACATATGAATGGGAATAACTGGATTCCCCATATATTTCCTTGATCATTATTGATAAAGATGCAAATTCATTTTCATCAATTGCAACTACCATTATGCCATCAGGAGAAAGAAAATTCCGTGCAACAAGCAGTCTCTGGTACATCATACTCATCCAGGCAGAATGAAATCTTGCTGAACCAATTGGGTTTGATATCAATCTTGCTCCTTTCTCAGTAACGTTTCCTGCTATTTCATCATATTCCTCACTGCTAACAGAAAAATCATTTCGATAAATATAATTTCTGCCAGTATTATAGGGCGGGTCAATATATATAAGCTTTACAGAATGAAGATAGCTTTCCTGCAGCAGTTTCAGCACTTCGAGATTATCGCCCTCAATGTAGAGATTTTCTGTTGTATCCCAGTCCGCACTTTCTTCAACGCACGGGCGGAGCGTTTTCCGAATAGGGCGGTTAGCCTCAGCAATTGCCGCCTTTTTGCCAACCCATATAAATTCGTAAGCTTCATCGCCCTCCGCAATATCTTCAGACAGCATTGCACGGAGTCTCTCAAAATCGATTGCTTTTTTCAATACACCGTTTTCGTCTGCTGTTTCAGTGATACAATTCGGGAATAAGGAGGCAATTTTCTCAATGTTCTTTTCTGTCAGATTTGCGGATTCAAATTTCATTTTCTCCATTATAAATTCTCCTTTTTTTCAAAAGTATTTTAGCTCAGCGCTCAATACAACCCGTCTGCAAGGATATAGCCATTGTACTTTTCAAGCTTGTTAAGGATAGCAAGAACAGTATCACGCTGAAAGTCATAGTGCATATTTTTTCGTTATATTTCAGTCATATTCTGCCACAATAAACTGAAAATCATCCGTCTTATCCAGTTGATCCATCACGCATACTTTGATGCCTGCAATCATGGTATCAATTGCCAGATCCATCAGTTCATTCCCGCAGCTGTTCGGCGCACACAGCAGCATAATATCAAGCGTATGGCAGTCACACGTGATCCGATCCTCACTGGAATAGTTTCCGCTTTCGTTGATGTCAGGCTGTTTTGTGCAGTTCCCCGTACTGTGGAGCACAGCCTGCACATCGGCTTCATCAGCGATTTTTACTGCAAAATCTACGCTCTCGCCCCGATAATATTCGATAAATATCCGTGCAGCTTTCTTATTGCTTTTCAGCAATTTATGTGAGATGATCTCTGCGTTCTGTTCCGAAAAATGCAGTATCTCAGCCTTTGCATCCTCAGGATCCCGATAGCCGATATACACGAGCCGCACCGTATCGCCCTGCGTCAGCTTGACATATTTCAGCATTCCGTCATTGCTGTATGTCGCAGATAATCCGTCCCGTATCATCTGTTCTGTTATCCTGAATCCGATAGAGCTGTAAATTCTCACTTCTGTTCCGTCTTTGGGTGTAGGATACGACAGGATCTCAAATTCCCCGAGCGAAAGCGTCAGCACATCCGCAGCATCCTGCGGCAAATCACCAAGACCATATTTCCCCTCCGGAAATTGCAGTGGTATTTTGTATTCGATCGCCATAATTTCTTTCTCCCTTCTGTGAAAATATCATCCCGCCGAAAATACCTGCCGGAATTCGTGTTCAAACGCCGCCATTTTCTTTGTAAAATCGTCATAGCTAACGGCATCTGTGGGAATCTTCAAACCGTGTTTGGTTATGCTGACATCATCTCTTGGCGTGACATTCTTCTCAAATGTCGAGCCACGATTCATCCATAATTTCAGATCCTCAGCGCCCTCCGCTTCGGGATACAGATAAAACCCTTCCTTGGCATCAAAGCGGAACATATACGCAAGCACCTGCAAATAGTCACGGTTTCCTATATTGTCAATTGGTTTATACTTGGCATCGGCGATCACCCGTTTTTCCTCATTCCGGCTGATGAAGTCCGGATAGATCATGCCAACATTTCCGCTAAATAATCGCTGTGCACCTTTTCCGCTCTTGTTCATTGGGTGGTAGAAGTGATCCCCGATCAAAGTGGCAATGTATTCTTCCCACAGCCATGCGCCGTCAAATACAATACCGTAAATCTGCCGGGAACCGCTCCCGAACTGATGTTTCTGATGCAGCAGGATCAAAAGGCATAGCCGCTGGAGAGCGAGATATTCCCGAAAGTATGCGTGACGGACAGCGTTCTTTTTATTAGCGCAGATGATCTTTTGTCTGTCATATGCCTCATAGCCCGGCGTGGCTTGTATAACAAGTTTTACTTCCTCTTTGACCTTGAGCAGCAAATTATTGCCATACGGTTTCCCCTTGATGTATTCTATGGTATGCCGTATCAATTCCATCAGGCTGTTATCATAGGAAAATTCTCTCTGGCTGTAGGCAACGTTTCCGACAAACGGCGTATTCCGCTTAATGTGCCGTGCGACATCAACAGTTCCCTTGACATTGCCGTCATTGTACTGGTACCGGATGTATTTCTTAAAGAGCCCTTTCCGCATAGCAGTTTTCAGATAATGCGGGAACAGGAACACCAGAAAACGGAACAGCCTGTTGTCCTGATCGGCATCCGTTTTCAGATTTACAATGTTTGGAAATTCTAAAACACGTGCAAGCAGGTACTGAAAAAAATAGTCCTCATTATTTTCACCGCAGAATCTGGATGCGATGATGAGCCTTTCATTCCCGCATCCAAGAAACCCCATGACATTTCCGGACCGGAAAGTATCCTTTACAGATTGCAGGATCATCTGATCGATTCCCAAATCCCCATTGTTCCGCATAATTTCAGGAAACACAAAGATACCTTCCCGCTCAAGCTGCCCCAATGTTTTATCGGCAATTTTCCCTACAAGATTTTCAATACCAGCAAATTCCGCTTTTTTAATCTGCTTATTGTCCTCAATCCTGAGCAGGTTCATTGGAGTCACCCTCGCTGCGTTTTGGATAACCGTATGCATCCGCAAACATTTTCATGATGTTTTCTTCATCGTACATCCCCTGTACATACTCCTGAAGCAGCAGCTGAAGATGATCCGTCCAGAGCTGGTCAAACGTCAATGTTTTCAGCTTTAAGAAATAGGATGCACCGATCTGGTAGTTTCTGTTCAGATCTTCCACACCGGCAATCTCCCGATTCAGCGCCGTCATGCGCCGGATCGCCTCATGTTTCTTCTCATTCTCCAGAGAATCAAGCATATCCAGCTGTTCATCCGCTCTCAGTTCCACGAAACGAAACCGTCTCCGCATGGCAAAATCAAAACTGTCCACCGAGCGGTCAATATCGTTCATCGTACCGATGATATAGACATTCTCCGGGATATAGAATTTTTCGTCCGGATCAGAATGCATATTTGCATACTGGGTCGAAATCTCACCGGCACGTCCTCTGTAGCCCGGATCAATAGCAAAAAACAGTTCCCCGAAGATTTTCGAGATCTCACCACGGTTGATCTCATCAATGATGAAGATATATTTTTTGAGTTCTGTGTCCTTGGCAGTTGCCTTCGCCAGTTTTTTCTTTTGTTTCAGGATCTCTTTATAGATCGCAAAATCGTAGGAATATGCTTGCGTAGCAAATTTTTTATCGAAAAAAGCAGTAATATCTTTAATTTTTTCAAATTTTTCCCCTGATGCAAGCATTCGTTTTATTTCATCGAGACTCAAAGTAAGCTTATTAACAGAAGCATTCCCCGGAATGGAAATATAAATATACTTGTCATCTAAGCTTGTGATCGTAAATTTACTTCCGTTTATTGTTTGAAATGTGTCAACCCCGAATTCTATGCCTGAAAAGAACTCAGCCATAGACTCCTGAACAGACATTTCTCTTTCAATGGTCTCTTTCGATTTTTGAGAATCCTCAAAATTCTCCCGGGCACGAGTCACAAATTCCTTAAAGATACCGTCCTGAAGCGCAAATCCCATTGTGCCGTCATCATTCAATCGAGGTCTCAGCCCTTCGACAAAATCAGAATAATCATAGCTTGGATGGAACTGTACAAATTCCACTTGTTTTTTCTGTTCGTCAGAAAGAAGCGTGTAATCATCAAAACGGCCGTTGCTGATAATATCCGCAGCAATTTTTTTCGCCAGATAGGATTTTCCTGTACCGGGAGCGCCATGGAGGATCAGATTTTTGGATTCGATCAGCATTGCAGAGAGCGGATTCCGATATTCTATGAGCTGCTGAACAGGTTCTTCATGGTCAGCAGCCGCAGTTGCAGTGTTATCTTTTTCTTTTTTATCTTTTTCACGGTAAGTAAGTATAAATTTGTCTCCCGGTTCACCAAACCGTTTCAAGCATTCCTGCACAAAAACAATGGTGGAAAAGATATTCCAGCAATAAAAAACAAACTGCCTGCCATTATCATAATCATAGGTCAGATACTCAATTGTATTGCGATTTAATTTTTTGAACGAATCCACACTCGAATAAATTCCACGAATTAAATTGGTATCAGGTTTGTACTGGCAGATGGGAAAATTCCCCTTTTCTTCATCCGACAATGCATCGATTTGTTTCTCAAACACCTGACAGGCGATCCGTGGCAATGTTTGATTGGAATTCCGGCGTTCATTCTTGCTGTAGGTGCGTCGGATGACTGTACCATCCGCTTTTCTGAAATAAGCATCCAATGGCTTATAATTGTCACCAAGCCCCAAATCATTTATTGTGAAGCGCTCATCTGTAGATTCAACATGGTCAGCAGTAATAGACAGTTCAAAATTTTCCTGCTGCTTTGTTTCAATGCGGAATCCTTGACTTTCCAGAAATGCCTTTGCTTCATCCGGATCGATCTCTTCCGGGTTGATCTCCGAACCATTTGCATTATGTGCAGCCACCGCCGCCACATATTTTATGGAATAGCGTGTCCCATCTTCAGTCACCAATTCATATTTGTCACTTTGATGACAGGAAGATGTTCCGTTTTCGCCGATATATTTCAGGGCATCCAAAATGTCCTGTTTTGTGATCTGGGGAATAGCCATACTGTACCTCCTTGTGATAGCTTAAGGCAACGCCGCATTTTTAGGACTTTGGCTTCAAATCAATATACCCGCTGCGGACTTTCAACATACTGTCTATTAGCGCTGAACCGGAGCGCTGCTTTTTTTATTATATCATCTTTATTTCTGTTTGTCAATGCTTATATGGATCAGTATAAAATAGAGATTTCCACGAAATATGATAGGTATTGACAAGTGCATTATAAGGTGCTATAATAGTATAAAAGGCAAAAACCGTTTTCGTAAAGGAAGTGCAGCACTTGGAAAAGCGTCCTCTCATCGGTGTCATTACTGCCAAAGCCGCCGAACCCGAACAGCGGCAGCTTTTGGGCGGCATTCTCACCCGGGCACACAAGTATGGGGCAGATACCGTTATCTTTTCCAATATCTACAATTTTGATAAGTATTATGCCGGAACGGAAGTCGAGAACAAGATCTATGACCTCATCATTTCCGAGCGCATAGAAGGTCTGATCCTGACAGCAGAATCCATCCTGAACCCGGATCTGCAGCAGTATATCTATGAACGCATCCTGAAACGCAGCGTGCCTGTTGTCGTTACCGGCGCAGAACTGCCGGGTATGTGCTGCATCAACACGGATGTAACTGCCGACTTTGAAGCGATCACCCGGCACGTCACAGAGGTGCACGGCATGACGGACATCGACTTCCTCACGGGCTATGAAGGCGTGGAAACCTGCTATGAACGGATCCAAGGCTGCCGGAACGTTCTTGCGGAGCAGGGGCTGTCTCTGACGGATGAGCATATTATTTTCGGCGATTTCTGGATGAATTCCGGCAACAAGCTTGCCATGGACTATATCGAAAAACGCCGGAAACTCCCGCAGGCGATCCTCTGCGCCAATGATTACATGGCGTATGGCATTATTGATACATTTTTAGAGTACGGCATCAAAGTACCGGAAGATGTGACAGTCATCGGCTATGAGTATATCGGAAAACGGTTCTATCATGCGCCCATCCTGACGACCTACCGCCGCAACCGCTATGCCATGGGCGAAAAGGCTGTGGAAGTGCTTCTCTCCCGGATGACAGGCAAAGAACCGGAGGCGGTCTCCCTTGCGGGCGACCTGCTGTGCGGTGCATCCTGTACCTGCCAGCTTTCACAGAAAATGCTTTCCGAAGAACTGAAACGGGAACGGGTGGAACAGCACTATAACACCCTCAACATGGAGGCAAATTTTGAACAGCAGCTCACAGTCTGCCGTTCGATCGAGGACTATATCCACGTATTACAGGAATTTGTTTACCTCATCCGGGAGTGTACCGGGCTGTACCTGTGTCTGTATGAAGACTGGTGCAGCGGTGGCACGGAGAACAATTTTCATGCAGACACGCTGCGTTCGCCCATGCTCTGCTACCGTGTCATGAGCCAGCAGGAAATACAGGCAGAACCTGTGTATTTTATCCGGAATCAGCTTTTCCCGGAGAAGCTGCCGGGTGCGGTAACACAGGAAATTCTCTATTTCCAGCCCATTCTCTTTGCCGGACGGGAAATGGGGTATTTCATCCTGCAATATGACAAGCCGGACGGGATCGACCCGATTTTCCGGTATTGGCTGAAAATCGCCGCAAACGGTCTGGAAGCGCTGCGGATGAAAAACGACATCCGTTCTCTGTTAGAATGCCGCAATCTCTCCGCATTTCACGATACAGCGACCGGGCTTTACACACTGGAGGGCATTGACAACGAAGTCCGTGTGCAGCTCAACCGTGCCGCAGAAACGGACTCCCTGCTGGTGCTGCTGCTGCGTGCGCCGCTGTTTGCGGACAATACCAGCATTGACAAGCGGCAGTATTTTACCCGGCTCGAAGCGCAGATCGCAGAATGTATCAAGAAATTGAGCACAGGCGAGCAGGAATTCGGGGCAAAGGTATCTGACCGGCAGTTTGTCATTGCCTGTGTCGGACAGTATGACGGGGAGCAGGAACAGTTACTGATTGATAAATTGCTGACACTTGTGCAGCATACGCCGCTGTATCAGGAGCGCTTTGCACAGGATGCGGCTGTCTGTGTCAGCACCAGACTGCCTGCCGGAAAGGCTGACCTTGCCGCTGATCAGCTCAGTACAGAGCTGGAGAAAAAAATACAGCAGATCTCCGCCATGCGCAGCCAGCCCAGCTACCCGGACTATGCAAAACTGCGTGCAGCCATGTTCCATGAACCGCAGCGGGAGTGGACCGCACAGGAGATGTGCCGGGAATTTCACCTGAGCTACGGACATTTCCGGGCAACCTACAAGGAGCTGTTCGGGGTGAGCTTTCACCATGACCTGATTGAAAGCCGTATCGGACTTGCCAAATTCCTGCTGCTGACCACCTCCCTGAGCCTCCAAGCGATCTCGTACAAATGCGGCTATGAGGACTACAAGTATTTTCTGCGGCAGTTCCGGCAGATGACCGGAAAAACACCGAATGCCTACCGGAATGCATAAAGGCAACACTGCAAGAATCCTGTGGTGTTGCCTTTATTTATGCAGTTTTTGCTTTTGCCGCCTTCCGGCAGTTGACAAATCCCACAGACTTTTGTATAATAGAATCAGAAAGAAAAAGGAGGATGATACCATGCCGGAATTACAGGACATTTATGACATCCACAGAAACCGCACGGGAAAAACCATTGAACGGGGTACACCCCGGCAGCCGGGCGAATTCGTGCTTGTCATCCACATACTGATCTTTGACGAAAACGGGCGCTTTCTCGTGCAGCAGCGTGTCAAGAGCAAGCGCAGCTGGGGCGGTATGTGGGACATCTCCCTCGGTGGCATGGCACAGGCAGGCGATGACAGCCGCACAGCCGCACAGCGGGAAGCCTTTGAGGAACTCGGCTTGCAGCTCGACCTGAGCGATACAGAGCCGGTGTTCCAGTTCCGGACGGAGAATCTCTTTGACGACTACTGGCTGGTACAGGTCGATTCCGGTACACAGTTCACCCTCCAGAAAGAGGAAGTCGCCGCTGTCCGCTGGGTCACACGCCCGGAATGGGAGGCACTGCTTGCAACACGCAATGTCATTCCCTACACGTTCCAGAACTATCTGTTCGACCTGTACCGGATGCGTTTTCCGGGAACAAGACTGTTTCCGTTCGGCGACCCGGTGCAGATCCGGGGCGCTGTGTTTGACATGGACGGACTGCTGCTCGATACGGAGCGAGTTGCGGATCATTCATGGGCGGTTGCCGGGGCAGAATTTTCCCTCCCGGATATTCCCGGAACGCTCAACGCCTGCCGTGGGCTGAACGAGAACAGCACAAGAGCCTATTTTTCAGAGCATTTCGGGGAAGAATTTGACTATGCCGGTTTTCGGGCAAGGGCAAGGGAGCTGAGCCATGCAGTGACGGACGTGCAAGTACCTGTCAAGGCGGGTGCTGCGGATATTTTGCAGACGTGCCGGGAAAGGGGCATCCGCCTTGCTGTGGCAAGTTCCACAAGAGAAGAAACCGTGAAAGACCAGCTCTCCCGTGCCGGACTGCTGCATTTCTTTGATGCGGTCATTACGGGGAATATGGTGACGGAGGGCAAGCCCGCTCCGGAAATTTATCAAAAGGCGTGCGAAGCCCTGCAATTGCAGCCGACAGAGTGCCTTGCCTTTGAGGATTCTGTGAACGGTCTGCGAAGTGCCTACCGGGCAGGGCTGTTCACGGTGCAGATCCCGGACGTGCAGCGCCCGAATGTGGAGAGCAATGCCCTGTCATGGCGGACGTTCCCGTCTCTGAATGCGGCAGGGGAAGCTTTGATCCAAGAAAAAATCATCTGAATTTTGCTTTTGTTTTGCTTGCAATTTCCGCTTTGCTGTGGTATAATAGAGTGGAACGAACAATAGCGGCAGTCCGCTGCCCTGAAAGGAACGATACAGCTATGGATAAACAGAAACCCTTTGAGATACCCCGCCCTGTATTCCCGGAGCGTGCCGTCATTACCGGCGGTATGCCCTACGGCAACAAGGAACTGCATTTCGGTCATGTCGGTGGAATGTTCGTATTTGCCGATACCTTTGCCCGTTTTCTGCGTGACCGTATCGGCAAGGAGAATGTCATTTTCGTCTGCGGTACGGACTGCTACGGTTCGCCCATTGCGGAGGGATGGCGGCAGAAAGTCGAAAAGGGCAAATTTTCCGGCACGCTCGAAGAATTTGTCAACGCTAACCACGAAAAGCAGGAGCAGACACTGCACGATTACGGCATCTCCCTGAACCTGTTCGGCGCATCCGGACTGGGCAGGACGAAAGAAATTCACGCCGAGGTGACGGACTGGTTTTTGCGTTCCCTTTACGAAAAGGGACAGCTTGACAAGATCACGACCATGCAGTTTTACGATGAAAAAGCCGGAATGTTCCTCAACGGCAGACAGGTCGTCGGTAAATGCCCCGTGCAGGGCTGCCAGTCTGAAAAGGCGTATGCCGATGAATGCGATTTAGGGCATCAGTATATGCCCGAAAACCTCATCGACCCCGTCAGCACCCTCACCGGAGAAAAGCCGTCCATGAAGCCGGTCACGAACTGGTATTTCCGCCTGCGGGATTATGAAAAGCTGATGCAGGAATGGACTGCACGACTTCAAAAAGACAAGACCGTCCGTCCGGTCGTGTGGAGGACGATCTCCGAATTTCTCAAGCCCCCGGTCATCTATGTGAAGCGTGAGTACGAGGAGACGTATCTTGCCCTGAAAGACAAGCTCCCGGCGCACAAATACCTCGAAGAACCGAAGAAGCCGTCCTTTACGATCGAGTTTGCCGATCTCCCCGACTGCGATACGGCAACACGCATTCTCACGGAACACGGCATCCGTTTCCGGACGGGCAAGACGCTTGTGCCATTCCGCCTGACGGGCAATATCGAATGGGGCGTACCTGCGCCGGAACTGGACGGCGAGACAGGGCTGACCGTCTGGGTGTGGCCCGAATCCCTCTGGGCTCCGATCTCTTTCACACAGGCATACCTCGAATCACAGGGCAGGAGCCGGGACGAGTGGAAAGACTACTGGTGCAGCAAAAAATCCGGCGTGTACCAGTTCATCGGGCAGGATAATATCTACTTCTACGGCATTGCCGAGCCGTCCATGTGGATGGCACAGCAGGCAGAAGAGGAAAAGACCTCCGACCCGCCGGAGGGAGAACTTCAGATGCCGACTATTATTGCCAACCACCATATCCTGTTCCTGAACAAGAAAGCCTCCAGCTCCGGTGCGGTCAAGCCGCCCATGGCGGATGAACTGCTTGCCTATTATACCCCGGAGCAGCTCCGGATGCACTGGCTGGGACTGGGACTGGGGCAGCAGTCAGTCAGCTTCATGCCGAAAGTACTCAACCCCGATGCCGACCAGAAAGCACAGGACCCTGTGATCAAGGATGGTCTGCTGCTCTCGAATGTCTACAACCGCATGATACGCACGGCATTTTACACGACACAGAAACTGTTTGACGGCGTAATGCCGGACAATGAACCCGAAGAAACATTCCTTGCCGATGCGAAAAAAGCAGTACTGGACTACGAACGGCATATGGCAAAATTTGCATTCCACCAGTGCACCTATGTACTGGACAGCTATATCCGCAGCGGCAGCAAGTACATGGCAAAGGCACTGAAAGACGACACCCCCCCGGAGGAAGCCGCACAGGTACTCTCAAATCTGTTCTACATCATCCGCATTGCCGGAGTGCTGCTGCACCCAATGGCACCGTTCGGGACGGAGAAGCTGCGGGAATATCTGGGAACAGATGAGCGGATCTGGTCATGGGACACGATCTTTGAGCCGGTCAATTATTTCACGGGAACGGGGCACAAGCTGAAATTTCTCCCGCCGAGGACGGATTTCTTCACCCGTCACGAAAGTCAGTTCAACACGGACTGAGAAAGGAGCTGTTCATGAAAAAACGAATCACAGGCGCAGCCACTGCGGCTGCTATGCTGCTTGCCGGTGTGGGGAACTTTGCCGTTCCGGTCGCGGCGGCAGATGATCCGGACTATGCAAGCGCCTTGCAGATGTCTCTGTACTTCTACGAATGTCAGCAGGCAGGGCATTTACCGGACTGGAACCGGGTCGAATGGCGCAGAGATGCCACGACCATTGACGAAATTGACGGCGGATGGTACGATGCCGGCGACCATGTGAAATTCAATCTCCCCATGTCCTATTCGGCTGCGATGCTTGCGTGGGGGCTGTATCAGTACCCGGAGGGCGTGGAACAGTCCGGGGAACTGGACAATTATGTGAACAACCTCGAATACGTCATGGACTATCTTGCTGCCTGCGACAAGGGAGATTCCGTGGTGTATCAGGTTGGCAACGGCACGATCGACCACACATGGTGGGGACCTGTGGAATTGTATCAATACGGCATGGAAGATGCCGGGACATCTTACGAGGCAGCACGGGAAACACTGGAGGCATCCGAGGGCTGTTCGGCTGTGTTCGGGGATATGGCAGCAGCTTTGGCAGCAGGGTACTGCGCTCTGGACGGCAGAATTGACGAAAGCAAGAGAGAAGATTATCTGGCACACGCAGAAAATATTTTCAGCATTGCCTCTGCATCGCCGAGTGATACGGTCTACAATGACAGTGACGCATCCGGTTTCTACCGTTCCAGTCATTGTTATGATGAATTATTTTACGCTGCAAACTGGCTTTACATTGCAACAGGCGACAAGGCATATTTAGACAAGGCGACCGGCTATATTTCCCATCTGGACAAGGAACTGGGCAGCGACGAGCTGAAATACAGCTGGGGGCACTGCTGGGATGATGCCATGCAGGGCGGTATGCTGCTGTATGCCATTAACACGGGCGACTCGACTTACATTGCCCGTGTGAAGAAGCATATGGACTACTGGACGGATTCTGTGTCAGAACTGGACGGCGGGCTGCGCTGGCTTACGACATGGGGCTGTCTGCGCTATGCGGAAACGGCTTCTTTCATCGTGGGTGTGGCGTGTGATACGCTGTTTGCGGATGAGAATACAGACAAATACCGGGAATTCTGCGAGGAGCAGGTGAACTATGCGCTCGGTGTCAACCCGGATAACCAGAGCTACGTGGTCGGATACGGGGAGAATGCACCGCAGAACCCGCACCACAGAACGGCACACGCTTCGTGGAAAAATGACCTTGCCATTCCGGACACGAACCGTCATACCCTTTATGGTGCATTGGTCGGCGGTCCTACGGAAAACGGCAGCTACGAGGACGACCGGCAGAATTACATCAACAACGAGGTAGCGACCGACTACAATGCCGGCTTTACGGCAGCGCTGTGCCGGATGCTGAGTATTTACGGCGGTAAGTCCGACCCGGCTTTCCCGCCTGTGGAACAGCATGACAGTCCGGAATTTTATGTGGAGGCACTGGATAAGGGCATTTCCGCACAGGGGGCTACTGTCAGCTTCAAGATCACCAACCATTCCGCATGGCCGGCAAGGGTGCAGGATAATCTTTCGTTCCGGTACTACATGGATCTGAGCGAGATCCTCGATGCGGGTCTGAAGCCGGAAGATGTGGTTGTCCGCTGTGACCGTGATCAGTCTGCCATGTATGCTTCTAAGGGTGTTGCACCGGCGGAAATTTCGGGCATACAGCACTATCAGGGAAATATTTACTATGTGGAAGTAACACTGCCGGACGGCAGGGCAGTGCTGCCGGTTTCTGAAGGGATGCAGCAGTGTGAAATTTTACTCGCTTTGGTGTACCCGAACTATGGAACAGGCTGGGATGCCGAAAATGACTACTCGAATCAGGACATCCTCGGCAAGACAGGCGAAGCGGATGATGCAGGCACAGTAAAGGGCATTGTGACACCGTATATTCCGGTCTATGTGGACGGGGAGCTGTACTATGGCATTGAGCCGGACGGCACGTCTGCGGACGGCAATGCTGCACCCGGCAAAGACCCCGTCAGCCCTGAACCGACCGAAAAGCCCACAACGCCTCCGACCGAACCCGTGACAGAGCCTGCGGGAGGGGATGACGGAGTCGTTTACGGGGACGTAACACTGGACAACGTGGTCAGACTGAATGATGTGATCACCTTGAATCTGTACTTGCTGAATCAGAAAGATCTGGACGATCAGCAGCTGAAAAATGCGGATGTGGACAGGGACGAGAGTGTCACACCGTTTGATGCGCTGAATATTTTGCAGTATGTGATCGAGCTGCTCGACGAACTGCCAGTGAAGTGATGGAGATACAAGAACATTTAACAGCGGAGATCGGGGCATTCTGTCCCTGCACACCGGAGGAACAGACCGCAAAGCAGACGCTCCTTGCACTTTTGGCAGAGCAGGGAGCGCATCTGCTGGACCGGGACTGCCGGGCAGGGCATATCACCTGTTCGGGGTTTATCCTGTCGCCGGACATGACGGAAACGCTCATGGCGTATCACCTGATCTACCAGTCGGTCGGTTGGACGGGCGGACATACGGACGGTGACCCGGACTTGCCCGGTGTGGCACTGCGGGAGGCAAAGGAGGAGACTTCTGCCGCCCGCATCTGCCTTTTTTCAAGGCGTATTCTGTCCATTGACATACTCCCCGTACCGCCGCATGAAAAGCACGGAAAGCCTGTTCCGGCACATATGCACTACAATGTGACCTACGGTCTGGTTGCCCCGAAAGATCAGCCTGTTGCCGACAAGCCGGACGAAAACAGGGATGTCCGCTGGATCCCGGTTTCTGAAATTGCCTCTCACTGCACGGAAGCGCATATGCTGCCGATCTATCAGAAACTTGTCAGGCGGATGCAGGCGCTGTACGCCCGGAAACAGGCAATACCGGGGGAGATGCTTTCCCCTCTGCTGCGCTGGTATCCGTCACACAAGCGGGATTTGCCTTGGCGGCAGAACAGGGAACCCTATCACGTGTGGGTCTCGGAGGTCATGCTGCAGCAGACACGGACGGAAGCGGTCAAGGGGTACTATGCCCGATTTTTAGCAGCTCTCCCGGATGTGCAGGCGCTGGCGGACTGCCCGGAGGAGCAGCTCCTGAAACTCTGGGAGGGGCTTGGTTACTACAACCGGGTACGCCATATGCAGAAGGCGGCGCAGATCATTGTCAGGGACTATGGCGGCAGATTTCCGCAGACATTTGCGGAAGTGCGGGCGCTGCCGGGTATCGGGGACTATACGGCAGGGGCGGTCTGCTCGATCAGTTTCGGGCTGCCTGTACCGGCAGTGGACGGGAATGTACTTCGTGTCATGGCAAGGCTGCGGGAGGACTTCCGGAACGTGCTTGACCCCGCTGTGAAGCAGGAAGTTGCCGGAGCGCTTGCGGAGATCTACCCGCAGGCGGACTGCGGTATGCTGACACAGGCACTCATGGAGATCGGGGCAACAGTATGTCTGCCGAACGGTGCACCGCACTGCGGGGAATGCCCGCTCAAGGGCATCTGTCTGGCGCAGGAGAACGGCAGCACCCGGCTTTTGCCCGTCCGGGAAAAAAAGACAAAGCGCCGTACGGAGCAGCTCACGGTGTTTGTGCTTCTCTGTGACGGGAAAATTGCCATCCGCAAGCGCCCTGCCAAAGGCTTGCTTGCGGGGCTGTGGGAGCTGCCGCATACAGCGGGTTTCCTCACGGAAGAGCAGGCGATCGCCTTGGTAAAGGACTGGTGCGCAAAGCCCTCGGAGCTGCGGAAAATCGTGGAACGCAAGCATATTTTCACGCATATCACGTGGGAAATGCAGGGGGTATTTATAGAGTGTTCTGCCATGCCGCCGGCATTTGTCTGGGCGGATGAAGCGGCTTTGGCGGGGGCGTATTCTCTGCCGACAGCATTCCGCTGTATACTGAATTAAGGCAGCACCGCACAATGATCGTGCGGTGCTGCCTTGCCTAATGCCCTTATGTTTGCTGCAGTTTTCAATGACTTTGCTGAAAAAATCTGACAGACATTTTTCATCTTTTTCCCAATTCAAAAAATGACAGGTATATTTTCCGCTCACTGTTTCATACTGACCATGCAGGCGCAAAACAGCCGAAACGGAAAGGAGCAGAACCATGGAGAACGAAACAGCAAGAGCAGAGGAACGCAACAACCCCGTTGAACACGTCCTCAGCGGCTTTTACAAAAATGCCGCTGTCGGTGCAGACAGCATCAGTACTTTGCTGCCCAAAGTCGGGGATATGAAACTCCGCCGGGAGCTATTTGAACAGCGGTCTTATTATGAAGATCAGAAACGTGAGCTGAAAGAACAGATGGCAGAGATCTGGCTCGAACCGTCCGAGACAGGAAAAATGGCAAAGCTATGCAGCGATATGACCATCCGCATGAAAGCACGGGGCGGCATTACCACCGGAGAAGCTGCCAAACTCATGGTAGAGGGTACAAATATGGGCATGGTGCAGCTTCATCAGCTGCTCAACAGCAATCCCAATATCCCCGATGACCTGAAAGAGCAGGGCGACCGCATCCTTGCCCGTGAACAGCGGTATCTGGATCGCATCACACCCTACCTGTAAGCAGCGGAAAGGAGACAGCCATGACAGAACCGCCGACCAAAGTCTATGAACCCAAAGTCACCGACCACAGCCGCCTTGCCGAACTGACACAGAGCAATGCACCCATCCGCATCTACCAGCCTGCCGGAAAGACCGGTACAGGGGAACGCAGCGGGCAGTGCTAAAGGCAACACCACACAATCTTTGTGCGGTGTTGCCTGAATCATTCAGCCCCCCGCAGCCTTCCCGCAAGGCAGCACAGCAGGAAAATGCCCACGCTGACCACCTCCACACTCGCACCCGGCGTGAGATCCATTGCCACTGCCGCAAAAAAGCCAAGCACGAACCCGATCACTGACAGGACAACTGCCCCGACAACCACGCCCCGGAAACTCCGGCAAAGGCGCATCGCTGAAAGTGTCGGAATGACGATCAGGCTCGAGATCAGCAGCACGCCCATCAGCATCATACCCATCACAACCGTGATTGCCGTAAGTGCTGCAATTGCCATGTTATACACCCGTACCGGGATACCTGTCGCCTTCGAGAAATTTTCATCAAATGTCACAGCGAACACCCTGTGATACAGCAGCACAAATGCTGCAATGACGATCAGCGCCGTCACCACGCAGAGGATGACTTCCGACTTCCGGAGCGACAAAATACTGCCGTACATATAATGGCTGACATCGTTCGTCAGCCCTGCCTTTGAGGAAACTAAAATCCCCACCGCCATAGCTGTCGTGGAAAAGAGAGCGACTGTATTTTCGCCCTTGAGTTTACTGGATGCCCCCTGCCCTAACAGCAGGAACGCCGCCCCCAGTACGACCGGAATTGCCACATACAGCGGCGCAAGCTCCAGCACAGAAGCCACGCACAGCGCCCCGTAGCCTACATGGGAAAGCCCGTCCCCGATCATGGAAAACCGCCGCAGCACCAGTGACACCCCCAACAGTGCCGCACAGACCGAAACGGCGATCCCACTGATGAGTGCCGGTAAAATAATATGGTGCAGCAGTGCCGGACTGAACAGTTCACGTAAATTTTCTGTCATAATAGACCTCCCGCAGGTGAATGTGCTGCCGCCCCTCCTGTGCGATCTGCCGGGCAATATCCGACTGCCGGAATTCCCCGATCTCCGCAAAATACTGGACATCCCCGTCCAGATACAGCACGTGTTTGGCATCTTCCAGCCCTTTCTGCATATCATGGGAGACCATGATAATGGCAATGTGATCCTGCTCGTTCAGTTCCCGGATGATGTCGTAAAATTCCGCCGAAGCTTCCGGGTCAAGCCCGGTCACAGGTTCATCGAGCAGCAGTAGTTTCTGTGTTGCACACAGTGCCCTTGCCAACAGTACCCGCTGTTGCTGCCCGCCGGAAAGCGTCCGGTAGCTGCGTTTCCGGAGCTGACAGATACCAAGGCGGTGCATATTCTTCTCAGCTTCGAGTTTGTCTTTTTTCGTGTAAAACGGCAGAAAACTGTGATTCCCCAGACACCCGGAGCAAACGACCTCTTCCACGGTAGCCGGAAAATCCCGCTGAATGCCGCTTTGCTGCGGCAGATAGCCGATCTCTTTTCGGGAGAAGTCCTCTGCCGTTTCGATCCGTCCGCCCGTCAGCGGACAAAGGCGCAGCAGACAGCGGATCAGCGTGCTTTTCCCCGAACCGTTCTTCCCGATCACGGAGAGGTAATCCCCCGCTTCCACCGAAAAGCTCAGATTGGACAGTACCGTATGTGTCCCGAACTGTACCGTTACGTGTTCGCATTGTAAAAGCGGCTTCATTGCAGCGCCTCCTTGATCGTCAGATAATTCTGCTCCATCAGCTCCGGCAAAGTCACACCGTCCGCCAGCTGCTCCGCTGAAACCGTGTGACACGGGTAGAGCTTCAACACCCTTGCGCCCGTCATCTCACGGATGCGGTCAGCAATTTTATCGGAGGAAAAATCAAGATACAGCACAGCACTGCAATCGTGTTCCTCATATTCCTCCAGCAGCCTGTAAAGCGAACCGATCGTCGGTTCTGTTTCACTGCTGCACCCCGAAAAGGCAGCCGCAAAATGAAATCCATACGCCGCCGCCAGATACCGGAACGGAAACCGGTCTGCCACGATCAGAACGGCATCCGGGCAGGCATCCGCAAGCGCCCGGAACTGTTCATCCAAATCAGAAAGCTGTGCAATATACGCATCTGCCCGTTCCCGAAATGCTTCTGCATGAGCCGTATCCGCCGCACAGAGGGCATCCCGCACAGCTTCAGCCATAGCGATCGCATTGACCGGGGAATTCCAGATATGCTCATCCCATTCGCCCTGTTCTTCGTGTTCGTGTTCATGGGCGTGGTGGTGTTCCTCCTCCGCAAGCGGCTCTGCTATGCAGTTCATCAGCGTGACGACCCCGATATGGGTCGTGTCCACGGCGGCAAGCAGTGTATCCGTCCACACCTCCGACTCCCCCCCGATGCGGAGAAACAGGTCACACCGGGAAATTTCTGCCACATCCATTGGTGTCGGCTCGAAGCTGTGGATCTCCTGCCCCGCAGACAGCAGCAAGGACACATCTGCCTGATCACCTGCGATCTGCTTAGCCATGTCATATTGCGGAAAGGCAGTCGCCACGATCTGCAATTTCCCGGAAGTCTCCGCCGCAGCTTGTGTACAGCCTGTCGGCAAAAGCAGCAGCAAGACCGTCAGCAGCAGGGCAAGGCGTTTCAAGACTGTCCCTCCCGGCATTTCGCACAGATGCCGTACAAGACGGTCTTGGACTGGTCGATCGCAAAGCCATGATGTGCCAAAATATGCGCTTCGAGTTCGTCCAGCTGCGCACAGGTGACGTGATAGAGCGTCTCACAGCGCATACATTTCAGGTGGAAATGCTGCCGGCACGCATCCGGCTGCGGTACATATTCATAGCAAGCCCCCGTGCGGGCATCAATGGTATATTTCCGCAGCACACCGTCTGCAACAAGCTGCTCCAGAAAGCGGTAAATGGTCGCCGTTCCGACCCTTGTGCCGTTCTCGGCAAGGTGATGTTCCAGCGCCTGTGCCGTGATATGCTGACCGCTGTGGGCAGTCAGGTACTGCATGATCTGTTCTTTTTGTCTGGTCTTATAGCCGCCGGGCTGTTTCATGGAAAGCACCTCTTTTGAAAATGAAAATCATTATCATATTCAGATTATACCACAAGTGTTCCCGTTTGTCAAGCCCGTAAACAGCAGGATCAAAAAATTTCTCCCAATGCTGCCCAAACAGCATCGGGAGTTTTTTCAGGGAAGTGCAAAGCAGCATAGGGGAGCTGTAAAAGATGTTCAGAAGGATCCTGTTATGTAAGATCATCTGGTTCTGGCAAGTTCCGTGCCGGATTTCTGCTGTAACCGCAGCTTGTCCGTCACAAGCGCAATGAATTCCGAATTGGTCGGCTTGCCCTTACAGGTGTTGACCGTGTAGCCGAAGAAGGAATTCAGCACGTCGAGATCGCCCCTGTCCCATGCGATCTCAATGGCATGGCGGATGGCACGTTCCACACGGGAGGACGTGGTGTTGAATTTCTGCGCAACGGTCGGGTAGAGGAGTTTTGTGACACTTTCCAGCAGTTCCGGGTTGTCCAGAGAAGCGAGAATGGCAGCCCGCAGATAATGATACCCCTTGATATGGGCAGGCACGCCAAGCTGGTGGATGATGTCGGTCACAACGATCTCCATATCCTGCCCGTTCTGTTCGGGAGAGGAATGCTGTGCAGTAATGTCACGGATCCGTTCAGCGAGGACATTCACATCAAAGGGGCGCAGCATGAAATACTTTGCGCCAAGCTCCATGATCTGCCGCTCCACAAAGGGATTGTCATATCCGGAAGTGACAATAAACGCCGGAAATACCGGAGCCTCCGCCTTGGTGCGTTTGATCAGTTCAATGGCATCCATATGTGCCATAACACTGTCGATCACGACGACATCCGGCTTTTCTTCCATAATGGTATTCAGCAGTATGCTGCCGTCTTTCCGGCGGGTGATCGCATATAATCCGTGACTGCGCAGCGTACTTGCTGTCGTAATTCCATAATCTACGGTATCGTCACCGATGAGCACTTTTATTTTATCATTCATTCGTAATGTCCTCCTTTGCTCTACAATATTTATCGTACCACAGAAAATCCCGTTCGTCAAGAGCGAAATAAGTCGGGATATGCCGAAAAAAACAGAACTTTGGCATACCGGATGCGGAAACACTGTGGAATACCTGTGGAGAATCCGTACGATACTGTTGAAAGAACCGGAAACAGCTGTGGAAAGTGCCAATTTTCTGCACGGCAGCAAAGTGATCGCTTGGGATTGTACCTGCCGCATTCCCACAGCTGTCTTCCGGAAATGTAAAAAGGAATGTAAATATACGGAATATTCAAAATATTCATTTTAGAATGAATATTTTGGGCTGAATATGTTAAATTATTGTATATTTATGCAAAAACCCTTGACAATCGGATGGCAGGTGTAGTATAATATAGAAGTAAAGTCCGGAAATTGTTTCCGGAGTGAAAAGCAGCAGGAGGAATGTAATTATGGCAAAAGAAATCAAGAAGGTCGTACTGGCATATTCCGGCGGTCTGGATACTTCTATTATTATCCCGTGGCTCAAGGAGCACTACAACAACTGCGAGGTCATTGCCGTTTCCGGTAATGTCGGACAGGGCACAGAACTCGACGGACTGGAGGAGAAAGCCCTCAAGACCGGTGCTTCCAAGCTCTATATCGAGGATCTGACGGAGGAGTTCATCACTGACTATGTGTTCCCGACCGTGCAGGCAGGTGCGATCTACGAGAACAGATATATGCTCGGTACGTCTTTTGCACGTCCGATCATCGCCAAGCGTATCGCCGAGATCGCTATCGCTGAGGGCGCAGATGCCATCTGCCACGGCTGCACCGGCAAGGGCAACGATCAGGTGCGCTTTGAGCTGACCATCAAGGCATTTGCACCGGATATGCAGATCATCGCTCCGTGGCGTATCTGGGATCTGAAATCCCGTGATCAGGAGATCGATTATGCCGAGGCACACAATATCCCCCTGAAGATCAACCGGGAGACCAATTATTCCAAGGACAAGAACCTCTGGCATCTGTCCCACGAGGGGCTTGACCTCGAAGATCCGGCAAATGAACCGCAGTACGAAAAGCCCGGTTTCCTCGAAATGGGCGTTTCCCCCATTCAGGCACCGGACAAGCCTACTTATGTGACCATTCATTTTGAAAAGGGCGTGCCGACTGCCATTGACGGCAAGACCATGAACGGCACGGAGATCGTCACCACCCTCAACAAGCTCGGCGGTGAGAACGGCATCGGTCTGGCTGACCTTGTGGAAAACCGTCTGGTCGGCATGAAGTCCCGTGGCGTGTACGAGACCCCCGGCGGTGCTATCCTCTACCATGCACATGAGGTACTGGAGACGATCACCATTGACAAGGAGACCGCAAGAGTCAAGCAGTATCTCGGCATCAAGTTCGCAGACCTTGTCTACAACGGACAGTGGTTCACCCCCCTGCGTGAGGCAATGAGCGCTTTCGTGACCGAAACGCAGAAGACCGTGACAGGTGACGTGCGCCTGAAGCTGTACAAGGGCAACATCATCAATGCCGGTGTGACCTCACCGTACACCCTGTACGACCCGGAGGTCGCTACTTTCGATGAGGATGAGGTTTACGACCAGAAAGACAGCGCAGGCTTTATCAACCTGTTCGGGCTGCCGATCAAGGTCAAGGCACAGCTTGACAAGAAGCGGGCAGAGAAGAACTGATACAAAGCAAATATCACGGCAGGGCACGGAGACTTTCACGGGTCTCCGGTTCTGTCATTTATGACCGGAGGAGAAGCTATGGCACTTTGGGCAGGCAGATTTGCAAAGGAAGTAGACGAGACAGTCAATGCGTTCAATTCGTCCATTGCCTTTGATGCAAGAATGTATGCGCAGGACATCCGGGGCAGTATTGCCCATGCAGCGATGCTCGGCGACTGCGGCATTATTGAAAAAACCGAAAGCGAAGCCATTATACAGGGCTTGCAGGGTATCCTGTCGGATATTGAGGACGGTACACTGGTGTTTGACCCGAATGCAGAGGACATTCATATGTTCGTGGAAGCGGAGCTGACAAAGCGGCTCGGCAGCACGGGCAAACGGCTGCACACGGCACGTTCCCGGAACGATCAGGTCGCACTGGATATCCGGCTCTATCTGCGGGATGCGGTGCGGGAGATCGCTTTACTGGTACACAAACTTGCAGAGACGATCTGCGATATTGCGGAGCAGCACAAGGAAACGATCATGCCCGGCTATACGCATTTGCAGCGGGCACAGCCGATCACGTTTGCGCATCACCTGCTGACCTATGCGCAGATGCTGCGCCGGGATTTGATGCGGCTGCACGATGCGGCAGAACGCATGAACGAATGCCCTCTGGGCTGCGGTGCGCTGGCAGGGACGACCTATCCCATTGACCGCTGGCAGACAGCAAGGCTGCTCGGCTTTGACAAGCCGACGGATAACAGCCTCGACGGCGTGTCGGACAGGGATTTCTGCGTGGAGCTGTGCTGTGCGCTTTCTCTTATTATGACGCATTTAAGCCGGTTCTCGGAGGAGATCATTCTGTGGTGTTCGTGGGAATTCAAGTTCATCGAACTCGATGATGCCTATGCGACAGGTTCTTCTATCATGCCGCAGAAGAAAAACCCCGATGTCACGGAGCTGATACGGGGCAAGACGGGCAGAGTCAACGGCGACCTGATGACACTGCTGTCCATGCTCAAGGGCTTGCCGCTTGCCTACAACAAGGATATGCAGGAGGACAAGGAAGCCATTTTCGATGCCGTTGACAACGTGAAACTCTGCGTGAAAACGTTCATCCCCATGCTCTCCACCATGCGTGTCATCCCCGAAAATATGCGGAAAGCAGCGGCAGGCGGCTTCATCAATGCTACAGATTGTGCGGATTATCTCGTGAAAAAGGGTATGCCGTTCCGGGATGCCTATAAGATCACGGGCACACTGGTTGCACAGTGCATTGCGGAGGGCTTGACACTGGAAACGCTCCCGCTGAAAAGCTATCAGAAGCTGTCGGAACTGTTTGACGAGGATGTCTATGAAGCCATCCGCCTTGAGAACTGCGTGAAAGGGCGCAATTCCTACGGTGGACCTGCGCCGGATGCAGTGGCGGCACAAATGGAAGAGATCCGCTACGAACTGGAGCAGTGCCGGAGCTGCTGGGATTAAGCTATGAAGAAACGGGCAATCCGGTTTATACTGGCACTGACGGCGCTTTCCGTGCTGGTGTGGTTCATCGGGGAGGTGCTGATCGGCATTTTCATCAATCGCTACTGGGTATCGGTGGTCTGGGCAGTGCTCTGCCTGATCGCCTGCTGTGCCTACAGCCTGTGGAAATGCCCCCGTGAACCGGAGTTGGATGACGAGGAGGACGAGAAAAAATGAAAGTCTATGTGGACGGACAGGCAGGCACAACGGGCTTGCAGATCTTGGACAGACTACAGGCACGGGAGGACATCACCCTGCTGAAAATTGCGGACGAGGACAGGCACAACAACGAAAAGCGTGCGGAGATCATGGCGGAGGCGGATTTTACATTCCTGTGTCTGCCGGACGATGCCGCAAGAGAGGCAGTGACACTGGCGGGCGGGCATACGAGAATTTTAGATGCCTCCACGGCACACCGGACAGATCCGGCATGGGCGTACGGATTCCCGGAGCTGTCGGAAGCATTCCGGGAAAAGATCGCAGGTTCAGCAAAAACAGCTGTACCGGGCTGCTATGCAAGCGGGTTTATTTCTTTGCTGTATCCGCTCGTGCAGCATGGACTGATCCCGGCGGATTTTCCGGTATTTGCCTATGCGACATCCGGCTACAGCGGGGCAGGTAAAAAGGCGATTGCCCAATATGAGGGCGCAGACAAGCCGTTTGCCTTCAACAGCCCCCGGCAGTATGCGCTGTCGCAGCAGCATAAGCACCTGCCGGAGATGCAGCTTTTTTCCGGCTTGCAGTATCCGCCGATGTTTAACCCGATCATCTGTGACTATTACAGCGGCATGGTGGTTTCCGTACCGATCCAGACCAGAATGCTAAATAAGAAGATCACCCTTGCACAGGTGAACGAGACATACCGGGCACATTATGCCGGTGCACAGCTGATATCCGTGCAGCCGCTGATGTCACCGGAGGAGCAGAAAGCGTTCTTCCTCGCTTCCAATGCCCTGAGCGGGCAGAACAAGCTTGAAATTTTCACGTTCGGCAATGACGAACAGATCCTGCTCTGCGCACGGCTGGACAACCTCGGCAAGGGGGCATCCGGTGCGGCAGTGCAGTGCCTGAATATTATGATGGGTATTCCGGAAACGACCGGACTGCTCTGAGGAGGACTTTACATTGGTAAAACGGAAAGCGGTACAGGGATGTACTTTTGTAGAGGACGGTGTCTGTGCGGCAAAGGGCTTTTTGGCGAACGGCGTTCACTGCGGTCTGTCGCATAAGGCACTGACGGCTGAAACACCGGAAAAGGCACACCCCGTGGGTACACCGAAAAAAAATGACCTTGCTATGATCTTTTCCAGAACCCCCTGTGCGGCAGCAGCGATGTATACAACGAACAAAGTACAGGCTGCCCCCATTCAGGTGACAAAGCGGCATTTGAGGAACGGCAGGGCGCAGGCGGTCATTGTCAATTCCGTGAATGCGAATGCCTGCAACGCAGACGGCATTGCAAAGGCGGAGAAAATGTGCGAACTTGCGGCAGATGCCCTGCAACTCCAGCCGGAGGATATTATCGTTGCCTCGACCGGTGTGATCGGGCAGACACTGCCCATCGAACCCATTGCGGCTGCCGTTCCGGGGTTGGCAGAGGGGCTGAATGAAAAAGGCAACACCGAAGCCGTCAAAGCGATCATGACGACCGACACGCAGCCGAAAGAAATTGCCGTGCAGTTTACCGCCGGCGGAAAGGTCTGCACCCTTGGCGGAATGCTCAAGGGAAGCGGCATGATCCACCCGAACATGGCGACAACGCTGACATTTCTGACGACGGACTGTGCGATTGAAGCGGCACTGATGCAGCAAGCACTTCGGGAAGTCGTACACCTGACACTCAACCGTGTCAGCGTGGACGGGGATACTTCCACGAATGATATGGTCTGCGTACTGGCAAATGGCGCAGCTGGAAATCCTCTGATCACCAAAGAAAATGCGGACTATGAGATGTTCCGGGATGCGCTGTATGCTGTGCTGATGAATCTGGCACGGTGCATGGCACGGGACGGAGAGGGTGCGACCAAACTGATCGAGTGCTTCTGCGAGGGGGCTGACACGGATGAAACGGCAGAGATCGTTGCCAAATCCGTGATCACGTCGAGTCTGTTCAAGGCGGCTGTGTTCGGGGAGGATGCCAACTGCGGCAGGATTCTCTGTGCGATCGGCTATGCGCCGGCGGATTTTGCGATATCACAGGTCGATGTATCGCTTGGTTCGGAAAAAGGGACAATTCCGGTCTGCCGGAAAGGGCTGGTACTGGATTTTTCGGAGGAAAAGGCGAAGGAGATCCTTGGCGAGGAGGAAATTCTCGTTCACATCTCCCTTGGCAGCGGCAGCGGAAATGCCGTCGTCTGGGGCTGTGACCTGACCTACGATTATGTGCGCATCAACGGCGACTACCGGAGTTAAGGAGGCAATCCATGCAGAATATCTCCAACGAGGTGCGGGCAAGGGTGCTGAACGATGCTTTGCCCTATATCCAGAAATACAACAATAAGATCGTTGTCGTCAAATACGGCGGCAATGCGATGACAAATGATACCCTGAAAATGGCAGTCATGAGCGATATTGTGCTGCTGACACTGGTCGGTGTGAAAGTCGTGCTGGTACACGGCGGCGGACCGGAAATCAATGATATGCTGAAAAAACTCGGCATCGAGAGCAAATTTATCGGCGGGCTGCGCTATACGGATGAAGCGACTGTGGACGTGGTGAAAATGGTGCTTGCCGGAAAGGTCAACAAGGAGCTGGTCTCTCTGCTCGGGCAGTACAACGGCACGGCAGTCGGGCTTTGCGGACTGGATGAAAAAATGCTCCTTGCCGAACGTGCCTATGGTCCGAATGATGAGGACTTAGGCTATGTGGGGACGATCCGTCACGTCAATGTCAAGCCCATCGTGGATGCCCTCAATAATGGCGTTATTCCGGTCATTGCGACCGTTGCCTGTGACGAAAAGGGACAGGCATACAATGTCAATGCCGACACGGCTGCCGCAAGAATTGCAGCCGAACTGAAAGCGGAAAATCTCATTCTCCTGACGGACATTGCAGGATTGCTGCGGGACAAGGACGACCCGTCCACGCTGATCTCACAGGTCAATGTCAGTGAAGTGCCTTTCATGAAAAAGCGGGGCATTATCTCTGGAGGCATGATACCGAAGATCGACTGCTGCGTGGAAGCTGTCCGCCGTGGCGTGAAAAAGACCGTCATCATTGACGGCAGAGTGCCGCATTCCATTCTCATTGAAATACTCTCCAGTGAGGGTATCGGCACGCAGTTCCGATGATTTTTTTCCTGAAACTGCTGCCGGTTTTGCTCTCGCTGTTCTGCGTGGTGCTTGCCTTTCTGCCGGAGCGGAGTGGCATTGCCCGCCCGGCTTATGCGGAGGGGGTCGTCATTTCGAGCGCCGTGCAGCGGGTGTGGCGGCATCACAGCGAAATACAGGCGCTTGCGCCGGTGGTGACATTTACTGCCGGGGAACGGGAAATTTCCGCAGCGGCAAAGCAATTCGTTCCGGAATGGCAGTACGCATTCCGCACAGGGGACAGGGTGCGTATCTGCTACGACAGGGCGCATCCAGAGCGATTCCGGGTGTGCGGCGGGAATCCTTTCCGGCGGACAGTGCTGCTGACATTGGGGATCGGAACACTGGCGGCGTATGGGATCTTGTGGGTGCAATTCATTTGAGTGGGGAAAGAAGGAGCTGATAACATTGGATACGATCGAACAGACAAATGCACATATTATGGCTACCTACGGACGCAGTGCGGTCGTGCTGGAACATGGCAGCGGAGCGACTTATTACGCTGCGGACGGGAAAAAATATCTCGATCTCGGCAGCGGCATCGGGGTGACATCTCTGGGCTGCGGCGATACGGACTGGGCGGATGCCGTCTGCGCACAGGCAAGAAAACTGCCGCACACCTCCAATTTGTTCTACCACCAGCCGCAGGTGGAACTGGCGGAACTGCTCTGCACGATGTCCGGATACAGTAAAATATTCTTCGGCAACAGCGGCGCAGAAGCCAATGAATGTGCCATCAAACTGGCAAGGAAATACAGCTTTGACAAATACGGCAAGGGCAGAGGAACGATCCTGACACTGGAAAATTCCTTCCACGGGCGCACGCTGACGACTTTGGCAGCGACCGGGCAGGAGGTATTCCACAACTATTTCTTCCCGTTCCCGGAGGGCTTCCGGTATGTAAAGGCAAATGACATCGCCGACCTGCATGCGAAGCTGGACGACACGGTCTGTGCGGTCATGGTGGAATTCGTGCAGGGCGAGGGCGGCGTGATGCCGCTGGAGCAGGCGTTTGTGGACGAGGTGCGGAAAGTCTGCACGGAGCGTGACTTGCTGATGATCGCAGACGAGGTGCAAACGGGTATCGGCAGGACGGGAAAGCTATTTGCGGCGGAGCATTTCGGGGTAAAACCGGATGTAATTACAGCGGCAAAGGGGCTTGGCGGCGGATTGCCGATCGGTGCTTGTCTGGCGGCTGAGCACTGCGCCGATGTGCTGACAGCGGGGACACACGGTTCAACATTTGGCGGAAATCCCATTGTCTGCGCCGGAGCACAGGTGGTACTTCGGAAATTGGCAGAACCGGGCGTTCTGGAACATATTGCGGAGAAGGGGCAGTATCTGCGTGACAGGCTGCAGGCACTGGACGAGGTGGAGGCAGTATCCGGGCTGGGCATGATGATCGGCATTTCGCTGAAAACCAAAAAAGCCCCCGATGTGCTGAAAGCCTGCCTTGACAAGGGCTTGCTGGTGCTGACCGCTAAGGAAAAGGTAAGGCTTCTGCCGCCGCTGACGATCTCACAGGAGGAGTTACAAGCAGGAACAGACATATTGTGCGATGTTTTGGAGGGTTGATTTATGGAGCTTATCATCATTCCAACGGGACAGGGGAAGTACACGATCACGGATGCAAAGGACAGAAAAATTTATTCTGTCACCAAGAAGAAAAAATTTGTGGGAACGCCGATCACGACTTTACACGATGCAAGCGGTTATGCCCTGTACACGCTGATACGCACGGAAAGCGGCGTGAAGCCGGCGTTTCAGATCATCTTCAATGATGCGGTCTTTCTGTTTGCCCGTTGCCGTTCCCTCTATGTAGACCCGGCGATCGATTTAGAGGGGGAGGGCGGCAGTTTTACACTGACAGGCAGGGAACACGCACATTTGAAAATCAAGATCGACAAAACGGAGATCGGTTCGATCGACACGGAAAAACAAACCAACAACCAGCCGAAATACATCCTGCATATGGATGACAAATATTATGACGACTTCGTTCCGCTGTTCGCCGTGGTGGTGGACAAATGCTTTAACGGAACAAACAAATAATGGAGGAAACGAACATGAAGCATTTACTGAAATTACTGGATCTGAGCAAAGAGGAGATCGTGGAGATCCTCGACCTTGCGGACAAGCTGAAATACCAGAGGAAGCATGGCATTCCGCATCCGATTTTAGAGGGAAAAACGCTTGGCATGATTTTCCAGAAAGCATCAACCCGGACAAGGGTGAGCTTTGAGACAGGTATGTACCAGTTGGGCGGTTATCCGCTGTTCCTGTCGGCGAATGATTTGCAGATCGGCAGGGGAGAACCGGTGCAGGATACCGCACGGGTACTGTCGAGGTATCTTGACTGCATTATGATCCGCACCTTTGCGCAGAAGGAAGTGGAAGATTTAGCGGAATATGGGTCTATTCCGGTCATTAATGGCTTGACGGACTTTTGTCATCCCTGTCAGGTACTGGCAGATCTGCTGACGATCCGGGAGAAAAAGAGCAGCTTTGAGGGGCTGAAAATGTGCTACATCGGGGATGGCAATAACATGGCAAATTCCCTGATCGTGGGCGGTCTGAAAGTTGGCATGGAAGTTGCAGCTGCCTGCCCGAAAGCCTACAGCCCGTCGCAGGAGGTACTGGATTTTGCCAACGGCTGTGAGGGCTTTACGCTCACGGACAACCCCATGGAAGCAGCCGTAAATGCGGATGTTCTGGTAACGGACGTGTGGTCGTCCATGGGCATGGAGTCGGAAATCGAGCAGCGGAAAATCGCTTTCCGGGGGTATCAGATCAACGATACAGTTTTGGGGGCAGCGCATTCGGATGCGATGGTGCTGCACTGCCTGCCGGCACACCGTGAGGAGGAGATCACGGAGAAAGTGTTTGAAGCGCACGCTTCGGAGATCTTTGATGAAGCAGAGAACCGGCTGCACGCTCAGAAAGCGGTCATGGTCAAGCTGATGATGCCGGATGCAGAGTAACAACAGGCACAGACCGTGTTTTGCGGTCTGTGTTTTTTTGGTATTTGTGTATAATTGCTACCGGAAATGGCATACTGTGTATGATAATTGATATTTTCTACAAATTGCAGTTTTTTGAAAAAAATCCCTTGACAATTTGTCGGAAACGTGCTATAATAATAAAGCTGTCACACGAAAAGCGTGGAACGGCAAGTGCCACAGTCCAAGCCAAGCCGAAAAGAAAAA
>CANRFM010000025.1 GCA_947629905.1 uncultured Clostridia bacterium
AATCCTCCGAGAGGCGGCATGAAATACACCTACTTTGCACCGGACAAAAGTTATGTGATCCAGTTTTTCAACGATGCGGAAGTCGGCTGCGACCCGCATATTCAGGACAGAATTGCAGCGATCATCGGCAAATATAACCCGACCCGCCCGGAAGCACAGGGCGGTGCAAAGGGCACTACCGAGGAAGCGGCACAGTATTTTTCAGACAAATTCTGCTGGCCGAAAGCCATTGTAGTACAGCCTGAGTTCGGCATTGTCTGTCCGGCATATCCGCCGAACTATTTTTTTGATGCCGCTGCCTCCGCCGTGGAGGGACTTGATCTGCGTGGCGTGGACAAGAAAAGCAACTGGTTCACCTCCCGGAACAGAAAATACCTGAAACCGGCAGAGCTTGGCAATTTCATGCTCATGCTGAAAATGTCCATTTCCCTTGCCCGTGCCATCCGGCGGATGCATACAGCAGGACTGGCGCACTCCGATCTGTCCAATAACAACGTGCTGATCGACCCCAAGACCGGAAGCTGCGTGGTGATCGATATTGATTCACTGGTCGTTCCCGGACTGTATCCCCCCGAAGTAGTCGGAACAAGAGGGTACATAGCACCGGAAGTACTGGAAACCATGACCTATGCATTTGGCGATGCACGGCGCAGATTGCCCTGTATCGAGACAGATCTGCACTCCATGGCAGTGCTGATCTATGAGTATCTGCTGCTGCGGCATCCGTTAAACGGTCCGAAACATCTGCCCGGTCTGTCCGCAGAGGAGGAAGATTACCTGCTTATGGGAAAGCAGGCTGTATTTATCGAAAATCCCACGGATACAAGCAACCGTCCGTCTGATCTGCGTGTCACCATTCAGGATTTAGGACCGCATTTAGAGGCGCTTTTCCGGAAAGCCTTCGTGAATGGACTGCACGACCCCAAGGAACGCCCGGCAGCAATGGAGTGGGAACGTGGTCTGGTAAAGACATGGGATATGCTCTACCCGTGTCAGAATCCATCCTGCCCGGCGAAATGGTTTGTCCTGCACGATGTCCGCAAACCGGTGTGCCCGTTCTGCGGCACACGCATACAGGGGACAGAGATCGTCCGTTTCCACCTGAAAAAGGAACTCCGTGGCAAACCCGGACAGTGGGTACGGTCAGATACACTGGTAGTTTACCACAATATGCCGCTGTTCGGCTGGCATATTTTTTCCAATCGGTTTGCAGATGAAAAGGCAGACCGCAGTATGCAGGCATATGTCGTAAAACATCAGGGACAATGGCTGCTTGTCAATCAGAAAGTAGAGAAGATGCTTTCCCCGCAGGGGAATCCCGTACCGCCCGGCAAAGCCATTCTGCTGCGCAGCGGAGAGGTTTTCCGGATGTCGGATACACCGGACGGCTACCTTGCGGAAGTCGAGATCTGCTGAATTACAGCACAAGGAGGGTGAGATCCATTGCCGTTTGATATTCGCACAAGAATGGATGATGCACTGCAGAAAGGCAATCTGAATCAGCGCTACAGCAAAAATGCGCCGCAGATCGTGAAAGCGCCTATTTCCTCGGCGAATTTGCAGCCATCTAAAAATGCCCGCAGCACCAGTCCGGCAGCACCGCCAACACCTCCCCGGAGCACTACACCGCCCGCACCTGCTCAAAGCAGCACACCGTACAGACCGCCTGTTTTTTCGTCTCCGGAGATCATCAAGGGGCAGAAATGGAAAGTTCAGCGCCCGGATGGTTCCGTACCGCAAAAGCTGTCGGTCGGCATGGGCTGGAAAGTTACCGACAGCCGCTGCGATATTGACGCTTCGGCTTTCATGCTCGGAGCGAATGAAAAAGTACCGGCGGATGAATGGTTTGTTTTCTACGGGCAGGAGACAAGCCCGGACAGCAGTGTGCAGTATCATTCCGGAAAAGCTGCATTATCGGGTACAGACAAGGCGGAGATCCTGATCGATCTGAGCCGTGTAAGTCCGTCCGTTCAGAAAGTGACCGTCTGCCTGACGATCTACGAGGCGCTGTCACGGAATCTGCATTTCGGGTCTGTACAGGATCTGTATGCTAAAATCTACGATGAGAACCGCCGGGAACTGGCGCATATGCAGCTCCGGAATCTGACGAGTGATGTCACATCACTGGTGGTAGGGGAATTGTATCGGTATCAGAATACATGGAAATTTTGCGCTGTTGCATCGGGGTATCACCGGGATCTGGCAGAGTTCTGCGGGATCTACGGGGTTGCACTGGAATCCTGAGCGCTGCGTGAAGGAGAGGAATGTTATGATCAAGTTTCAGGTAATCAATGAATTGTGTCTGATGGTCACCTGCACCGGAGGAAATGACTATATCTTCACAAAAGCGGGTGCTTTCATCGGCGGAGAGTGCAGAGGGGCAAAGAATTATAAGTTCAACAAGGTCATGCTTGGTCCGGAAAATAATATCGGAAGAGCGATTTTAGGACAGCTTGCCAGAAGAGTTACAGGCGAGAATCTGCCGCTGATGAGAGTCGAGTTTTCCGGTGACAGCGTCACTTATTATGCCAACCAGCAGCAGCATATTGTGGTGTATCAGCTTTCGCCGGGAGAGCGCATTTATGTGGAGAGCGAAAATCTGCTTGCTTTCTCAAAGCAGTGCAGCTATGAGGTCAGATTTATGGGGCAGGGCATCATTTCGCAGAAAGGTCTGTTTACGACGCAGTTGACCGGCAACGGTCCGGAAGCCTATGTGGCTGTACTGGTAGACGGCAACCCGATCGTACTGAGCAATGAGACTTCCGGAGATACGATCGAGGTCGATCCGGATGCCGTTGTGTGCTGGCTGAATTCCGACCCGGGCTTCCGTCTGGATGTTTCATGGCGGAATCTGATCGGGCAGCATTCGGGCGAAAGCTATATGCTGGAATGGACCGGCAGCAATCCTACTACGGTCATTATTCAACCCTGCGAGCGTAATCACGAAGTGCGTATTATTGATTAAGGAGTGTGTGAACAATGCAATTACAGCGAGGGGCAAGAAGCAAGCTAAATGTCTGTTTCGATCTGAATAGCCCCATAGATGTGGAAATGTCCATCAGCGGTGCAGGAGAATATGATTTCTGCTGTTTCGGTGTGGATGCCAATGACAAGCTGTCCGATGACAGGTATATGGTCTTTTATAACCAGACAAGCTCCCCGCAGGGAGAAGTCTCCTACCGCAGAAACGGGAACAGTGCTGTATTTACCGCTGCCCTTTCCCGGCTTCCGGCAAGCATCCAGAAACTGGTATTTACTGTCAGCATAGACGGCAGCAGCACAATGGGCAATATTCAGTCCCACACACTGCTGCTGAAACAGAACGGCATCACACAAATGGAATTACAGATGAGCGGTTCGGATTTCACACAGGAAAAAGCCATTATTTCAGTGGAGATCTACCGGAAGGACACATGGCGGATCAATGCAGTCGCAAGGGGCTTCAACGGCGGGCTCAGCGACCTGCTGAAAAGTTATGGCGGAGAAGAAGTGCAGACACCCGCTCCTGCTCCTGCCGCACAGCCCGCCCCGAAGCCTGCTCCCATGCCGCAGAAAGTCGATCTGCGGAAAGGGCAAAAGGTCAGCCTTGTCAAAGGCAATCATGGACTGGGTGAGATCCTGATCAATCTGAACTGGAAGCAGCCGACAGGTCTTTTTGCACGCCCGATCGACCTCGATCTGGGCTGCCTGTTTGAACTGAAAGACGGTTCCAAGGGCACAGTACAGGCGCTCGGCAATGCTTTTGGCTCTCTGAATGCACCGCCCTATATCGCACTGGACGGGGATGACCGCACGGGTTCTTCCGTGGGCGGGGAAAATCTCCGGATCAACGGGCAGATGGTGCCGAAGATCAAAAGGATCCTCGTGTATACCTTCATTTATGAGGGCATTGCCAATTGGAAAGGCGCAGAGGGCATTGTCACCGTAAAATGTCCGGGCAGCCCTGAAATCATCGTCCGTATGGATGAATACGGCAGCAATCTGCCCTTATGCGCAATTGCCATGCTCGAAAATGTGAATGATACCTTATGCGTTGAAAAGCTTGTAAGCTTCTATCAGTCACAGCGGTATGCCGATCAGGCATTTGGCTGGGGAATGCACTGGACCGCAGGCAGAAAATAATATGAACAGCCGTACAGAGGCACAGCATACCGGACTGCCTGCTGTGCTTTCACTTGGCAGATTCCGGGCAGATACCGAGCAGCAGTTTTCCTTTTCGATAACTGTACCGGAGGACTGCACGCTGACATGGGATGCGGATGGCATCGAAGCAGCGCCCACCGCATTGCGGAAAGGCGAAAACCAGCTCACCATTACGCTTGCGCCGGTCAGGAAGGGTATTCAGATCTACACCGGATTGCAGCTCAGTATTGGCAAAAGGATACTCTTGTCGGGTATGGCTGTGGATCCTGCTGGACCGGAGGAAATGCCGGGGCAGATCTATACACAGCAGCTGCCGCAGGATGTACCTCCGGAACTTTTTCCGCCGGCGTATCCGGCGCAGCTGCCTTTGCTGCAAAGGGGACAGCGCATTTCACTCGGAGCAGAGCCTGTTCTTCAGATCTGCCTTGCCTGTGAGAAAATGGACAGGCAGATGGAGATAGACGGCTATGCATTCCTGCTGAACAAAGCCGGGAAAGTACAGGAAGAGACGGACTTGATCTTCTGGGGCAATCCACGTACCATGCAGTTCCCGGTATGCTTGATCTCTGCGGCGCAGGAGAGCTTTTTCAGGATACAGACAAGCGCCGTCACAGAACAGGTGGATAAGATCGTGATCTGCTATTCGATTTACGGAGAGGAAGCGGATGGCATTTTCCGCTATGTTCATGCGCCGTATCTGCGCATCGTTGTGGATGGTGTCGAAAGCTACCGGTTTATGCTGCAAGGACTGGAACAGGAAAAGACGATCACAGCTGTGGAGATCTATCGGTATCAGAATGCATGGCGGATACGCTGCGTGGGTGCGGGCTATTATGCAGGACTCAGGTGTCTTTGCGAAGAATACGGCGTGGAAGTCGCCGATTAAGGAGTAGATGATATGCATTTTCAAGGGTTGAATACACAAGAGGTAGAGGAGAGCAAACAAAAATACGGGCAGAATATCCTGACAGAAATACCGCCTGACCCGCTGTGGAAAAAGATACTGGAAGGTTTCAAAGACCCGATGATCATGATCCTTCTGGTGGCATTGGTCGTACAGGTGGTGCTGTTCTTTCTGCATCAGGCAGAATGGTTTGAACCTGTCGGTATTCTGATCGCCATTCTGATCGCCAACGGCGTGGCATCCGTCAGCGAAAGCAAGCAGGAGGGAAAGGCGACCGCACTGAAAGCGGAAGAACTTGCCAAGGAGACTGCCAAAGTCTTTCGTAACGGAAAGTTGGAGGAGATCCATGTCACGGAAGTCGTTGTCGGCGACATTGTGTACCTGCAAGCCGGGGACAAAGTGCCGGCGGATGGTGAGGTGTGCAGCGGATCGATCAAGGTGGATCAGGCATCCCTCAACGGCGAGACGGAAGAAGCACTGAAAACCGTATGCACAGAGGGCATGACCTACAACACCAAAGACCTGCTGAATCCGTGCTACGTGTACCGTGGCACAGTGGTATGCAGCGGAGAAGCCTGTGTCAGCATCAAGGTTGTCGGGGATAAGACACTGTTCGGGGAACTGGCACTGGAAGTGCAGGAAGACACGAGAGAAACGCCGCTTCAGGTGAAGCTCGGAAAACTTGCCAAGCAGATCTCCACGTTCGGGTATATCGGTGCAATTTGCATCGTGGTCGGTGTGCTTGCCAAGAACCTGCTGACCGGAAATATTCCGGCAGATGTTTATGAATGGATCCGCCTGATCATGGATGCCGTCACCGTAGCCGTAACGGTGATCGTGTGCGCTGTGCCCGAGGGCTTGCCGATGCTCACCTCCATTCTGCTCTCTTTCCAGAGCCTGAAAATGGCAAAGGATAACGTGCTTGTCAGAAAGATCAACGGTCTGGAGACCGCCGGCAGCCTGAGCATCCTGTTCAGCGATAAGACCGGAACGATCACAGAGGGGAAGCTTTCCGTGACAGAACTGGCAACCGGCAATGTCAAAATATTCCACGATTTAGAGCATATGCCGGAATCGCTTGCGGCGGATATTATTACCGGTATCGGCGTAAATAACAGCGCCTCTGCCAGCGAAGGAAAGGTCATCGGCGGCAACAGCACGGACAGAGCGCTGATCTCCTTCCTGCTGCACGCCAATGCTGTCAATGCCATGACAAAAGAAGAGGTCAGAAGTTTCAATGCCTTTGATTCTGTCAAAAAGATGTCCAGCGTTACCCTGACACAGAACGGGGCAAGTGTTACCTTTGTAAAGGGTGCACCGGAGCGGATCGTACCAAACTGCACCTACTATCTGGATGAAAACGGAAACAAGAAGAAACTGACGGAAAAGAATTATCTCACAGCCTACATGGACACGCAAGCCGGACGTTCGATGCGTCTGCTTGCTGTGGCAAAGGGAGAAGGGGAATCCGACAGCACCGACCTGACCTTGATCTGTATCATCAGCATCCGGGACAATGTCCGGAAAGAGGCAGTCGATGCGATCCGGGAAGTCCGGGATGCCGGGATTCAGGTTGTCATGGTAACAGGCGACAGAAAAGAGACGGCTGCTGCGATCTCACGGGAAGCCGGACTGCTCTGCCGGGAAGAGGATGTTGTGCTCACGTCCGATGAAATGGCTGACAAGAGTGACGAGGAGCTGAAAAAGCTGCTGCCCGATTTGCGGGTCGTTGCCCGTGCCCTGCCAACGGACAAGAGCCGTCTGGTCAGAATTGCACAGGAGATGAACTATGTTGTCGGCATGACGGGTGACGGTGTCAATGATTCCCCGGCATTGAAGAAAGCGGATGTCGGTTTTGCAATGGGCAGCGGAACAGAGGTTGCCAAGGATGCCGGAGACATTACGATACTCGATGATAATTTCTCTTCGATCAAAAAGGCGATCCTGTACGGGCGTACCATGTTCAAGAGCATCCGCAAATTCCTGATCTTCCAGCTCACGGTCAATGTGGCTGCCGTGCTGTGCTGCTTCCTCGGACCGCTGTTCGGTGAAAATGTGATTTTGACAGTCATTCAGCTTCTGCTCATCAATCTTGCCATGGATACCCTTGCGGCAATTGCATTCGGCAGCGAACCGGCATTGGATGAATACATGAAAGACAAGCCGATCGCACGTTCTGCCAGCATCATCACCAAGGATATGCTGACGGAGATCATCATCAGCGCTTTGTATATCACCTGCATCTGCCTGAGCATCCTCTTTGTTGCCCCGGTACGGGATCTGTTCGGCGCAGTGGACAGCACCTACCTGAAATCGGCACTGTTTGCCACGTTCATGATGGCGATCACCTTTAACGGCTTCAACGCACGCACGGAACACCTCAATGTTTTTGAGGGGATCGGGAGAAATAAGAATTTTATCCTCGTCATGCTCTCCATTCTGCTGCTGCAATTCATCTTCGTTACCTTCGGCGGCAATGTGCTGAATGTAGAAGCGCTGACACCTGCTGCATGGCTGACCTGCCTGATCATGGCATTTCTTGTCATTCCGATTGATATTGTACGAAAAGCGATCCGGAATGCGATGAAAAAGAAAGAGCAGAATCAGTCATGACAGAAAGAATTGACAGAACAGATCTGACTGAAACTGAAATGCTCCCCTATCGTATCGGGGGATTGCTCTACACGCCGGCTACCAATACGACCATTGTCCCCAAATTGCAGGAGAATGCCATTCCCGGTCTGACCTCTATCGTGTTTTGTCTCGAGGATGCGATCGGGGATGCGCAGCTCCCGGAAGCAGAGCGCAATCTGAAACAGAGCCTGCAAACGATGGAGCAGGCAGCTGCACCGCTTTTGTTTGTGCGTGTCAGAACGCCGGAACATCTTGCCCATTTGGGCGAATTTCTTGCGGAAGAACTGGACAGGCTGACCGGATTTGTCCTCCCGAAATTTGACGAGAGCAATTTGCAGGGCTATTTTACCGCTTTAGAGGGCATCAACCGGCAGACAGAGAAGCCCAAGTACATCATGCCGATCCTCGAAAGCCGTGCCATTGCCCGCTCTTCCCGGAGGGTGCAGGTGCTCGAAACGCTCCGGCATTCTATGGCAGCCATGAAAGACCGCATCCTGAACGTCCGGGTGGGCGGAAATGACTTTTCCAACATCTACGGTCTGCGCAGAAATGTTCACCAGAATATCTATCAGATGGGTGTGGTGCGGGATATTTTGGTGGACATTCTGAATGTCTTTTCGGATGAGTATGTCGTATCCGGTCCGGTGTGGGAATTTTATGACAACGGTACGAATGATTTGTGGAAAACCGGACTGATACGGGAGCTGGAACTGGACCGCCTGAATGGATTTATCGGAAAGACTGCCATTCACCCGTCACAGCTCCCGCTGATCTGTGAGAGCCTGAAGCCGACGGAGAGCGATTTTCAGGATGCGAAGTCCATTCTGAACTGGTCGTCATCCGGCGGTGTCATGAGCGGCGCAGCAGGAAACCGGATGAATGAAGTCAAAACACACCAGAAATGGGCAGAGCGGACGTACAAGCTCGGTGTCCTGTATGGTACAAAAGCAGAAGATCCCGCCCCGGATGAGGAAACATGATGGAAAACTGGAGCTTATTTGAACCAATTAAAATTGCAAAACGCTACCGGAACACAAAGCGTTCCTACCTGCTTGTCAATACGCTGCAGGGGAAACACATCCCCGTCAGACCGGGGAGGGCGCTGCACCTGTTCGGCAGCCTCGGAACGCAGATACACCGGAAATACCCGGAAGCCTCCCTTGTGATCGGCTTTTCCGAAACCGCCACAGCCATTGGCTGCGGTGCGGCAGCCATGATGGGGGCGCAGTGTAACTACCTGACAACCACAAGAGAGGAAACGATTGAAAACGGCGACTGCCTGCTGTTCCGGGAGGAACACAGCCATGCCGTGGAGCAGAAACTGTATCTGAAAGGGCTTTCCGACCTGATCGGCAGCACAAAGGAGATCATCCTTGTGGACGATGAAATATCTACCGGCAACACGCTGCGGAATATTGTCCGGGAATTGCGGGAAGCCATTCCGGCTGCCCGGGATCATGCAGTCGTGGCAGCCTCGATACTGAACCGGGTAAGCCCCGGACAGGCGCAGGCATTTGAACGGGAGAATATCTTCTTTGAGAGCATCTTTCAGGCATCCGGCGCAGAGGTACAGCTGACCGGGCAGGAAACGAACCTGACCGCTCCGTCGGACAGGTTTTATCAGGCAAGCACCCCTTTGCCGGATGTGATCCCGGTCGTGATCGAAAACGCAAGAAAGCCCGTTACAGTCGCTGCCTATCTCCGGAACTGCCGTGAACTTGCGGATGTTGTGATAGAGCATACTGACCTGCAAAACGTGCATACCGTCCTTGTGCTTGGTACAGAGGAATGTATGTATCCCGCCCTTGCTGTGGCAAAGGAACTGGAATCCCGCTGCCATATCAGAGCTTTCTGCCATGCCACGACCAGAAGCCCCATTTGTATCGGCACAGAAGCGGGTTACCCGATGCAGAACGGTTTCCGGCTTGCCAGCTTTTACGATGCACAGCGGGACACCTACCTGTATAATTTGCAGACCTATGATGCCGCTGTCCTGATTTCCGATGCCGGGAAAGGGGAAGCTGCCCTTCGTTCCATGGAAGCCATGCTTGCCGCCTGCCGCATCCCGAAACGATATTATTTTTTAGGAGAAAGATGATGTTCGGAACGTATCACAAGGAAGATGTCACAATTCTGCTGAAAGACATCACAGGTCTTGTCACCCCTCTGTCCACACAGGAACGGGAACGCCGTATCCAATCCGGTGTGCATTATAGCGAAATGCTCCCCATCGAATACGAGCCGACAGAAAGATATTATCAGATCTATGCAGCTGCCCTGCAAAGATATGCAGCCACAACGGCAAAGGCTGTCGGCAATGCTGCGGTACAGATCTGGGAGCAGAAAGGGAAGGATGCCGTTCTTGTTTCATTGGCAAGGGCAGGCACGCCGATCGGCATTCTGCTCAGGCGTTACCTGAAAGCAAGATACCATGCGGACATTCCGCACTACACCATTTCGATCATCAAGGGCAAAGGCATTGACAAAAATGCACTCCGGTATATTCTGGAGCGCCATGCACCCCGGAACATCCAATTTGTGGATGGCTGGACGGGCAAGGGGGCGATCCGGGATGTGCTGGAAGAAGCACTGCACGAGTTTCCGGAGGTCAGACCCGATCTTGTGGTGCTGTCCGATCCGGCGTGTGTTGCCGGGATATGCGGCACCCATGAGGATTTTCTGATCCCCAGTTCCTGCCTGAATGCAACCGTTTCCGGCTTGTTGAGCAGGACGTTTCTGCGCAGTGACATCATCGGGGAGAACGATTTTCACGGGGCTGTCTTTTACCGGGAATGGATGCAGCGGGACAAGACCTACGAATTTATCGATACGATCACGGCACATTTTGCGCTCGAAGAGGCAGCCGGGCAGATTTCCCGCGTTCCGGAGGGCGCAGGCTATCGGGAGGCAGAACAGATCCGTCAGGCTTTCGGTATCCGCAATATCGGCTATGTCAAACCCGGCATCGGTGAAACGACCCGTGTGCTGCTGCGCCGCCTGCCGTGGAAAATATTAGTCCACTCGCTGACCGATGAGGAAAATTTAGGGCATATTTACCAGCTTGCCAAAGAAAAGAACGTGGCAGTCATAGCGTATCCGTTACAACATTACAGAGCCTGCGGCTTGATCCAAGAATTGGCGGAGGTTTGAGAAATGCAGAAAATACTGTTTGCAAGTGATATTGATAACACCCTCCTGTTTTCTCCGACGAAGAAACAGGAGGGTGCTGTCTGCATTGAGATGCGGCAGAATATCGAGCAGGGCTTCATGACAGAAAAGACCTACCATGCATTCCCGGCTATGGCGGAACAGGTGCTGTTTGTCCCGGTCACAACACGTTCCGTGGAGCAATACCGCCGGGTTCACTGGCCGCAAGGGTATATCCCGGAATTTGCACTGGTCAGCAACGGTGCTGCCTTGCTGCACAGAAACGAAACGGCAAGTGACTGGCACTTTTTGCAGCGCACACCGGAGCTGCAAAGGGAGTTGGAAGCCGCTTGCCGGAAGTATCAGAACGACGAAAGATTTATCCATTGCCGGATCGTAGATGATGCCTATGTGTTTTTATCCTGCCCCGATGTCCCCTCTGCGGAACAGGCAGAAATGGCACTCGCCACAGAAAATTCGCTGTATGTAGCACGTTCCGGGCGAAAGATCTATTTCTTCCCGGCAGGTCTGGATAAGGGAGCTGCTCTGGCACATTTTTGTCAGACACACGCCCCCGGCTTGCTTGTGGCAGCCGGTGACAGTATCATGGATCTGTCCATGCTGAAAGCGGCAGATATTGCCATTATTCCGCACGACTACCCATATGCGGCGCAGATAGGCGGAAAGGTATGCCGGTGTCCGGATGAAAACTTTTCCGACTATATTATGGATGTTCTTGCGAAAATACAGTGAGATGAGAAAATACCGCTGAAGCCGGATGTGCCTTTACAGCACACCGCCGGAAAGGCGGTATTTTTCATTCCCCCAGTATCAGATAGTCATTGAACAGAATATGTACATCGTCCTGCTGATCGCTGACATGGTAGTGCCCCAGATACCAGTTCTCGTAGGTAAGGCGCTTTTCGATCGTGTCCAGCCATTCCTCCGTGGATTTGTCCACCCGTGACTGATCAATGGTCGGCAGGAAAGCCCATGTCGGTTCATAGGAAAGCGGTGCGGTATGTGTCAGCACATCATCCACCTGCCAGCCCTCCCGTGCAAGGCGTTCTTCCACCCGCTTTTTGGTAAATTCATCCGGCTGTTCGCTCTCGAACCAATGCAGGTTATTGCGCAGCCGGTAGTATTTGTCTACGGAATACGCACCGCCGATGACCAGCACCCGCCGTCCGTCCAGTGTGTAAATTTCCCCGTCCCGTGCGAACAGCAGGTTCGGAAATTCCGGCTCGCAGAAAACAATGCCGTCATGCCATTCCTGTTCCTCGTAGGATGCAATATTCTCCGGGCGTTCCTCATGGTTGCCGTGTACGCAGAAAAGCGTGACCGGCAGCCGGCGCAGTTCCTGTTTCAGGTAAACATCATGTTCGTCTAAAAAATAATTGATCCCGGCATCGCCAAGGATGATGAGAATATCCTCTTTGGTTGTTCCCATCCGTTCACAGAAGTAAAAGACCCTGTCAAAATCCCGGTGTGTATCGCCTGTCAGATAAATCATGTGGTTTCCTCCTTTTCGCTGTGCCAGACAGCACGGGGTGCAATTTCCCGGTGCCGCAGGCAATACAGGACACACAGCAGTACAAATGCTGTCAGTATCCCGCAAAGTCCGCCGCTGCTGTCGATTACTACATCCCAGATCATTCCTGCACGTCCGGGCACAAAAAGCTGATGTATTTCATCCGTCACCGCATACCCTGCGGTTGCCAGAAAGGCGGTCAGCAGGTTTTTCGGCTTATGCCGCAGGCAGATATACCAGAGAAACCCCAGAAGCGCATACTCCGAAAAATGTGCTGCCTTTCGCACGGCAAATGTCAGCCCCTCTGTAATGCTTTCCTGCGTGATCGCTGTATAGGTCTCAAAGTCAGAAAACAGCAGCCTTGCCGCCAGCACGCAGAAGCGTGAACTGGTGACAGTACTTTCATCGCCGGGTTGGGCAGACATACAGAAAATAAACACCATCAGTGCCCCGATCAGTACCGGACAGATATAACGCCGCATAATGCCTCCTTAGTCCTCCGATTCGTAAAAGATACGGGCTTTCCGGATGTTGTGACACCGTGTACTGTTGACAAGCCCGATCGCCGTATACATACATACGACCGCCGTACCGCCCGCACTCAGGAACGGCAGCGGAATGCCGATAACCGGCATGACTTTCAGCACCATGCCGATATTCATGAAGCAGTGCGCAAAGATCATGCCGAATATCCCCATGCAGACAAATTTTCCCTGCAAATTCTTCGATGTCATACTGCTGACCAGAATGCGCAGACAGATGAACACCAGCAGCACCAACACCAGCAGAGAACCCACAATGCCCCACGCCTGCCCGATGTAGGAGTAGATGAAGTCATTGTGCATTTCCGGAACGAATACATACCCCTCTCCGGACAGCCCTTTCCCGAAAATGCCGCCCGCCGCCATTGCCGAAAGCGAACGATCCTGCTGGTATTCGAGATCCGGATTCGTGCCGGGGTGCAGCAGAATGAGAATGCGCTCCTTGTGGGTGCTTTGCAGCAGTCCGCTCGTCCATGCCGCAAAGCAAGCCGTCGGGATCGCAATGGCTGCCGCTAAAATATAGCGCATGGCGATCCGGGAACTGAGCAGCTCCGCCATGAAGATGAACGCAAAGACGATCGCTGTTCCATAGTCGCCCTGTAACGCCACAATGCCAAGCGGTACTGCCGCATGGAGACAGAGCAGCACCATGTGCCAGAAGCGGTTCATGCGTTCCTCGTCCTGCGCAAGATGATAGGCAAAGCTGAGTACAAAGGCAAGTTTCAGTACCTCCGAGGGCTGCATGAAGAAATTGCCAATGGAGATCCAGCTTGTGTCGTCCGCTCCCTCACGCTTATAGCCGAGCGGTGTAAAGGTCAGCAGCGTCAGCCCGATGGCGATCGGTGCATACAGCCACCACATCCGGATGAATTTGTTGTAGTCAAAGATGCTCAGCACGATGACCGCCGTCAGCCCCAACAGGCTTGCTACGATCTGCGTGCGGAATGTGGACATGGTACACAGGCTGACCAACTCATTGGCGGCAATGCTGTAGAGCATGACCGCACTGATGACGGAACAGGCAATGACTGCCGCTAACAGTGCCATGTCCGATGTTTGCAGGTAACGCCGGAACTTTTCCAGAAACTGTTTCATGTGTTCTCCTTTTCTTTTTTCTGTTAATGCAGATATTTGCTTTCAAATCCCCGGAACTGTATCGCCTGTGCAATGTCAATGCGCTGGATGTGGTCGTGTCCGTGCAGATCGGCGCAGGAAAGTGCCACTTTCTGGATGCGGCTGTAAGTGCGTGCGCTCATGCCGTAGCGGTCATGCACGGCTTTGAGGAGGAACGCAGCCGGCTCGTCAAGTTCGCAGTATTCCGACAGCATATGATCAGGGATCATGGCATTGCAGTAGATCGATGTCCCCTGAAAGCGCTCCTTCTGCCGTTCCCTTGCTGCCGCAATACGTTCCCGGATCTGTGCGGAGCTTTCCCCTTTTTCTTTGGAGGCAAGCGCCTCATATGCCACCGGGTCAACATCCACGTGCAGGTCGAAGCGGTCGAGCAGCGGACCGGAGATCTTCCCCATATAGGCAGCTACCTGCTTGGGGGAGCAGATGCATTTGTTTTTGGGTGAGCCGTAGTAGCCGCAGGGGCAGGGGTTCATGGCAGCCACAAGCATGATGCTGCACGGGTAGACAGCCGTTCCGGCAGCACGGGAAATGGTGACTTCCCGGGTCTCGAGCGGCTGCCGGAGAATTTCCAGTGTGGAGCGGTCAAATTCCGGCAGCTCATCCAGAAACAGCACCCCGTTGTGTGCCAGTGAAATTTCCCCCGGTGCCGGAATGCTTCCCCCGCCCACAAGCCCTGCCGCCGAAACCGTATGGTGCGGTGACCGGAACGGGCGCTGTGTGATCAGCGGATGATCTTTGGGGAGCTGCCCGGCAACGGAATAAATGTTGGTCGTCTCTAAAATTTCCTCCCGGCTCATTTCGGGGAGAATGGTCGGCAGACGGTTGGCAAGCATACTCTTGCCGCTGCCCGGTGCACCGACCAGTAATATATTATGCCCGCCAGCGGCTGCAATTTCCACGCCGGCACGGGCTTTCTTCTGCCCCCGCACGTCACTGAAATCGAGGATGCTGTCCACGGGTACAGCCCGTACAGGCGCAGGGCATTCCGCCTTTGGCAAAGTCTGATGCCCAAGGAGGTGTTCGAGCATTTCGCCTACGTTGGAAATGCCGTAAACCTCTACCCCGTCAATGACAGCCGCCTCTGCTGCATTTTCAGCCGGTACAAAGACGGAACGGATACCGTTTTTCTTGGCAAGCATGGTCATCGTCAAAACGCCGTGAATGCCGTGTACCATGCCGTTCAGCCCCAGTTCCCCGACAAAAATGCTCTCCGGCAGCCGGTCGGGCAGTACGCCCATCGCCTGCATCAGTGCCACAAAAATGGCAAGGTCAAAGGACGACCCGGATTTCTTCACGTCGGCAGGGGCAAGGTTCATCAGCACCCGCCCTTTCGGGAAAGGAATGTGCACCGAGGAAACGGCACTGCGCACCCGGTCACGGCTTTCCTTGATACCGGCATCGGGCAGACCGCTGATGTCAAACTGCTGGTGTCCCCGTGAGACTTCCGCCTCTACCGTCACCGGAAAGGCATTCATGCCGAACAGTCCCATACTATTGGTAATTGCAAACATAGGTTACGTCCTTTCTGTCATAGTTTTGGAATATCCGGAATTTCCGGCAAATCGGGAATATCACTTGCAATGTCCGGAACACCGTGGTCAAGTACAAAGTCATCCCAGCCCGGCAGCGGCTGTTCGGGTACAGGGTCGGGCAGCGGCGGCAGTTCCTGTTCCAGTCCTGAAGGCTGTGCTTCCGGGGCGGCGGACAGTGCCGGGTCGATATAGGCGATGCCGGGCATACTGTCTGCCGTTTCGCCTTCCTGTAGGATGCGGTGCTGCTGTTCCGTTTCCGCCTGTGCAGTATCAGCGGCTTCCCTTTCCCGGCGGCGGCGCTGCCGTTCCCGCATATTGGCAATGGCAGTATCCGCATCAAACTCCGGTTTCGGGGCAGTCTCATCAACGGGTGTATTGCTGAATGTATGGTCGGCGTGGTATTGCGTGCCACGCTTTTCCATTTCGTGCATCCGTTCGTTGAAATAGGGATAGCCCTCCTGTTCCCGCAGCCAGCGGTTCGACTTCACCTCAAGCAGCTGCGTTGCCCACACCTCGACAAGCCACCAACAGGGGAACAGTAAAATGTTCAGCAGAAGACAGACGATCAGAATACCCAACAGCAGACAGATCCTCCGCACGCTGGTCGGTTCAGCGGCAATGGATGCCGCAAGCGGCAGGATAAAGACCGAAACCACGATGCTTGCGATCATAAACAGAAAAGAAAGAACGACATCCCTTGGGGCATCTCCGCTGTACATCAGTGTCGATCTGAAAAAAGCGGCTGCGGGAAACATGATCGTGTTGATCACAAGAAAAAGCGCTGTCAGGATGAACCTTGCCGAAGCGGTGCGCTTGTGGAATTTCATCCGTTTCAGGCACTTCGGGTAGTGGGAAATATCTTTAGGCTTTTCCCGTTCCGGTGCGGGGGCTTGTGCTTCTTCCGGTACGGGGGTGTAGAAAGGCTTCGGCGGCAGTTCCGGTGCAGCCTCGGAAAGCAGAGCGGCAATGTCCACAGGCGCTTCGACCGGGGCAGCTGTACGGGACACAGCAGGGGCAGAGAGTTCCGCAACGGTGACACGCTCTTCTGGAATGGCAGTGATCTCTGGGCTGACAGGTTTCTGCGGTTCCGGGGCAGTCCATGTACTGGTCAATGCCTGTGCATCGAGTTCCGGCAGAGGGGTGTGCTGCGGTGTATTGGAATACTGCACCGTTCCCTTGTCCTTTATGGAATAGGTCGCCTTGTAGTCCCTGTTCCGGCACTGTTCGTCAAACCGTTCGCTGAAATGCGGAAATCCCGGCTGAGAGGCGACCCAGTTGTATTTCCGGACATCGGGCAAGGCAGTCAGCCATGTCAGGATCAGCACGACCGACGTGATACCGTGGAAGAGTTCAAACAGCCACGCCAGCACAGAGACTGCAAACAGGCTCAGAATCAGCTTCGGGCGCTGCGGTTCGGCAAACCATGCCGCCGCTAAAAATGCGATCTCCACGAACAATGCGACCGACCCCTTGCCGAATGCCGTAAAGTCCATCGGTGCCCACCCCTGTTTGATAACCTCGAGTGCATACCCCGGATGTTTCACCACAAACGTCAGAACATAGAAATACACATTGACCAGAAGCATGATCGCTGTCACGATCAGCCGCCGTATATGTCTGCGGGGAAATTGCCGCAGCAGTTCCCGGCATTCGGCGTAGTGTTCTGTTCCAGTCACAAGTATCCCCCCAAAAGTAAGTCTATTATAAGTATAACACAAACCGCCGCCTACGTCAAGCGGGCAGCGTGATGCTGCACCCGTTTTGACCCCTCTGTCACTTCGTGACATCTCCCCTTGCAGGGGAGACAGTGGCGGCTTGCTCGGCTGCTGCTTTTATCTTACCCGAAACAGAGCAGGTGTGCATAATAACCACAATTTATCCACTCCCTTGCAAAAAGCGGAAGTCTATGGTATAATAAACATATCACACCCCGCAAGCCCTGCGGCGGTATGGAAAAAGAAACGGAGGGAAGCGAAATGAAACAAATTTACGGCGGTATACTGGGACTTGCAACAGGAGATGCAGTGGGCGTTCCGGTAGAATTCAAGGCAAGGGACAGCTTCTGTGTCACGGACATGACGGGCTACGGCACGCACGGTCAGTCTGCCGGAACATGGTCGGACGATACCAGCATGGCGCTTGCGACACTCGAAAGCATCGGAAGATGCGGCTGTATTGACACGACAGACATCATGGAGAATTTTATCAGATGGTACAGGGATGCAAGCTTTACGGCACATGATGAAGTATTTGACATCGGCAACACGACCGCAAATGCGCTCCGGAAATTTCTGCACGGCACAGCCCCGGAGGAATGCGGCGGGAAAGCCATCAACGACAACGGCAACGGCTCGCTGATGCGCATTCTGCCGCTTGCCTTTGTTGATCATACCCCGGAGGACATCCGGCGTGTCAGTGCGCTGACCCATGCGCACCCGATCTCCGTGCAGGCTTGTCAGATCTATGTGAAATATGCACAGCGGCTGCTTGCCGGGGCTGACAAGCGTGAAGCCCTGCATGTGACGGAAAACGGTTGGCGTGCGGAATTTGCAAGACTCCCGGAACTGGAAACGTGTACCCGTGCAGAGATCCGCTCCGGCGGTTATGTGGTCCATACGCTCGAAGCGGCGCTGTGGTGTCTGCTGAAAACGGAAAACTACCAGGACTGCGTGCTGACAGCCGTGAACCTCGGCAGCGACACGGACACAACGGGAGCAGTAGCAGGCGGACTGGCAGGGATTTACTATGGTATCGGCGGAGAAAAAGGCATCCCGGAAGCATGGCTTGACAAACTGGCGGCTATGCAGCAGATCAAGGATATTATTGAAAAGGCAGATACTGCTATTTCCGGATAATGCGTGAATTTATTACGATTTGTATAATTTGTATGGTGAAAATGCTATGCTATTTTTGACATATTTTTCCAAATTCGACTTTTTGGGAATAAAATACGTTTAAGATGTGAATTTTCTGTAAACAATTCAAAATACTATTGCTTTTTCACTGTACTTTGTGTATAATTAAAATATGCAAAGGGAAACAATGGCGTTGACCAATGCACACAGCAATTTACTTACACGTTTTATAAAAAACCACAGCAAAAAATCAGAATGGGGGTAACAATTATGAAAAGAACACTGAGAAACGTACTGACCGGACTGCTTTGCGCAGGTATGGTGACATCCATGTTCCCGTTTACCGTATCGGGCAGCACCGCTGTCACACAGCCGGAAGCACCAAAAGAGACAGAGAAACAGGAATCCTATACCGTAAAGTACGATGCACAGCCGGATGACGGACACGTCCACCACGGCAGCACGTTCGTCAGGACGGTATGTATGCCAGCGACCTGTACCAGATCCGCAAGGGATGAGTACATTTTCCAGTGCGACATATGCGGCGAGGAATTTGTACTGCTCTCCAGAGTCTGCGACCATGGCGGAAGTAAAGTGCCGCTGGGGCATCAGCTTGACGAGGAAAAGGAAATAGAAACTGTCACAAATGCTTGCGGTACATATCAGCAAGGGTACTGCACGGTCTGCGGCAAGGAAGATGCCAAAGTCGGCACACTGAACCATGACTGGTCAGAATGGAAGACAACGGTCAAGGCAAATTGTGAGCATGAAGGTCAGATGCAGCGCACCTGTCAGACTTGCGGCGATGTGGAAACTTCCATGATCCCCAAGCTGAACTGCCACACCATCCATGAATGGAAAGTCACCCCGGCTACCTGCACCGAGGACGGTCTGGAGACCGGAATTTGCGAAAGCTGCGGCAAAGAGGAAACCGTCGTGATCCCGAAGCTGAACCACCACTACGCCTATGAGTGGGAGGTCACCCCGGCTACCTGCACCGAAGACGGTATGCAGTATCACAAATGTGTACGCTGCGGTGCAATCGAGGAAGCTACTGCAGTTACACTCCCGAAAAAGGGACACCGCTACGTAGATGACGGCGACTGCACAACGGACGTTTACTGCCTCGTGTGCGGCGAGATCGCAGTGGCAAAGGAAGAAGCACACCAGTTCAGCGAGGAATGGAGTACCGATTCCCACAGCCACTGGCACGCTTGTCTGCATGATGGCTGCACCGTAAGAGCGGATGAAGAGGAACATACCGGTTCACTCCGGAAGAACGAAAAAGGCAAGGCAGACTGCACATTAGGCGTTCAGTGCGACATCTGCGGCGGCATCAGCGCCGGCGGAACGCATGATTTCACGAGCGCCACAACAGCAAAATATTACACGTATAATAAGCATACTGTTACCTGCGCTAATCCGGATTGTGAAATAACAACTGAACTGCCGCACGTAGCAGCAGAAAGAACCAACTGCATGGATCCTGTGATCTGTGAGCTGTGCGGCTGGAAATTGCAGGACGGTCAGAAACGCCACAACTACGGCACATACTTCTGCACCGACACGACCCACGAACACCACTGCCTGAACCTGAACGGCAAGTGTACCGAGGGCAAGGTTGAAGAACATCACCCGGAAGCAGACGACCACAACTGCACCACCCCTGTGCGCTGCATTGAATGCAGAATGATCCTTACCGAGGGCGAAGCACAGCACAATTTCAGCAAAGAAGCCAAACAGGATGCCAACGGTCTGTACTATCATGAATGCACGGATGCAGACTGCAACGTAAAGCAGTATGAAGCTCATGACACTATGGATGCCAAGGGTCACAATTATGTGAATGGTGTCTGCACCGACTGCGGCATGGTCGGCGAACAGCTTGGCGGTCACAGCCTGACACTGGACGGGCAGATCGGCGTGAATTTCTTCATAAGGCTGAACGATTCTGTACTGGAAGACAAGGATGCCTATGTACTGCTCACTACACAGGATGAGACGGAGCAGGTACTCGTCAGCGAAGCACCAGTCAGAACGATCGAAGACGTGACGTACTATGTATTTACCTGCCGTGTAGCACCACGGGAGATCAATTCTGACGTTACAGCACAGCTTTTCCTGAGCAACGGCAAAACAGGTACGGAGTACGGCTATTCCGTAAGCGCCTATGCCGAAGCTGTGGAAAACAGCGCAGAAACCCCGGAAGCAAAGGAACTGATCGGTGCCATGATGAACTATGGTCTGAGCGCTGAAACGTTCTTTGAGGGCGGCACAGTTCCTGAACCGGAGGAGAAAGTCGAAGCATCCGAACTTGCAGCCTATGCTCCTGAAACAGTAAGCGATCTGCCGGCGGGCATCTCCTACATGGGTTCGAGCTTAGTACTTCAGTCTACCATTACGATCCGCCACTACTTCACAGCAGAAGATCCTGCCGCTGCCGCAGCATACGGACTGACAGAGGCTGACACACCCGGCTGCTACTATGCAGAGGTCACCAACATCGCAGCACAGGATCTGGCAGAGACACAGACCTACACGATTGGCGGCTGCACGATCAAATATTCCCCGATGAGCTATGTATACTCTGTCCTGAACAGCAAGCACATCAGCGCAAACCTGCGGAACTTAGTACAGTCGCTCTACCTCTACTATACAGCATCCGACAGCTATCTGAACCATAACAGCATTTGAATCTTTTCCGAAATACAGCTTCCCAACCGGGAGGCTGTATTTTTGCTTTTCTGAAAAAACAAGCTCTGCCGCATCGCTGCGGCAGAGTTTTCGGATCATACGCTGTGCTTGACTCTCTCGGACTCTTCGGCACGCTTTGCATCGTTAAAGCGGTCAAGCGTTCCGACTAAATAGCCGGTAATTCTGCGGATCCGGTCAAACGGTACTGTGTCATAGGTGTAGGACACGTCCACAAAATCCCCGTCTATACGGAATGTCACATCCTTGATGATCTGCTCCGGGTGCTTTTCCCGGATCATGTGGAGGTAGGTTTCTGCCTCCTGCGGAGCAAGCGTTCCGCCTTCTACCTGATAACTCATTACAATTCCCCCTTGCGGTAAAGATAGATGTCTCCTGCTTGTCTACTCTTTCAGTATACCACATTTCCCGAAAAAATGCAAGCCCTTTCCGGAAATCGGTTTGCTCTTTTTTTGTCTGCTTCGTACAAAAAAATGCTTGTAAATTGTGCAATACAACGATATTCCCGAAAATTTTCAGAAAAAATCCAATATTTCTTCATGATCGTTGTTATATAAGTGAGGAGAGGGAAAGAGTGTGTTCCCGTGTCTGTACTGCGGGAGCACACAAAAGCTGCACTGCCGTTTGAGGGGTGCAGCTTTTTGTTGTGTTGGTTTATTTGTCCCTGCGCATTTTCTGAATTGCCTCCGCACCGGCTTGCATGAGCTGCCCTAATTTCTGTGTTTCGGGCTGGCGTTCTTCTTCGGGTGCGGGTTCTTCGAGGGGCTTGATGTCGAACATTTCCTCCAAATGCTTTGCCCGCAGGCGTTCTTCCGTCCAGTCGCTTGCGATCTCATACAGGAAAGCCACCACCGGCGGCCCGATGATGAAGCCCGGCACGCCGAAAATGCTGCTCCCCAGCAGACAGGCGAAAATCGACCAGAACGGTCTTAATCCGATCGAACCGCCCACAATGTGCGGGTCGAGGAAATTGCAGTCGAACTGCTGCAATACCACAATTAAGATCACATAGGGTATCGTCATTTTCGGGTCTTCAAACAGCACCAGCACGCCCGTGATAAAGCCCCCCACAAACGGTCCGAAGAACGGCACGACATTGGTCACGCCCACGATGACCGCCAACAGTACCGGATACGGATAGTCAAACCACGGCACGAGATTGAGGAAACTCAGCAGAATAAAGCAAATCATGCCGATGATGAGGGAATCCACCATTTTTCCCCGGATCGCCCCGTTGAGCTTGCGGTTGCCCCTTGCGAACATCCGGTGCATGGTATTGGAAGTGGCAGTCGGGAAAATGCTGTAGACCATCTGCTTGATCTGCCGCATCAGTCTTTCCTTGTCGATGAGGATATACACAGACAAAATCAGACCGATCACCAAATTATACACGACATTGAAAACGCCTTTCACGCCCGTGTAGAAATACCCGAACAGCAGATTCGCCTGTGACGGCAGGTCGTCTTTCAGCCATTCCTCCGCAGCCGCAAGACCGCTTAAAATGGCATTGTTCGCATAGCTGCCGATTGCCGTTTCGTTGTTGAAGAATGTCTTGTTCTGCAGCTGTGTCATCAGCCTGTCGATCTGCGAGGGCAGTTCCTTGACAATGCCGGAAATGCTGTTGGAGATCTCCGGCACGACCAGACTCAGCAGTCCGCCGATAAAGATCAGCGCCGTCAGCAGCGTCAGCAATGCCGATGCAGCCCGTACCCGCCGGGGCAGTTTCGGGGTCGCTTTTTTCCGGCGGGAAAAGATGTCGAGCAGGTTCCGCTCGTAAAACCGTTCGATCGGGTCAAGTAGATAGGCAAAGATCAGCCCCCAGATCACCGGGCTGATCCCCGACAGGATCGCCCCGAAAAATGCCGAAATATTCGCTAAATATTGCAGCAGATAGTAGAACAGTATCAGCGCTGCCACTGTGAGAAACACCCAGAGGGAGACACTTGCCTTTTCTTTCCATGTCCTTGCGGAATGGGCTTTCAGGAAATCCGGTTCTTGCAACGTTTACTCCTTTCGTTTACGGGAAGCACGGACGGCATTCTCGTACTGAATTGCCTGTGCATTGACAGCGCCCTCTCCCTTGACAGGGGTGCAGTGGAGAAAGCTTCCGTCCGGCTGTCCCTCTCTTGCCTTGGTATTGTCGAGCAGACAGAGCCGCACCATGGCGATCGCCTGATCCCGAAGCTGTGGATCAAGCAGCGGCGCACCGACCTCCACACGATGCTGTGTATTGCGTGTCATGAGGTCTGCGGAGCTGATGTACACCCGCCGTCTTTCCGGCGTGCCGAAAATATAGATGCGGCTATGTTCGAGATACCGCCCCACAATGCTCACAATGCGGATATTGTCCGTATACCCCGGAACGCCCGGCTTCAGGCAGCAGATACCACGCACGACAAGTTCAATTTTCACACCTGCCTGTGAGGCTTCCGCAAGCTTATCCATAATGCCCTTGTCACTGATAGAGTTCACCTTTGCCGCAAAATAGGCAGGTTCGCCGTTTTCGGCATGGCGGATCTCTTCTTCGAGCATGGCAAGGATCTTCCCCCGCATACACAGCGGTGCGACCAAAAGCTGCCCCGTCTGTTCTACCAGTGAATCCGTGGAGAGCGAATCGAACACGTGCCGTGCATCCGCTGCAATTTCCGGATTAGCCGTCATCAGGGAGAGGTCGGTATAAATGCGAGCAGTTTTTTCGTTGTAATTGCCCGTGCCGACCTGCACGAAGTTTTCCACACCGTTTTCCGTCCGGCGGGAAATGAGCAGGAGTTTGGAATGCACTTTCATATTGTGCGGACCGTAAATGACCGTACACCCGGCATCCTCAAGGCGCTTTGCCCATGCGATATTGTTTTCCTCGTCAAACCTTGCCCGCAGTTCCACGAGAACCAGTACATCCTTGCCGTTTTCGGCAGCCTGACAGAGTGCCTCGACCACCCGGCTGTTGGCTGCGACACGGTAGAGGGTGATCTTGATGGACACCACATCCGGGTCGAGTGCCGCTTCGTCAAGCAGACGCAGGAAAGGCGAAATGGATTCATACGGATAGGACAGCAGAATATCCCGCTGCAGGATCTGGCTCATCATGCTCTTGCGTGCGGAAATATCCGCCCGGTGCTGCGGCTTGTTCTGCGGATAGCAGAGCGCCGGATCATCGTTGAATTCGGCAAGCTTATAGACAAACGACAGGTCAAGCGGTGTTTCTTCAAAGAATACCTGCCGGTGTTTCAGCCCGAGTTTCTGTATCAGGTAGTCCATGGCTTCCGGGGCGAGGGCGCTGTTCATTTGCAGGCGGACGACTTCCCGCTTGCGACGCTTGGCGACCTGTTCTTCCATGGTTTCCCGGAAATCCGAACCGCCGCCCGTGGCAGCGTTGGAAAATTCGATCACGCCGCTTCTTGTCACCCGCATGACAGCAGCATCCAGTACCCGATAGCCCTTGAACGCCTGCGGCGCAAAGTGCAGTATCAGATCTTCGAGCAGCATGAACCGTGCTGCCTTGCCGGTGCGGATGATCCTGCCGGATTTTGTCCATGCCGGAATGATACCGAGCTTGACACCATGCTTTGCCGCAATGTGAACGACTACGTAAAGCGCCTTGTTGCGCAGAAACGGAAACGGCTGCCGCTTGTCGATGATGATCGGGGAGAGCAGGGGCTTTACTTCCCGCTTGAAATACTGCTCTAAAAACCGCTGTTCCTCCGCATCCGCATCCCCGAACACGATCCGCTCAAAGCCGTAGTGCTTCAGCTGTTCCATGGTGTGGGAATAGGCACGGTCTTTCCGGGGGAGCAGTTCCCGGATACCGTTCAGCATGGCACGCAGCTGCTCTTTCGGCTTCATGCCGCTGCGGGAATCTTTCTTCTTCGGCTCATGCTTCATGCGGTCGAGCATCGTTCCGACACGCACCTGCACGAATTCGTCCATATTGCTCTGATAAATGGCAGAAAACCCAAGCTGCTCGAGCAGCGGCACATCCGGATCTTCGGCTTCTTCGAGCACACGGATATTGAACCTTAGCCACGACAGCTCCCGGTTTGTATAATAAGGCTGTACCATAGACAACGCTCCTTTTGGTGGAAAATAGGATAGGACACGGAGAGCGGACAGCGCACAAACGTTCCCGTTCTCCGGGTTCTACTTTCTATTATACCACATCCGGACAGAAAATGGAATAGGCAATTGAAAAAATTTTCATTTTCTCTCCAAAAAATTCCGGATAATCATTGATTTTTTCCGGAATATCTGCTATAATAGTAAAAGGTGTAACTATTTATCCATGCAGGAGGCTGTTATGAACAAGATCCAGAGATTTTTTGCAGAGATGAAAGAGAAGAAGGTCGCCTTTATCGGCACAGGTGTCAGCCATACGGAGCTGATCCTGATGTTCCGGGATAAGGGCATTGCCGTGACCGTATGTGACAAGCGCACTGCCGACAAGTTTCAGGAGACGTATGACCGGCTTTCGGCAAAGGGCGTGCAGTTTATTTTGGGGGAGAATTATCTTGACACCCTCACAGATTTTGACGTAGTGTTCCGCACACCGGGTATGTACTTCAACAACCCTGCCCTCACGAAAGCAAGGGAAGCCGGCGTGGTCGTGACTTCCGAAATGGAAGTATTCTTCGACCTGTGCCCGTGTAAAATTTACGGTGTCACCGGTTCGGACGGAAAATCGACCTCGACGACCCTCATTGCGGAGATCCTTGCCGCATCCGGCAAAACCGTCCACAAGGGCGGCAATATCGGCAGAGCACTGCTCCCCATCATCGAACACATCCACGAGGAGGACTGCGCCGTGGTGGAGCTGTCGAGCTTTCAGCTCATCTCCATGCGGAAAAGCCCGGACACTGCCCTCATCACGAACATCACCCCGAACCACCTTGATGTACACGGCACAATGGAAGAATACATCCAGTGCAAGACCAACCTCATCGCCCACCAGAACGCCTTCTCCCGTGCCGTCCTGAATCTTGACAACGAGGGTACACGGGCGCTTTCCGGGCTGGTGCGTGGGCAGCTTGGCTGGTTCTCCCGCCGGGAAAAGCCGGAACGGGGCGCATGCCTCCGGGAGGACGGTATGCTCTGCTACACGGAAAACGGTACGGACACCCCGGTCGTACACCGGGACGACATCCGCATTCCGGGGATGCATAACGTGGAAAATTTCTTGGGTGTCATTGCAGCCCTCTGGGGGGATGCGCCTGTGTCCGCCTTTGTCAAAGTTGCAAAGGAATTTGGCGGCGTGGAGCATCGTATCGAATTTGTCCGGGAGCTTGCCGGTGTGAAGTGGTATAACGACAGCATTGCCACGAGTCCCACGAGAGTCCTTGCCGGGCTGCGTTCGTTCTCGCAGAGAATTATCGTCATTGCGGGCGGCTATGACAAGAAGATACCCTTTGAGCCTATGGCAGAAACTGTCTGCGAACGGGTGAAGACCCTCATCCTCATGGGGGCAACGGCAGAAAAAATTGAAAAAGCCGTCACTGCCGCCAAAAATTACGACCCGGAGCACATCCGCATTTTGCACGCCTCCTCCATGGAAGAAGCCGTCCTGACCGCAAAGCGGGAAGCACTGCCGGGCGATATTGTGACGCTTTCCCCCGCCTGTGCCAGCTTTGACCTCTACCCGAATTTTGAAGCAAGAGGTCTGCACTTCAAACGTCTTGTAAAGGAGCTGACAGAATGACCCGTCAGGAACTGCTTACTCTGCTGACTGCCCTTTGCAAAGCCCCCGGCGTTTCCGGTGCAGAGGACACGGCTGCGGCGATCGCCTGTCAAGCCCTTTCCGCTTATTGCCCGGATGCACAGATCCGGCACGGCAATGTCCTTGGCACGTGCGGCAGCATGGACAGCAGCGCTCCGCATATCCTGCTCGATGCCCATATCGATCAGGTGGGCTTGATCGTGACATCCATCACGGAGAATGGCTTTCTGACCGTGGGGCAGGTCGGCGGACTGGACAGGCGGCTTTTACCGGCACAGCGTGTCACGGTACACGGCAAGCAAGCCGTTCCCGGTGTGATCTGCTGTATGCCGCCGCACCTGACAGACGGCACGGAAAAAGCCCTTTCGTGGAAAGAAGTCCGCATCGACACAGGCTACCCGGCAGAGGCACTACAGGAACTCGTCCAGCCGGGAGACTGTATCACGTTTGACGGCATGGCAGCGGAAATGCCGGGCGGCAGGTTCACCGCACCGGCACTGGACGACCGCTGCGGCGTGGCTGCGATCTTGTACGCATTGGATACACTGCAAACCGAAACGCTCCCCTGCCGGGTCACTGTCCTGTTCTCCACGCAGGAAGAAGTCGGCGAACGGGGGGCGATGATCGGGGCATATGCCGTTGATCCGGCTATCGCACTTGCGGTGGATGTTTCCTTTGCGGGAGACGGCAAGCGGACGGAGACGGGCATTGCCGGGGCAGGTGCGATGATCGGCTTTTCGCCCTCGCTGTCCCGGCGCATTTCCGATGCGCTCGTCCATGCAGCCGTAGAGGAGAAAATTCCATGGCAGTATGAAGTCATGCCCGGCACGACCGGCACGAATGCCGACCGTTTCAGCGTGACACGGGAGGGTATTGCTGCCTGTACGGTATCCATTCCGCTGTACAATATGCACACCCCGGCGGAAAGCATTGACCCGGCAGATGTGGTATATACCGGGGAACTGATAGCAGCCTTTCTCAGGAGGTGCGTATCATGCTGAATTACCTGAAAGAATTGACGCAGCTCTGCGGTATTTCCGGGGATGAGGGCGCAGTTGCTGCCTATCTTTCCGAACAGATCGCCGGGTTTGACGGCATTCTCGAAATGCGGCAGGATGCCCTCGGCAACCTCCTCGTCCATAAAAAAGGCAAGTCCCCTGCTAAGCGCAGAGTCCTTGTCGGGGCACACATGGATGAAGTGGGCTTGATCGTCACCGGACTGGAGCCGGACGGGCGGCTTTCCGTTGCCCCGGTCGGCGGTATCGAACCGGATGCCGTACTCGGCAGGGCTGTGCAGATACCGGGTTTGGGCTATGGGGTGATGTCCGCGGCGTCCACC
>CANRFM010000026.1 GCA_947629905.1 uncultured Clostridia bacterium
CTTCTTAGGCAGAATGCATGGATTTCTTACTTGTTTTTCTACTTTTTGCCTATTGACATTTTACCGTAGGACTCTATAATTGAAACAGCTCTGCCCAGTCTCGAATCAAGCGTTTTTATTGCTGCACCTGACAGACGGTCATCATATTGCAGCGCCATTATAAAACCCGACAATCCCGGTGAGTCCAGATGCACATCCAGAGAAACCGTTGCCCCTGCTGCCTCGGATACAGTCAGGGTCTTTTGTTCAATGAACAGCTTCGGGATTTCAGCAGGCTCTTCTGCATCCGTGTCGGGTTCTGTTGGTTCTGTGGTGGGTTCAGTTGGCTCTGTGGTATCCGGCACCCAATTTTCATCCTCTGCAATTCTGATGCCGCCATTGACCGAGGTTGCATCATATCTCTTACCCGCAAAGTGATCACTCCACTCGCAACTTACACCGCTGGGTGATACTGGCAAATATTCCACTTCAAAAAAATCACCCGGCTGCACATCCTCCGGCAGTGTAACAGTTATCCTGAAAATTGCTTCATCGAATGTATACGATTTGCTCTCTGCCCATGAGATCGCTATATAGTTATCCTCTGTAATTGAAACAGCTCTGCCCAGTTTCAAATCAAGAATTTGTATTGCTGCACCTGACAGACGGTCATCATATTGCAGCACCATTGCAAAGCCAGACAATCCCGGTGAGTCCAGATACACATCCAGAGAAACCGTTGCCCCTGCTGCCTCGGATACAGTCAGTTCCATTTTGTCAATGGACAGTTCCGGATAAGAGCCAGAAGCCGCTGCCTCCACAAAAGATGCAGTACCTGCTCCGGGCAGCGGGAAAGAAAGAGACGCAGCAGCAAAAAACGCTGCTGTTGCACCAGCCATCCATTTTTTTACATTCATAAAAAATCCCCCTTTGCATTTGTTTTAGTCACAATAGACTAAATTACATTTTTATTGTAGCATATTTCATCGGATTTGTCAATGACTTCTGTAAAATTTTCCAGTTCATCCTGCTGTGGAAACAATGCACTCCGCCTCGAACAGGAATTTTCCCGGTTTCAATTGATTTGAGGCAGCACTGGAAACTTCTTGATTTACACTTGACATTGGTTGCATAATGTGATAAAATGCAAATGGTATTGTCTTCGATACAATATTTTATCCGGCAGACCCACAGCCGGCTTCACTATGGGCTGCACAGAAAAGAAGATTGCGATCCGAAAACAGCTGGATCGAACGATGATACCATACCTTGGGAAAGTAACTGATGCGTGACCGATGATATCATTGTCTGTCTATGCATCGGAACTTTCAGACCATATCAGCAAGAAAGGCGGAGAAAATGAGGAAGAATAGATTATTTGCTATAATGAGTGCAATATGTTTCCTGCTTTCCGGTTGTTCCGGAGGATCTGACGGAGAAGTGTCTGATTCAAACCCAAACAATTCTCTTGAATCAAATGACATTCAGAAGGGAACAGAAACGCTTTCCGATGAGGCGCAGGAACTTGGCGGGGAGACTCCTGACTTGGCTGAACTGCCATATGAATGGATAATCGAACCTACTATCAAAGCAGATGATATCATTGTATCAGACATAGAACTGAGTGACGAGGAAAAATATGATAATTACATAGCTGCAGAAGAAGCTGCCATTATCAAAAAAGATGGAAAATACGGTATTATTTCATACGATGGTTCTTACTTCGTAGAGCCGGAATACACAGATTACAGATCATTGGATGCCATGTATGCATCGCAATTGCTGGAGGTTTACAATGGTTTAGATAAAAGCGTGCAGGTTTTCAATGGAGAATATGAACTGAGCGTTCAATATGATGCCCCTTATGGATTTGGCTATATGTCGTATTCTTATTATGCAGTCGATGAGATACCGGATGTAATATCCGTATGGGAAGGTACTGCATATACGGATGATGCGGCACAGGGCGAGTTTTTGAAAGACGATGATTCGGATAAAAGACAATTTGCTATTGTACAGAAGGCGGATGGATATATCGATGAAAACGGGACGCCTTGGATCAAAGACAACAGTGAAGAAAACAAATTCGGTATTGGCGGAAAAGAAGGCATCGTTGTTCCCTGTGAATACACTGGCGGAATTTCACCATACAGTGATGCTGCAACAGTTGGTGCTTTAGAAAAAGATGGAAAGTGGGGTTACTTCAATTCCAGCGGAGAACAGATCATCGATTTCATTTGTGAGCCTACGATCATTCCTGAAACAGTGACCGAGGGGGATTATGTATCAACGAAGATTGATTCTGCTTCCTATCAGATATTCCACGCTGGTAAAGGTGTTCCCTATTGTCCGACCGATGGTTTTATTGCAGTAAAAACAGAAGAAGGCTGCGGCTATTACGACATCAATGGAGATGAGGTAATTCCTGTTGGTACATTTGAGGAAGCACGCCCGTTTCACTGCGGGAAAGCATGGGTAAAGGATCCGGATTCCGGTATGTGGGGGATCATTCAATTGCCCGGAAATCAGATACAAGAAGAGACCCCGGACGTTCATTTTCTTGGTGCAAACTTCAATAATTTGCAATTCGGGGGATTGGTTGCAGAAAACAATGATATGGTTGTATATTTAGCGTATAACGAAGCATCTGTTTTTGACACAAGCTATTCTAACAATCAAAGACTAATGTACACAGGTCAGATTTGGAAATACGACAAACATTCAGAAACTGTATCAGTAGTTTACGGTGGTGAGGGATGGGATTCCATATGGTCAGCATCACTGTTAAGCTATCCCGTTGAAAATATAAATATTTCCGAAGACGGTGCAATCTATTTATCCAGTTATTCTGGTGATACCGATTCCACCGGGATTTACAGGATCAATTCTGATATGGACGAAGTCACAGAGATCACAGATGTCTTAGGAACGATCAAAACTATGATCCTGATTGACAATACTTTATATTATGCTGCAGATGTTGGTGTTATTTCATATGATCTTACGCAGAAAAAGCCCAAGATAATAATGAAAGTAGATGAAAATTGCTGGGATCTTAAATTAGTTAATTTTTATGATAACACATTGTATTGTTCTTACAGCAAAAACTCTTCAGAAGGCACTATAACCATTCTGGAAGGCTATGATCTGAACACCGGGAAAACTGAAATGATTTCTTCAGCAGATCTGTCAGATCCAGATCAGGATCAAACCTATTGGGACAATGTTTTCCCGGTCGAAGACGGTATAGTGGCTTTGAATTATGATTTTGTGTTAAAGTATTCTTTTGCCAGCAAAGATGTAAAAAAATACGATAATCCATACCGTACACTTCCCGATTCATTTCCTCCAACCCCCTATGGTTTTATTGAACTTGACAACGACTATTTCATATATACGGGCAATACAGTTAGCTATTCCACGAGTGATTTTCACATTGTTAAAATCTCAGGGGATTTCGAGTCGGCTGAAGATTTTCAGAACGTAATTGGTATCTTTGAAGCAAGTGATGGAAGCTCATTTACAGAATCCAGCTTTACTTTTGGATATGCAGATAATAGTATATGGGTAGCATCTGACAGCATAGTAAGAAAATATTCGTCTGACGGTACGTGTACGACCCTCTATAAAGAATAGCTCAAAACTGATGCAGTAACGATGCAATTTGCCGATAAGCCAGCTGAACTGCTGCCGGTGTCCGGTTCATGATGAAAATATATATCAGCCTGTCAAAAAAATCCTCAAATAAGCATAGCTGAAACAAAATCAGGACTCAAAAAACAGAAAAAATATCGACAACGCAAGTAAAAGCCCTCCATGCCGCTGATGGAGGGCTTTTTCATATCAGATCTGTGCGGAATAGTTCGGGGCTTCCTTGGTGATGTAGATGTCGTGCGGGTGGCTTTCTTTCAGACCTGCACCGGTGATGCGGACAAATTCTGCCTTCTCCCACAGCTCCGGGATGGTCTTGCAGCCGCAATAGCCCATACCTGCCCGGATACCGCCGATGAGCTGGAAAATCGTGTCTGCCAGTGCACCCTTGTACGGCACACGCCCTTCTACACCCTCCGGGACGAGCTTTTTTGCACCCTCCTGAAAATATCTGTCGGTCGAGCCATTTGCCATTGCGCCAAGGCTGCCCATGCCTCTGTAGACCTTGAACTGTCTGCCCTGATAGATCTCCGTTTCGCCGGGGGCTTCCTCACAGCCCGCAAGCAGGCTGCCTAACATGACCACATCTGCACCGGCAGCAAGGGCTTTCACGATGTCGCCGGAATATTTGATACCGCCGTCTGCAATGACGGGAATGTTGTGCTTCTTCGCCACACAGGCAACGTCAAATACTGCCGTGATCTGCGGCACACCGATACCGGCAACCACTCTTGTCGTACAGATCGAGCCGGGTCCGATACCGACTTTCAGGCAATCTGCACCGGCTGCGATCAGCTCTTCGGCTGCGGCTGCGGTGGCAATATTTCCGGCAATGACGGGGACATCCGGAAATTCCTGTTTCAGCGCCTTGAGGGCGTTGATGATATTGGCACTGTGTCCGTGTGCGGAATCGAGGACGAGCACATCCACCTGCGCTTCCACGAGCGCCTTGGCACGTTCGAGCATATTGGCTGTCACGCCGATACCGGCACCGCAGAGCAGTCTGCCCCGTGCATCTCTTGCGGAATTGGGGAACTTGACGGATTTTTCGATATCCTTGATGGTGATGAGCCCCTTAAGATAGCCTGCTTCATCCACGAGGGGGAGCTTTTCGATCTTGTGCTTGCTCAGGATCTTCTGGGCATCTTCGAGTGTCGTGCCGACGGGGGCTGTGATGAGCTTTTCACGGGGTGTCATAACCTCACCGATGCGGGCATGATAATCGCTCAGGAAGCGCATATCCCGGTTGGTGATGATACCGGTGAGCTTGCCGTTCTCGTCCACGATCGGCACGCCGGAGATGCGGAACTTGCCCATCAGCTCGTCTGCATCCTGCACAAGCTTGTCTTCCGTGAGGGAGAAAGGATCGACGATGACACCATTTTCGGAACGCTTGACCTTGTCCACTTCTTCCGCCTGCTGGGCGATGGACATATTCTTGTGAATGATGCCAATACCGCCCTCTCTTGCCATAGCGATCGCCATACGGGAATCCGTGACAGTGTCCATAGCGGCTGTCATGATCGGCGTATTCAGGTGAATGCTGCCGGCAAGGCGGGTGTTCAGGCATACCATGTTGGGCGTGACCTCTGATCTCGCCGGTATCAGCAGGACATCATCAAAGGTAAGCCCTTCTTTCTGGAATTTTGTGCTTTCGTTCATCATACATCATCCTTTCCGCAAATTCCCGTGTGCACGGATATACAAATACATTTTAGATATTATTTCTATGATACTCTAATTTTACGAAAATGTCAAGAGGGCAGACGGGGAAAATTCTTTACCAATTCCGTCAGTATTTGTGCAAATTGTACAATTTTTGGCGGATGCGTTTTGAAACCGGTTTTTTTGGCGAATCTGCGTGATTTTTGGAGAATTTATTTTTTTGAAAAAAGGCTTGACAAATCTTTCGTTTTGTGCTATAATAAATATTGTTGTCAGGCATATGGCTCTGCTGGTGTAGCTTAGTTGGTAGAGCAGCTGATTTGTAATCAGCAGGTCGGGGGTTCGAGTCCGTCCACCAGCTCCATTTCTGATAGCATCCTGAATGGGAGAGTTCCCGAGTGGTCAAAGGGGGCAGACTGTAAATCTGTTGCTTCGGCTTCGATGGTTCAAATCCATCCTCTCCCACTGCAATGCCCTGTGAATAGCAGGGCATTTTATTATTGAAAAAAGGATTGACAAACCAACCGTTTTGTGGTATAATTATTTCATAAAATAAATATCGGGAATGATGTTCTCCCACGGGAAACCGAAACCGCTTTTGTTAAGCTGATGACTTCTGCGTTCTGCGCAATTGTTGTCAGCTTTTTTATTATCCGGAGGTGTTTTTTATGTTGTTATCCCTTGCGGTCCTTTTTCTGGTCGGGCTGTCTGCGGCTGCCATTTTTGAGAAAATCGGCTTGCCCCGCATCATCGGTATGCTTGGCGTTGGGATTGTGATAAGCCCCTACGTTCTCGATCTGCTGGATAGTTCCCTGCTCGGCATATCCTCTGAACTTCGTCAGATTGCCCTGATCATCATACTGATCAAGGCAGGGCTGTCGCTGGATCTTTCCGACCTGAAAAAAGTCGGCAGACCTGCGGTCCTGATGTCTTTCGTACCTGCCTGCTGTGAGATTGTCGGGTATGTGATTTTTGCACCGCTGCTGCTCGGCGTGGATCATATCGAAGCCGCTGTCATGGGTGCGGTGCTGAGTGCCGTTTCCCCTGCTGTGGTCGTGCCCCGCATGGTGAAGCTGATCGAGGAAAAATGGGGCACGCAAAAAAGCATCCCGCAAATGATCCTTGCCGGTGCTTCCTGCGATGATATTTTCGTGATCGTCCTGTTCTCTACCTTCGTGACAATGGCGCAGGGCGGTGCGGCACAATTAACGGATTTCCTGAATATTCCCATATCCATTGTGCTCGGCATTCTGCTCGGTGCGGTGGTGGGCTTTGTATTGTATCATGTATTTGAGGGGGCTTACCGGCATCAGAATACCATCCGGAACAGCACGAAAGTCATCATCCTGCTCGGCACATCCTTCCTGCTGATGAGCGTGGAAACGCTGGCAAAGCCCTATGTTGCCGTATCCGGACTGCTTGCCGTTGTGGCAATGGCTTGTGTCCTCAAGCGGAAAGCCGACACAAGTGTTTCCGCCCGTCTGTCCGAAAAATTCGGCAAGCTGTGGATCGCTGCTGAGGTCGTGCTGTTCGTGCTTGTGGGGGCAGCGGTCGATGTACGCTATACCTTGGCGGCAGGTGGTATGGCGGTGCTGATGATCTTTATCGCACTTGCATTCCGGGCGGTTGGTGTGTGCCTGTGCCTGATCGGTACAGAACTTCACGCAAAGGAGCGCCTTTTCTGCGTGATCGCCTACCTCCCGAAAGCAACCGTGCAGGCTGCGATCGGTTCGGTGCCGCTTTCACTTGGTCTGCCCTGCGGTAAAATTGTGCTGTCGGTGGCAGTGCTTGCCATATTGATCACGGCACCGCTCGGAGCGATCGGCATTGACAGGAGTTATAAAAAATGCCTGATCCGGGAAGGGTCGCCGTCGGATAACCCATTGCAATAGATGCTCATACATCGTGCTTTTCCGGAATACCAAGTTCCGTCAGCCTATTCCGCACTTCCGGTTCATTGCCGATATGTTTCAGAACGTTGATCCAGACAGAACCAATTCCATAAGAAGCCGCCGCAAGCATTATATTTTCGGCAGCAACGGAACAATCCTGAATCGCATTATCATTCCGGCGGTCGTTGAAAATGATGATAAACACATCAGGCTGATCCATTCCATAAAAATAGACATTTTTCGCTTTGGCTGTTTTTGCATCAGGATTTTTAATGCCTGTATTTTTCATGATTTGTGATGGCAGTAAAATGCCATGTCTGCATATTATGACCGCTATTGTTGCTTTCCGCATTTTATTTTCCCCCTTTGCTTCTTCACTTTTATTATACCACAATCTCCCTGATTTGTCCAGCTTTTGTAAATCATTTCTATTTTTTACAATATCCCAAATAGTAGAATATTGCTTCAGGTGATCCAAATTCTCAGCACCCAGAACCGCCCCACCCAAACAAAAAAACCGCCATATCCCGCAATTCTCATGGCTTCTGCCAATATCTGATCTTGCACCAGATTTTTTTTACAGTGCAATTCTCTTTTCCTTTCTCATTTGTTCCCTCCATGTAAAAAGTAAACACGGCAATACAAAAACAGGTGTGTAGGTGTGTATTTCCCTTGATTTCGCCAAAATCGGGTGTATAAGGTGCTGTGTAGGCTGTGTAGGAAATGCTGTACACACAGCCGTTACACATCGGCTTTTCTCTATATTTAGCCATTTACACACCAACACACCATTTTATCTGTTTTGATTTATATCCACTCCTTTGAAACCTCTGACACGCTTGTTCCATTTGTTTTGGATATTGCAATCCTATGCAATGTCAAATTTATCCTGATTCTTTTTCAGATAGCTGATAAATGTATCACGTTTCAGGGCAGTCATGGCATTTTCCTCACACCATTGGCAATATACAGCGTACAGCTCTGAGCCTGTTGTCTTACAATTATTGCCCCGTACAATTACCTTATCATCCTGCAAAAATTCAATGATATTGCAATTATCCGTCAGTGCATCTGCAATATTCATCTGCGTTTTCTGGCTAATCGTGAACCGGAATCCATGCTGTATCAATCTTTGAAGCCCGTCAAACATCCAGCGAAAAATTTTCTCTTTTTCTGCAATGAATTTCTCCGCAATAAAGGGATCATCCACTCTGCCATGCGGCTTTGTCTTTGTGGTCAATATAAGCATTCTCCATGCAAAACCATCTGTCTTATCATAAAGTGCTTTTGGACTGCCGTTTCCAAAACAAAGGAATCGTGCATATACCCTTGCCGCCCTTGATCAGAAATATGAATTGCTGCTTGCTTATCACCACTCGCTGTCGGTTTGAAAATGCCTTTACTTTTGAACTGCAAGAAATTACGGACAAAGAGACACTTTTTCATTTAGCAGAACAGTTCTTTCACCATGCATCTCAATACAAAGAAAACATATTGGAAATCATTGAAATCGTACATAATCACACCTACGCCGTGGAGCTTTCTGCAAGGCTCTTGCAGACCGGAATGTACAGTCCTGATGTTGTTTTGCAAAAACTCCGTGACAATGCGGTCAATCCCGATTTAACAGATTTAATCAGCTCTGAAAAAGATGAACATTTTCAGAAATATGATTATTATAGCCATATTCACCTGTTATTCAGGCTGTTTTCCCTTGATCAGACAATGCAGTATATTCTCCGATGCAGTTATTTTCTGCCTGTTGACGTCATTGCAGTACGACAATTTGCGGACTGGATCATCCCCATAATATCAGTATAGCATAGTTTCCGGCATTCCTGAATGACAGGCGATTGACGTGCAATTGACAAAAATCACAAAATTTACATATTTTATAAATAGCTTGTTCATATTTATAGGACAAAAAAGTCCCCACAGATTTTACTCTGTGGGGATGTTGTTATTTACTGAGTAATGCCCGTTTCATCATGGCGAGGTCGAATACGTCAATGACACCATCTTCACAAAGATCAGCAGCTTTCCAGTCAGAAAGTTTTGTGTCGGGAACAGAAAGCAGCCATTTTTGAAGAAGAACAGTATCAGCAACAGTTAGTTCGCCATCAGCATTACAATCACCTATTACTTCATTTTTCTCCCAGCGTGCATAAAGAAGAACTTCACCGCTTTTGGTCTTGATATCGGGGAACAGATCGTTTGCTGAAACGGAACTATCATCTTGGTCATAGATCGTTTCATCGGTTTTTGACAAACTCCATCCCAAAAATGTATAGCCACTCCTTGAAAGTTTAAGAGTCGATGCATTATACAATCCATTTTTGTCCTTATATCCGTATTCCCATACAGGTGCGGCGATCTTCTTACTTGACGTGATATAAATATTGCCGTTTTCATCTGCATAGTATTTGCTGTCATCTGCGATGATACCGCCATTTGTATTAAATTTAAGGGTGACGGTATTGATCTTCCATTGGGCATACAGGGTAATTGTGCCGTTTTTCTTCGTGACATCCGGGAACAAGTCGTTTGCTGAGACCGTATTGTCATACTGATCAAATACTTTTCCACCAGTTTTTTCTAAGCTCCATCCGAGAAATGTATATCCAGTTTTTGAAAGTTTGAAAGTCGAAGCATTGTACAACCCGTTCTTGCCCTTGTATCCGTTTGCCCACGAGGGAGCGACCAATTCCTTAGTATCTGCTTTGTAAATATCGCCATTGCTTTCCGCATAGTATTCACTGTCCTTGGCAATTGTACCGCTGTTCGTGTTATAATGGATAGTCACAGTATTGATCTCCCATTGGGCATATAGGATAATTGTACCGTTTTTCTTTGTGACATCCGGGAACAAGTCATTTGCTGAGATCGTATTATCATGCTGATCAAATACTTTTCCGCCAGTTTTTTGTAAGCTCCATCCGAGAAATGTATATCCAGTTCTTGAAAGCTTGAAAGTTGACGCATTGTACAATCCGTTTTTGCCTTTGTATCCGTTTGCCCATGATGAACCTGCCATTTTCTTTGTATCTGCTTTGTAAATATCGCCATTACTTTCCGCATAGTATTCGCTGTCTTCAGCAATTGTACCGCCATTCGTGTTATAATGGATGGTCACTGCATAATCCTTGACCGAAAATGTAATATGATTGGAATCTGTTCCCCCTGCTGAATTTTTGGCACTTACCCATACTGTATATTCACCGCATGAAAGGGTATCGGCTTTAATGCTATACTTCCCGGTAATGTTGTCCTTGTCATGAACTATTGTGCCATTAACATTGCGTATAGCAAGATAGTAACCTGTGGCATTATTTGCTGTTGGGGTAAATGTTATCGTGTCTCCAAAATAGAAAGTGGTTTTGTTGATAGTAAGTTTTACATTGGAAGGGGGATCGGGTGAGATCGGCAGATCAGTAAGTTTTGCATATGCCCAGCGATCACCACTTGAAGTCGGGTATTTTACATGAACATACCTGACATTACTTCCTGTGTCCAAGTATACTTTGTCAATATAGCATTTATCTCCTTTGGAGATGTAGTGACCTGAATCTACACTTCCACCAAAATTATATACTGTTATCTGTTTACTTGCTGTCACTGTGATCGGGACGTTCCATTTTGATGTTTCATCTTCCCATGGTTTTTGTGAATAATTAGGTCGTAATACTGTGTATGGAACAGGACTTGACCCTTGTGAAGAATGATCCTTTACCATAGAAAGAGAATTATTACTATTTCCGCTATTTCCTCCGATAGTACTTAACGTATATAATGTAGATCCTTTTTGAGCATATACAATTTCTACGTGGGCTCCGCCATTAGGAAAGCTGTTGCTACTGTAAAATAAAATATCTCCCGCTCTTGCATCTTTTGCTGAGACTACACTTCCGCCGGCTTTTTTTATTGCTGTCTGCATTGCAATACAACTCGCATTTGCAGGAATAGCTTTTGATTGACCAGCTAAAATGGCACAATCGCTAACGAAATCAGCACACCATTCTTCTGAAGAATACCCCAGTTTTCCTCCATTTAGTCCTACTTGTGCTCTTGCAATATTAACCATATCCGTTGCGCCATCACCAGTCAGCACATAGTCCTTATTGAAATTTGCTGAGCCATTGACACGTGCTTCCGCTGTGATCATCCCCGTATTTCCCATGCTACCGTTATCAAAATAAGCTACAGTAATCACAGACATCAGCATCACCACAACCGCCAAAACCCCGCCAACAAGATCCAAGACCCGTTTTTTCATGATCAGATACGCTCCTTTCGTATGCATCCGTGACGTTTCATACAAACGCCCCGGAAAGAAATGTAATGCCTCCAATTCCATTATACCTCCCCGCCAAAACTGGGTCAAGAAACCATCCCACATTTTTACAATGCATTCACATTTTTTATCAATTCAGCCAAATCTGTCCCTTTGTTACTGTGCATATTATCCAATAGATTATATTTATACAAAAACATAATCTGCTGAATCATTATTTTAGGACATAATATTTAGTATAATATGTTATGTAGGAGGTCAATGTCATGGTGAATGTTGATTTAATAGCGATCGGAGAACGCATTCGCAGCCGCAGGATAGAATTGGGATATACGCAGCAATACGTTTATGAAAGGCTTGACGTGTCACACAATCATTACAGCCGGATCGAAAACGGTCACGTAGGTATGTCTTTTGAAATACTGCTGCAAATCAGCGAGCTGCTTGGATTGACAACTGACTATATTCTGACAGGTCGGGTAAGTGCGGAAGATTCCTGCACCTTTCTTTCTGCGTACAATAAGCTGACCCCGAAGCAGAAAAGCTATATAGAGAAACATCTGATCCTTTTTTCCGAATCCAAACTGAATTGATGCCAGCCGGGCACAACACCCGACTGGCATATCCTTGTAAGCCTATGTATTTGATTGGACAACTACGTCATTTTTCCTATTTTCAGGAAAATTGTCTTGATCTGGCACACTTTCCGCCTTTTGACGTGTGATATTTCGTGTGATTTTTTTGGAGATCCATGTGCTTTTCGTGCGTTCCGACCGCATTTTCAGCAGTCAGAACCGTCCCACCCAAACAAAAAAACCGCCATATCCCGCAAAAACTCACGGCATACAGCGATTTCTCTCAAAGTCGAGGTGACAGGATTCGAACCTGCGGCCCCTACGTCCCGAACGTAGTGCTCTACCAAACTGAGCCACACCTCGTCTCAACAAATTCTATTATACCACATTTCAGAGGATTTGTAAAGGGGTAAAATGCATAAATTTCAAAAAACTTTTTGTGCTTTTTTATTGACAATATATGCAAAATGTGTTATAATAAATATTATATACCTTTTGGAAATTGTAAATATAAATTACTTATTGAAAGGATGACGCAAAAAATGGCAAGATATGACTACTCCGAGGCGAATTCTCCGGAAATCGAAAAACTGGCGGAGCTTTGTACCAAGGAATTTCCCATCGATCCACAGCTCTACACACAATACGATGTCAAGCGTGGTCTGCGTGACCTCAACGGTAAGGGCGTGCTTGCCGGGCTGACCCATATCGGCAATGTCTGTGCTACAAAAATGGTGGACGGCGTGAGCGTTCCCTGCGAGGGCAAGCTGTATTACCGGGGCATTGATGTGGAGGAACTGGTCGCCGGCTTCATTAAGGATGACCGCCCCGGCTTTGAGGAAACGGCTTACCTGCTTCTGTTCGGGCAGCTTCCCAACACGGAACAGCTGAACCACTTCACCAAGCTGCTTGCCGATCTGCGCTACCTGCCGTCCGTTTTCACACGGGATGTCATCATGAAAGCCCCCAGCGACAACATGATGAACACCCTCGCCAAGTGCGTGCTGACACTGTATTCCTACGATCAGGCAGCCAATGACATTTCTGTCCCGAATGTCCTGCGCCAGTGCCTGTCCCTCATCAGCCTGTTCCCGCTGATTTCTGTATACGGGTATCAGGCATACAATTTCAAGGCGGGCGAAAGCCTCATCATCCACCAGCCGAACCCAAATCTCTCCATTGCGGAGAATATTCTCTATATGCTCCGCCCTGACAGCAGCTTCACCCCCCTCGAAGCCAAGCTGCTCGACCTTGCGCTTGTGCTTCATGCAGAACACGGCGGCGGCAATAACTCTACATTTACCGTGCACGTTGTCTCCTCGTCCGGAACGGATACCTACTCCGCCATTGCCGCTGCGCTCGGCTCGCTGAAAGGTCCCAAGCACGGCGGTGCGAATATCAAGGTATGCCAGATGTTTGACGACCTGATGGAACACGTGACCGACTGGGAGGATGAGGATGCCCTGCGCACCTATCTGCGTGGACTGCTGCACAAGGAGGGCTTCGACCATTCCGGGCTGATCTACGGGCTGGGTCATGCGGTGTATTCGATCTCCGACCCCCGTGCGAAAGTATTCAAGGAATTTGTCCGCAAGCTCTCTGTCGAAAAGGGCAGGGAAAAGGAGTTCGAGCTGTATGACCGTGTCGAGCGCCTTGGCACGGAAGTCATCTGCGCCGAGCGGAAAATTTACAAGGGTGTCTGCGCCAATGTGGACTTCTACAGCGGTTTTGTATACCGGATGTTGGGGCTGCCGGTAGAGCTGTATACGCCCATTTTCGCCATTGCCCGCATTGCCGGTTGGTCGGCGCACCGCATTGAGGAACTGATCAACTCCAACAAGATCATCCGTCCGGCTTACAAAGCCATTGATGCGCCCCGCCCCTATGTGGCATTAGACAAAAGGTAGCAGCAAAGGGCAGCGTGACACTGCACCCGTTTTGACCCCTCTGTCACTTCGTGACATCTCCCCTTTCAGGGGAGATTTTGCCCGACATAAAATGCAATTCAAGTAGATGCGGTCGGTAAAATCGACCCCACCGGCAGGACGCCCTGATTCGGGGCATCCTTTATTTTTTAGTCATGCAGTATACCCCAATTCAGGGTATACCACCAAGGGTGTACATCAGAGTGACACCCTTTCATACGCAATGAAACGGCTATAGCAAGCCCAAAAGACATCACGACACCTGAAAAGCAAATTGCCCTTATATTTATACCACACGTGTAGTGCACATCCTTGGCACACCATCCGTACACGCCTGTTTTGGCTATGTACAGAGCTTGCACGTCTGCACGCCTTTTTTCTTTGTTGCTATTATATATTATATAATATATATATACTGTTTTGTATTCCGTCAAAGGGAGTCGTGAAACGCTACCCCCTTTCAGCAGTTTTATATTTTTTCACTCTATATTATCATAGAAATACAGATATTATATTTGCATAACTGGAAAAATGTGGTATAATATAATATAATATAATATATATATAATAGCAACAAAGAAAAAAGACGTGCAGACGTGCAAAGCCTATACATAGCCAAAACAAGCGTGTGCAGCAGGGTGCGTACAGGGTGTGCGTTACACGTGTACCCGTGTAAACTTGCCCGACCGCCGCTTCCTGCCAAAATAAAGAGGGTCACACATCTGCGACCCTCTTTTCTTATGCCTGAAATTTTTTAATAGATGAGCTTATACAGTGTCCCGTACTCTGCCAGATGATCTGCCAGCGTAAAGCGCTTGGTATAGCCGGGGTCATTGATGAGGAACTGCGATGCATCAAAGCTTGTCCCGTCACCCGTGTAGCCGGTAACAACCACATAATGCTGCCCGCCGCCGCTCTTCTTGCTGCCAAGCACCAACGGACTGCCCTCCAGCAATTTTTCATACAGGTGCTCCATCAGAGAAGTGGTGATGCTGCCTTTCAGGTCTTCTACCGTGTATCCCAGTGCTGTCACATCGTTCCAGCTGCTCAGCGCACCGCCGCTCGTAAAGGTCAGCTTGTCCCGCATATCCACGGGTGTCACCGTTTCGCCGGTGTGGTACTCCTGCACCATTGCCAGACTGGTCACCAGACAGCCTTCCTTGCCGATCGTGGAGGTCTTGCCGAGGGCTTCATTCGCCCAGCGATCGTCTTTCTGTTTGTAGGACACAACATCCAGTTCCGCAGAAGCTTCTTCCTGCGCCAGTATGCTGCCGTCCTCGCCGAATGTGTAGATCATCTTGTCCATGCGCAGCGTTTCAGAGGCAGCCATTGTACCGTCTTCCTTGAAGTAACGCTCCGCACCGTCCACCGTCTGCCAGCCGTAGGAGAGCTTGCCGTCCTCCGCAAAGCAGAACACGCTGCCCATCAGCTCGACAATGCCGGTCACCATGATGCCGTTCTCGTCGAAGTAATACGTTGCCCCGTCCACGTTCCGCCAACCGGAAGCCAGTGCGCCATTCTCATCGAAGCAGTACGTCACGCCGTCGATCGCCGCCATGCAGTCCACCAGCATCGTCATGGTGCTTTCGTCAAAATAGCCCTTTACACCGTCATTTTCAAACCAGCCGAAGTGCAGAGCGCCCGTTTGGGCATTCAGCGGATAGATCGTCCCCTCCAACAGAGCGTTGCCGTACAGAACGCCATCCGTGGGCGTGATGTAGTAGTACACCCCATCCACGCAGACCAGTCCGTACTGCGCTAAAGCCGTTTCCGGGTCGAGGTAGAACCGCTTGCCGTCCACTTCCTGCCAGCCAGTCAGGATCTCCCCTGCCGCATTGGTCAGGATCGTGCCGTCATTCACTGCCATGAAACCGCCCTGCAGCATACCGCTTTCCGGTGCAGCATAGTACTGCGTGTCATCGTAGTAAAAGACATCCGTCAGCAAAGCGCCGTCCTCGGAAAAAGCGTAATTGCCGCCGTCAATTTCCTGCATTCCGGTCAGTTTCCCGTCCTCCGGGGTCACGTAATAGCGGCTGTCAAAGTAGTCCACCCAGCCATAAACCGGCTGCCCCGTCATCGGGTCGTAGTAGTACCGCTTGCCGTTCACGGTCTGCCAGTCGGTTTTCAGCGCACCGCTGTACCCGAACAGGTAAGGGATACCGTCAATTTCTGTCTCGCCGACTGCCTTGCTGCCGTCTGCGAATGTGTAGTAGAGCTTGCCATTTTCGGTTTTCCAACCGTTCTCACTATCTGCCGCAGCCGTCTCTGTCTCTCCGGCTGCCGAAGCCTGTAACGCTCCGCCGCCGAGCAGTATCGATACTGCCAGAGCCGCTGCGGTCAGACTGGAATAGTGTGCCATGGGAATCGCCTCCGTTTCTTTCTTTTTTTATTTATACAATACAGCAAAGCCGTATCGCTTTCTGTTTTTTAGCCGGGAATGGCGTATAAATTCGTCTCCCACGCCGGAATATACAGCCGGTGCCGGATATAGAGCTGATAGCCGGGGTGAAGCTTTTTCACCAGCAAAGGCAGCTCAAAAATATCCTCGTTCCGGTGGTACATGGCAATTGCCAGTTTGGGGGTGTAGTGTAAAATCGTCTGCGCAGCGCCCCAGAGTGCCTCCCGTTCAAAGCCCTCCACGTCCATTTTAAGCAGCGTTGCCCGACCGCCCTTGAGCAGCGTGTCCACGCTCCGGGCTTCCATGCTTTCCCCGTTAGCGGACAGCACCGACTGCCGCCCCGAACGGGAGCTGAACGGCAGCTCCGTGTCCGTACACCATGCCGCACACTGAAACAGGCTTACCTGCATCATTTCATTTTCCTCGATGTAGGCGACCAGTTTCCGGAAATTCCGCTTGTCCGGCTCGACGGCGTGAATGGAGCTGTATTTCTGGTTGGTGTACCGCAGCAGTTCCCGTATTGTGTCGCCGTTGTATGCCCCCAGATCCACATAGTGCTCATAGCGGGACGGGTGCAAAATCTGGCGGTAAATTTCATCCGGTTCACTGGTAATGGCATCCAAATAGCGCAGATTGCCGCTGATCTTGAACTGAATGACATTCAGGTAGACCAGCCGTGACATATCGTCCGCCAAGCTGCGATAGACCGCATTCAGCTCCGGCAGGTGCTCCATGCAGTACCGGTAGTCAAACAGCCCGCCCCCGATCACCGGCACATCCGGTGCGTAGAGGGTGTATTTCCGGGACAGTTCCCGGATGTAGTCCACCAGTTCCGGGTAACCTGCCGCAAAACCAAGCACGATGACGAAATCCTCCACCGCTTCCTCGATTTCCGACAGCTTGTGTACCCGATAGCCCGCAAAGGAATGCCCCCGCACAAATTCATCGCTTGCAAAAATACCTGCCACCGGAATGCCGTACCGGTCAAATACGGACATGATCTTGGCAGCGCCGTCACCCATGCCGTAAATGAAGATCGGGCGTTTTTCTGCTTTCAGGTGTTCCCAGCAGGAGCGCTTTTCGGTGATGAGGCTCTCCAGCCCTGCCCCTTTGGGGGGATATGCTGTGACATTCATGTCAGTTCCTCCGTGTTATTCGTCAAAGTCCCCGTCGCCGTCCATATCATGCGGATGATGCGGCATACCGCCGTACATATCCCGCCCCCGGATGCTGTAGCGGTCACGCTGTTCGGTGACGTACTTGTCTATCAGCTTCATGACTTCACGGGGGTTCTTGACGCTGATCAGCTCCTTGTCGGGCGAATCCGTATCCTTGCTGCACACGTGAATTGTCCCGCACCCAAAGATCCGCTGCCAGAACGAAAGCCGCAGCCGCTTGTCGGTGATTTTATAGAGGTCAATTTCGTCCTCCTCGATACTCAGCAGCCCATGCCGGCAGATGAGTTTTGTCTCTGTCAGGTAATATCTTGTAAACGAAAGCGGCAGCCCGAAAATCGTCCGCTTTTTATCCGTCCAGACGTAATCAAAATCTTCCTTTGCCATGGTTCATTCCTCCGGTTTATTCGTTCCACACGGCTTGCGTTACGCTGCCGCCCAGTGTTGCTGTATGATTCGTTCCGTGCAAAGACACGGTAAAAGTTTTCTCAGTCGGGGTCGTGCTGACGGTAACCGTTCCGCCCTCACGCTGTGCCCGAATTGTGACTACAGGCTGTGCGTTGCTGTCGCAAATTGTCGTTTCCGCACAGCTGCCCTCTTTCAGCCCATAGATCACGGCATGGGCATCCTGAACATAATCATAGACAAAATCCCGCTGAAAATTGCCGTACACCACGATAGACCCGGGCTTTGCCAGTACCGGCATCTGCAAAAAATTGCACACCCGGCGGATATACCGTCCGCCTGTAAAGACTTCCCCCGTCAGGATATCCGTCCATTCCCCGTCTGGCAGGTAGACATCCGCAGTGCCTGCCGCATTCATGACCGGGGCGCACAAAAGCGCATCGCCAAGCATATACTGCCTGTCCAGATACGGTACAGCCGGGTCGTCTGCATAGGAAAGCACCATCGCACGCATCATGGGGATGCCGGTCTGTGCGGTTTTCACTGCCTGTGCGAAGAGGTAGGGCATCAGTCTGCCTTTCAGCTTGGTGAAGAAACGCAGCACGGCACAGGCGTTTTCGGGGTTGTCGGGGGTGTCCTCCTCGTAAGCCCACGGTACCCGGTAGGAAGTCGAACCGTGCAGCCGACTATGGCTGGACAACAGCCCGAACGCACACCATCGCTTGTACACATCCGGGGAAGCGGTCTGCTCGAAGCCGCCTATATCATGGCTGAAGAACCCGAACCCGGATGCACTCAGCGACAGCCCGCCCCGCAGGGTCTCCGCCATGGAGCTGAATTCTGCCGAACAGTCCCCGCCCCAGTGTACCGGGAAACGCTGTCCGCCCACGGTCGCACTTCGTGCGAACAGGCACGCTTTGCCTTTGCCGTAAAGCTCTTCGAGCGCCTCGAACACGGTCTTATTATACAAATGTGTGTAGTAATTATGCATTGCGATCGGGTCAGAACCGTCAAAATAGCGCACGTTGGTCGGGATACGCTCCCCGAAATCCGTCTTGACGGCATCCACGCCCATGCGGCAGACAGCTTTCAGGCGGTCGGCAAACCAGTCCCGGGCTGCCGGATTCGTGAAGTCCACGATTGCCATGCCCGGCTGCCACAAATCGCACTGGAAGATACTGCCGTCCATATTATGCAGGAAATAGCCCCTCTCCGCCCCCTCATCAAACAACCGGGAACGCTGCGAAATATAGGGGTTGATCCAGATGCACACGCCCAGTCCCCTGTCATGCAGGCGTTTCAGCATGGCGGGCGGGTCGGGGAAATTTGCTGCATCCCACTCAAAATTCGTCCACTCGAAGCCTTTCATCCAGAAGCAGTCAAAGTGGAACATTTGCAGCGGAATATCCCGCTCCTGCATTCCGTCAATAAAGCCGCTGACCGTTTCCTCGCTGTAGTCTGTCGTGAACGAAGTGGACAGCCACAGCCCAAAGGTATTGGCAGGGGGCAGGGCAGGTTTTCCGGTCAGGTCGGTATACTTTACAAGCACCTCTTCCGGGTTTCTGCCCGCAAAGAAATAGTACTCCAGCTCCTCACCCGGCAAGGTCATGGAGACTTTCGACACAGTATCGGAAGCGACCTCGTAGCTGACTTTATCCGCACTGTTCACCAGTACGCCGTAGCCTTTGGAAGTCAGGTAGAACGGGATGCTCTTGTAGCTCTGTTCGGAGCAAGTGCCGCCGTCGGAGTTCCACGTTTCGACTGTCTGCCCGTTCTTGACAAAGGGCGTGAAGCGTTCGCCGAAGCCATACACGCACTCCCCCACGTCAAGCGTGAGCTGTTCCCGGATGTAGGCGCTCCGCCGGTCGGCAGGAAAATTGAAAAACTGGTCATCCGTCTGCACCGCAAGCCTTGCCTGTGTCAGGAACTTGTTTTCCTCGATATAAGAAGTAGACCGAAAGCCGCCCCCGGTCAGGGGCTTGCCGTCGTAGGAAAAGGTCACACCCCAGTCAATGCCCTTGCGGATATGTACCGAAGTCTTTCCGGTAGTCATGGTGATGCCGTTTTCATCCTCCGTAAAGGCAGCCCGGCAGCTTTCCGGCTCGGTAAGCTCAAATTTCGGCTGGTTGTGCAGTGTCCCCTTGTGGTGAACGATATGCACCTTGATGACATCCTCTGCCACGGCGGTATAGGTGATCTCGAGTGTCACACCACCCAAAGTCATGGCACGGTTGTAGATCGGGTTCGTGGTTGCAAAAACGGTCACCGCACGCTCCGTGTGTGTGATCTCGTATGCCATGGCAGCATAGTGGACATCATAGCCTTTTCTGTTAAGCCATAAACCGTCAGAAAATTTCATGGGCATTTCCTCCAGAACAGACAGATTCTGCACACTTTGCAGCGCATGACAGGTACTATGTATATTGTAACATATTTGTAATCAAATGTCAACCGGTTTTTAAGAATTTTTTGCAGCACGCTGCCCGTTGACAATATTGGATTTTTGTGCTATACTATTTCTATGCTCTCAAAAAAATAAAAAGAGGAGACTGCTATGAAACGAATTGCTGCTTGTGCCCTGTGCCTTGCCTTTCTGTGTACCGCCTGTGCAGAACAGACCGAACAGACGGATTCTCTGGTGGAGCTGGCAACTGCACCTGCCTTTGCCGAAAACCTGACCGAAACCACTGCCCCGGAAACCACAGAACCCCCTACCGAACCCGAAACACTCCCCAATCCCCCCATGCCCTCGCAGCCTGCGGAAACGGACGAGACCACTGAAACAGAACCCCCTACCGAACCGGCAGCGGACTGGCAGGTCGCTTACCGGGCACTGCTTTCGGATGTGTATGCCGCTTCTTCCCATGAGGAATCCTACTTTGCGCTCATCGCCCTGAATGGTGACGAGATCCCCGAACTTGTCGTACTGGACGATACGCAAATGCAGCTCTACTGCTTTAACGGCACGGAGGCTGTTCTGCTGTTGGAAGACGGCTACAAGGATACCGCTTGTTCGGGGCAGAATGTCTGCTTTCAGCCGTTGAGCGGCAGGATCGCAAGCGCCTTTTCCACGATGGGGGCTGGCAGCGGGTTTTACATTTTCGCCTATGAGAACCTGAATGACGTGGCAGTCACCCGCTATAAATTTGACAATAATGAAGATACAGGCGGCGAACTGCCCTACAACCCGATCTGGGACAGTGCGGCAGAATTTGGCGTGGAGAATAACGGCTATCACGATGTCACGCTGAACGATACGTGGACACACATTGGAACGGATTTCCCGCAGTGCTGCGAGCTTACAAAGGAAAATGCAGCTACCGCCGGGCAGGGCTGGTCGCTCTCCCTTGTGACCGGGGCAGAACCGGATACCGAAGAAACAGAGTAAAACAGGCATAAAATACCCCCTCCGTTCATTTCCGGAGGGGTTGCTTTTTTATCCCTTGATGACTTGCCTTGCCTTGGTGATGATGTTTTTGTCGTTATCATACGTCAGCATACTTGCCGCATGGTCGATGGCGACCCAACGGATCTCGGAAACTTCCTCCAGCTGCGGCACGAAGTCATAATTTTTCGCTTTGGCGATGAAGTAGACCACGACTTTCTGCGTATCCCGTTTCGGGCTGTAGGAAACGGTTTCCCGGAATGTGGGGTCGATGATCACGTCAATGGCGGTTTCCTCCCGGATCTCCCGCAGGGCAGTTTCCACCTCCGTCTCTCCGGCTTCCACGTGACCTTTCGGAAAAGACCAGTGTCCGCTGTTGATGTGACGGATCAGCAGTACTTCGAGATTGCCATGCGATCTGCGGTATACCACAGCACCGCAGGATTTTTCATGCTGCATACGGCACACCTCCTGACATTTTCAGATACTCTCTTTTTAGTATAGCATATTTTATCAAATTTGTCCATATGTTTTTTCAGGTTTGTCTATTTTTTTCATCGTAAACGGTAAAAGCGGCAGATTCTTAAGGTTTTTTCCAAAATGTATTTACGAAACGGAATTTTTGTGCTATAATAGAAAGAGATTTTCTGAAAGGACTGAACACCATGGCTGAAACCATTACCACACGTTTTGCGCCGTCACCGACAGGGTATATGCACATCGGCAACCTGCGGACGGCACTGTATTCCTACCTGCTTGCCAAGGCGCAGGGGGGGAAGTTCATCCTCCGCATCGAGGATACTGACCGGGAACGCCTTGTGGAGGGCGCACAGGAAGTCATTTTGGACACCCTGCGCATGACGGGTATTGACTATGACGAGGGACCCGGCAAGGACGGCGGGCACGGTCCGTACATCCAGAGCGAACGCCTGCCGCTGTATCACGACTACGCACAGCAGCTCATTCAGAGCGGACACGCTTACTACTGTTTCTGCACCCCGGAACGGTTGGAGAGCCTGAAAGACGATAAGGGCATCGGCGGGTATGACGGGTACTGCCGTAACCTTTCCCCGGAGGAAGTCGCTGAAAAGCTTGCATCCGGCATCCCTCATGTTATCCGGCAGAAAATGCCGCAGTCCGGCGTGACTTCTTACACCGACCATGTGTATGGCGAGGTGAGCATTGACAATGCGGAGCTGCGTGACCAGATTTTGATTAAGGCGGACGGCTACCCGACTTACAATTTCTGCCACGTGGTGGATGATCATCTTATGGGCGTGACACACGTGGTGCGGGGCAATGAATACCTGACCTCCACCCCGAAATATTGTCTGCTCTACGATGCTTTCGGGTGGGAGCGCCCGGCATATGTGCATCTGCCTTTGCTCATGGGCAAGGATGCGGACGGGAATGTTTCAAAGCTCTCCAAGCGGCATGGGGCTGTAAGCTTTCAGGATCTGGTGCAGCAGGGCTATCTGCCGGAAGCGATCGTGAATTACATCGCTCTGCTTGGCTGGAGCCCGAAAGACACCACGGAAGAATTTTTCACGATGGACGAGCTGAAACAGCTGTTCTCCATGGACGGTCTGAGCAAGTCTCCGGCGGTGTTTGATTATGAGAAGCTGAAATGGTTCAACGGCGAGTACATCAAGAAAATGCCCGTAGAAGATTACAGGAAACAGGCTGTGCCGGTTTTAGAGGCGACCTGCCCGCCGGGAATAGATTGTGAGAAACTGTCAGAGCTGCTGCGCACGAGGATAGCGACATTCGGGGAGATACCGGAACGGGCAGCCTTTGCGGCAGAGCGCATTCCGCTCGATGAGAGCCTGTTCACCAACAAGAAGAACAAGACCACCCCGGAGCTGTGCCGGGAGATCATAGCCGGGTGTCTGCCGGTTTTGGAGGGCGTGGAGAGCTGGGACAATGACACGCTTTTCGCTGTGCTCAAGCAGTTTGCGGCGGACAATGGCTATAAGGCAGGTGCTGTGATGTGGGCAGTCCGCATTGCGGTGGCAAGGCTTGCGGTCACGCCCGGCGGTGCAACGGAGCTAATGGAAGTTTTCGGCAAGGCGGAATCGCTCGAACGGCTGCAAGAGGCAGTAAAGTAGCACAGGGGGTGAACCGGATTCGGCAGCGAGGCGCTGACGCAGTGCCTGCGCTCCCCTTTTGCCTCCCAAGCAGCGTGACGCTGCACCCCTTTTGCCTCCCAATGTGCCTTCGGCACAAAGGTCGGCTTGCTTGGATGATAGTGTAATTTAGATTGATTAAGGGTGTGAACTGGATTCATACCCTTTCTCTTTAGAGCGGCAAAGGTCGCATTTCACGACGGAAATACAATTCAGGTAGATGCGGTCGGTAAAATCGACCCCACCGGCAGGGCGCCCTGATTCGGGGCGTCCTTTATTTTTTAGTCATGCAGTATACCCCAATTCAGGGTATACCACCAAGGGTGTCCATCAGAGTGACACCCTTTCATACGCAATGAAACGGCTATAGCAAGCCCAAAAGACACCACGACACCTGAAAAGCAATTTGTCCTTATATTTGTACCACACGTGTAGTGCACACCCTCGGCACACCATCCGTACACGCTTGTTTTGGCTATGTATAGGCTTTGCACGTCTGCACGTCTTTTTTCTTTGTTGCTATTATATATTATATAATATATAT
>CANRFM010000027.1 GCA_947629905.1 uncultured Clostridia bacterium
CCGTTCACAAGCTGTCCGACAAGGAAAAGGACGAGAAACCCGACTGGAAGTCGATGTTCCTTGACATCGGCACGAAAAATGCCGAAGAAACGGCAAAGCTCATCTCACCGGGTGCTTCTGTTGCCTTTGTCGGGGACTGGACGGAACTGGGCGGCGGCAGAGTGACGGCAAAAGCCATTGACGACCGCTTTGGCTGTGCGGTCATGCTGCATCTCCTGAAAGGGGAGCTTGCCTATGATACGTGGTTCGGCTTCTTCGTGCAGGAGGAGATCGGACTGCGTGGCAGCCGGACAGCGGCATTTTCCATAGATCCGGAAGCTGCCCTCATCCTTGAGGCGACCACAGCGGCAGACCTTGACGGCATACACGGCAGCGAAGCGGTCTGCCAATTGGGGGGCGGTCCGGTGGTCTCTTTCATGGACAGAAGCACGATCTACGACCGGGCATTCTACCGGGAAGCCTTTGCACAGGCGGAAGCCCTCGGCATCCCCTGTCAGACAAAGACCCGCATAGCAGGCGGCAACGATGCCGGGGCAGTACACCTCACGAGAGAGGGCGTGCGCACCATGGCGATTTCCGTGCCGTGCCGCTGTCTGCACACCCCCTCCTGCACGGCACAGATCAGCGACATGGAGCAAAGCCTCCTGCTTGCTGAAAAAATGACGGAGAAACTACAGGAAGTATGATTCAGCTTATCACGAAAGAACGGGATCTGAATACCTACCTGCTGCGGAAAACGTGGCGTGGACGGAAGATGTTTGCCTACTATAAAGCCTACGGACTGGACTATCCGTTCTGTCAGTTCTACACGGTCGGGGAAAGCGGTATCCTCCTCGTGTTCAACAGCACGGTGTACATTGTCAGCGCCGATGAGGAAGAAGCGGAGGACATTGCCCTCTTCATCCGGATGCATATCCCATTCCGGGTGGAATGCAATGAACCCGTTTTGCATATGCTGTCGGAACTGCTGCCGGAGTACTGTGCCCTGCACCGTACAGCCTTTGAACTGCGCCCGGATGCGGAATCCGCTGCTGCGGAGACATTTGTGGAATTTAATCCCCGTCTGGAGGATGTGTATCACATTCTGCACGAGGGTTTCCCGAACTTGGAGGACTATGCGCTGTGGCTGACGGACACTTCACACCGGTGCAGGCACGGGGTCAGTCATGTGCTGACCTACAAGAACAGCACCACGGCGACGATCATGTTTGACATTGACAATTGTGTGCTGGTCAGTCAGGTAGCGACCCTCCCGGAAGCAAGGGGCTTGGGGCACGCACGCATTTTCCTGCGGTGGCTGGCAGGATTTCTGGCACAATTCGATAAAAAAGCCATTCTGTACGCACTCGACATCCGGGAAAGTTTTTACCGGGAGATCGGCTTTCAGCCGGTGGGGACGGAATTTGTTCTGGAGCGCAGGCAGGATATGGAACAGATCACGAAAGGACTGCTCGACAATGGGAATACGTGACTTTTTTGAAATCGATGCCCGTATCGAAGCCCTCGGGGAAGCGGCAGAACAGGCTTGTGCAGAGACCTTCACCCGCATCGAGGAGACTGCACAGCACAACGCCGCAAAAGTATTGCGGAGTTTTCAGGACAACCGTGTCAGCGAACCCTGTTTTGCGGCAAGTACGGGCTACGGCTACGGCGATATGGGCAGGGATGTGCTTGACAAGGTCTGGGCGCAGGTGCTCGGTGCGGAAGATGCACTGGTGCGGCATAATTTCGTTTCGGGGACGCACGCACTGACGGTGGCGCTGTTCGGCGTACTCCGTCCGGGGGACAGGCTCGTCTCCGTGACGGGGGATACTTATGACACATTGCAGCCCGTACTGGGCACGGCAGGCAATGCCGGAGATGGTTCGCTGAAAGATTTCGGGGTCATCTATTCGCAGATCGATTTGAAGCATGACGGTTCACCGGATCTCGAAGCGATCGAAAAGCGCATTTCCGGTGCGAAAGTCGCCTACATACAGCGCTCACGGGGCTACACACTCCGGGAGGCATTCACGACCGACACCATTGCGGAGATCTGCAAAGCAGTCCGCCGGGCAAATCCGCAGGCGATCATCATGGTGGACAACTGCTACGGCGAATTTGTGGAACCCATTGAACCCACGCAGGCAGGCGCAGACCTCATCATCGGTTCGATGATCAAGAATGCCGGCGGCGGCATTGCCCGGACGGGCGGCTACATTGCCGGACGTGCCGGCCTCGTGGAAAAATGTGCCTACCGTCTGACGTGCGTGGGGCTTGGCAAGGAAGTCGGCTGCACGCTCGGTATGAACCGGGAACTGTTTCAGGGGCTGTACTTAGCGCCCGACATTGTCGCAAATGCGCTGAAAACAGCAGTTTTTGCCTCGCAGGTGTTCACCATGCTCGGCTTCCGGTGTACGCCGGCTGCGGATGCGGTGCGGGGTGATATTGTGACCGCCGTGGAACTGCGCACGCCGGAAAATCTCTGCGCCTTTTGCCGGGGCATCCAGAACGGTTCTCCGGTCGATGCCTATGTCACCCCCGAACCGTGGGATATGCCCGGCTACGAGGACAAGGTCATCATGGCGGCAGGTGCATTCACAAACGGGGCATCCATCGAACTTTCGGCAGACGGTCCGCTGCGCAGTCCCTATGCGGCATGGATGCAGGGCGGCATCAGCTGGCGGAGCGGCAGGATCTCGGTGCTTTTAGCAGCGCAGGAGCTGCTGAAGTGTGGGGCAATTACGCTGTAAAGCGTGTAACAAGGAGGTATTATCATGGCAGAAGAGATCAAAGAACAGGGCAGCGAACCCAAAAAGCGAAAGCGTGGGAAATTGTCCCTGAAACGGCTTGGCATTATTGTAGGCATCGTGCTGGCGATCGTTCTGATCATTGTGCTTGTCGTTTACTTCACGGGGCTGCGGAACAACGGCAAGCGCTATGCGGACAAGTTAGCGGAACAGATCGGTGTCAGCCCGGAAACAGCCAGCAAGTATGCCCACATGACGCTCGAAGGTTCTTCGGAGTATGCCTTCATCAATATAGCAGCCGAGGACTGTCCGCACCTGTTCGAGAGCAAGAAAACCGTGCAGGTCAGCGGTGTGGCGCTGCCGCAGTGGGTCATCTACGTGCAGGAGAGCAACAACACCATTACCGGTATCGAATATTATGATTACCGGCAGCTCGAAAAATACGGCAACGGTGTCAAGACCAAGTCCCACATCGAGCCAAGCGGTATCACCACCAGCATGGATGCAGATGCCGTTCAGCACTACATAGGCTTTGCGCCCTTGCAGACACGGTATACCAATGACGGCGTTCAGGAGGTTTACAAGTACTACTACAAGGATCAGAACACGAACAACACGGTTTCCTATCTGCTTCGTGTGGACTATGTGGACGGATTGGCAGCCAGTATGTCGGAGGAGGAGAATGTATTCATCCTCTCCGTTCTCAAAGTGGATTGAAACAGAAACAGCACCCTGCCCGGGGTGCTGTTTTTTAAGCTATTCCGTTTGTTCGCTGTCGGGCTGGACAGCGGCTGTACCGGTCGTGGGCTTGAGCTTGAATCTGCCGATCTGCTCCTGATAGGAAGCTGCCATTTCGTTCTGATAATCCGCTGTGACGGCAATCTGTTCCAGAAATTTGGTGATGCTGCTCAGTTCTCCGCAGGAATCCGTCAGCATTTCCCGTGCGGTGTCGGACAGTTTCAGCACCTCACGGAGTTTCTGCGTGTCCGTTTCGCTGAGCTGTCCGCTGTTGAGCAGATCGGAAACGGTCTGATCCATGCCGCTTGCCATCCGGAAAGACTGCACGATCCGGATATTGGCAGTGGAAATGCGCTCCTCTGCCTTGCGGACGGCTTTGGAAACGTCCGTGCCCATTTCGCTCATGGTAGCCGCTTCCTCCACGACACGTTCGAGCAGTCCCCGTATCTTGAACTGGGAGTCATTGAGTGCCTTCATGGTTTCGCCAAGCTCATCCTCCGGCATACCCTCAATATCGTCTGAAATATCATACTCTGCCAGCCGCTGTGCCAGTTTCCGGATGCTTTCGAGGCGGAGATTGAAATAATTGCTCATCCGCAGCGCAATGATAAAGGCAATGATCACTGCCGCCACACCGATCAGGATAGCGGTAATGATGATCTGCGAGAAAATATGCTGATTTTCGGCATCTTTTTTCTCGGCGTTCCGGACGGCGGTTTCCACCATGGTGTCCATCATGGTAAATACAGTGCGCTTTGTCTCCGACAGGTCTGCTTCATAGACGGCAAGCGCACCTGCCGTGTCGCCGCTTTCGAGCAGGCGGAGAATTTCGTCGGCATATTCGTTCAGGTCAGCCACCCCGGCGGCGCATTCGTCATAATGCTGCCGCTCCGTATCGTTGGCAGCAAGCTTGCCATAATCCGTGAGCAGGGCGTCATTTTCCGTTTGCAGGTCGAGCACCGTGAAAGCATACGCTGCCCGGGTCTCCTCATCCTCTTCCGTGGTGAGGAGCACGAGATTCCGGTCGATCTCACGCAGGTTCTGGTTGACGGATTTCAGCGTTTCCACACTTTTCATGTAGTGGGAATAAATGGTACTGCCGTTGGTATAGACCCGGTAAATATTCCACACGCTGATCACGGCGGTCAGAAAGATGATCGCCACCAGAACGAGATAGCTTGTCAGCATTTTCTGCCGGATGCTCAGCCAGATGTGTTTTTTCTTTTCCTCCATATGCCGCCTCCTAACTTTCCGGCAGCCCTGCAAGGTAGGCAGGGTCAAGCCGTTCGTCAAGCAGTTCTGCCGGTACGGGCTTGCTGTAGTAGTACCCCTGTAGGTAATCCGCCCCCATGCGGATCAGCATATCTGCCATTTCCGGATCTTCAATGCCCTCTGCCACGACTTTCAGGTGAATTTCCTTGAACATGGTAATGGTGTTCTCTAAGATCACCCGTGACATGACGGACTTGGCAGCTGCCCAGACAAGGTACTTGTCGATCTTGACAATGGAAAAAGGCAGACTGACAAGGTAATTGATATTGGAATAGCCCGACCCGTAGTCGTCCAATGAAAATTCCAGATACATCAGCGACATTCTTGCCATGTTCTGCATGAGTTTCTTTTCGGAGTATGCCGCTGCGGATTCTGTGATCTCCAGATTGATCATTTCCGGGGGTACGTCATATTTTTCCAGCACATCCCGGATGTGGTTGTAGATCTTGTCCTGCATACACTGCACCACGGAAAGATTGACTTCCACAAAGTCGATGCCCTTGCTTTTCAGTTCCGCTTTCCGGATGAAGCGGCAGACCTCCTCCAGCACAAGCATTCCGATCTGAAGGATCGTGCCGTTCTTTTCCGCAATGCGGATGAATTCTTCCGGCGATACATAGCCGTAGCCGGGTACATTCAGGCGGGCAAGCGCTTCCATGGAGTGGAACCGTTTTTTCTTCGTGTCAAAGATCGGCTGGTAATGTACCTCGAAGTGGTTATCCCGGATATTTTTGACCAGTGCCTGTTCGATCGCCTTGCGGCGCTTCATCAGCCCGGCAGTATTTTCTGCCATTTCAAAGACTTCACCCTTGCCGACTGTTTTCGCTTGGGAAACGGCAAAATCCACCGCCGAAGCGATTTCCGATGCCTTGTAATGTTCCGTATGGACAATGCCGATACAAGCAGTCAGAAAAGCATTCTGTCCGTTGACCGGAACAGGCATCAGGAACATATGCCGTATCGTGTCCAGCACTCTTGCGCACTCCCTGTCCGCATTCAGCAGCAGCAGGAAAATATCTCCCCCAAAGCGGTAGACGTGGTTTTTGCCGAATTCGTTCTGTAGATTCACAGCGATCCGGCGGAGAATTTCATTGCCGCCTTCCACGCCGTAAAATTCATTCACCAGCTTGAAATTGTCAATGGCAATGGCAAAGATATGCTGCCGGATACCACGCAGTTCCGCTTTCTGCACGTCAAAGAGGAACGACTCCCGCACCAGTGCGCCGGAAACCGTATCCGTGAAGTACAGCACCCGTTCTCCCTGCCGGCACAGAAAGTACACGATAAACGTCATGCACACCCCATACAGCGAAAAATCCTGAAACGGTATCAGCAGAAGGCAGGGGATCGCCGTCAGTGTAAAATAGGTGATCAGCATGGGAATATTGACCCGCATATGCTGCTTGTGCCGCAGCCCGTAAGCTACTGTTCCCACTGCATAGAGCAGATCATTGGCAATGAATATCCAGAAAAGCCAACCCCTGTGGAAACCCTGTTCATCCACGTAGAAAACATCTCTGCTCCACACACTGACGAAAATACAGACAGTGACAACTGCCCACGGCAGAAAATGCAGCCACATCAGCCGGCGGACGGGGACGGGAATGGTTTTCCGGCTGCGCAGGACTACATCCCGCAGCAATGCCGGAACAAGCGCCTGTGTGGCAAATGTCACCGCACTGAACAGCGCCATACCCACCGGCGGCAGATTCTGATTGGCAAGCATCAGGCGGTCGGACAGCGTCAGGATCTGAGAGATCGTGACGACAAACAGGCATGGTCCGGTGCGTTTGGAAAACAGTACATCTATGCCCCGCCGCATGACAGCCATGATCAGCTGAAAGACCAGAAAAATCAAAGAACACAATTCAACCCCGAACGACATCCTGTCACCTCCTGCGCCGTATCTCAAAAAATATTTACATTCATTATAACATATTTTCCAATACAAGAAAAGATTTCCACAGAGTTTTCAACAAAACTAACAAAAAAAAAAAAAAAACGGTGGAAAATTTGGGCGAAATGTGCAGAATTTACCTCAAGAAAAGCGGATATTTAGGTCTACATCCCCGCTGATGCCCGCAATGCGTCCGCAGCTGCTCTGCTGCCACAGGAGAAAGTCTCCCGTGTAGTCCGTATGCTGTACATAATGTGCCAGCCAGACGGGATTTTGTGCCGGGTTTGTCCAGACTTCTCCGAGTTTCAGGCGGCTGCTGTAGAGCATGGCCGGATAGCCTGCCGCTTTTAGCGTGTCCGAAAAGACCGTGAACAGGGCATTCAGGTCGTGCAGACTCATGCCGTACTGCTGAAAGTGTGAAAAGCTCTCCCAGTCAAACGCCACCGGGAGCTGCAATGGCGTGCCGTTGAGGTTGGCAATGACCCATTCCGCCTGTGCCCGTGCTTCCTCTTCCGTGCGGGCAGTCGAGTAGAAATAGACCCCCGTGTCCAGCCCTGCCGCAAGCGCATTGGCAAGGTTGGTCTGAAAGTACTCGTCCGCCTTAATTTCTCCGCCGCCGTAGCCTGCCCGCAGCATCACAAAGCTGCACCCGGCTTGCTTCACGGCTTGAAAATCCACAGCGCCCTGCCATTTGGAAACATCAATGCCGAATGTCCGCCCCTCCCCGGCATACGCAGCCGCAAAGTCCCCGAAATTCACCCGTGTCCGGTTGTCGGTATCTGCCGGTTTCTGATCCACCACATCCACGGAAAAGTTCCAGCTTTTCCCGTTCCCGGAACTGTCTGTCACAGTTGCCGTGACGGCATACGTTCCGGGGGTGTTGGTGTCCACAGCACCTTCGCAGGTCAGCACCGGGTGCGGGTCGCAGTTGTCCGCATACCCCACAAGGCTGTCCGGCTCAAACGGCTGCCCCGTGAGCACATACGCATCCGAGCCGTCATTGAGTACGACAGGCGGCGTGGTATCGACTACGCTGTAGGACAGTGTCAGTTCCCCGGTGCGCCTGCCCTGCCGGTAGGGAATGGCGATCTCATGCGTGCCGGGCGTTTCTGTGTCGAGCAAAACTTCCGGGGCAGTCAGTTCCACGTTGCAGTCCGTCACAAATTCCTGCACCGTCACCGCCGTGAACACCTCAAACGCCTCCGTCTGTCCTGTCATATAGGGCGGTTCGGTGGGAGGTTCCGTTTCCGGGGGCGTTGTAGGTGGTTCAGTCGGCGGTTCTGTGGTGGGTTCCGGGGTAGTTTCTGCCGGGGGTTCAGCCGTCTCCGTGACGGGCTGTGTCTCTTCCGGCACGGCAGGTGCAGGACTGCACCCGGTCAGCAGGGCAGCGAAAAGCAGGGGCAGCAGGGGAAATTTTCTTTGCATGATACGCATCAGACATCCTTTCTCAGGGTTGTGAAGCCGTCCTTCCGGGCGGTCAGCCTTACTTCTATTATACCACACAAACCGGAACAGGGCAACCGGCTTGTGAAAATTTTTTGCACAAAATGCAGCCGGAATGGTATGCCTTGACAAGCCCCTTACGGATGTGGTATAATGAAAGTAAGGAAAAGCCCTCGTCACAGCAGTGCTTAAGGAAGGTAATACTATGAAGCTACAGAACAGTATCGGGGTTTTGCTTGCTGCTTCCCTTGTGTCCGGGAGCATACAGCAGACATTTGTGGGGGCATCGGACACACAGGTGGAAATTACAATTGACAGCTATGTCCTGACAGAAGCTGATGCAGCCGGAAAGACAGTCCGTCTGCGGGTCTATGCGGACACACCGCCGCTTACCGGATTTTCGATGATCATCGGATGGGATGAACGGCTTACCTGCACTTCCGCCGAGTTAAAGCATGAAAATCAGCACAGCACTCTTGTCCGGAACAGTACGCCGCTTGCAGCCATGATCACTGCCATGGGGCAGCCGTTTGTCACAAAGGGAGAAGTGCTGGAGCTGGAATTTACGCTGCCGACAGAGGTACAGGCGGGCGATCACTTCGGGGTGTTCTATTTGCCGTACGGTCCGACCGGGGAGGCGTGTGACTGGAGCAATATTGAGCTGAATATCGACTACGCCGAATCGGGAGATGTACTCTGGCAGGACGGCGGGTTTACCATTCTTGCAGGACCGGCAGAACCCGGAGATGTAAACGGGGACGGGCTGGTGACCTTACAGGATCTGGTGCTGCTGCAAAGGTATCTGCTCTCTTCTGAGGCGATTTCGGAGATCGCACAGGAAGCGGCAGATCTGGACGGGGACGGCACGGCGGACGTGTTCGACCTTGCTTTGCTCAAGTACAGGCTTACACGGATCATTTGATTTCAGGAGGGAATGCCATGCACCGAAAAAAACAAAAATTCTGGATGCTGCCATTTAGCATACTGCTGCTGCTTGCTGCTGCTGTATGTGCGCTGCTGCTGTGTATTGCCCTGCAATTCCGGCTGCCCGCCAAGGCAACGGAGACGCATCCCGAACCTGCTGCACCGCTGCTCAACCGGGAGGACTATATCCCCGAACCCACCGAGCCGCCTACCGAACCGCCGGAGCTTGCCCCGACTTATACCATGCACACCGATCTGGCGACCGTGGCATCTCACCATGCCTCAGCGTCCGATGTGGTCGGCTGGATCTATATTCCGGATACGGTGATCAATTATCCGGTCGTACAGACGAACAATAACAATTTTTACACCGATCATAACTGGATGGGGCAGAGCAGTTACAGCGGCGCACTGTTTGCCGACTGGCGCTGCCGTTTGGATACCTCAGATAACAGCCTGATCTACGGGCATAACATGGGCAACGGCACAATGCTCCATGCCATCAAGAATTACAAGGACGAAACGTGGGGAAAGGCGCACCCCTATTTCGAGATCGACACGCTGGAGCACAGGTACCTGTACCGGGTCATTTCCGTGAACGTCATCAGCGGGGAACTGGGTGCGGCATTTGAATATTGGAATTACATCGAGATGAACCGGACTTCTTTCCGGGATTTTGCGGAAAAAATCAAGGACTCTGCCCTTGTCTGGTACGGGGAAGATCTGCTGCTGCGGGACGGTACAGATCAGGTCATTGCGCTCCAGACCTGCAATTCCGGTTCGCATGACGGCATACGCTGCGTGGTCTTTGGTGTGCGGGTGGCAGACATGACGAACGAAAACTTCTACGACCCGAATGTTCAGCCCACGGAAGAACCCATGGAAGTACAGGGAAACCGTGTCTTTATTGACTAATTTCTGGATAAGATTTTTGTTGAATTTTTCTATGACATTTTTACCGAAATCTGGTATAATGGTAGTATAGGCTTTTTGTCACTGATAGTCTGACTTCTGAGAGGTGGTATATCATGAACTTACAAATCGGAGATCTGATCGTTTACAAAAGTGCCGGTGTCTGCCGTGTGGTTGCACAGGAGGAGCAGAGCATGGACGGCATCCATTCCGTTCTGTACTATAAGCTAAAACCAATTTCCGACGAAAATTCCACGTATTATATACCGGTTGCCTCTGCCGGAGAACGGCTGCGGCGGCTGATGACAAAAGAAGAAGTGCTTGCCCTGATCGATTCCATGCCCTTGGCAGCAGAGGCGGAAAATGAACTGCCTGCCAACCGCCGGAAACGCCGGGAACTGTATGCGCAGGTGATCAAGGAGCACAATGAACATGAAATGGTGCGGATGTTGGCTTCCCTGTACGAGAAAAAGCAAAGTTCCGCCGCAAAGGGAAAGCGCATTTCCGCCATGGATGAAACTGCCATGAAAAATGCGGAGGAGCTGATGTTTCAGGAAATCGGCGTGGTGCTCGAACTGGAACAGGCACAGGTGCGTGCTTTCATTGATGAGAGGGTACAGAACGTATGCAGCTGAAAGAGGCAGAAATTGCGGCGCTGCGGTATTACATAGGGGATGTGTCGGGCGATGACCCCTTCTGGGGGGACGGCAGGGCATATCTGGTGCTGAATGCACTGTTCTACCCCGGCATTGTGACCGAACGGGCAAGGGCTGCGGAGGGGAAACCGCTGAATCCTGCCATTCTTGCCGACGAGGAACGTCTGCGGACGGTCTGCACGGATCTGCTTTCCGTGTTTCAGAGATCTGCTTGTGAAGCCCCGCTGACACTGTATCGGGTGGAACGTCTTGCCGACTACCGCCTGAACGTGGAAGCGGGGCATCTGATTTCGTTCACGTCTACGTCAACAGCCGGATTTCTGCCGGCATACCGGGACAGGCGGGGCATTGCGCTGATGCGGTTTCAGCTGCCTGCCGGGACACCGTGCATTCCCATGAACAAGGCACTGCCCGTCTATGCAAAAGCCGGGGAAGCGGAAGTCCTGCTGCCGCCGCTGCTGCGCTGTCAGTTTGCGGAAGTGCCGCTGACGGAGGCGGAACGGGTAATCACCGATGCGGACGGCAAAGAACCGGCAGTGTCTGTACTTGCGACCGCAGAGGGACTTGCACCTGTACCGGAAGCGGCTGCCTGTGTGCTTTACCCGGACGGCAATGCCGCAGGGCAGCGGGTATACCGGGCACTTTGCAGCGGAAACGAACCGGATGCAGCGGATGCGGAACTGTACAGCCTGTGGAAAAGGCAGTTTATCCTGTCTGTGATAGCAGGGGCAAGATGACTGTCTGACTTTCACAGATGTTTCCATAGGTACAGGAATAGAATGGAAAATGGCTGTGTTTTTGCCTATTATGACATTTTGTTATCAAATTGTAATCTGCTTGCTATTTCATTGTAGCCGGAAATATGGTATACTTAATCTGTAGGATAATAATTTCCCGCAACAGGCGGGTGTCGGGACTGTTCCCGGCAATGCAGGCAGAAAGGATGAGTGCTTTGCAGAACGACGTGCTCGATGAGCTCGTAAAAAGCTTAGAGAAAGAGAAACCCAACAGCGCCCCCCCGGCAGCGCAGACACCTGCACCAAAGAAATCGTCAAAGATTTCTCAGATCCGGGAGGCTTTGGCTATGGTGAATGATGAGGGAGAGAGTGCTTCCCCTGCCGCCCACAGCCCGCAGCATGAGAAACTGCCGCCCTTGCGCCGCAGTGCAGCACCTGTACCGGAGCTGAAACGTGCCAATGCGCAGAAGCCGGAAAACAACACCCCTGCACCGAAACCCATTGCTAAAACAGCACCCTCCGCCAAAAAGCCGGCTGCAAAGGCTGCCGGAAAACCGACCCCTAAAGCTGCCGGAAAGGCTGCCCCCAAAACAGCCAAACCAAAAGCGAAAGCAGGCGCATCTGCCCGTCCGAAAGGCGGCAATGTGCTGTCTGCAAACGGCATCACACCCCGCATCCTTGCAGCAACGGTCGGGTGTGCGTTGGCAGGGACGCTGATCATCGGGTATCTGGTGGTTGCTGCGACTTACCGGGGACGATTTTTGCCGAATACCTACATAAATGATACCAAGGTGGGCGGCATGAATGTCGAAGCTGCCGAAGTTGCTCTGCTTGGCAGTGCGAAGAAAAGCGACATCACACTCACCACACCCAAAGGGGAGAAGGTAGTCTTTGAGGCGAAAGAATACGGCGCAGCGTACAGCATTCCGGACGGGTCGTTTGAGGAAGCATCCTCGGAAACGCCCTTTGCATGGGCTGCAAAGCTCTTTGCACCGTCGGATTACAGTATCGGCTATGATTTTACGTACTCCGAAGAGGCGCTGCGTGCGCTGATCCAGCAGCATGACTGGGGCGATGAAGTCTCTACGGATGCCTGTGTTGTCCGCAATGGGGATGTGTTTGAGGTCCAGCCGGAAACGCTCGGCGACCAGTTCGATCAGGATGTACTGGTGCAGTATATCATGGAACAGCTTTCTGTGGGGAACTGCGACATTCAGATGGAAGATTCCGGCTGCTATGACAGCTACCGGGCAGCCGTCACGGCAGCAGACCTCGAACCGGAACTGGAATTGTATAACAATTACGCCAACTGTACCATTACATTTGACTTCAAGGACAGGACAAAAGTCGTGGACAGCGACATGATCGTGGACTGGATCATGCTCAACAGTGACGGCTCTGTCGTGAAGGACAATGACGGCAATATCACCTTCGACCGACAGAAAATAGCGATATTCGTGGCGCAGATGGCGGAGGAAACGGATACATTCGGCAAGGACAGACAGTTCTATGCGACACTGGACGGCTGGATCACCGTGACATGGGACGGCGATAAGTCGAGCACCTACGGCTGGCAGATCGATCAGGATGCAACGATCATTCAGCTGATCGACCTGATGCGTGCCGGGGAAAGCGTCACCGTTGAGCCGGTGTACAGCATCTATGGCTATGAACGTGCAACGGACGACATCGGCACGACCTATGTTGAGGTGGACATTTCTGCACAGCATTTGTGGATCTACAGGGACAATGTGGTCGTGAGCGAGCATGATTTCGTGTCCGGTACGGAGACGAACCCCGACCGCAGAACCCCAAGAGGTATCTGCAAGATCTGGGCAAAGGTGCGCAATACGGTACTGGGTACGATGGCAGTACAGGGCTATGAGCAGCCGGTTGCCTACTGGATGCCGTTTAACTGGCTTGGGTGCGGTTTCCACGATCTGTCAAGAGGTGCTTACGGCGGGAATATCTATATGTACAACGGTTCTCACGGCTGTATCAATCTGCCTTTGAGCTATGCAAAGGAGATGTTTGAGCTGGTCGATGAGGGTATGCCGGTTATTGTACATGATTAAATAAACAGACTGCCGCACGATGCAGTGCGGCAGTTTTTTGTTTATCTGCACAAAAATACCCATTCCGGAAGCTATATTTTAAGGGAATCTTAATAAATGAAAAGTGTGTGAAATTCCTGTCAAATCGCTTGCAAATCCCTATGGAGTATGGTATAATTATAAATACCGTAAATCCAAATGACAAAGGGGGAGCTGACATTGGACGACCAGAAATTTTATCTTGATACCATTGAACGTGTGATGCCCGGAAAACGGGAACAGCTTGTGGAAGCCTTTTACGAATTCCTTGAACTGGAACACCTCTACGAATCCGCCGCCGAAACCGTCCGCACGCAGCTGAATATCTACGACAACGAATTCAGTATGAAATTCCAGCGCAACCCGATCCACGGCATTGACAGCCGTATCAAATCCCCGCAGAGTATCATGGAAAAGCTTCAGCGCAAGGGCTATCCGCTGACAGCAAGGTCTGCCCGGCAGCATTTAATGGACATTGCCGGTGTCCGGGTCGTGTGCAATTATGTGAACGACATCTATGCCCTTGCCGAACTGCTGAGTATGCGGGGCGATTTCAAGACCGTCAAGGTCAAGGACTACATCAAGAACCCAAAGCCGAGCGGCTACCGCAGTCTGCACATGATTGTCATGGTTCCGGTGTATCTTTCCACAAGCCGCCGGGAAGTGCCTGTGGAAATTCAGATACGCACCATTGCTATGGATTTCTGGGCAAGTCTGGAACATCAGCTCAAATACAAGGCAACCAGCGAAGTGCCCGATTCCCTCAAGCAGGAATTGCAGGAGTTGGCAGAAACCATATCCGAAACCGACCTGCGTATGCAGGGGATCTACGATCAGATCAATACGCTATAAAAAAGCTGCCCTTGCGGGGGCAGCATTTTTTTACGGATAATAGGGGTCTGACTTAAACAGCAGAGCGATGATGTCAATGATCCAGCCGAAACCGCACAGCCCACCGGTAAACAGATAGAGCAGTCCCATGCCGGTTTTGCCTTCATAGAATTTGTGAACGCCGAAATAGCCTAAAAACAAGCAGAGAAAAAAGGCTGTCCATTTCGATCTTGGCTTTACGCCCCCGGGTACATTGTTGATGATGACCTGCTGCTGCGGCACAGTATGCGTAGGCGGCACTTGCTGAAACTGCTGCACCTGTCCGCCGCAGGAAGTACAGATGACTGCCTGTGCAGGAATAGAAGCCCCGCAGTGCTGGCAGAATTTCATCTGCGGTGCTGTCTGAAGCGTCTGCACCTGTCTGCCGCACGCCGTGCAGACAACGGCATCCTGTGGGATAAAGCTGCCGCAGAACGGACAGTTTTTGGCACCGGGCTGAGGTGCGTGGGATGCGTGGGGAATGGGTACTTCATCATTATAGGGTGAATTCATGGGAACATCTTCCTTTCCTGTTTATTTGCGATCTTTGTCCAGAATTTCTTCCATTCCAGTCATAAACGGCCTCATGCCGAGTGCTGTATAAAAAGCCTGTGCCCCCGGATTGCACGTCCATGCATGGAGTGTGATATTGTAACAGCCGTTCTCCCTTGCATAGTCCGCCGCATACCGGTAAAGCGCCGTGCCGACGTGTTTTCCCCTTGCCGGGGCATCCACGCAGAGGTCGTCAATGTAAAGCGTCCTGCGGTCGGTATTCACGTTGTCTCTGCTGTAGTCCTCCAATTTGCAGAACACATAGCCAAGCATCTGCCCGCTTTTGTCAAATGCCGCAAATACCGGGCGTTTCTCGTCCCGGAGCAGTAGTTTCAGCTCATCGTCCGTATATTTTTTGCAGTTCCCCTTGAACAGATCCGGTCTGCCCTCATGGTGAACCGTCAGCACCTGCAGCAACAGGCGGTCAAGCTGCGGAATATCCGCTTCTCCTGCCCGGCGTATCTCCATGGCGCACCTCCTCTGTATCAGTAGTTGCCGGAAGTATCTTCCGCTAACTGAAATACAATGTCAAATTCATAGGTGCTGCCGTCCTCCTGATAGCGCAGGCAGTGGGCATGGACTTCATCGCCCCCTGCAAAGCCATCAAGGGCATCGAGTACGTCGTCATAGCCTTCCACGGGCTGCCCCTCTACCGTTACAATGAAGTCGCCGACTTCCAGTTCTGTCTGCGCAATATCGCAGTCGTCACTGATCGCTGAGATCCAGATCCCGTGCCGCAATTCCTCCGGCATATCCTTGTGGAACTGTTCCTTAAATTCATAGGCAGCATATTCCGTGTCCGCACTGCTGAATGTGATACCGATACGGAATCTGCCCGAAACATAGCCCTGTTCCATCAGATCCTGTACAACCGGCAGCGCCTGATTGATCGTGACCGCAAACCCAAGCCCCTCATACGCAGAAGACGTGGAGTAAGCCGAAGCATACTTCGAGGAGGTAATACCGATGACCTGCCCGTACATATTGACCAGCGCACCGCCGGAATTGCCGGGTGAAATTGCCGCATCCGTCTGAATGCACTCCATCCGGAAAGCGGAACTGTCAGCACGCACCTGTCTGCCGATCGCTGAAACGATACCCTTTGTGACCGTATTCGTCAGCCCGGCAGGATTGCCGATAGCGACCACATCTTCCCCGACATAGGTTTCATCGGAATCGCCTAAAACTGCCGGAGTCAGACCGGTTTTGTTGATTTTCAGCACCGCAAGGTCTGTCTTTGTGTCACTGCCGATCAGTTCGGCAGGGTATTCTTCATCCTCGTCATCCTCGCTGTTCAGAATGATAGAAAAAGCCTCCCCCTGCACCACATGGGCATTGGTGATGATGTAGCCATCGTCAGAAATGATGATCCCCGACCCCGTCCCCAACAGATCTTTCTCCGTGCGGCTGTCGCTGTCAAATGTATAGACCTCCACAATAGAGGGCTTGACCAGTTCTGCCACACCACTTACCGTGTAGGTGCCGTCTGCGGTCACATTTTCCGCAGCGCTGTCGAGATCGGGCTTTTCCTGCGTCTGTAAATTGACCGTCACATTCCGGGAGGGCGTTTCTGTGCCGCCCCGTACAGCCCCGTTCAGCATATCCGACCCGATACAGTACACGCACAGCAAAAACACCAATACCGCAATGACTGCCGCCATGGTGTAAATGCGCCGGTTCATCGGCATCGGCTGCTGCGGCGGAACAGGCGGCGGTTCCGGCGGGTAGTTATACTGGAAAGGCGGCGGCATATAGCTTTGCGGCGGCACGGGCGGCGGCAGCTGCATTTCCGGCGGTATGCCATCGGGATCGGCTGCATCCGTTCCCCGCTGCGGGATAAAATTCCCGTCCTGCCCGTCCGGGGGCAGCGGCGGAAGTTCCGGCATCTCCGGAACGGCATCCTCCGCCGGATCTTCCGGCACACCGGAAGCCCCTTCCGTCGAGTCGGGGAACGGTGTATTTCCGCCGTCCGGATCGGGAAAGACATCTTTATAATCGTCCATACTATTCCTTTCTGAGAGAGGGTCACGGTTTTGCGCCGTTGACCGGAAGCTGCACCTCAAAGCAGGTATACTCTCCCTTTACACTCTTGACAACAATATGCCCGCCGTGCAGATGTACGATTTTGCGGGCAATGGACAGACCAAGCCCCAGACCCGTCTTGTCCTTGCTGCGGGAAGCATCGGTTTTATAGAAACGGTCGAAGATCTTCGGCAATTCGTCATCGTCAAGCCCCTCGCCGGTGTTCTTGACGGCAATGCACGTCATGCCCTCCTCTTCCCGCAAAGAGAAGCTGATCGTACCGCCCTCGTTGACGAATTTGACGGCATTTTCGATCAGATTATACAGCACCTGAAACAGCAGATCCTCGTCTGCCTTGATGACCAGCGAAATATCCTCCAGACCCTCGACTTCCACGTGCTTGTCGCTGATGCGCTTTTCAAACATGAGTACGGTCTTGATCAGCAGCTTTGCCACGTCCGTGTTGGAGATGCGGATAGACATTTCCCCTGCCTCAAATTTCGTCAGGTTCAGCATGGAATTGACGAGGGTATGCAGCCGGTGGATCTCATCGGCAATGATGCGCAGGTATCTCTGATGCTGGTCGGGCGGTATCGTCCCGTCCAGAATGCCATCTGCAAAGCCCGCAATGGTCGTCATCGGCGTGCGCAGTTCGTGGGAGACATTTGCCACGAAATTGCGGCGGGTGCTCTCGTTCTGTTCAATGAACTCCGCCATGCGGTTGAGCGTACACCCGAACGGGTAGAGCGTAGAATGCTCCGGCAGACTGACTCTTGCGGAGAATTCGCCCTCCGCATAGCGCTTTGCGACCTTGCTCACTTCCTCCAACTGCCTGTCAAGCGGCGCAGCTGCAAACCGGAACAGCAGCATGAACAGCAGCATCGCCAGCAAAAGGCAGATCACAAGGCTGCGCACCAGCATGAGGCTGTACTCCTGCAATTGTCCCGCATCGCTCACCGCCGCCAGATAGAAGCCACGAGTTTCCTCGTCCGCATTTTTCATGTGAAACGGCATCACGCAGCAGAGCTGCTGCTGTTCGGCATTGTTCGTGTAATAGCCAAGTTCGTTGAAATTGTCGCTTTCCACATAATAGCGGATGGAACTGGGCAGCGTGTAGCCGTTTTCCTGATCCGGGTAGCATTCTGTACCGTCCTCCCGGAACACCCAGATCCGGTAGCCGTACTCCATCTCCGCTGTACGCAGGAGTTTGTCAAGGTCATCCGAAGTAGCACCGGGCAGGCTGTAGATCTTCTCCATGTTGGCAGTCAGGGCATCGCAGTTTTGCAGCAGGGCATTCCGGACGGTGTCCGTATATGTCGCTACAGCACTGCATATCATGACAACCCCCGTCAGCAGAATGCCGCAGAACAGCAGGATGCCGGACACCCGGAGATAGCGGTCAGAGATACCCGGCGTGCGGGGCGGGCGCTTTCTTCTACTCTTCATCCGCCTCAAACTTATAGCCTACGCCCCAGACGGTCTTGAGTGCCCAGTGCGGCGACACATCTGCCAATTTTTCCCGCAGACGCTTGATGTGGACATCGATCGTCCTCGAATCGCCGTAGTACTCAAAGCCCCACACCTCGTCCAGCAGCTGGTCACGGGTGTAAACATGGTTCGGGTTGGATGCCAGATAAAACAGCAGTTCCAGTTCTTTCGGGGGGGTGTCCAGTACCTTGTCATTGACACGCAGTTCATACCGGGTCATGTTGACGACAAGCTTGTCATAGCGCACTTCCCGGTTTTCTTCCTGTTCGGAAGAAGAATTCCCCAGTCTGCGGGCAATTGCCTTGATGCGGGCAATGACTTCCTTGGCATCAAAGGGCTTGGAAATATAGTCGTCCGCCCCCAGTTCGAGACCAAGCACCTTGTCGAATGTCTCATTCTTGGCAGAGACCATGATGATCGGTACATTGGAGGTCTTGCGGATCTCCCGGCAGACCTGTCTGCCGTCCATCGAGGGCAGCATTACATCGAGCAGCACAATGTCCGGTGTGAGGGCATTGAACTTGTTCACCGCTTCCTTGCCGTCATTGGAAATGATAACGCTGTACCCTTCCTTTTCAAGATACATACGCAGCAGATCGCAGATATTCTGGTCATCATCCACGACCAGTACTTTTTCTATCGCCATTCTGATTTCTCCTCTCCGTGGTTTCCTGTGGTATCTCCTACAGATATAGATACTCATTATTATTATACATGATTTTCCTCCCTGAAATATGAATATTTTGTGAACTAAATATGACAATCTGGTAAAAATCTGTCTCTCACACACCCTATTCATTCCCGTGTCAAAGCAGCACGGTGCAATTTGTGCAGTTTCCACAAAAGCAAAAGCGATTTGCCATAGGAAATTCGTTTTTGAATTTTCGGGAAATCCATAGACAAAAAAATAACAATATGGTATAATAAAGGTGCAGGCGTATGCCTGCGGAAGGAATTGCCAATTTACATGGAACAGGAGAGAGGTACACGTATGCGTGAAGAAGTAACCTATACACTGGTCGACAGCGTTCCTGCACTCGAAGCAAAACTGGCGCAGGTTCGTGCCGCACAGGCACAGTATGCAACCTATACGCAGGAACAGGTGGATGCGATTTTCAAGGCAGCTGCACTGGCTGCCAACCATGCAAGAATCCCGCTTGCCAAGCTTGCAGTCGAGGAAACCGGCATGGGCGTTGTTGAGGACAAGGTCATCAAGAACAACTACGCCGCTGAACACATCTACAATGCCTACAAAAATACCAAGACCTGCGGTGTCATCGAGGAGGACAAGGAATACGGCACAATGCGCATTGCCGAGCCGATTGGCGTGATCGCTGCCGTCATCCCGACGACCAATCCAACCTCTACTGCCATTTTCAAATGCCTGCTGGCACTCAAGACCCGCAATGCCATCATCATTTCCCCCCATCCGAGAGCCAAGAAGTCTACCATTGAGGCTGCCAAGATCGTTTCCGAGGCTGCCGTGAAGGCAGGCGCACCGGAGGGACTGATCGGCTGGATCGATGTGCCCTCTCTCGAACTGACGAATACCATCATGAAAGAGGCAGACATCATCCTTGCGACCGGCGGTCCGGGCATGGTCAAGGCTGCCTATTCGAGCGGCAAGCCGGCTTTGGGTGTCGGTGCGGGCAATACGCCGGCGATCATCGATGCTTCCGCAGATATTCTGTTAGCAGTCAGCTCGATCATCCATTCCAAGACCTTTGACAACGGCATGATCTGCGCTTCGGAGCAGTCTGTCATTGTGGATAAAACAATTTATGACGAAGTCAAGGCGGAATTCACCCGCCGGGGCTGCTATTTCCTTGATCCGGCAGAGACGGACAAGGTGCGCAAGACGATCATCATCAATGGTGCCCTCAATGCCAAAATTGTCGGACAGCCCGCTGCCCGCATTGCGGAACTTGCCGGTGTGACCGTTGACCCCGATACCAAGATCCTGATCGGTGAAGTGACCTCTGTCGAACTGGACGAGGAATTTGCACACGAGAAACTTTCGCCCGTACTGGCAATGTACAAGGCAGAGAATTTTGAGGATGCCATGGAAAAGGCTGACCGCCTTGTACAGGACGGCGGCTTCGGGCATACCTCTTCGCTGTACTGCGATGCCGTCAGCGAACGGGAGAAGATACAGGCATTTGCCGCCAAGATGAAGACCTGCCGTATCCTTGTCAATACCCCCTCTTCGCACGGTGGTATCGGCGATCTGTATAACTTCAATCTTGCTCCGTCGCTGACACTGGGCTGCGGTTCGTGGGGCGGCAATTCCGTTTCCGAAAACGTCGGTGTCAAGCACCTGCTCAATATCAAGACCGTTGCCGAGAGGAGAGAAAATATGCTTTGGTTCAGAACGCCGGAAAAGGTGTACTTCAAGAAAGGCTGTCTGCCCGTAGCACTGGACGAGCTGAAGAACGTCATGGACAAGAAGCGTGTGTTCCTCGTAACAGACTCCTTCCTCTACAAGAACGGCTTCACGAAGGTCATCACCGACAAACTCAGCGAAATGGGCATTACCTACACCGTATTCTCCGATGTCGAGCCTGACCCGACCCTGAAGTCCGCACAGCTTGGCGCAGAGGCAATGCGTGCCTTTGAGCCGGACTGCATCATCGCACTTGGCGGCGGTTCGGCAATGGATGCCGGCAAGATCATGTGGGTGCTCTACGAACATCCGGATGCAGACTTTCTCGACATGGCGATGCGCTTCATCGACATCCGCAAGAGAGTTTACACATTCCCGAAGATGGGCGAAAAGGCATACTTCATTGCCGTTCCGACTTCTTCCGGTACAGGTTCGGAAGTGACACCGTTTGCCGTTATCACGGATCAGACGACCGGGCAGAAATATCCGCTTGCAGACTATGAACTGCTGCCGGATATGGCGATCATCGACACGGACCTGATGATGAGCGCCCCGAAGGGACTGACCTCCGCTTCCGGTATCGATGCAATGACCCATGCGCTCGAAGCCTATGCATCCGTCATGGCGACCGACTACACGGACGGTCTGGCGATCCGGGCAATGCAGCTCATTTTCGAGTATTTGCCGACTGCCTACAATGACGGCACAAATGTCAAGGCACGTGAGAAAATGGCAACTGCTTCCACCATGGCAGGTATGGCATTTGCCAATGCATTCTTGGGCGTATGTCACTCTATGGCACACAAACTCGGGGCTTATCATCATCTGCCGCACGGCGTTGCCAATGCACTGCTCATCACGGAGATCATGCGCTATAATGCTTCCGACAAGCCACGTAAAATGGGCACTTTCTCCCAGTATCAGTATCCGCACGCACTGGAACGCTATGTGGAGTGCGCAAAGGCTTGCGGCGTGACCGGCAGCAGCGATGAGGAAATTTTTGAGAAATTCCTTGCCAAACTGGAAGAACTGAAAGCAGCGATCGGTATCAAGGGCAGCATTCAGGAATACGGTATCTCCGAGGAGACTTTCCTTGCTTCTCTCGATGCCATGACAGAGGCTGCGTTTGACGATCAGTGTACCGGTGCAAATCCGAGATACCCGCTGATGAGCGAAATTAAGGAAATGTACCTGAAAGCCTTTTACGGCAACAAGTAATTCAGAAAGGAGCGAGAACCATGGAAGTACTTGCACAGCGTGTCAAGAAAGTCGTATACCGTGAGGGCGATTTTGCCGTCAAGGAATTTAACGAGGACTATTCCAAGTCCGATGTGCTCAATGAAGCGCTCAATCAGGCAAGAGTCGAGGAGACAGGACTGCCCATCCCGAAGCTCATCGAAGTCCGCAAGAACGGCAGCAAATGGGCAATTATCATGGAATATGTCGAGGGAAAGACCATTCGTCAGTTAATGGATGAACACCCCGAAAAGGCAGAGCACTATCTCGAACAGTTCGTGGATATTCAGCTCGAGATCCACAGCAAGACCGCCCCCCTGCTGCCCCGCCTGAAAGACAAGATGAACCGCAAGATCTCCTCTGCCAAGCAGATCGATGCAACGACCCGCTATGACCTGCACGCACGGTTGGAATCCATGCCGAAGCACCTGAAAGTCTGCCACGGCGATTTAGGGCTTTCGGATGTGATCATCACAGAGGACGGGAGATATTATATCATCGACTGGGCGCACGCCACACAGGGCAATGCCTCTGCCGATGCAGCAAGAACGTACCTGAAATTCTGCCTTCAGGGTAAAGAGGAACTGGCAAAGCAGTATCTTGACCTGTTCTGCAAGAAGAGCGACACGGCAAAGCAGTATGTACTGCGCTGGCTGCCGATCGTAGCCGCTTCCCAGACCGTCAAGGGACATGAGGACGAAAAGAGCCTGCTGATGAAGTGGGTCGATGTCGTCGATTACGAGTAAAATTAGCCAATAGCCAAAAAGACCCGCACGAAAAACCGTGCGGGTCACAGCCTGTCAAAAAAGTCCAGCCGAACGCTGGACTTTTTCATATATAAGTGATATAATAGAGAAAAAGGCGGTGA
>CANRFM010000028.1 GCA_947629905.1 uncultured Clostridia bacterium
AAAAACACAATATATTGTGCAGCGCGTGATAACTATATACAAGATGTCCTTGACATCAACACCACGCACTCAACGTGCCCCGTCCCCGGAAACAGATCCACCGGCACGACTTTCCGGACGGCATACGCATTTTCAGAGAGCCACCTGCCATCTCTTGCCGCCGTGGCAGGGTTGCAGGAGATCATCACAATGCGCTCGGGGTGCATGGCGACCACTGCTTCCAACGTTTCCGTTGAGCAGCCTTTCCGGGGCGGGTCGAGCAAAATCACATCCGGCGCCAACCCCTGCCCGGCAAGCTGCTTTGCCACTGTCCCCGCATCGCCGCAAAAGAACTCTGCATTGTCAATGCCGCTTGCCGCCACATTTTTTCGTGCATTCTCCACGGCTTCCGGAACGATCTCCACACCGATGAGCTTCCGCATATGCGCCGCCATAGAAAGCCCGATCGTCCCCGCACCGCAGTACAGGTCAAGCACAAATTCTTCCCCCGTCAGCCCCGCAAACTCCTGCGCCACCGCATAAAGCCGCTCCGCCTGCCGGGTGTTCACCTGATAGAATGCCAGCGGCGACAGCTCCACCTGAATGCCGCACATCGTGTCCGTGATCATCGGCTTTCCGGCAAGCACGTTCACCGTTTTTCCCAAAATGACATTCGTCCTGTCCGGGTTGACCGATTCCTGAATGCTCACCAAAGCCGGAAAAGCCGCCTGCAATGCCGGCAGCGCAGTCTGTATTTTCTTCCGCAGCGACTTGCGCACCACAAGGCAAAGCATCATCTCCCCCGAATGCCACCCCTGCCGGATGTAAATGTGCCGCAGCTCCCCCGTGTGTGTCTCCTCGTCGTATGCCGTCACCCCGCAGCGCTCCAGCAGCGGCAGCAGAAATTGCAGCACCGCCCCGAAACTTTCCGGCTGCAGCCTGCAATCGGTACAGGGAACGACACGATGACTGTGCCTTGCATAAAATCCGCACCGCAAATGCCCGTCCACGCTCGTCACCGGAAACTGCGCCTTATTCCGGTAGCCATCCCGGGAAACATCCCCTAAAATAGCCCCGAACGCCGGAGAAAGCCCCCCGATGCGCCGGAACGCATCCTCCACCTGCCTTGCCTTATGGGCAAGTTCCGTAGGGTAGTCCACGTGCCGCAGCACACAGCCACCACACTGCCGGCAAACCGGGCAGTCCGGTTCCTGCCGCCCTGCACCCGGAGCAAGCAGCTCCTCTACAATGCCGAACGCATAGGAGCGCAGCACTTTTACAATGCGCACCCGCAGGCGGTCGCCGACCGCTGTCTCCGGCACAAATACTGCCATATTTTCCACCCGGCACACGCCCGAACCTTCTGCCGTCATGCCGGTGATCTCTGTCTCATAGATCTCATTTTTCCGCATAAAATCGCACGATCTCCTGTTTCTTTTCCATCAGTTTCTCAAACCGTTCTATGTATTCGTACGGGTACTTGTAATTCATGATCCGGGTAATGTCCGTCCCCACCAGTTTGGTAGAAGCCCCGCACCCTGCCCCTAAAATCGTCTGCGTCTCATCCATGATGAGGATGTTGTACAGGCTCTCCTTACCGGGTCGGGCATATCCTACGTTTTCAAGGTTGCCCAGCGTGTTCTTCTGCCTATAAAGATAATACGGCTGCCAGCCCCCTTCCTGCAAAGCCTCCGCCGCAAAGGCAGTCATCTGAACAGCCGTCTCCGCCTCCGCAAAGGCAGTCGAGTCCCGGTACAGCGCTGCAGCCCGTTTCACCGTGAGCGTGTGGACAGTGATGCTTTCCGGTGCCAGCCCCATAACTTCCCGGAGCGTTTCCGCAAAGCCCTCCGCTGTATCGGTCGGCAGCCCGGCGATCAGGTCCATATTGATGTCGTCAAACCCTGCCGCCCTTGTTAGACGGAACGCCTCCCGCACATCCTCCGCCGAATGCCGCCTGCCGATCGCTGCCAGCACACTGTCCTGCATGGTCTGCGGGTTCACGGAAATGCGTGTCACACCGTTGGCTTTCAGTGCGGCAAGCTTTCCGGCAGTGATCGTATCCGGTCTCCCGGCTTCTGCCGTGAATTCCTTGACATCCTCAAGCGCAATACACGCCCGCAGACATTGCAGCAACGCCGTGAGCTGCTCCGCTGTCAGTACTGTCGGTGTTCCGCCGCCCAGATAGACCGTCTGCACCCGCAGCCCTGCACGCCGGATGATCTCCCCCAAAATGCGCAGTTCCTCGCACAGCTTTTCGAGGTATGCCGGTATCAGTTTCCCGGCAGTCTCCACCGAATGCGACACGAAAGAACAGTAGCTGCACCTCGTCGGGCAGAACGGTATCGCAATATACAGCCCGATCTCCTCCGGTGCATGGGTGAGGAACGGGCGCTGCACAAGTGCTGTTTTCAGGGCAAGACGGCTTTTCTCCTCTGAAATGCTGTAATGCGCTGCCAGTTCCTGCATAGCCGTTTCCGGTGCCAGTCCCGCATCCAAAGCTTGCTGCACCAGCCGGACAGGACGGATCCCCGTCAGCATCCCCCACGGCGGCGTGTAGCCCGTCAGCTCCCGCAGGCTTTCGTACAGCAGCCTGCACAGCTTAAATTCCTGCTCCGCCCCGGAAGCCCCTGCCGGGAGTCTCTGCGACCGCCGGAGCTGCTTTCCGTGCAGTGTGATGTCCACGGTCTGGCAAATTTCTGCCCCATCCTGCCTGCTTTCCGTGAGGATACGGTGTTCCGCAGCCGTTTCCACACCGTCCGGACAGAGCTGAAACCGCACTCCCGGCAGAAAGAGCTTTGCTGTTGCCTGCACCTCATAGGCATCCCCATGCCCCCGGAACACCAGTGCATATTCCTGTCCCATCAGCGCACCGCCAGATAGGGGTTGTACTGCCGTTCCCGGTCAAGCGTGCTCTCCCTGTCATGCCCCGGCAGGACACGCAGGTCGCCCGGAATGGCAGCAATCTTCACGAGGGAATCCCGCATCTGCATCCGGTTGCCGCCAATGTCCGTCCTGCCAATGCTGCCCCGGAACAGCGTATCCCCAGAAAAAAGCACCTCTTCCCCGATAAAGCACACGCTCCCGGCAGTATGCCCCGGCGTGTGCAGCACTTTCAGGGAGACAGCCCCGAAAGTCAGTACCGCCCCGTCCCCGAACGTCCGGTATTCCGTGACCGGCTCATACGGCAGCCCGAACATATCCGCAAAAGAAGCCTTTCCGCTTGTCAGCATCGGGGCATCCAGTTCATGGATATACACGGGCGCACCAGTCTGTTTCCGGAGCGCTTCAGCCCCCCCGGAGTGGTCAAAATGCCCGTGTGTGAGCAAAATAGCCTGTACATTCAGCTGCATTTCCCGCAGCTTGTTACAAAGTTGTTCCACACCGCTGCCAATATCCACCACAACTGCCGTCCCGTCCCCGCAGTCTGCAATATACGTGTTAGAACTCAGGTGCATCCTTTCGATCTGCATAACATTTCTCCTTTTCCCAAACTGCCCGCAAGGGCTAATATTATTATACACTATCCTGCCGGAATTTGCAAGGGCATACAAACAGAAAACGGACACCCCTCACGGGAAGTCCGTTTTCGCAAAACATCTTGTATTCTATCTGTATCTGGTTTACTTTACAATGTACTTGTCGATCGCTGCAAAAAGCTCCTCGGCATCGTCGGTATGTGCATTCAGCTGAATTGGCTTGTTGAGGTTCAGGCTGTAAATGCCCATGATCGACTTGGCATCCACGATGTAACGCCCGGAAACTAAGTCAATGTCAAAGGCAAAGCCCATCAGGATATTGACAAACGCTTCCACGTCTCCGAATGTTTTCAGAGAAATTGTTGTTGTTGTCATAAAACTACCTCCTTGTGCTTGTTCTCTTTTTTCCTTGTGTACAGCTTTTTCCGCTGTGGTTATAGCATACCACGAAACAAAAGGAATGTCAAGGGTCTTGCAAAAAATTCAGCAATTTGGTATAATAGAGATGACAAGTAAAGCGTTTTTTTATTCACGTTGATAGGAAAAACCGCAAAAAATCCCAGAATACCGGGCATATTCCCGTGAGAAAGGACTTTCCATGAAGATCTGTCTGAAGACCCTCGGCTGCAAAGTCAACGCCATTGAGACCGACAGCATTGCAGCCCTGTTCCTGTCGCAGGGCGATACCCTGTGCAGCACCCCCGAAGAAGCGGACGTGCTTGTGCTCAATTCCTGCACCGTGACCGCATCGGGGGATTCCCGGATGCTGCATCTGCTCCGCCAGCTCCGGCAAGCAGCCCCGCAAGCCGTCCTCGTGCTGACCGGATGCTATGTACAGGCATTCCCGGAAGCCGCCGCAGCCCTCCCGGAGGCAGATATTCTCGTCGGCACATCCGGCAAGGCACAAATCCCCGCATTAGTGAAAAAATTCCGGCAAACCGGAGAGCGCCTGACAGCACTTTCTCCCGTCCCGGCACAGTTTCAGGCACTGCCCTCCGGCGGCAGGACAGGGCATACACGGGCTTTCCTGAAGATTCAGGACGGCTGTGACCGCTATTGCAGCTACTGCATCATCCCCTATGCAAGGGGCAGCGCCCGTTCTTTGCCGCTTGAGGGAGTGCGCCGGGAGGCAGAACTGCTTGCCGGGCAGGGCTACCCGGAGATCGTGCTGTGCGGCATCAATTTAGCCTGTTGGGGGCAGGAGGAGGGGCTTACCCTTGCCGATGCCGTCAAAGCCTGTGCGGCGGCAGGGTTTCCCCGGGTGCGGCTCAGTTCGCTCGAACCGGACGGGCTGACAGATGCCGTGCTGCATGACCTTGCGGCTGTCCCGGAACTGTGCCCGCACTTTCACATCGCCCTGCAAAGCGGCTGTGACCGGACACTCCGGGCAATGGGCAGGGGGTATGACAGCGCCGGCTATGCGGCTATGCTGGATCGTCTGCGGCACTATCTGCCGGATGCGGCAGTCATGACGGACATGATCGCCGGATTTCCGGGAGAGACGGAAGAGGACTTTGCGCAGTCGCTTGCCTTTGCGGAACGGATGCAGTTTGCGGATATTCACGTATTCCCCTATTCCGTGCGCCCCGGAACAGCAGCTGCCGCCATGCCGGAACAGGTCATCGGGGCTGTCAAGCGGGCTCGTGCCGACCGTCTGCACGCCCTTGCGCAGGAATTGCGGACGGCGTATCTGCAAAGCTGCACGGGCAAAACGCTCTCCGTCCTCTTTGAGCGGGAGCGGGGCAAGGGGTATCATCAAGGGCGTGCTGCGCAGTATGTGACCGTGAAAGTCCCGTTCCTGCACGGGGACGAGGACTGGCAGGGCAGTATCCGGCAAGTCCGCATCACGGGCATAGACGGAGATGCTGTGCTTGGCGTGCTGGCATAAAAAACCCGTTCCCCAGACGGAGAACGGGTGATGATCATTCGAGCGGAGCACGCAGACGTGCGCCCTTGTCCTGCTTGCGGCGGTAGTTGATCGTGAGGTTGCGCATGGTGTGGGTGTCATCTTCGGGGTTGTAGTGGAATATGTAGTCGATACCATAGTCATTTCCGAGTTTCTTTTGCAGTGCCAGAGCGAGGGCAAGCCGGTGTGCACTTTCCAGCGAGGGCATCTGATAGCCGAGGGACTGGAAGTCATAGTATTCCTCCATCAGCACCACTCTGCCTTCCATAGCATCGGTCATGGTCGTGATGATCAGTTCGTGATCGGCAATTTCCAGATCCCAGAGCTGTCCGTATTTTCCACACTCCTGAATGGTTTTCATGGCATCCTGAATGAAATCCGACTGCTCATACCGTGGCAGCAGGGCTTCGGCTTCTGCCCGGAGGGCATTTTCAGCGGTATTGCTCATTTCCTGTGCAGCCTTGCCGATCATTTGCGGGGAGTAATTGCCGTAGTTGCCATAGCTGCCATAGTTGCCTTGGTTGCGGCGGTTGCGGATCGGGACAGGGCGCAGGGTCTGTTCATTGGGGTCTGCGTTTTTCAGCTTTTTCATCTTAGCAGCCATTACGATGATGATAATAATGAGTATCAGGGACATACATCCACCTCCGGACATTTTTCTTACTACCATTATACCATACACCCCCTCGCTTGTCAAGCGACATTGCCGAAATGCTTCCGGATCCAGAAAACAAATTCCGCCCGGTGTACAAATACATCGGGCGGAAAATTTGCAGCATCCGCTGTCTTATTTCGCAGGAGAATCCTGCAATGCATCGTAGCCTCTTTCTCCGGTACGAACCTTGAGAACGTCCTCCACATCGTAGATAAAGATCTTGCCGTCACCGATGTTGCCAGTATACAGAGCCTTGCGGGCTGCATCCAGTGCAACACTAAGCGGTACCTTTGTGATGACTGCCTCGACCTTATACTTCGGATGCAGTGTCGGCATTTCCTGCTTAACACCACGGTAATAGGTGGTATGCCCCATCTGCGTACCGTAGCCAAGCACCTGTGTAACGGTGATACCGTCAATGCCAACCGCAGCCAGACTGCTTTGCAGATCCTCGAGCTTGCCCTGACGGCAGATGATCGAGAGCTTCGTGAGCTTTGCGCCTTCCCTTGTGACGGTAACTTCGGGTGTCGGCATCGGAGCGGAAGGAGCTGTGATCTTCTGTGCATCTGTGCCATAAACTTTCTGCAGCTCGTTGCTGTCCACATCATGCCGCTTTGCCTGCTTTGCAGCCGTGATGACTGTATCCGCAGCCGGAGCGAAGTCGCCGTAAGCGCTTGCCAGATTGTGCTCTGTCAGGTCAAGACCAACGATCTCCTCCTCAGCGGAAGCACGCAGACCGATCGTCTTTTTGATGATGAAGAATGTCAGGCTGATGGCTACAGCCGTCCATGCACCGACCGTAAGCAGTGCAAGGCACTGTACGCCAAGCTGATCCAGTCCGCCGCCGTAGAACAGACCATTGATTGTATCATTGCCCGGTACTGTCGTTGTTGCAAACAGACCGACTGCAAACGTACCCCACAGACCGTTCATGAAATGGACTGCCACAGCACCGACCGGGTCGTCTACGTGAATTACATTATCCAAGAACCATACGCCGAATACGACCAGCAGACCGGAAACCACACCGACTGCCGTTGCACCGGCAGCATCCATGACATCGCAGCCTGCCGTAATGCCGACCAGACCGGCAAGGGATGCGTTCAGGCACATAGAAACATCGGGTTTGCCGTATTTCAGCCATGTAAATACCATGCAAACGCAGGTAGCCACAGCCGGAGCGATCGTCGTTGTCACGAAGATAGAAGCCAGCTGACCGCCGGACGTAGCAGCCGCACCGTTGAAGCCGTACCAACCGAACCACAGGATAAAGCAGCCCAGCGCACCCAGTGTCAGGGAGTGACCGGGGATCGCATTGACTTTGACGACCTTGCCGTCCTTATCCCGCTTGAATTTGCCGATACGAGCGCCTTCCATAGCGGCACCGATGAGGGCGGAGATACCGCCGACATAGTGAATTGCACAGGAACCTGCAAAATCATGGAAGCCAAGCTGTGCCAGCCAGCCGCCTCCCCAGATCCAGTGTGCTTCGATCGGGTAGATCACTGCGGAAATGACTGCGGAATAAATGCAGTAGCTCAGGAATTTGGTACGTTCTGCCATAGCACCGGAAACGATCGTTGCCGTTGTCGCACAGAATACCAGATTGAACACAAAATTCGACCAGTCAAAATTCTTGTAGTCCGTGAAGATACCCATGGTCGGCAGACCGATAAAGCCCCCCAGTGCATCCTCTCCGAGCAGCAGCCCGAAGCCCAGCAGTACGAATACCACCGTACCAATGCAGAAGTCCATCAGGTTCTTCATGATGATGTTGCCGGCGTTCTTTGCCCGTGTAAAACCAGTTTCCACCATAGCAAAGCCTGCCTGCATAAAGAATACCAGTGCTGCACCGATCAGATACCAGATGCCAAATATCTCCGTATCCGCCGCCTGCAATACTTCATTCAGATCCATAACGCTCATCCTCTCTCTGAATTTAGCCGGACGGTACCTTTCCGGCTTAACCAGAAAAGCGCTGACAGTACGGGAACTCCGTACTGCCAGCGCCTTTGCTGTTTACAATTATCAGTATACTCCATTCCGGACGATTTGTCAAGTCACAGAACAAGCATTTTTACTGACAAGAGAGTGTGATTTTTGTGCGTTTTTTACAAGCACTATGGTTTTTCGTGCTTTTCACTTAATAAAATAAAGCGAATCAGGCTTTCTGAGTATTTATTTTACGGAAAACGCCTGATTTTTGAAAGCAGCATTACGAATGCCGCATTTCGGGCGGGTTTTCGGTCGGGGTGAAGCGGATACTCTCCATGTGCAAACCGCTCTGCGCAAAGTACAGCCGCATCGTTGTAAAGCGGGAGAACAGGGGAATGGACTTGGTAAAGGAAACCGCTTCCCCGCCCGTGCCGTGCCACGTGAACGTCCCGAAAGCCGTCCCCATGCTGAACAGTGTCACCGGAAGCTGTGCCAGTTCGCTCTGTTCTGAAGATGCAGTCAGTGTCACATCATACCAGCCCGTACGCAGCACCTTGAGGGCGAATGCATAGGTCGTTCCCTTGTCCGTGCTTATCCCATCGAGCGGCAAAGTCAGTTCACCCTTGAGGTCGTGGAACGTAACAGGCGCATCCTCCTGTTCCGCATCGGCAGGACGGTGAATGACCTTGACAGGCGCATCCGCCCCGAGCAGCCGTTCCATGGCATGGGTATGCAGCAGGAAACCGCAGATATTGCACGCACACCGCTGCAATTCGCCCCGTGTCAATGTGCCGTCTGATAGTGAAGCAAGCAAATTATCCTCATGTTCCGTGCAGTCGGCGCAGACCATGTAGACATCATTCTGCGCCCGCACCATGGCAGCAAGGTCGGTCTGATTCGGCGCACCGCCCCGGACATTGAGGTCTGCCCACCAGTCCGTCATCAGAATGCCCGTAAAGCCCCATTCCCGGCGGATGATCTCCGTGCAGAGGTCGTAGCTTCCTGCCGTCCACAAGCCGTTCACCGAGCCGTAGGTCGTCATAATCGAGGCCGCACCGCCCTCCCGGACAGCGATCTCAAACCCCTTGAGGTAGATCTCCCGCAGCGCCCGTTCCGAAATGACCGAATCCAGGAAATGCCGCCTTGTTTCCTGATTGTTGCCGCAGCAGTGCTTGACCGTGCCGGTAACACCTGCTTTTTGCAGCCCGTGCAGTTCGGCGGCTGCCATAGTTCCTGTCAGGAACGGATCTTCCGAAAAGTACTCAAAATTCCGCCCGTTGAGCGGGTGACGGTGAATGTTCATGCCCGGACCGAGCAGGCAGTCCACTTTGTTGGCAGCCATTTCCAGTCCCACGTCAAAGAACAGCTCCTCCGCCAGTGCCGTGTTGAACGTAGCCGCAAGCATTGTCCCGTTCGGCAAGCTGAACGCTTTCGTACCGCAGTCTAAGCGCATACCGGACGGTCCGTCCGAACAGCAGCCAGCCGGGATGCCATATGCCACGAGCGTATCCGTCACGCCCCCGAATGCGGAAGCCGTTCCTGCTGTGACACGGGGGCTGCCCATGCCCTCGCCCCGCACGATCCCTGCTAATGCTTCATCGGGGAGCTGTGCCACAAAGTCTTTGAGGGTGAGCTTTCCGGCTTTCACGTCCGCAAGTGTTCCGGTCTTGTCCGTTTGCGGGAGTTCCGGCGGAAGTGTCTCAAGGCGGCGCTCTGCCTCGTCAATATGCAGCAGCGGCACATCCTCATAGACAAGCACCGTCCTGCCGTCCGCCTCTTCTGCTTTCATCCGCTGAAATGCCGTCACGGGGGCAAGTGCCTGCCGGCATCGCTCCACGACCGTCAGCTCCGGAACGAGCAGCTCCCCGGCAGCCTTTGCGCTGCGTACGTCCGTACCCACGCAGAACCGGTATGTACCCGCTTCCAGCACCCAGCAATGCGCCTGTCCGGTTACACCGCTGTCATCGTAGGAGGGCGGCGGTGTGAGCGTGAACTGCATCGTTTCCGCTTCTCCGGGGGCAAGGGTGCGTGTCTTCCGGAACGCACACAGCACCCTTGCCGCCTTGCCGAGCCTGCCCTGCGGCGCTTCACAGTAGATCTGCACGACCTCCTTGCCGGGGTAGCGTCCGATATTGTGCACGGTAACGGAGAGGGAAAGCGTTGTCCCGTCCGTCTGTACCTGCCCAGCCGTGACCTCAAATGCCGTGTACGACAACCCGAACCCGAACGGATAGCGCACCTTGTCCTGCGCAAACGTCTCGAACCAACGATAGCCGACAAAAATATCCTCCGCATAAATATCCCTGTCCGGATCCCCGAAATGCTTGTCTGCGGGGTGATCGGACACGGCATAGGCGATCGTATCGGGGAGCTTGCCGGACGGGGAAACTTTCCCGGTGAGCACGGCAGCGACACCCGTTCCGCCCGTCATGCCGCCCTGCCAAACATAGGCGACCGCATCGGGCTGATACTCGTCCACAAAAGACATATCCACCGTGTTGCCGACATTGAGCAGTACCACGACTTTTTCAAAGGCTTGCCGCACAAGGTGGAGCATATTTCTCTCCTCGTCCGCAAGCAGGAACGAACCCGCCCGCAAGCTGTTGTCCTGTTCCTCTCCGGCAGTCCTGCCGATCACGACAACGGCAGTGCGGCAGACGGCAGCAGTTTCCCCGACCAGTGCTGTGTCAAGGGGCATTTCCGTCTGCGACCACGGTTCCTGCCCCCAGCCGCTGCCCACGTCAAAGGGATGTGCGGCATCCCATGCCTTATAGGCGGCAAGGAGCTTTTCATTCAGTTTCACGCCGGCTTCGGCAAGTCCCTCCGGGATATTCGTGACGTGGGAAACATTGACCATACCGCCCGAACCCGTGCCGCTTTTGTAATAGTGAAGCTGAATGCGCCCGAACAGAGCGATCTCCTCCCCAGCCGGGAGGGGGAGCGCATTGTTGTTTTTCAGCAGAACAATGCCCTCAGCGGCTGCCTGTTCTGCCGTTTGCCGATAATGATCCCAATCCAGAATTTGCTGCATAGCTGTCTCTCCTGTCTGTTAAAATTATGTAACTTCAGTATAGCACATTTCCGGAAAAAAGTCAAACGATACAATGCTTAAACCAACTGGTGCAGAAACACAAGATCCGCCGTACCGCCTGTCAGCACGGTGTGCAGGTCGGCGATCATCGCCGCAGCCCCGGTTGTCTGCTGAAATAGGTTTTTCCCCGTACACCAGACAGCCCCATTTTGCACCGCCCGGAAATCCGCCAACATGGAATCTTTGGCAAGCAGTTCCTCCACGGTCTGCAATTCGCTGTCAATGGCGCTGTTGTAGATCAGCACATCCGCATCCTTTGCCAGTTCGTAAAAGCGTTCTCTCTGGATATTCATGGTAGAAAGGGCATTTTCCTCGACATGAAGCGATTCTGCCGTGAAGCAGTACCGCCCCCCGGCAAGCTCGATCATCTGAGAAATATAGTCTCCCGGCTTATGTACCGTCACATACCCGTTTGCCGAGATCGAAAAGAATGCGACTGTTTTCCGCTCCTCTTCCGGCGGGAGACTTGCAGTGAGCGTTTCAAATGCTTCCGCCTGTTCTGAAAAGAACTGCTCCGCCTCGTCCGCTTTCCCGACCAGCAGCCCGTACAGCCGCACCCATTCCATCCGTCCGAGCGGGTGTGTTTCATAGCTGGAGCGTTCTGTCAGCACCGGAATGCCAAGCTGTTCCAATTGTTCACGGGTTTCAGGGCTGTGGTAGATCATGGTCGACTCGATCGCCAATGGACAGCCGAGCAGCATTTCATAATCGGGCGCACTGTACTTGCCGACATACTGCATCGAACCATCTGCAAGAGCCTCCTGTACGGCTGGCAAGCTCCAGTTGGCTTCACTCGTGGAGGTCATCGTCACCTTGTCCAGTGCCCCTATCCCGTCAAACAGATCCACCGCCGAGGAGGCTGCCACATACAGATTGTTCAGCGGGAGCTGTAAAACCACGCAGTCTCCCGTTTCTGCGGGGATCTCTGCCCCCTCTGGCACAAGCAGATAGTCCGACCCGTCCGCAATGCTGACTTCCGCATAGCCGCCCTCAAAATAATCCACTGCAAATTGCTCCGCATACCGCAGTTCCATGCTGCCTGTCTGTTTCAGGGAAGCCAGTGTCTCCGGCTGTGCGGGGGGCGCAGCACAGCCTGTCAGATAAAGGCAGCCAAGCACAACCCCTGTCAGCCGCTTCATTGAATCGTCGCAGAGTCGAATGTCAGGGTATATTCGATCTCATAGGGTGTACTCATGGCAGTGGTATCCGCTGTGACTGGCATCGGATAGTCGAACCCGTTCACCGGAATGGTGAACACTGAAACCGGGTCAAGCGAATCCGGCTCGAAGCGTTCGCCATTTACGGTCATGTAGTCATAATTCGGGCTGCCCCATACAATTTCCGCAAAGGCTTTTCCGTCCGTGACTGTGAGTTTTGCAGGAGACTGCACAGCCGCACGCCCGGAACCGCCTTTGACGGTGACGGCAACGGTATATGTCCCGTCCGCAAGTGCCAGATCTTCCGCACTGGTGAGATAGCCTTCGGCAAATGCCTCTGCCGGCAGGGAATCTGCCCGGAACAGGATCGTCCGGTCATACCAGAGCTCCTTTTTCTTGCTGTAGGCAGCCAGCGGAATGCCCATATCCAACCCCTCCACCGGAACGGTAAAGGTATGCACCCCGTCCGCTGTTTCCGCAAAGGGGATGCGGTCGCTTTCGGCAGCGTTTGCGGCTTCTTCCGCTGTGCCGGGGTAAACATAAAGATACCCCGTGCCGCCCATCGTGAGAACGGCAGACATTGTGCCGTTTTCCACCGTCAGCGTGCATTCTGTGATCTGAAACATAGTCGAACTCGAATCCACCGTTACCTCGTAGCTGCCGTCCTTGAGGGAATCCGCATAGACGGGTGTCATGCCCTCTTCCACCACCTCGACAGGCGGGGCAGTGGCTGGTTCGGTTGCTGCATCCGTTCCGGCAGGAGTGTTGGTTTCAGTAGGTGCAGTGCAGCCCGTCAGCAAAGCGGCAAGCAGCAGGGGGAAAAGTATTTTTTTCATAGGCGATCTCCTTTCAGATAAAATGACAGAAAAGGCGGCAGGGAGTGCCGCCTTTTTCTCATTGCAGGGAATCTATGGCTGCCTGTGTATGTTCCGTGTAAAGCGTGCGGATGTCCTCGTTTTCCCCAAGACCCCGCAGCAGGCACTCGACCTCGTAGCCCTCGTTGGCAAAGACGGTTTTCCACGAATCGGCTTCGTCGCCTGCCATGTCATTGTTGGCATGGTCTCCGGCAACGACCATCAAAGGTTCGAGTACAACACGCTTGTAATCTCCGGCTTTCACGGCAGCAAGCACGTCCTCCAGTGCGGGTTCTGCTTCGACCGTGCCGACAAAATAATTGGTCTTTCCGGCATCCGTCAGCATTTCCTGCATTTTTGCGTAAACGCCGTTGGAGTCCGCTTCTGTGCCATGTCCCATGAATACGATCGCCGTTTCGCCGTCATCATAGTCAGCCGTCCAGTCCGTGATCGCTGTTGTCACCCGCTGAAAATCTTCCTCGCTCGACAGCAGCGGTTCACCGATCGCCACGTGTTCAAAGGCATCCGCATACTGTGCCACTTCGGCAGTCAGGTCATGATATTCCAGACCGTCCATCAGGTGCGTAGGCTGCACGATCAGCGTTTTCACGCCATTGTCCACTGCCCGGTCCAAAGCAGCTGCCACGTCATCGATCAGAATGCCGTCCCGCTGCTGCACGTGGTCAATGATGATATTGGACGTGAACCCCCGGCGGACGGCATAGTCCGGAAATGCAGTCTCTATGGCATTTTCAATTGCCCCGATCGTCAGGCGGCGGCTGTCATTGAAACTTGTCCCGAAACTGATGACCAGAATTTCTTTCTCACCGATCTCATCCTGATTGCGCACATTGTCCAGTGCAGCGTCTCCGGTGTTGTAGTTTTCCGCATCGTCTGCTTCGGGGGCAGAAGTTTCCGGTTCGGTAGGTGCTTCTGTTTCCGGTTCGGTGGGTGCTGTGGTCTCCGGTTCTGCGGTGATCGTTTCCGCCGGAACAGAATCGGAAGAAGTATCCGTTTCCGTGCTGCATCCGGTCAGCATGGCAGCCACACCCAGACACAGCAGGAGCTGTAATGTTTTCTTCATGGAAAAATCATCCTTTCTATAAGAGAAAGGTATTCCCGTCTGCAAAAAATGCTTCCTGCCGAAGCAGAAAGCACCGCAAACAGACCCTGCTTTCACAGAGCCTGTAACAGTACGATCAATACCTCGTGATCTGAAACCGCAAGCGGTTTCTGTACCCATAAACGGCAGGTTTCCTGACTTGTGCATCTGCACGGCATACTTACCTTCCCGGTCGAGACCAGTGGCGCTGCAAGGCAGCACAGTATGACGCTCCGCATTCACAGTGACGAGATCGTACGACATTCGCAGTCGTTTCCCTTTTACCCTTTGTATGCCGTCAAAGCATCAAAGGCACCGTTTACGTTGAATATGCAATTACTATACCGGTATATACTGTTATTATAGCAGAACTCTCTCCGGAATGCAAGCCTTTCCGGAAGAAATAGGCAATTTTTTCAGAAAAGTACACATTTTTTCCGGATCTTCGTCATATATGCTAAAATTCCCCGCTGCCTGTGCAGCGGGGAATCAGATCATTCTGTCATCCGTATTCCAGTGTTCCCGGTGTTGTCCTGTGCAAGCAGATACCGCTGCATTGCCACAATATCGCCCACACCGGCACTGCCGTTTCCGTCACAGTCTGCGATCACATCCGCAGTACCGGCAAGCACGGCATTTTTCAGGAGGGCAAGGTCGAAAATGTCGATCACTTCATTCCCGTCCATGTCGCCGACATAGAATGCCCTTACAGGCGGAAGGACTTCTTCGGTTTCCGTGTAATAGTATTCCGGTTCGGCAACTTCCTTGAAGTTCACCCGGAAGAAGTCCATCGACCCGATAAATCCGCCGATCGTGTAGTCAGCTTCCGTGGAAATGACCTCCGCCGGGTCAAGTGCGACCGTTCCGGCAGCGGCTGTTTCGCCGTTGACAACAAGTTTGGCTTCGTCACCGTTCAGCACAAGGCTAACCGTCACCCACTCGCCGTTGTTGTAAACATTCCCGGTGGTGAGGGTCTCCGCCTGTCCGTCTCTGGCAGCGGTGAATGTGAAAGCACCGTCTTTTGCCGTCAGCGTTACATAGGTATCCGCATCCCCGAAACGGAAGATCGTTCCGTTCCCCCGCATCAGGACTGCTGTCTGATAATCGGCATCATGCAGTGCCGCATAGGAACTGTCTGCGATCAGCTTCTGGTCGGGATCCGCAAAGGTGAGAACACCCTTTCCGCTGGTGCGGTTTTCTTCCCAAAGCGGTGTATGCAGGGCAGCTGCATAGGTGGAAGTGTAGGTATCCACAGCGATCCGGCTGCTGTCCTTGTCAAATTCAAGACCGGCATACTGTCCGTCTGAATAAGGACGGCTGTTGACATAGGTGTCCGGGCTCGCCCAGCCATAGACAGCACCCTGCGCCAGTGTCCGGCTCGCATCGTCATAGTAGTCGCCGTCTGCGATCGCCTGTCCGCCCGCTGCACCGTCCGCCATACAGAAAGCCACGCCCTTGACGGTAGCATTGCCGCTGACGGCATAATTGCCATAGACCATACCGCTTTCCAGTACACGAGCATTTTCGGAAACGACCGCACTGCCTGTTACACCTGCATAGTCGGCAACAATGGCGTTATCTTTCACCTGTGCCCGTTCTGCCACAACGGCATGACCGGTCACAATAGCATTCCCGGAGACCTGTGCACTGTCCGTAACGGTCGCATAGCCGTCAATGACCGCATTTCCGGAAACCTTCGCATAGCCAAGTACCCGTGCATTTTCGCCGACATAAACGCTGTCATCGACCTGCGCTGTAGCTGCCACAAAGCCGCCGCCGTTCGGGTGGTGGCTGCCTTGCAGCATGGCAGAACTGATCCGCTCCTGCTGTATCTCTGCCCCGTCCAGTGTGACCGCATAGGGATAGCGTGTCTTACTCAGGAACGGCACATGATCTTCATCAAATTCGCCCTCAGTGTAAGCCCACGGCACACCGACCTGCATCAGCGTTTCCGTATCGGGAGTAGCTGTGACGGTGAGATACGCCTCCGCATCGGCTGTGGCATCATAGGGCATCGTGACCTGCTCTCCGGCTGAAAACAGCTTGGAATAGCGTGTTTCACCGTTCCGCTGCTTCACGGCAATGCAGGCTCTCCAGTCCGCACCTGCCGCATCTGTCAGCCCCTCAAGCGTGACCGTGACCGCATCCCCCTTGACGGCAAGCGGGATCAGGTTGATACCGAACTGCTGCGGTGCACGTTCGGTCGGGACGGTGTAGAAATTCTCCCGTTCGCTGCTCTGCTCCAAAAGCGTATAGATCTGCCCCCAGTTCCATGCCCCGGAAGAAAGCAGCTGTTCCTGCCGGGCAAGGTAGCGTTCCTGCTGTGCAAAATCGAGGGTGGCAAGGCGCTTTGCATAGTTGCCAAGCGTCTCCTTAAGGTCTGCCCCTGAAAGGCGTTCGATCTCCAGATAGGGGTACTCATCGACCTGCCCCTGCTGCATCATGGAGCGCATGAAGTCCTTGCCATAGCCGGGCAGACCGTCCGGATTTTCCGTCAGGTACTGGAGAAATGCCCACGAAGCATAATTATCCCGTCCGAGAATGGGCGTGAAGCAGAGGTTTTTCATATAGGTCTCAAAGTAGTCCGTACCGCTTGCCGGGTCTGTTACCCACTGGCTGTAATAGTCCGAATAGAGGAACTGTTCTCTGTACCAGTTACCGATGGATTCCCACCATGACTGTACGTATTTGTTGGTGTTCCAGCCCCGCTGGTGTGCGGTCACAACGTGTCCGAATTCATGCGGCAGCACCCATGAGGGGTTCGGGCTGTTCTGCATCGCACCCACGCAGCAGAACATATAGGCAAAGCCCTCTCTGTCGTAAGCCATGTATGCCCAGTCATCTGTAAAGCCATTCAGCCCCGTGCCGGAAATGTAGAAATTGACCTTATACTGATTCCCGTCCCGGAGTGCAAGGTCAACAGACTGCGTAGGCGGTTCCATTTGCAGGTCGTCCATGTACACGGCATAGCAGGCTTCGAGGTGGGCAGCATTTTCCTGTAGGAATGCCTCTGTGACCTGTGCGGAATCCGCACCGTTCTTTCCCCAGATGAACTGAAAATGCTCCGATTCCCAGCGGTTGACATCCTGTCCGCTGCAAAGGACATCCCTTGTTTTCAGTGCATCTGCCTGAACCTGTACGGTATCCGCCGTGCCGAGTTGGATCGCCTGTGCCGGAACAGCGCCCGTGCCGAAACACATTGCCGCCGCACAGACTCCGGCGGCAATACGCCGCCAATGTTTGTGGTTGCTCATCTTCATATTCCCCCTGAAAGAATTCTGCCTGTCTGTTATTCTATGGCAGTTACAAGAATTATACCATAAATTCCTTGCAATGTCAATAAGATTATATGAAAAGGGAGTGTCCAAGCAAGGATATTACAAAAATCGACGAGACCAAGAGGAAATTCACGGTTTGGAAAACGAAGTCTGAA
>CANRFM010000029.1 GCA_947629905.1 uncultured Clostridia bacterium
GTGACCGGAACTAATACGGGTACACGTCCGACACTGCCATGATCCTGAAACAGCAGTGCATACCAGTCACCGGACGGGGTATCGATGATACCGCCCTGTGCGACACCGCTGCCATACGTACCCAGTCCGGAGTTGAGAACCGTCTTGCCCTCGTAAGTACCAAGCAGCTCCTTGCTCCGGTAGCACAGCTCGATCCGTCCGCTGTTGCTCGGCCATGCGATGAGGAAAATATAGTAGTAGTCCCCGATCTTCATTGCCCGTGAACCTTCTCCGGCAAGGTTATCCAGTCCGGTCTTGAAGAGGACTTTATCCGCACCGCCCTCCTTGAAACCGGTCATGTCGGCATTGAATTCCTTGATGCGGATCTCACCGCCGCCGCCGTAGATCAGGTAGTTTCTCCCGTCGTCATCAAACAGCAATGAGGCATCATGGTACATACCCCGGAGTTCCGTGCGTGTCCACATGCCGTTCTCAATATCATCGGTCTTGTAAATGTACGAATTTCCCGTACCATAACTTCCGAAGAATACATAATACATACCGTCATGGTAGCGCAGGCTGGTTGCCCACTGTCCATGCGCATAGTCATGTTCTCCGTTGGCAAGGTTCTGCTTGTCGCCGTCAGCATAGGTGTCATACACATAATTGCACAGTTCCCATGACACCAGATCATCGGATTTCATGATCGGCACACCCGGTGTGAAGTACATAGTCGTGCTGACCATATAATAGGTATTTCCTACACGGATAATATCATCATCCGGCACATCAGCCCAGATGAACGGGTTGGCAATGGTAGTTGTTTCCGCTGCGGTAATTGCTGCGGCAGGTGTTCCGGCAACCATTAGCATGGCAGCAATGGCACAGGCAGCCGCCCGTTTCCAGAAATGCAAGCGCATCAGGATCACTCCTTTGATAATAATATATATATTTATTTTAACAGATTGTTCAAATTTATGCAACCCACATAATGCAGATTGGGTGGACAAAATGCAGGCAACAATATCAAATTTCTTTTATTTTTCACATAAAATTGCCATAATTACAGGATGCCGGATACATTTTGTGTTACAAAATCCGGCAGCTCATAGCCGAGCTGCCGGATAGCGGAAAAATAGGAAATATCATGGCTGCGCTTAATGCAGCACTTCTGTCAGCTCCCTGAACTCCTGCCGGTAGCCGTCCTGCATATCCGTCTGTGCAAGCAGCTCCTGAATTTGCGCATAACTTGCCTGATACGGTTCTCTGTCACCCAGAAGCATCCCGAATTCCGCAACGGCTGCCGCAAAGGCAAGATTTTTGCCTATGGTTTCCCCTCTGCATCCCGAAATCGTGACCGGGTACTCCCGCAGTTCACTTGTGTCACTGTCAGGCGCTTTGTAGCGCATGGAAACGGTCAGCAGATCATCCGCCTGCACATCGTCCTGCAATACGAGCTCATACAGTGCCGTTACGCTGTGCCCGGAACCGATCTCCCCGGCATCCACGGCATCGTTGGCGAAATCTTCATTTGCCAGCAGGCGGTTCTCATAGCCCACCAGCCGATAGCTTGCTACCGTGTCCGGGTCAAATGCCACCTGTAGCTTGACATCCTTTGCAACCGTGTAGAGCGTACCGCCCATTTCCTCCACGAGGACTTTTCTCGCTTCCAGTTCAGAATCAATGTAGGCATAGCTCCCGTTGCCGTTGTCGGCAAGGGCTTCGAGGTTGTTGTCTTTCAGATTGCCTGTACCGAAACCCAGCACGGAGAGGAACACCCCGGTCTCCCGCTTTTCTTCGATGAGGGCTTTCAGCTCCTCCTGCGAGGAAAGTCCGACATTCAGATCGCCGTCTGTTGTGAGCAGGACACGGTTGTTGCCGCCCTCAATGAAGTACTGCTTTGCGATCTCATAGGCACGGACAATGCCCTTTTCTCCGGCAGTCGAGCCGCCTGCTGACAGACTGTAGATCGCATCGGAAATGGCAGCCTTCTCACTCCCCGGCACACCTTCCAGTACCACTTTTTCTGCACCCGCATAGGTCACGATGGAAATGCGGTCGTTTTCGTTCAGCTCTCCGGTCAGCATGGAAAGTGCCTGCTGCACGAGGGGGAGCTTGTCAGCCGAATACATCGAACCGCTCACATCGATCAGGAATACCAGATTCATCGGCTTGCGATCGGTCATTTTGATCTTTTCCGCCTGCAAGCCCACCAGAAAGAGCTGATTTTCTGGGTTCCACGGGCAGTCATACATTTCCGTTGTCACCGAAAGGGGCGCACCGTCCTGCGGTTCGGGGTAGTCGTAGGAGAAGTAGTTGATCATCTCCTCAATGCGCACAGCATCCGGGTCGACTTTGCCGGTCGTCTGTATCATCCGGCGGACATTCGAGTAGGATGCCGTGTCCACATCCACAGAAAAGGTCGAAAAGGGCTGTTCTGCTGTATTCTGGAATGTATTTTCTACAATATGGTTGTAGGCTTCCTGTCCTTCCTCTTCCTCTGCGATCGCATTATCTTCCGCATCTTCAGAGTCTTCATAGCTTTCCACGCCCTGCTGCATGGACGGTAACGAATTGGTGAACGACTCATCCGCTTTGGAAGAGCATCCGGTCAGGACTGTCGTCATACCGGCAAGCAGCAATGCCATAGCTCTGTATTTTTTCATAAGAATACCTCCTTAAAGCTGCCTCTCCCATTCCCGGAGAAAGGCTTCCAGTTCGGCGTACCCGGTCAGGTACATCCGGTCGTAAAAGTAATCATCCGTTCCCCGGCTGTCACACAGTACTGGAACGCTTTCCTCTGTCATCAGCGAATACCATCCGCTCTGGAACAGCACCTTGCCGTCCTGCGTCCGCTCAAACTGCGGCGCACAGGCATCCGTCAGCGCCCAAGCAGCATCCTCCGTCTGCCGGAGCGGCAGGACATATTCATGCCCGATCTCGAGCAGGTAGGGGGTATCACTCACGATCGTCAGGCTGTTTTCCGGCACTTCTGCCCCGTAGCAGTCCACCACTTCCATCGAGTAGACCACCGCTCCGGTGTCCGGTTCCTGCGCCCCGTCCTGAACAATGACATCCACGAAACACTCCGTCTGTTTGAGCACATCCGCTTCACTGAAATAGCTGCCCTCCGGCGCTTTCAGCGGCACAGACAAGTGGATACTGCCGCTGCCCGGTACAGCAAGGTCGCTGTAATGGAGCGGTTTCTTCTCATCTGAGGTAGATGCTTCAGGTGCGGCGATGCCCTCATTTTCCTCTGCGGCATCTCCGTATTGCACATCCCAATCATCATATTCGCCTTTGGGAGATTCCTCCGCCGCTTCTTCTTCGCTGCTCCCCTCTGCCGTGAAGTAACTTTGGTTCTCATCGGGCTTTGCTGAATGAAGCGACTTCTGAAACATCTGATAGCTCTTTGCCCCCACGATGACAAGCAGCAGACAAGCCGCTGCAATGCGGGCAAATGCCATCATCTGGATATGGGATCTCTTCCCGGCAGTCTGCTGTACCGGCTGCTGTTCAGGCAGACGGCTTTCGATACGCTCCCAGAGCGCTTCCTTGTCCGGAATTGTCTGCTGCATTTCTTCCCTGCACCTTTTCTCTATTTCTTTTCTGGTCATAGCAGACTTCCCTCCTCTGCAAGCTTCTGTAATTTGCCGATCGCATTCCGGTATTTCCAAGAAATTGTCCCCAGCGGACGTTTCAGAATGGCTGCAATCTCCCGGAATGTCAATTCTGCGGCAATATGCATCCGGACGATCTCCTGTTCATCCTCCGGCAGCACGGATAAAATGCCCTCCGTCTGCATCTGTTCCGTGACGGTATCTGCGGCGGTCTGGGTTTCCGTAAGGGCAGCAGGGCTGACCGCCTCTGCATCTTCTACCGGAACTGTACGCCCTGCCTTTCGCAGGTAGTCTATTGCCATGTTCCTTGCGATCGTCATCATCCAACAGCGGTGTCCCCTGCCGGGGCGGTAGCCTGCTGCACACTCCCACAGTTTCAGGAAAAAGTCGGAAGTCAGATCCTCCGCATCCTGATGGTTATGTACCTTTCCGAGGAATAGCCTGTATATCGTATCGGCATAGGCATCATAGAGGTCACGAAGACCTGTTTTGTCACCTGCCGTGACTTTTCCGACAGCGGCTTCAAATTCCGCATCTGTCATAGCTTTCGCTCCTTTCATTCCGGAATGGAAACCGGTGCTGCCGGTTTCAAGACGTCTCTGTCCAATAGTACGATACAGCCATAGGATTTGTATGGGAAATAATAGACAAATTTTCGTGTTGATTTTTGTGCATTACATAAATTTCATCCGGTTTTCTGCCAATAGTATACCATATTCCCCCTTTTCCGGTCAACCGAAAATTCCAAAATATTAAGAATTTTGTAAAAAAAAACAAAAAGGTGTTTACAGAATGGATTTTTTGTGGTATAATAAAAATAATATGCGGCATGGATAGAAAAATGTTTGCCGCAAAAATGAACAAGAGAGGAGAACAGCTATGGCACAGAATTCACGCAGGAACTACCGGATCCGGTATGATCGTATTATTTTTGTTGCGGTAATGCTGCTTGTGATGATATTGATCCTGAGTTCCTGTATCAGCAGCTGTGGAAAAAAAGACGGAACCCCCGGTAATACTGACCCCGACACCACACTGGATGATCAGCTCCAGACGGATCCTGTCTCCGGAACACCTGTCCCACAGGCAACACAGCCACCTAAAGTCACATACGCCACCATTTCCGTGGACACAGAGGATGTACATACAGGAGACCTGATCCTGTGCAACGCAGCGCATCCCTGTGAATTTGATACGGATGCCATTGCAGACGGCACATCAGCCGATGTCAATTTTGTAACTATTAAAAGTGTTCTGGACAAGAAAACTGAAAAGCACTACTCTGCTTCCGACTGGGAGGTCGGACTGGATCAGGATGCGGCACTCGCTATGGACAGCTGGTTTGAGGGGTTCTATGCACAGAATCACAACACCGACCTGCGCATGATCGGCGGCTATCGGGCAGATGCCAGTGATCTGGATTTCCGGACCGGCAGAACACTGACTATCGGTGTGTACCCGTCCGGTGCAAGCTCCAATTTCTACAGCCCCACAGGCGATTATGCATGGCTTGCTGAACACGCCGCTGAATACGGCTTCATCCAGCGTTATCCGGAGGAAAAGAACGACTACTTCGACGAGGACATCACTTCCAGAAGATCAGCCGTATTCCGCTATGTCGGCATTGCCCCCGCTACTTATATCACAGAAAATGGCATCTGTCTGGAGGAATTCTTAGAGGAGATCAAGGCATATTCCATTGACAATATGCTCAAGGTCACCAGCGGCACGGCACAGTACGGTATGTATTATATGCCCGCCAGCAATGGCAGCCCGAAAACCAGCTTCTCTGTCCCTGCCGGGGATGCAAGCTATGAGATTTCCGGCAATAACATGGACGGCTTTGTTGTTACGATCGCCCTGAATGCAGCTGCTGCGGATACCACACAGACCGAACCGCATTATGAAGATCTGGAAGAATAACAGCACGAAAATTGCCTCCCCGGACGGGGAGGCATTCTTTTTTATTCGGAGCTTGCAATAGCTTTGATATTGTTATACAGGGTCTTGGCAGCTTCCTCAAGCGTTGCCTGCTCATAGAGTACCAGATTGCACGCTTCTGTGAACTTGTCGATCAGGTCTTCATTCTCCACAAACGGATTCATCTGTGAAAGTTCTGTATTGTTCTCCATGCAAAGAGAGGCTTCATACTGGAGACCGGAAAGCATATCATTTTCTTTCAGCGTTTTCTGCGCTGCACTGCTCAGCGGGATGCCCTTTTCCACACCCTGCAAGACAGCCATTTCCGGGGAATTCAGCAGGAAATCCAGCAGAATGGCAGCTTCCTCCGGGTGTTCTGTATGCTTGCTGATCGCATACATCGTAGCAGGCTTGGCATACCAGCCTTCGCCGCTTTTTTTATCGTCCGTTGACGTATAGGGAGCGATCACGATCTCATATCCCTTTTCCTGTGCGCTGCCGAAATAGTTCACCGCATCACTGACCCATGCAACACCGCCCGCATAGATGCCCTTTTCAATGTTCAGCCGGTCGTAGTATTCCACCTGCGGAAAGACCTTTTCTGCCACCATCCGGTCGTAGAAATCGAGCATGACTTCCAGTTCCTTGACCGTAAAATTCAACGAGCCATCCTCTTTCAGGAAAGTCTTCCCGACCACCTGTTCCGCATAGGAAATGGCATACAGCCAGATCGACTTGGCAAGTCCGGACATCGGATAAATGCCGTCCACCTGCATAACCTTGGCAGCTTCCCGTAGGTCTTCCCATGTTTCGGGAACATCCAGCCCGTACTGATCATACAGTGTCTTGTTGATATAGACAGTTTCGGTATTCATGGCGATCGGAATGGCATTGAGCGCCTCTCCCCTTCTGCCATAGTCCAGCATTTCGGGTGAAAAATTGGACAAGTCCACAAAATCTGCTACATCCTCGATATTGTAATACCCTGTCCCGTCCGGAGAGTATTCCGCAAGCCACCCGAAATTGATCTGCATCACGTCAGCTTCCGTGTCAGATACCATCTGCACCCGGCTCCGGGCTTCATAGCCGGACCACTCCGAATAGCTGACATTGACCCGGATGTCCGGATTCAGCTCCTCAAACTTTTCCACGGCAGCGATCGTGTATTCATTACGGGCATCATTTCCCCACCACGAGAGGGAGATCACCACCTGTTCATGCTGCTTTTTCACAACAGTCTCCCCTGCACAGCCTGTCAGGAGCAGACAAGCTGCGGTACACACTGCTGCTGCACGCCAGCTTCTGCGCATCATTCCTTCACCTCCGGCTCACCGATGGTATAGGTATCCTTGCCTCTCTCCTTAGAGGCATACAATGCCTTGTCCGCAATGTGATACATGGACTTGAAAGTCTCTCCCTGCCCCTGAAATACTGCAACACCAATGCTCGCAGAGATCTTATATTTCCCGTCATCGCCTGTATAATTGCTGCGGAATGCCTGACACAGTTCTTCACACTTGAGCCTGACAAACTCCGTATAGTCCACGCCATCCTCCGGGGAAACGTTCATGAACACGCAGAATTCATCTCCACCGATCCTGCCGAGGAAATCCTCCGTAGAAAACGCTGCACGCAGGATACTGCCGATTTTGGCAAGCACCTGATCGCCGTAGGCGTGTCCGAGTGTATCATTGACCCCCTTGAAATTGTCCACATCCAGCAAAATAAGGGCATGATGTTCAAAATTCAAAGCATTGGCAAGCCGGCTCTCCGTATACTCCTCAAACGAGCGCTTGTTCAGAATGCCGGTCAACTGGTCGGTATGTGCTTTCGTGTCCAGACTTGCCACAAAGGCTTCCACCGGACGTGTCATCCGCAAAGACAGCACCACGCCCAAAAGCGCAGCCAACAAAGCTGCCAGTATCGCTGCAAAGCAGACAAAGACACGCAGCGTCTGCATTTCTTTCAGAATGATCGGGGTCGGGATAGAGCAGATGACATACCAGTCATCGCCGCACCCAGTCACTGTTACCAGATAGGCATTGTCCATAGCCGTGGTAGCGTCCAGATCTTTCACCCGCTGCATGATCCCCTCCGGGATCGGCTGCCCGACCTCATCCTGCACAGAGGAATACAATATATCATAATTCTGATTCGTCAGGCGGATCTCCATATCGCTCATGGTTTCCGGGTTGTCGAATACGTCCTCTAATTCATCGGTATAGAAAGAAATGACCAGCAGTGCATTGTCATGAATGCGCTTGACATAGTAAATGCGCTTGAAATTTCCCTGAAATCCCGCTGCCCAGCCGTCACGGGTCCGCTGGTTGGTGATCATGGACTCCAGTTCCTCATAGATCCCATCCCCGAACAGATTGACCGTGCCGTTGGAAATCTTGCCGACCGTGCGGTTATTGCGGTAAACAATGCCATAATCCACAAAGTTTTCCATGATACAGAGGCTGTAGAGCTTGTCTGAAATGATCTTCTCCGTATTGATCGCCTCATACTCGTCATTATCAGGGTCGGTCGCATCATATGTATAGGTTTCCTCTGAAGCAAATGCCAGTGTGGCAATTGTTTCCATCCTTGCAAGGTAGCTGTCCATGTTCAGCTTCATCTGCACATTCAGGGAGGAAGCAAGGGAGCTGACCTTGTTTTTGAGCATACGGTCTGCCGTTTGCAGTGCTAACAGGGAAACCAGCAGCACTGCGACCACAACGATCAGGATATAGCCGCCGATCATAGAATATTTCAGGCTCTTGATCTGCTTCAGACTCGGTGTAGATTGCTTCTGCCGTTCCATGCTGCTCTCCTTTACGATTATTTTGTCTCTAAAAAAGACATATATAATATTATAACATACATCACACGACTATTCATGAATTTTTCGTGAAGTTTTTGTTACGAAACAGGATTTCCACACCAAGCAAGAAAAAACGTAAACCGCCGTAGAAAATGATGTCATTTCCATTTTTCCATATATTGTGCTGCTTGTATTTTTTCTGTTCCGGCACTTGCATTTCTCTGAAAAAAATGCTATAATAGAAAGCAGGACATCTTCATGAAAGGAAATCAGGAATTTATGTCACATTCTGTCAATGCAAGATCCGCAGTCAGAACAGACAGTTCTACCGCTTTCACGCCTACCCTGCACCCGGTTTTACACGAAATGCTCCGGGAGATCGAAAAGGCAGTCAACGGCAAGCGTGAAGTGATCTATAAAGTACTGCTTGCCATATTAGCAGGCGGTCATATTTTGTTGGAAGATATGCCCGGTGTCGGCAAGACCACGCTGGCGCTTGCCATTTCCCGGACACTGGCGCTGTCCTGTAAGCGTATCCAGTTCACACCGGATGTTTTGCCGACAGACGTTGTGGGCTTTACCATGTACCATAAGGAGAGTAACACTTTTTCTTTCAAGAAAGGGGCTGCCTTTTGCAACCTGCTGCTTGCCGACGAGATCAACCGTACTTCGAGCAAAACGCAGTCGGCACTGCTCGAACTGATGGAAGAGGGTTCTGTCACAGTGGACGGTGTGACACACGCACTGCCTGCGCCGCATATCGTCATTGCGACACAGAATCCGATCACCTGCGTGGGTACGCAGAAACTGCCGGAATCCCAGCTTGACCGGTTTTTAGTGCGGCTTTCTATCGGCTACCCCGAAGAACAGGATGAAGTGAATATGCTGAAAGCAAGGCAGAACGCTGATCCGCTCGACACTGTACGGCAAGTCGCAGATGCTGCCGTATTGATGCAGCTCCGCCGGGAAACGGAACAGATCTACGTCAGCGAAACGCTTTACCAGTATATCGTCTCCCTCACGAATGCCACACGCACGCATCCCGCTATCCGGTTGGGTGTCAGCCCAAGGGGTTCGCTGGCGCTGATGCAGATGGCAAAGGCTTCTGCCTATGCCGAGGGGCGGGACTACCTGCTGCCGGATGACATTGCCTATGTCTGCCCGGATGTGTTCTGCCACAGAATACTCCTGCACGGTGCAAACCCCGGCGCAGAGGAAGCACAGGCTGTCATTCATGAAATTCTGGCTTCCACGCCGCTGCCATGGACGGATTGATACTATGATCCGGTCAAAGCTGATCTATCTTGCACTTCTGTGCGGACTGATAATTTTCTACATCTTATATATCAAGCCGCTCCCGCTCCTGTTTCTGGTCAGTGTGCTGGTCATTCCGCTCATCCTGAAAGCAGGGCTGGTCTGGCTGCATTTCCAGTCGGAAGGTGCTGTGTCCTGTCAGGTACAGTCCAGTACAGCAGAAACTTCCGTACCGGTCATCCTCAAGGTCAGGAACCGCTCACCTTTTTTCTTTTCCAGAGGGGAAGCGGTACTTCGGGTCGTGCATTCTTTCGGAACAGAACCGGAGACAGTACGGCTGAAATTTCCGCTCCGTGCCAAGAATACTACAAGGCTGACATTTTATATGCAGGCTGTTTTCTGCGGGGCTGCAGAAGTGAAGCTGGTTCGCCTGCGGGTCTTTGACCTGTTCCGGCTCTTTCACACGAATATCCCCGTAACAAACCGCACTGTCTCTCTGCTGATTTTGCCAAAGCCCCTGCTGCTCCCTCTCGAGGAGACTGCACCGCCGGCAGAACAGCCGGACAGCGACCAGTTTGCTGACAAGCCCGGCGACGATCCATCGGAGATCTACGGCATCCGGGAATATATGCCCGGCGACCCCGTCAGCCGGATGCACTGGAAACTCAGCTCCCGCAGCGATACCATGCTGCTCAAGGAATTCAGCTGCCCGGTGGAACGGCTGGCACTGCTGCTGGTGGAATATCAGATCTCCGGCGACCGGCAGGCTGATCTGAAAGCAGCGCAGCTCCTGCTGACGGCTGTCTATTCCGTGGCATTGGAGCTGATCACGCTGTCACACCCCTGCATCCTTGCATGGTACGATACCGAACAGCAGCAGCTTTTCACGCAGAAACCTGCCGATCAGGAAGCACTGGCGGAGAGTTTTCAGCTGCTGTACCATTCCCTTTTTTCCATGGAAGGACATCCCGACCCGATCCGGGAAGCGCTGGCGGGGATGGTCTTTTCTTCGGCGACTTTGCTCACCAATCAGCCCGACACGGGTCTGCTCTCTTTACTGGAAAAGGACATGATCGCCAACCAGCGCAATCTTCTGATTACGGGAGCAGTACAGACGCTGCCGGTTTCTGACAGGACAGCAGTACAGGTTCTCCGACCGGACGAACCGGTCAATATCCGATTGATCGTCTGACTTTTGAGGTGGATTTTGGAATGAAACAACGGCGCAGCGGCTCTGAAAGCGGTATCCGCATTGAAAATACCCTGTCTATGGCATTACAGCGCCGCAGCAGCAGACGAAACTACCCGGAACTGCTGCTGATCGCCGCTTTGGGTGTCATGAGCTGCTTTTTTACGTTCGAGACCATGTTTTCTCCGGTCTGTGATCTCCCGCTGCTCCTGCTGATTGGCACGGTGGTGATGGTGTTTTTTTCGTGGCACGCCCTGCACACGGAGAGCAGGCATATTACCCTGCTGCTGTTCATCGTGGTATACGGCTGTTTCTTTTTCTATCAGCGCATGGAACTGACAGCAGGTCTGTCCCATATCCTGAATGCTGTCTGTCAGACGATCTATCAGACCGACTGGGAATATTTTCATGTCAGCTCCGATGTCTCCGAACTATCCAGCACCACACTGGTGATCTGCTTTGTACTGATACCCATTATCTGGCTGGCGGTCTATGCGGTCGTCCGCTACCGGAATTTTTTCCTCAGCTTTCTCATTACGTTCCCCTTTGCGGAGATCGGGCTGTTCTTCGGCATCGAACCGAAGCACATCCCGGCGGCGGCATTGTTCTCTTTCTGGTGCGGTATGGCTGCCGTGCAGCTGGCGGAGGGGGCAGGCACGCTTCAGAATACAGCAGGTTTCGTCCGTCGGAAAAACGCATTCTACCCGGTTTCGGGTATGCGGTTTTTAGTGACAGAATATGCCGGCTGTACGGCAGTTATCCTTTCTTTCTGCATTTGTATGCTTGTCGAGGGAGCGCTGCACGTGTTCCCGTATGAACGCCCCGATAAAGTCAAGCAGATGCGGACGGATTTCCAGTATTACGCCTCTGACATTGACTGGTCAGATCTGTCAACGGTATTCCCGTTTCTGTACGGTCAGTCCGGTTTCAGCCGGGATGAGGTACTGCATCTGGGGCGGGTGGATAAGAAAACAGCCGAAAAGGTCGAACTGTCTGCGGTCTCCTTTTCAGACAAACCGTCCGGCATGATCTACCTCAAGTACAGGACATTCCACCGCTATGACAAGAGCAGCTGGAAAATGCTGGACAGCTCTGTCTACGAGGCGGAGATCTTTGACACGATGCAGCAGGTAAACTGCTATCCGGCGGAATTTTTAGGGCTGACGATGCGGTCTTTTCTGGATGACAACAGCAAGATGACCGTGAGCGGGTCGGATGATATTCTTTCGGAATGCGTACCCTACACCTTCAAAGGGGATGCACAGATCCTATGCAGCCCGGATGATTCCTTCGACAGCCGAACACAAACATACACGATCCTCAACGATCAGGACTTTGAAGCGGCACTTCAGCGTATGCCGACAGTGCCTTTCACAGCCGAGGAACTGCTAAAGCGTCTGCCGGATACACAGAAAAAAGTACTCCAGCCGGATGAGCTTTCCGCTTCCGTAACGCTGCCGGACGAAAAGCCCGGCGTAAAAGCGGCAGCGGCTGCCCTGCTTTGCAAAGACGGCTATACGGATTTTGTGCGGGAACAGTATCTGGCGATCCCCGATACCGAAGATGCCCGGCAGATCTATGCTGCCTATGCGGATATTCTGGACAATGTGCCGGAGACAATGGAACCTGTGGAGATCCTACAGGTGCTTCAGGCACTCCGGGAGCGTATGTGTGAAAATGTCACCTACTCCCTTGCCCCCGGAAAGACACCGCCCAACGAGGATTTTGCAGCTTATTTTCTGCTTGACCATAAGATGGGCTATTGTATGCACTATGCCACAGCCGGCGTGCTGTTGGCAAGGATGGCTGGCATCCCTGCAAGATACTGCGAGGGCTACGTCATCGACAGCAAAAAGCTCACCCGAACGGAAGAAAAAGGGGCTACAGCCTATTCCACAGCTGTCCGGGACAGCGATGCCCATGCATGGGCAGAGATCTATATAGAGGGTTTCGGGTGGATACCCTTTGAGTTTACCTACACCTATTTTGAACAGCCTGCCACAGAACCGGAAACGGAAGTTCTCACAGAGACCAATGCCACAGAAGCGGAAACCGGAATGTCTGCCCTTTCCACAGAAGTGCAGACCGACCCGAATAGCACGGAAGCCACAGAAAGCACGAACGCAGCCTCCGGTGTGGCATCCGCTCCCATAAGTTCCGGCACGCACACAGTCACACACACAGCGGCAACGGAAACAAACACAGAGCCGTACACGGCGGAACAGGCACAGCCCGGAAAAATGCGTTTCGTGCTGCTGCTTCTGGGCGGTATGCTATGCGTGATCGCTGTCATTGCGGGGTTTGTCCTCGCAAGAAATACCGCACTGCGCAAACGAAGACAGCTTCTGTATCAGAAAAACATCCGCAAGGTTGCGGAAACGCTCTGGAAACACCTGCTGAATCTGTTGCAGGAATGCGGTGTCAATACCTGCACAGGCACTTCTGCCGCTTTACAGGAAGAAGCAGAAAAGCGGTGTGCGGCATTCATGGATACGGACTTGCTGCTGCAGGCATTGCAGGTCGGCACAAAGCTGCGCTACAGCCCGCATGAACCGACACAAAATGAACTGAAACTGCTCTACAGCGCCTGTCAGCTGCTTTCCGAGGGACTGTATGCAGCCGCATCGCCCCGGCAGAAATTTGTCTATAAATGGCTGCGCCATTATCTATAAGGAGGTCTTTACGATGCAAAAACGCATGACAAAACAGCAATTCTGGTACATCCTGCTGACCGCAGGCATCACACTGGCAACGGGTATCTGCTTTGCCGCAAAGCCGGACATTCTGATACACATCTGCCTGATCGCCGGCATTATTATGTGTGTACTCGGCATTTTCATGGCTGTCACCTATCTGATGTCAAAGCGTCAGTACGGCTCACAGCTCTTGTACGGGCTATGTTTTCTGGTGGGCGGTATTTTGCTCTGTACCATACCGACTTTGCTCAAATTCCTGATCCCTATCTTTTTCGGGCTATGGATCATCTTCACTTCGGTATCCGGTATGTACCGGAATTTCGTGCTGCGCAAGACACATTCTCTCTGGCTGGCTGGCTTTATTCTCTGCACGCTGGGGGCAGTTACCGGTTTCTATGTACTCACCCGCCCGGCATATGTCATGGATACCACGATACGTCTGATCGGCATCTGCCTGATCGTGGTGGGGGCGATCCGCTTCATCTCCGTCATGCTGGCAAGGCAGTATTTTGGCACACCGGAAGGTGAAGTCATTGAAACGACCCTGAAAGAGGACTGAAAATGCCATACCTTGTCAATTACGGAAACAGCGTATTTGCCGTGCCCGGCATCGTTTCCGACCATTTTCTTCGGCTTGCAGATGAGGTACAGCTCAAGGTACTGCTCTGTTACCTCCGGCATATGCAGGAGAATATTACAGCGGCACAGATCGCTGCTTTTCTGCACATCGAAGAAGCACGGGCAGAGGAGGCGTTGCAGTTCTGGACACAGGCAGATGTTTTGCAGTTGCAGGGTGCAGCGCCCGGACATTTTGCGTTTGCCGCACCGCAGGCTGTACCTGCCGCAGCCCCTCCCGCACCGCAGCCGAAGGCTGTCACACAGCGCAGCAGCCGGGAAGTCAAGCTCGACCCCTCTGAGATCGCCTCTGCCTTAGAAAGCTCGCAGACATTGGCGGAGCTTTTTGCACTGGCAGAAAAAAGGCTCGGCAGACCGCTCAATCATATGGAACAGCGCTCACTCCTCTGGATCTGTCAATATTTGGGAATGCCGTGTGAGCTGATCCTGATGCTGCTCGAATACTGCATATCGATCGGGAAATACAGTATCTCCTATGCGGAATCCATTGCCATACGCTGGGAAAGTGAGGGCATTCTCACGCTCACACAGGCGGAAGAGGAACTTGACAGAATGAAGCAGAAGCACGGTTACATGGAAGAACTGCGCTCCATTCTGGAACTGAAACGTAAGCCGACCACCAAACAGCAGGCGTACATAGACGACTGGCAGGCGGCAGGCTATTCCATGGAACTGCTGAAATATGCCTATGAGATCACGGTCGAGAACATCGATAAGCTGAATTTCAAGTATATGGATACTATCCTGAAAGGCTGGGCGGCACAGGGAGCGACAACGCCGGAACAGGCAAAGAAACTCCGGAAGAACACACCAAGATCCCGAAAAAAACGAAAGAGATATGCACCGATGACAGATCAGGAAATCGCAGAGATGAACGACTATCTCAGTCTCGTCAACCGCTTTGAGGAGGAGGATACATGAACGAAGATATTTTCCGGGAAGCCCTGCTGACCGTTCAGGCAAGGCGGCAGCAGGCACTTGTGGAGTATGAAAACAGGCAGAATGAAGTCAGCATGGAAATACCGCAGATCACGGAGATCAATTCACAGCTTGCGCAGACGGCTTCCAAGCTGCTTGCCCTTGCACAGAGCGGCAGAAGCATCACCGAAGCTTTGGAAACGCTGCAACATGAAAATCAGGAAGCACAGCATCTTTCTGCCAATCTCCTGATCCGGCACGGCTATCCGGCAGATTATCTGGATATCCACTACCATTGCCCGAAATGTCAGGACACTGGCTATACACAGGATCGGTATTGTACTTGTCTGCAAGATGAAGTGGCTGCTATTGGTATCCGGGAAATGAACCGGCAGACACATCTGACACTGTGTACCTTTGCGCAGTTTTCGTTGGAATACTACCGCAATTTCACAGGTCCAAACGGGGAGGACTGCTATACCGTGATGCAGAAGATACTGCAACGTTGCCGGAAGTATGCCGAAAAGTTTAGTACCAATTCAGAAAGTCTCCTGCTCTACGGCAAAACGGGGGTCGGCAAGACACACCTGTCCCTTGCCATTGCAAATGAAGTCATCCAAAAAGGCTACAACGTGATCTACGATTCGGTCATCAACCTGCTTGGCAACATTGAACAGGAACATTTCGGGCGGGCAAATGAGCATGACGATACCCTTTCCCTGCTGCTGAACTGCGATCTGCTGATACTGGATGATCTTGGGACGGAATTTGATACCACCTTCAATGCATCCTGTTTGTACAACATCATAAATACCCGCCTGAATAAGGGGTTGCCAACCATTATCAGCACGAATCTCGATTACATAGACATCCGGGCGCAGTATGAGGAACGAATCGTTTCCAGACTGTTTGCCCTCTACACTTCGCTCCAGCTTGTGGGGACAGATGTACGCCTGAGGAAGAAAATGCAAAACGAAACATAAAAACACAAAAACAGCGGCATTTACCGCTGTTTCAGCCATATGCTAAGAAAGGATGAGTTCTATGGATTTTCTGACTCTTGCGAAAACAAGATGCTCCACACGTGCATACACCGCACAGAAAGTCGAGCCGGAAAAGCGTGACAAAATTCTGGAGGCTGCCCGCATTGCGCCGACCGGTGTCAATGCACAGGCATTCCGGCTTCTGGTCATTGAACAGGAGGAGGGCTTGCAGAAGCTGGCAGAAGCTGCCAATTTCTACAATGCGCCCCTCGCCATTGTCACCGTGGCAGATGTGGAACACTGCTGGCACCGCTCCTTTGACGGGAAAATCATTTCGGACATCGATGCCTCGATCGTGAGCACCCATATGGTGCTGGAAGCGACAGAACTGGGGCTTGCTTCGCTCTGGATCTGCCGGTTCAAAGCAGATGTGCTGCGGGAGGCATTCGGCATCCCGGATGGGTTCGAGCCGGTGAATCTGACCGTATTCGGCTACCCGGCGGATGCCCTCAAGTCCCCCGACCGCCATGCCACCGAAAGAAAACCGCTTTCCGAGCTTGTCGTTCACGAACATTTCTGAAAAAAGCCCCGCACTGCGGGGCATTCCAGCTTGTAAAAAAACCCCCTTTTGAATGAAAAAAGTCGGAATCGGCTAACGTAGA
>CANRFM010000030.1 GCA_947629905.1 uncultured Clostridia bacterium
CTACACCTTTGACGGGGAAACGCTCTGCTTCTACATCCACGGCGCAAAAGCGGGCAGGAAGTATGCACTGATGCAGCGATGCGGTGTCTGTGCGTTTGAAATGGATATGCCCCTGCAAATGGAGTGCATTCCGGAACGTGGGGATGTGACGATGCGTTACAAAAGCGTCATGGGGACGGCAGCTATTGCCTTTCTGGAGGGGGAAGAAAAGCAGGATGCTGTGGAAAATATCATTTTACAACGGTATGAAATGACACGGCATTTTTCCTATAACAAGAGCGCACTCGAACGCACGGCAGTGGCAAAGCTGACCGTGCAGGAACTGCGTGCGAAGGCAAACCTTTGACGGAAATTCCGGGAGGACTGGAACAGGAATATGACTGATAGATATAGATAAGGAGAGCTACTATGAAGATACTGGTTGTCGGCGGCGGCGGCAGGGAACACGCCATTATCATGAAACTGGCTGAAAGCGCAAGAAGCCCGGAACTGTACTGCGCACCGGGAAACGGCGGTATTTCCCGCTATGCGAAATGCTTTGATGTCAAGGCAACGGATATTCCGGGGATGATCGCACTGGCGAAAAAGCTCCAGCCGGATCTTGTGTTTGTTGCGCCGGATGACCCGCTTGTGCTGGGCATGGTGGATGCCATGCAGGCAGAGGGATTCCGGACATTTGGTCCTAAGGCGGATGCTGCCATTCTGGAGGGGAGCAAAATATTCTCCAAGGAATTGATGCAGAAGTATGGCATTCCCACGGGCAGCTATGCGGTATTCTCTGACAGTGCCGAAGCGATCGCCTATATCCGGAAACAGAACACCTACCCGACTGTGATCAAGGCGGATGGGCTTGCGCTTGGCAAGGGAGTCATCCTTGCGCAGAATGAGGAAGAAGCCATAGAAGCTGTGAAGTCCATGATCGACGGCAGGAAATTCGGGGAGAGCAGCGCACGGATCGTTGTGGAGGAGTACCTGACAGGACCGGAAGTTTCCGTGCTGTCGTTCACGGACGGGAAAACGGTCGTGCCGATGATCTCGTCCATGGATCACAAGCGGGCACTGGACGGCGACAAGGGCTTGAACACGGGCGGTATGGGTACGGTCGCACCGAATCCTTACTACACGGACGAGATCGCTAAGACGTGCATGGAGCAGATCTTTCAGCCCACCGTGGAAGCCATGCAGAAAGAGGGCAGACCCTTTACGGGATGTCTGTATTTCGGGCTGATGCTGACACCGGACGGTCCGAAAGTCATTGAATACAACTGCCGGTTCGGCGACCCGGAAACACAGGTCGTGCTGCCGCTGCTGGATACGGACTTGGTAGACATCATCGAAGCTGTTTATGAGGGCAGACTGGCAGAGCTGCCCATTCACTGGAAACAGGAAAGTGCTGCCTGTGTAGTCATGGCAAGCGGTGGGTATCCGGTGAAATATGAAAGCGGCAAGGTCATTTCCGGGCTCGATGAAAAGGGACAGACACAGGGTGTCTTTGTCTACCATGCCGGAACGAAGTTCACGGATAACCAGTTCCTGACCGCAGGCGGCAGGGTGCTTGGCGTGACAGCGACTGCTGCTGCACTTCCGGAGGCGTTGGAACAGGCTTATGCGGCTGTCAAGACCATTGACTGGGAACAGGTACACTACCGTCACGACATCGGGCGGCGTGCGCTTGCCGCAAAGCAGGGGTGATGCGGGATGCATCCGAGGTTGAAACGCTGCTTCATCTGCGGGCAGTATGCCAATATCTGTTTCCTACTGTTTGCGATGTGTGCCGCTTTGTACTACTGGTCGATCGAACGTAACAATGTGGAGCTTGTTGCGCTGGAAATTGCGGCATACACGGTTGAGACGATCGGCTTTGTGCTGATGCTGTTTTCGTTGCTGAATTTCCACAAGATCGTCCGTCACCGCTACATCATGAAAACGGCAATGCTCATTTACCTGATCGTCGAAGTCGTCATTATGATCATGGACTTCAATGCCGACAAGCTGTCTTTCTATGAATCCGGCTCTATGGCGCTGAACATTGCGCACTGCATTTTTTCGGGGGCGATCTGCTTTACCTATCTGGCACTGGAACCGAAAAACACGGCACTGGAAATTGCCATCATCCTGTCGGAAGTCATTATCCTTGCGGGGATGTTCGGGGTGATCTTTCATCTGCACGTGTATATTTCGCTCTTTGCCAATTCGATCGCCTATGTGGTGTTCTTCTCGATCCTGCGGTTTCTGGTTGCGCAGGAACGTATCATGATCGACTGCCACGGCGACCGGGCAAGGGAAGTCAAGTACCGGAGCGATTTCTTTGACGAATTTTAACACATTCACTTGTCACGAGAGGAGGGCAGACTGTGAGTCAAGTCATTTCGTTTTTTGCGGAGGAACTGAATCCCCGTCTGCCCTACCTCAGGGAAAAGACCTCACAGCTGACGACATCGCCGGGTGTGTACCTGATGAAGGACGAAAAGGGCGGTATCATTTATATTGGCAAAGCGAAGAATCTGCACAACCGTGTGAGCAGCTATTTCCGGCAGGGGGCTGATCATCTCCCGAAAGTGGAAAAAATGGTCTCGCACGTTTATGATTATGATTTCATTGTCACCGGCTCGGAATATGAAGCGCTGCTGCTGGAGTGCAGTCTCATCAAGCAGCATAAGCCGCACTATAATATTCTGCTCAAGGATGACAAGGGGTATCATTATATCCGTGTTTCCGATGACCCCTACCCCCGTATCACTGCCGAAAAGCAGAAAACAGACGGCGGGCTGTATATTGGTCCGTATACGGGCGGATTTGTCACAAAATCAACTGTGGAGGAAGTGAACACGGTTTTCTGTCTGCCGACCTGCCGGAAAAAATTTCCGCAGATGTTCCGCAAGGGCAGACCCTGCCTGAATTATTACATTCATCGGTGTATGGGGCTGTGTCAGGGGAAAATTTCACAGGAGCAGTATGCGGAACTAATCGCACAGGCAGTTGCCTACATCCGCAGCGGCAGTCAGCTTTCAGTGGAGCGGATGCAGCAGGAAATGGAAGCCGCTGCCGAGCGAATGGATTTTGAGAAAGCGGCAGTGCTGCGTGACCGCATCAAGGCGGTACAGCGGGCAGCACAGTCGCAGAAGATCATTGACAATAATTTCTGGGATGCAGATGTGATCGCCTCGGCGGACAATGGCGATGACCTGTGCATTTCTGTACTGATGTACCGGGAGGGCAGGCTGTACGACAAGGAGAATTTCCACTTTACGGAAGAAGCGGACGAAGCGCCGCTCGATGCGTTCGTGCCCCGGTTTTACCATGGGCGGACAGATCTGCCAAAGGTCATTCTTCTCGAAGAACCGCTTGCGGAAATGGAAATGCTTTCCGAAATGCTCTCCGCACAGGCAGGGCGGAAGGTGAAGCTGACCGTGCCGCAGCGGGGCGGCGGCAGGGAATTGATCCAGATGGCAAAGGAAAATGCTGTGGAATACATTGCCGTCCATGAAAACCGTACAGGCAGGGAACTGCTGGCGGTGGAGGCGCTCGGTAAAATTCTGGGCATGGAGCATGTGCCGAAATATATCGAAGCCTACGACATCTCCAACCTTGCTTCGGAATCTATGGTGGCAGGTATGGTGGTGTTTGAGAATGGCAGACCTTTGAAGCGGGCTTACAAACGCTTTTCCATTAAGGAAAGCAAGATGCAGAATGACTATGCCTGTATGCAGGAGGTCATCCGCAGGCGGCTTTCGCATTTAGAGGATGGGACGGATGCGGGTTTTTCGCACAAGCCTGACTTGATTTTGCTGGACGGCGGCAAGGGGCACGTGAATGCGGTTGCGCCCATTGTAAAGGAAATGGCACCGGATATTGCGCTTTTTGGCATGGTCAAGGACTCGAAGCACCGTACCCGTGCGATCGCAACAGGCGGTGGGGAGATCAGTGTTTCGGGAACGCAGAGCGCATTTCAGCTCTTGACACGCATTCAGGACGAAGTGCATCGGTATTCCGTTGCCTATATGCACAGCAAGCACAAGAAGCGGACATTTGCATCCGAACTGACACAGGTAGAGGGCATCGGGGAGAAGCTGGCTCAGAAGCTGATGCTCCATTTCAAGACGAAAGCTGCGCTGGAGGCTGCCGACCCGGAGGCTTTGCGGGCTGCCGGTATCTCACAGAAAACGGCTGACAGGCTCTATCGGTTTCTGCACGAGGAGGACGATGTATGCGGGTAATTACCGGAGAAGCAAAGGGGATCCATCTCAAAACGCTCGAGGGACTGGATGTACGCCCGACGACAGACCGGGTGAAAGAGGGGATGTTCTCGGCGATCCAGTTTGATCTGTATGGGGCAAGGGTGCTGGATCTGTTCGCAGGGAGCGGGCAGCTTGGCATTGAGGCGATCAGCCGGGGGGCAAAGCAGGCTGTCTTTGTCGATCAGTCGGCGGATGCGCTGAAAACAGTTCGGGAAAATCTGGAAAAGACACATCTTTCTGACCGTGCTGTGCTGCATCAGATGATGGCAGAGCAGTTTATCCGGAAAGGAGACGGGGAAAAATTCGACTTCATTTTCCTTGACCCGCCTTACAGAATGCAGATCTTAGATAAAATTTTGCCGGATTTGCCCGATTTCTTGTGTCCGGGTGGGAAAATTTTGGCGGAACATGAAAAAAATTACACAATTCCTGAAAAAATTTCGCATTTGAGGTTGCAAAAAGAATATTTTTATGGTAAAATAGTAGTATCAGTGCTGCAATACACAGAGGAGGCGGAGACATGAGAAGAATTGCAGTATGTCCCGGCAGCTTTGATCCGGTTACGCTCGGACATCTGGATATCATTACCAGAGCCTCCACGCTCTTTGACAAGGTCATTGTGCTGATCTCTACGAATGCCTCAAAGAATGCGGCAAGCTTTACTGCAACGGAACGAATGATGATGATCGCGGATGCAACAGCGCATCTGGACAATGTGGTCATTGATATTCTGGATGGGCTGCTTGTCAATTATGTCCGGCGGGTGCAGGCGGTCGCGATCGTCAAGGGGCTGCGGGCTGTCAGTGACTTTGAGTATGAATTTCAGATGGCACTTACGAACAAAGTGCTGTATGAGGGTGCTGAAACGGTATTTTTGACAACAAGCAAGGAAAATATGTACCTCAGCTCCAGTGTTGTCAAACAGGTTGCCTATTTCGGCGGGGACATCAGTCCCTTTGTACCAGCTTGTATCCTGGATACCATCCGGGATCGATTGATAAAGGAGGAACATAGATGAGTATTGACGAAATTCTGGATGATATGGATGAGATGCTGGATAAGGCGGGCAGCGTTCCCTTTGCATCGCATAAATCCATTATAGACGGGGAGCGGATGCGGGAGCTGATCAGCGATATTCGCCTGAATCTGCCGCAGGAGATCAAGCACGCCAAAATGGTGGCATTTGACCGTGACCGCATCATCAAGGAAGCAGAAGCCAAGGCAGAACAGATCGTCCGTCAGGCGGAAGACCGTGCCAAGACCATTGTTTCGCAGGAGTCCATTGTACGGGAAGCCAAGAATCGTGCCATCGAGATCGCAACGCAGGCAAAGGCTGAATGCGATGCCATGCGGCAGGCTGCCAATGCAGATGTGGCAAGGTCAAGACAGGACAGCGAAGCGATCAAGCAGGCAACGAACAGCTATATGAGCAATCTGTTTGCGGATGCGGAGAATTTCTATGCCAATGCCCTCAAGGATGTGCAGGAGAGAAAGGCAAAGCTGGACAAGCTCCAGAAGCGCAAGCCGGAACGCAAACAGGAGTCGCAGGAGCAGCCAAAAGCAGAATCGTAATTTTTTATTCATGAAAAATTCATTTTTCCGTGCTATACTATAAACATAAGAGATGCAAAGGAGCGTACATTCCCGGTGGGGAAGTACGCTCTTTTTTGACAACAGGAGGGGTTCGTATGGATCAGATCGATCAGAAACTTATTTCGATTTTGCAGGAAAATGCCCGTATGCCGCTGAAAGCGATTGCACAGCAGGTCTTTCTGTCAGCGCCGGCTGTGTCTGCACGGATTGAAAAACTCGAGGCGCAGGGGATGATTTTAGGCTATCATGCGGAGGTCAACCGACAGAAACTGGGGTATCATATTGTTGCATTTATCAGCCTTGAACTTTCCGCACAGCAGAAACCGGAATTTTACCCTTTTGTTGCAGCCTGCCCGAATGTGCTGGAATGCGATTGCGTTACCGGCGTGTATTCCATGCTCATCAAGGTCGCCTTTGCGAGTACGCAGGAGCTTGACCAGTTCATCGGGCAGCTTCAGCATTTTGGCAATACCTCTACACAGATCGTGTTCTCCACGCCAGTTCCGCACAGGGATATTGTCATTCTCCCCAAAGAAGAGGACTCGTATGTACAGGATTGAGTCTATCATCCAAAAAATCCTCCGTCACAGTATGCGGCGGGGGATTTGCCTGATAGGGTGACCTTTTCACCCCGGCAGGTATGTCCCATCTTTATGATAGACAACAAAAAAGACCGATAAATCGGTCTTTTTTCGGTGCCATCTTTTGCACACCAATATGGCGCAGAAAGAGGGATTTGAACCCTCGCGCCGGTTTCCCGACCTACTCCCTTAGCAGGGGAGCCCCTTCACCACTTGGGTATTTCTGCATAGAATAATGAAATTGTTGAAAAGCAAGAGGCAAGAAAAATCCCATTCCTGAGTGTGATCCTGCTTCCAAACCTCTTGCTTCTGAAAGCGGAGAGAGTGGGATTCGAACCCACGGTACGTTGCCGTATCACCAGTTTTCAAGACTGGCTCCTTAAACCGCTCGGACATCTCTCCAGTTCACGAACCAGCATTAACAGTATACCACAAAAAGAACCGTTTGTCAAGAGTTTTTTTGAAAAAATTTATAAAATTGAAAAAATAGTGCTGCACTCTTGCATTTTACGTCATAAAATGCTATAATAGAAGTTATACATAGATTTGAAACGTCATCCGGCGCTGCCGGAAAGGGGGAACTATATGAAGAAGTGGATCATTGGAAAGCCGGATCCGGCAATTACGGCTGCATTACAGCAGGGAAGTGACCTTTCGGAACTGAGCTGTATGGTACTTGCAGCACAGGGCTGCATGACGATCCGGGATGCGGCTGAGCGGCTGAGCTGCAATGCGCTCAGTGACCCGTTCCTGCTTTGTGATATGCAGGAGGCTGCTGATGCGATCAATGCGGCGATCGAAGAGGAAAAGCGCATTTGTGTATACGGGGACTATGACTGCGACGGTATCATGGCGACAGTGATCCTCTATTCATATTTATACGATATGGGTGCAAATGTGACTTGGCGTATTCCTGAGCGCTGTGAAGGTTACGGGCTGAATGAGCAGGCTGTCCGTGAGATGCATGAGGACGGTGTGTCCCTGATCGTCACGGTAGACAACGGTATTTCCGCTGTTGCAGAGGCAAAGCTGATACAGGAACTTGGCATGGAGCTGGTTGTCACAGATCATCACCAGCCCGGCAATACGCTCCCGGAAGCGCTTGCAGTTGTGGATGCACACCGGACGGATAATTATTCTCCGTTTCATCTATACTGCGGGGCAGGCATTGCATTGCTGCTGATCGCTGCCTTGAATGATGGCGACACCGATATGGCTCTGGAGCAGTTCGGCGATCTGGCTGCCATTGCAACAGTGGCAGATGTGGTTTCCCTGACCGGTGAGAACCGTCTGCTTGTCCAATGTGGACTGGAGTACCTGAAAAACACAGAGCGCCCCGGTCTGCGTGCCTTGATAGAGGTCAGCGGGCTTGCCGGAAAACAGATCGATGCGACACAGCTTGCCTTTGTCCTTGCGCCGAGAATTAACGCAGCAGGCAGGCTCGATTCTCCCCGGTTGGCAGCTGAGCTGCTGCTGGAAGAAGATACGGCAAAAGCCAAAGCCCTTGCCGAACGGCTCAATGCCATAAATGCCAGCCGCAAGCAGGAAGAGGATGCTATCCTGACTTCGGTGCAGGAAAAACTTGCAGAAGATCCGTCACTTCTGTATGAACGTGTCATGCTCTTTGCCGGAGAGGGCTGGAATGCCGGCATCATAGGCATCACTGCCGCAAGGCTCATGGAACGTTTCGGGAAACCCTGCTTTATGATCAGTCTGCACGATGGCATCGGGCATGGTTCTGTACGGAGTTTCGGGGGATTTTCGGTATTTGCCTGTTTGACAGCGTGTTCAGACCTGCTGGAAAAATTTGGCGGACACCCTGCGGCGGGCGGCTTTACGATCCAAGAAGAAAACATCCCCGCATTCCGGGAACGTGTACAGGCATATGCTGCAAAGGAACACCCGGAAATGCCCGTGCCGGAACTTCGTGCGGCGTGCGTGCTTCGTCCGGAATTTCTGACCCCGGAGGCAGTGCAAAGCCTTTCCCAGCTTGCCCCGTTCGGCTGTGACAACCCGGAACCCTTTTTCCTGCTGGAAAATGCCGTGATCCGGCAGGTGATCCCTCTTTCTCAGGGCGTACATACCAAGCTGCAATGTGAAACGGGCGGTAGGCTGTGCGATGTACTCCTGTTCCGTAAATCCCCGGCGGAGACCGGCTTGCAGGTAGGCGATGTCTGCCATTTATTGGTGAAATTACAGGCGGGAGAGTTCCGTGGTATGCCGCAGGTCAGCATCATTGCGCAGGATGTCCGGCTTTCCGGTATCCGGCAGGGACGTCTGATCGCCGCAAGACAGGCATATGAGAGTTTCCGCCGCAATGAAACCCTCAAACCGGAGGTCTGCCGGGCACTCTGCCCGAACCGTGATGCCTGTGTCACCGTTTTCAAGTGCCTTTCGGAGCAGGGGAGCAGCATAGAGCATCTTGCGGTGCGGCTGTACGGAGCAGGCATCAATTACGGCAAATTCCGCATTTGTCTGGATGTCTTTGCAGAACTGGGACTTGTGCATATAGATGAAGTCAGGGGAATTGTAAAGCGCATTCCGGGACAGGGTAAGGTCGATCTGCAAAGCTCAGAAATTTTGATGAATTTACAGCGTCGTTCGGAGGAGGTTATGGTATGAGTGAGGACAGGGTAATCACGATCGATATGCTTGTGCAGAAAATTCTGGACAATGACAAGCAGTATGATGTCAGCAAGATCATTTCCGCCTATGAATTTGCCGCCAAAGCGCATGAGGGACAGTTCCGTTCTTCCGGGCAGCCGTATATCATTCATCCGTTGGCAGTAGCAGATATTCTGCTTGACCTCGGCATGGATACAGATACCATTTGTGCCGCCCTGCTGCATGACGTGGTAGAAGACACGGAAGCGACCTCCGAGCAGCTCCAGAAGCGTTTCGGACGGGATGTCGCCGCCCTTGTGGAGGGTGTCACCAAGCTGACCAAGATACCGATCTTCAACAAAGAACAGCAGCAGGCAGAGAACATCCGCAAGATCATGCTTGCCATGTCACAGGACATCCGTGTCATCATCATCAAACTCTGTGACCGTCTGCACAATATGCGCACACTGGAATTTCGTCCGGAACACAAGCAGCGCAACACCGCCTTGGAGACCATGAATGTCTATGCCCCCATTGCCCACCGCCTCGGCATCAAGGCAGTGCAGGAAGAGCTGGAAGATCTGGCGTTCCACTACCTCGACCCCTATGCCTATTCTGAGATCGAACATCAGATGGCAATCAAGAAAGAGGAGCGGGATCAGTTCATCCGCTCTATCATTGAAATGATTCGTGAACGGCTGAAAACCATGCATTTCAACAAAGAACCTGCCATCGAAGGCCGTGTCAAGAGCATCTACGGTATGTATAAGAAAGTGTTCATTGCCCACAAGGACATTGAGCACGTCTATGATAAATATGCAGTCCGTGTGATCGTGTCTGACATTCCGGAGTGCTATAATGTTTTAGGCGTGATCCATGATATGTTCCGCCCTCTGCCGAACCGGTTCAAGGACTATATCGCCACCCCGAAAGCCAATATGTACCAGTCTTTGCACACGACCGTACTCGGACGGGAGGGAATACCCTTTGAGGTGCAGATCCGTACATGGGATATGCACGCCACAGCAGAATACGGCATCGCAGCCCACTGGAAATACAAGGAGGGCATTCAGGGCAAGGACAAAATGGAACAGCGCCTTGCATGGATCCGGCAGATGCTCGAAGCACAACAGACTTCGGACGATGTGGAAGAAATCGTCCGCATGATCAAAAACGACCTTTCCCCGGAGGACATCGTTGTCATGACCCCCAAAGGTGACACGATTTCACTGCCGGTCGGGGCGACAATCATTGACTTTGCCTATCGGATCCATACGGAGATCGGGCATAAAATGATGGGTGCAAAGGTGGACGGCAGAATCGTCCCGCTCGATTTTGAGCTTCAGACCGGGCAGATCTGCGAGATCATGCTCAGCAAAGACCCGGAGAAAGGTCCCAACCGTGCATGGCTGGACATTGCCAGAACGAACGAAGCCAAATCCAAAATTCGTTCGTGGTTCAAACGGGAACGGCGGGATGAAAATATCCTGACCGGACGCTCTATGTTGGAAAAAACGCTCCGCCACAATCATATCCGCATCCCGGAGGAGGAGCTTGAGAAATTCCTTGCAGAAGACCTGAAACGCCATAATTGCAGCAGTCTGGAAGATTTCTATGCTTCCATCGGCTACGGCGGCGTGAGCCTGCAAAGGCTTGTGCCCCGCTGGAAAGAGCTGTATCACAAGAACTTCGGACAGGAGGAGCAGAGCCAGTCCGTCATCGCCCCTGCTGCCCACTCCCCGAAGAGCAGCATCGTACTGGATGACATCAGCGACTGCGCTGTCAAGTTCGCACAGTGCTGCAATCCGCTGCCGGGGGATGAGATCGTTGGCTTTATCACGAGGGGGCATGGTATTTCGGTGCATACGACCTCCTGCGTGAATTACCGCTCCATGCTCAGCCGCAACATCCCGGAAGAGCAGGAACGCTGGGTCGATGTCCGTTGGACGGACAGCGCCGATTCTGCCATGCAGACGAGTATTGAGGTCGTTGCGGTAGACCGGGTAGGACTGGTATTTGACATCACAGCCGTTCTGACAGAAGCGAGGATCCCTATCATACACTCTTCTTCCCGTAACCTGAAAAACGGGAATGCCATCTTCGAGGCAAGTATCCGGATCGTAAACAAGTCGCAGATCACCTCCACGTTTGAGCGCCTGCGCAAGGTCAAGGGTGTACTCTCCGTAGAGCGTGCCAACAACTGACAGGGGGGATATCTATGAAGCTGAAACAGTGCTGGCAGCATTATAGCACCATAACCCGCCACAGACACGCCGTCATTGCCAACTGCCGGAAAGCCGGGATCTTCTGGCAGGGGCTGGGGCATGATCTGTCCAAGTATGTGCCGGCGGAATTTATTCCGGGAGTGCGCTACTATCAGGGCACACGCAGCCCGAACGAGCAGGAACGGGCAGAAAAAGGCTATTCTGCGGCATGGATGCACCACAAGGGGCGCAACAAGCACCACTTTGAGTACTGGACGGATTATTCCCCCAAGACCCGCCGCATGGAACCTGTCAAGATGCCGCTGCGCTACGTGATCGAAATGTTCTGCGACCGTGTAGCAGCGAGCAAGATCTACAACGGCGCAAATTATACGGACAGCGACCCGCTCCGGTATTTTCTGCGGGCAAAAAAGACCCGCATCATCCACCCGGAGACTTCCGCCTTTCTGGAACGTCTCCTGCGGATGTTGGAGGCAAGGGGAGAGGACTGGACGTTTGCATGGATTCGCTGGTATCTGGAACGGCATGACGACTATTGATTGCCAATTTGTTGAAACGGCGCTGTTGAAAATTGTGCACAATAGCAAAAATCAAAGATACCCTTGATTTGAATTGGCGAAAGTGTTATAATGTAAGATGAGATACCATAAGGACTGTATCCGGCTGCACGCCGACAAGTGCAGGGAGCGCAGTTCTGTGGCGGCAGTAGGTTGCTGCCGGACGGAGTACCCGGAAAGATACCGCTTCGCAGGCAAGAAGCACGTCTGCGGGTTCCCGTAAGTAATGGAAAGGAATGAAAATCATGATACTCTCAGGCGCAGACATCGTTGTGGAGACTCTCATTGAACAGGGTGTCAGTACCGTGTTCGGCTATCCGGGCGGACAGGTCATCAATCTCTACGACGCACTGTACACACACAGCGACAGGATACACCACATTCTGACAGCTCACGAGCAGGGCGCTGCCCATGCGGCAGACGGTTATGCCCGTGCAACAGGCGAGGTCGGTGTCGTCATTGCCACTTCCGGACCGGGTGCGACAAATTTGGTCACCGGCATTGCAACGGCATACTTAGATTCCATCCCGCTTGTGGCAATTACCGGCAACGTTCCCAACAGTCTGATCGGACGGGACAGTTTTCAGGAGGTCGATATCACGGGCGTGACCTTGCCGATCACCAAGCATAATTTTTTGGTCAAGAGCATTGACAAGCTTGCTGATACCCTCCGGGAAGCCTTTGTGATTGCCAAATCTGGCAGACCCGGACCTGTTCTGGTCGATATCCCAAAGGATGTGCAGACGGCGACCTTCCCCTATATGCCGTGCCCTGTCGTCGAAAAGACCCCGCAGCGGCTTGCCAAGGGCGACAAGCTTTCCGTGGCTGTCCGCATGATCGCAGAAGCAGAGAAACCGTACATCTACTACGGCGGCGGTGCGATCTCCGCAGACATTTCCGGGGAAATCATTGCCCTTGCCGAAAAGATCGATGCGCCCATCGGCTGCACCATGATGGGACTTTCCGCTGTGCCTGTAGATGATCCGAGATATCTTGGCATGGAGGGAATGCACGGGCACTATGCTTCCAGTGTCGGGCAGGATGAGGCTGACCTCATCATCGCCATTGGCGCCCGTTTCAGCGACCGTGCTACCGGCAATGTCGCCAAATATGCCCGCCGTGCGAAGATCATCCATATAGACGGCGACGGCGCAGAGGTCAATAAGAATGTCAATGTTGATCTCGGCATCGAGTGCGACATCAAGGATGCGCTGCAGCGCCTGATCGAGCTTGTCAGTGAAAAGACACACCCGGCATGGCACGCACGCATTGCCGAACTGAAAGCGATCGAGGCTGAACAGTTCAAAAAGGTGACAGCGACCGACCGCATTACGCCCTATGCGCTGATCCATGAGACAGCCAAGCACACAGAAGCGGATACCCCGATCGTGACCGATGTCGGACAGCATCAGATGTGGGTCGCACAGTACTACCCGTTCCGGAAGCCGAGAACGTTCATTTCGAGCGGCGGTCTGGGTACCATGGGCTTCGGGCTGGGGGCAGCCATTGGTGCGGCAACAGCGACCGGAAAGCGTGCCGTCCTGTTCACAGGTGACGGCAGTTTCGGCATGAACCTGAATGAACTTGCTACCGTTTCCTCGGAAAATGTCCCGGTCGTTATCATCATCATGAATAATAAAGTGCTTGGCATGGTGCGCCAGTGGCAGACTCTGTTTTTCCAGAAGCACTATTCCAACACCGACCTGCACGGCAGAAAGACGGATTTCGTGAAGCTTGCGGATGCGTTCGGTATCCCGGGCTACCGGATCACGGAGCTTTCTGAGCTGGAGAGCGTTCTTGCAAAGGCATTCGCAGAAAACGGTCCTGTACTGGTAGATGTGTCTATCTACGAGGATGAATTTGTTCTGCCCATGCTGCCGCCGGGAGGCTGCATAGAGGATATTATCACGGAGAGGAGGGCAGACTGATGGAACATTTTGTCATTGCCATTCTGGTGGATAACCAGCCGGGTATTCTCACCCGTGTTTCCAGTATGTTCACCCGCCGTGGGTTCAACATCGACTGCCTGACGGTCAGCGAAACGGAAGATCACCGGTATTCCCGCATCACCATTGCGGTTTCCGGAGATGAAGCCATCCGCCGCCAGATCATCAAGCAGGTTCGGAAACTGTACAATGTCCGTGAAGTGAAAGTCATGGAACGGGAGCGCAGTGTCAACCGGGAGCTTGCCCTCATCAAGCTGCGCAACAGCCCGGACACCCGTCAGGAAGTCCTTTCGGCTGTCGATATCTTCCGGTCAAAGATCGTGGACTTCTCCCCGACAACGCTTTGCGTGGAAATTACGGGCGAGACTTCCAAGATCGAGGCGTTCATTGCCCTTGTCGAGCCGCTCGGCATTCTTGAAATGTGCCGGACAGGTGTTGTCGCTATTGAACGTGGCGAGCACTATCTCAAGGGCGAGGAGAATGCATAAATTACTTAGCTTGCGGCGGGGGCATTCCCTCCCGTGAAAATATGAAGGATAAGGAGTTTTTTACAATGGCAGATGCAAAGATTTTCTATCAGCAGGATTGTGACATCCATAAGCTGGACGGCAAGACCGTTGCTATCATCGGCTACGGTTCACAGGGTCATGCACACGCACTGAACCTCAAGGACAGCGGCGTGAATGTCGTCGTTGGTCTCTATGAGGGCAGCAAGAGCTGGGCAAAGGCAGAGGCACAGGGTCTGATAGTCATGACCACCGCTGAAGCAGCCAAGGCAGCAGATGTGATCATGATCCTGATCCCGGACGAAAAGCAGAAGGCTTTGTATGATTCCGAGATCGCACCGTACTTGACCGAGGGCAAGACACTTGCCTTTGCGCACGGTTTTAACATCCATTTCGGCTGCATCGTACCGCCGAAGAATGTCAATGTTATCATGATCGCCCCCAAGGGACCGGGACATACGGTACGTTCCGAGTATCAGGCTGAAAAGGGCGTACCCTGCCTGATCGCTGTACAGCAGGATGCAACAGGCGATGCGCAGGATATTGGTCTTGCCTATGCAGCAGGAATCGGCGGCAGCCGTGCAGGCGTGCTGGAAACCACATTCCGTACCGAAACAGAAACTGACCTGTTCGGTGAGCAGGCTGTTCTCTGCGGCGGTGTCTGCGCTCTGATGCAGGCAGGTTTTGAGACACTGGTAGAAGCCGGCTACGATCCGAGAAATGCTTACTTCGAGTGCATCCATGAGATGAAGCTGATCGTTGACCTGATCTATCAGAGCGGCTTTGCCGGGATGCGTTACTCCATTTCCAATACGGCTGAGTACGGCGACTATGTGACCGGTCCGAAGCTCATTACCGAGGACACCAAGAAGGCAATGAAGAAAGTGCTGTCTGACATTCAGGACGGTACATTTGCCAAGGAGTTCCTGCTCGATATGTCCGATGCAGGCAATCAGGTACACTTCAAGGCAATGCGGAAACTCCATGCCGAGCATCCGTCCGAGATCGTCGGTGAAGAGATCCGTAAGCTCTATAGCTGGAACGGTGAGGACAAGCTGATCAACAACTAAGCCCGGAATGGCATATCAGGCTGCCCTCCCGAAAGGGAGGGCGGTTTTTGCAGGAGGATCGAAAATGGGATTGATCGCTGATTTCCGAAAACGGCTTTCCGGACACACTGCATCCGCAGAAAGCGATCCGGTCAGCCAGTCCGCCCCGCAGGATAACCCCATGTTCCCGCTCTGGCAGACCATATCGGATGGTTTCCGGATGCTCCGGGAAGCAGGCTATGCAAAACCCACCATGTCGCCTCCGGCAGCAGAAGCGGAGATCACCGCATGGGAACAGAAAAATGGTATCCGGATGGACGAAGATCTGAGAAACTGGTTTTTGCTTGCCAATGGATTTGAGTTCGGCTCTACGGCAAGTCTGTATGCGATCGGTGCATTTGGCTCTGTATCTGACTGGGCAGAGTATCAGGATG
>CANRFM010000031.1 GCA_947629905.1 uncultured Clostridia bacterium
CGGGCGATCAAAGTGTGCTGTGTCACACTTTCCGGGATGCCTGCGCTGTCCGGGATGGCATTGGTGAGCAGACCGGAACCGCCTTTTACCAGCAGGGCATCACTGTGCCCGTGGTAACATCCCTCAAATTTAATAATTTTATTTCTTCCGGTAAACCCTCTTGCGGCACGAACAGCACTCATGACGGCTTCCGTTCCGGAATTGACAAGGCGCAGCATTTCGATGGACGGAAAATGTGAAATGATCTTCTCGGCAAGAAGGATCTCTCCCTCATGGCATGCGCCGAACGTCAGCCCTTTTTCGCAGGCTTTTCTGACTGCCTCCACGATCGGCGGATAGGCATGCCCGAAAATATCCGGGTCCCATGAACATACATAATCTATAAATTGATTTCCGTCTGCATCATACAGATGACTTCCGTTTGCATGATCAATAAATAACGGCGTTCTCCCGACATTCCGGAACGCACGCACGGGGCTGTTGACACCGCCCGGCATGCAGTTCACGGCACGTTGATACAGTTTGTCAGATGTCGCTGTGTGCAAAATGCTCACTCCTTTTCTTCCCGTAACCACCGGCAGACATCCAGTGCATGGTAGGTGATGAGGATGTCTGCGCCGGCACGTTTCATTGCCGTCAGATTTTCCAGAACGATCTTTTTTTCGTCGATATAGCCTGAAGCTGCCGCTGCTTTTACCATCGCATATTCCCCGCTGACATTGTATACAGCAAGCGGAAGATCAAATTTATCCCGTGCCTGACGGACAAGGTCAAGATACGCAAGTGCGGGCTTGACCATGATCATATCCGCACCCTCGGCGATATCTTCCTCGATCTCACGCATGGCTTCTCTGCCGTTGGCATAGTCCATCTGGTAGGTCTTTCTGTCCCCGAAAGACGGTGCCGAATCCGCAGCGTCCCGGAACGGCGCATAATACCCGGATGCAAATTTTGCACTGTAGGCGAGGATCGGCGTATGGACATGACCGCTTTCATCCAGTGCATTTCGGATGTAGGCGATCCTGCCGTCCATCATATCGGACGGGGCGATGATGTCCGCACCGCATTTTGCAAGGCTGACTGCCGTTTTTGCAAGCAGAGGGAGCGTTTCATCGTTCAGGATCTTATCACCGCAGACAAGCCCGCAATGCCCGTGTGAGGTGTATTCACAAAGGCAGACGTCGGCAATGATGAGTATTTCCGGATAGTTTTGTTTGATGTACCGCACCGCACGCTGCGTGATGCCGTTTTCCTCGTAGGCACTGCTGCCTGTTTCGTCCTTATGTGCCGGAATGCCAAATACAAGTATCCCGCCGATGCCGCTCTGTACGATCTGCGAAAGGATCTCATCCAGCCGGTCGATCGACCAGCGGAAAATGCCCGGCATCGAGTCCACCGGCGTTTTACGGTTTTCCCCTTCCTCCACAAAGATCGGATAAATGAGATCACTCGTTTGCAGATGTGTTTCACGGACAAGATCCCGCAGCTGTTCACTTGCACGAAGCCGTCTGAACCGTTTCATTCTGATCTTCCTTTCCGATGTTGGATGAGCTGAACGATACCGTCATCCGTTTGTATTTCCGGTATCGCTGCGTCTATCCCATATAGTTTTTTGATGGCGGATGCCGTGGATGCTCCTAAACAGATCGCAGTGGTATCCGCCGAAAGCGTGTATCCCTGATGATACAGATCTGCTGCTTCCGAGCTGCTGCCGAATATGACATAGTCTGTATGGATCTCCTGTGGCGGTGCTGTCCGTCCGCATTTCACATCATATAATTTCACATCCCGGAACGGAATGCCTTGCTGTGAAAGCAGCTCCGGCAGTTCTGAGGATGCCCGCTCCGCACGCAATAACAACAGATTCTCCTTTTCTGTTTTATGCCGGATGATCATTTCTGCAAGGCATTCTGACGAAAATGTTTCCGGCATGAGATCCGCATAGATCCCGTGTTCTTCCAGCACATTTGCAGTCGCACTTCCGATCACGGCAAACCGGATACCCGATAGTTTTCGCAGATCGATGTGCAAATTTTGCAGTACATGAAAAAATAATTCCGCACCGTTCTGGCTCGTCAGCACGATCATAGTATAGGACGCCATATCCGCAAAGATCTCCGCAATCTGCGGATCATGTTCATAGGAAACAACGGTAAATGTATTTTCACAGTCGACCGAAGCCCCCTGTTCTGTGAGCTTTTTGGCAAGCTTTTGCGTGAATTTTTTTGTGCCGATGGCAGTCACGGAAATGCCGTTCAGCATCTTTTTTTCAGGAGAACACAACGCCAATGCAGCCGTATCACCGACTACAATGACCGCAGGAGAGCTTATTGAATTTGCTTTGGCAATTTCAGAAATATCCTGCAATTTTCCACGCACGACCTGCTGCATTGCCGTTCCGCCGTGGGAGATGACAGCAGCCGGCGTGTCCGGAGATCTGCCATATTGCAGGAGACCACGGGCGATCTGTTCCAGCGCATGAAGCCCCATCAGAAACACAAGCGTGCCGCTCAGTTTTGCATATAGGCTAAACTGCTCCGGAAGGAGGTCGTCTTTTGTATGCCCGGTAATGACATGAAAACTCCTGCTGATCCCTCGGTGTGTCACCGGGATACCTGCCATTTCGGGAACGGCGACCGCAGAGGAAATGCCCGGAATGATCTCGAACGGGATCGCATTCTTGATCAGCGTCAGCAGTTCCTCGCTTCCCCGCCCGAATACAAACGGATCCCCGCCTTTCAGACGTGCAACGGTGCATCCTTGTTCCGCTTTCTGCACGAGCAGGGCATTGATCTTTTCCTGCGGCATGCTGTGCTTTCCGGCACGTTTTCCGACATAGATCTTCTCACAGCATTCCGGCAGAAATTCCAAGATTTGCGGGTCGATCAGACTGTCATATAACACCACATCACATTTTTTCAAAGCCTCCATGCCGCGGATCGTGATGAGGTCATACCTGCCGCATCCTGCGCCGATCATGTATACTTTACCGACATTCAAGTTGTTTCACCGATCTTTCTGCAAGAAAAAATCTGTCCTCTACGGGTGCAGAACCGCTTACCATGCTGTCTGCCGTATCGGACACGCTTAAAAATAGGGTATTCCCCGAAACAGAGGCATATGCCCCGAGCGGGAGATCACAATTCCCGCCTGTCAGTTTCAGAATGACTCTCTCTGTTTCAAAGACGTGAAAGGTGTCTGCATCGTTGATGGCATTTAGATAGGGCTGCATTTCTGCATCGGTTCTTCTGCTTTCCACGGCAATGATCCCTTGACACGGTGCGGGCAGAATGACACCCAGCGAGAGGGGAAACATGGCGATCTGTCCCGCCCGTATCCCAAGGCGTTCCAGTCCTGCCGCCGCAAGGATGAGCGCATCATACTGCCCATCGAGCAGTTTTTGTATCCTTGTATCCACATTGCCCCGGATGTCTGCAAATGTGACATGCGGGAACAGTTTCTGCAAACACATTCTCCGCCGGACACTGCCGGTGCCGATGATAAAATGTTCATCATCACGAATGATCTCCCCCGACCGTGTCACGATCACATCCCGCACATCTCCCCGTGGGAGAACTGCGGAAATGGCAAGGTCATCCGCCATCTCAACAGGCAGATCCTTTGCACTATGGACAGCCATGTCAATTTTGTTTCTTAACAAAGCCTGTTCTATTTCCGTGATAAAAATGCCCTTCCCGCCGATCTGTGTCAGTGGTTTGTCAAGGATCTTATCCCCCTTTGTCGTGATGGGAACGATCTCTGTTTGCAGTTCCGGAAATGCTTGTTTCAGTGCCTGACAGACCATTTCCGTCTGTGCAAGCGCAAGCCGGCTTTTCCGTGTCCCGATCCGTATGACCATACAATTCCCTCATTTCATGCAAATATGTATCCATAGTTTCCGGCACATCCCCACGCAGGCACCGTGCAAGCAATTCTTCGAGAATGGCTTTCCTGACAGCTTCTCCGGCTGCCGTGCTGCGCAGTTTTTTCCTGCATCGTTTCAATGTTTCTGCGGTCTCTGTGACGGTATCATCTATGAGTTCTTCTATCCTTTCCCGCAGATAACGGGCAAGCAGCGGTGCTGCGCCATCCGTGGAAACGGCGACCGTGACCGGCTCTTTTCTCACAATTGCCGGAAAATAAAAACTGCACAGCTGCGGTGCATCCACGATGTTCACGGGGATGTGTTTTTCCCTGCAAATTTCTGATATATGTCTGTTGGTCAGCGGATCATTTGTTGCACCGATCACGAGAAATGCACCGTCTGCATCGCTGTCCTGGAATGTTCTTTTATGGGTCGTAATAGCCTTATTCTCTGCGATCTCTTTGCATACCGAGGGGGCGATCACGGTGATAGTTGCCTGAAAAAGCAGCAGTTTCTCTATTTTTCCTGCGGCGATCTTCCCGCCGCCGACCACCACGCAATCCTGCCCTGTCACGTCCATATAGAGCGGAAAATATCCCATTTTGCTACTCCTTTTTCATGGCATCCAGCACTGCAGAAAACTGTTCCGCAGAAAGGGTCGAACGCAGTGGATAGAGGAAAGCCGGATCCTGCTTTCCCTGGTATCCGGCAAGAAAATTTTGCAGTGTGATCGTCTTTTGCACTTCTTCACATCGTACTTCGATCCATTTTTCTGCAAGCTCTGCACTGTGCAGTTTTTTGATATTATGATCTGCGGCGATATTTCTGAAATAGTCAATATCGATCAGCGAGACCTGCGCCAGCCCTGTGATCTCCCTGTCGATGTCATGCGGTACGGCAAGGTCTATGAACAGCCTGTTTTTCGGGGTGTGGATATGCTTCTCCACTTCGGAACAGGTAAAAATATAATGCGGGCTTGCCGTCGCACTGATGATGCAGTCTGCACGGTCAATATACTGGTACCTGTCCGGATATGGCACCGTCCTGACTCGACTGTCGGAGAGAATGTACCTGTCCGGCACATGCTGCCGGATGGTAACGGTGACGCTGCTATTTTTATGCGACAACAGATCTTTCACAATAGTCTGCCCGGTTTTTCCGGATGCACCGACCACAAGTATTTCGCTGCCATGTTTCGCAGCCGTATTGGCGCAAAGTGTCGCAATGGATACCGAAACATTGGAAAGTGCCGTTTCCGTCTTGATCTGTTTTGCACAGGCAAACGCCGCCTGAAAGATGACGTGCAGTTCACGGCAGACCGTTCCCCATTGGCAGGCATTCTGATAGGCAGTTTTTGTCTGCCCGAGAATTTCATCCTCGCCGATGACCATAGAATCCACCCCGCAGCAGACACGAAACAGATGCGTAATTGCTCTGGCACCGCAGAAAAACATGGCGGTCTGCTTTATGATCTCCGTATGGATCCCGGAATACCGGGAAAGCAGTGCGAGGATCTTTGCTTCCTCGCCGCCGCAGAAATACAGCTCCGTCCTGTTGCAGGTGCATAATAGCACACTTGCCGGCACGCCGCATATTTCTGCCATTTCGGATAGCAATTGCTCCTGTATCTCTGCCGGGAAACCAAATGCCCCTCTGATCTGTGCATTGGCTTTTTTGTAATGGATGCTGATACAGTTCATGGCCGATTTTCCTTGTCAGATATATACTGAATTATCGGAAAGCGTCTTGTTTTCGAGCAAATAGGCTTTATTCTCCGATGTCACAAAGATGCGGTACAGAAATACATTTACCTTTTCCCCGACCTTGATCTCCGGGTGATTCAGCCCACGATGCGCATAAATGGTGCTGCCGTTTACTTCAATGGTCAGCTCCGTGGTATTCCCTCTGAATGCCGTTTGCAGGACAATGCCCTCAGACGCAGAGGCACGGTAGACGATATTTTCATCCAGTTTTGCGACTTTCACAAATTCCGGACGCACGATCGCCTGCTCCACGTTTTCCATATCCGCAAAGCTCTTGAATTTCCGATAGTCCGTAAGAAAAGACGTTCTGCCGAAAAACGATGCCGTAAATGCCGTCTGCGGGTCACGGTATACTTCCGCAGGTGTACCGATCTGCTCCACTCTGCCTTTGTTGGTGATGATGATCTTGTCTGCCACTTCAATGGCTTCATCCTGGTCATGCGTGACAAAAATACTTGTAATGCCCAGCTTTGTGATCGTTTCCCGCAGCCATGTCCGCAGTTCCTGCCGCACCTTGGCATCAATTGCCGCAAAAGGTTCGTCAAGCAGCAAAAGCTGTGGATTTGGTGCAATGGCTCTTGCAAATGCCACTCTCTGCCGCTGTCCGCCGGAAAGCTGGCTCGGGTAGCGTTTTTCCAGTCCATTCAGCCCGATCAGGCTGATCAGCTCCGCCACTCGCTCCTTGATATACTTTCTGTCAGCTTTCTGCACTTTCAAGCCAAATGCAATGTTATCATACACCGTCATATACCGGAACAGCGCATAATTCTGAAATACAAATCCGATCCCCCGTTTGCTCGGATGGATGTCATTGACGACCTTTCCATTGATCAGGATCTCCCCGCTGTCAGGCGTTTCAAGACCTGCGATCATGCGGAGTATCGTTGTCTTGCCGCTTCCGCTCGGACCGAGCAGACCGATAAAGCTGCCCTTTTCGATACCGAAGCTCACCTGATCGGAGGCTTTGAAATTGCCAAAACTCTTATTGATATCTCTCAGTTCAACGTACATCTTCACCGTTCCTCTTTCCAATATATTCGATCATGCTCCGTATCACAAGGATCACAATGGCGATCAGCACAAGGATGGACGATACCGCAAATGCCGGCACATATTTGAATTCATTGAACAGGATCTCCACATGGAGCGGCAGCGTGTTCGTCTTGCCCCGCAGATGCCCGGAAAGTACCGAAACTGCGCCAAATTCACCCATCGCCCTCGCCGTACAGAGTACGATCCCATACAGAAATGCCCATTTGATGTGCGGAAAGGTGATCTTCCGGAAGATGCCGGACCACTTTTCGCCCATCAGTGCGGCTGCTTCTTCCTCATCCGTTCCCTGCGCTTCCAATACGGGGATGAGTTCCCGTGAAATAAAGGGAAATGTCACAAAAATTGTTGCCAATACGATACCCGGCACGGCAAATACAATATCAATATCCATTTTTTGCAAAATCGGATAAATTGCACTCTGTCTGCCGAATGTCAGTACAAAGATCAGTCCGGCAATGATGGGGGATACGGTCACGGGAATGTCGATCAGCGTGGTGAGGATCTTTTTGCCCCGGAACCGGAATTTTGTCACAGCCCATGCCGCAAACAGACCGAATATCGTATTGAACAGCACGGCGAAAAATGTGGCTTCCAATGTGAGCAGTGTTGCCTTTACGGTGTATTCATCCGTGACAGCCTCCTGATAGGCAGCCCAGCCGTTCCGGAATGCCTCTGTTATGACCGTGAACAGCGGCAGCACAAGCATCACAAAGATGAACAGAAAACTGATGCCAATGAGCAGCCATTTTGTGATGCCGGTATCTGTTTTTTTCATACGAGACCGCCTACCTTCCCAGAATTTTACTGTTTCTTGCCTGTATCAGATTGACAAAGAACAAGATCAGGAATGCTGCCGCAAGTATCACAAGTGCGATCGCCGATGCGCTTGCATAGTCATATTCCTGTAATTCCGACATGATGATCAGAGGGGTGATCTCCGTTTCAAACGGCTTATTTCCGGCAATAAAGACAACGCTCCCATATTCGCCCAGACATCTCCCGAACGCCAGTCCGAAACCCGTCATCGTTGCCGGAAGAATTTCTGGCAGGATCACGCTCCGGAAGATCCTCGCCCGTGATGCGCCCATAGAACCGGCCGCTTCTTCGTATGTCGGATCCAATTTTTCCAGCACAGGCTGCACCGCACGCACCACGAACGGAATGCCGATAAACACAAGTGCGACCGTGATGCCGATCCTTGTATAGGCGATCTTGACGCCGATGCGTGCAAACAGCTGCCCGATCAGTCCTTTGTCCGATGTGAGGGAGGTGAGGGCGATGCCTGCCACGGCGGTAGGCATCGCAAAGGGAAGTTCGATAAGTCCGTCCAGCAGCCTTTTCAGGGGAAAATCATATCTCACAAGCACCCATGCAAGGATCACGCCCATGACGGCATTGATCAGTGAGGCGATGAATGCCGTCAGAAAGCTCACCTTAAAGCTCGCAAGCACACGTTCCCTCGTGATCGTCGCCCAGATCTCCGCAGGGCTGAGCTTTGCGGTAAACACCACAAGCGATGCCAGCGGTATCACCACGATCAGACTTACCATTGTCAAAGTGACGCCCATCGACAGTCCGAATCCGGGTATCACTCTTTTTCCCGACCTTCTCATCATATGACTCCTTACTGCTGCTCGTAGATCTGGTCAAACACACCGCCGTCAGCAAAATGCTTTTCCTGTGCTGCATCCCATCCGCCGAAATCGTCGATCGTGACAAGAGACAGATGAAGGTCGAACGTATCCGAAAATTCATTCAGGATGTCCGGGTTTGACGGACGGTAATAATTTTGTCCTGCCAGCCGCTGTGCCTCATCGGAATACAGATAGTTCAGATATTCTGTTGCCACCTCTCTGGTACCTCTCTTGTCGACAACGCTGTCTACAATTGCAACGGACGGCTGTGCAAGGATGCTGATGCTCGGCGTGATGATCTCATATTCATCCGGGTGATCCTGTATCGAAAGATAGGCTTCATTTTCCCATGCCAGCAGGACATCGCCCTGCCCGTTTTCCACGAATGTTGTCGTAGAACCTCTTGCACCGGAGTCGAGTACCAGCACATTGGCAAACAGTTTCTTCATGAAGTCCTTGACCTGTTCCTCATCGTTCCCGAATTGTTTTTCAGCGAAAGCCCATGCGGCAAGATAATTCCACCTTGCACCGCCGGAAGTCTTGGGATTCGGCGTAATGACACCTACGCCCTCTTTCACAATGTCATCCCAGTCGTGGATATTCTTCGGATTTCCCTTGCGGACAAGGAAGACGATGGTAGAGGTATAGGGGGAGCTGTCTTTGTCAAACTCATCCACCCAGCCGTCCTCGATGAGTCCTGCATCCCGGACGGCATTGACATCATACTCCAAAGCAAGCGTTACCACGTCTGCTTCAAGTCCGTTTGCCACTTCGAGAGCCTGTTTGCCGGAACCGCCGTGTGACTGCGTCACCTCTACATCCTGTCCCTTCAGCTCTTTCCAGTGCTTTGCAAAGATCTCATTGTAAGCGGCATACAGTTCACGGGTCGGGTCATAGGAAACATTGGTGATCGTGACCTTTTCCGATCCCGAATCGTTCGATGCACTGTCACTGCCTGCCCCGGATGCGCAGCCCGTCAGCAGGGTGACACCGGCGACAGCGGCAGCAAGTGCGGATCTGACGAATTTATTCATATTAAAAACCTCTTTTCTAAAATATGTGAATTATGTGAATGCCTGATCCTGATGGTGTCGGACATCAACAGCGGATCATGCCTCCGGCAGAAGAAAAGAAGGATCTCATACGATGCATCTCCTTTAATCATATTATTCTCGTAGGTTTACTATGCTTAGATTATAGCACTTGCCGTGCCGTTTGTCAACCACTTCTCCGGATTTTTGGAAGTATTCATAGTAAATCTATTAGTTTAATAGGATATATTGGCACATTTACCAAATGCCACGGCAGTCTGCTATATACAATAGTCATAGCAGCCGTTCTTGTTTTGGATAATGTCCTGCAAAGTAATGCGGTCAACGCATTTTTCCACATCCCGCTGTACGTCTTTCCAGACAAACTGGAACACATCGTCCGGATCGATGGTGAACGAAAGGACACAGCCCTCTGTCGCCCGGAGGATATCCCCGATCGAACACTTGTCCGGTGAAACATCGAGCATATACCCGCCCCGGTTGCCCCTGTTCGCCCGGAGCAGTCCGCCTTTGATCAGCATCGGCACGATCTGTTCGAGATACTTTTTCGAGATGGACTGCCGCTCGGCAATATCCGCTAAGGGCACAAAGCCGCTTTCCCTGTGTTCCGCAATATCTACAAGCAGTTTCAGGGCATAATTGGATTTTGAAGTGATCCTCATAGTTCGCCTCCATGATAGCATATTAAATAGATAGGTTTTATATATTTTAATTATACTGCGGATCGCTGATTTTGTCAATCGGGCAGGTTGCACAGTCTTTTGTACGAAAGCCTACTGTTTTGCTATGTAAATTGCCGAAATCATATTAAACCTATTGACATAGTATGCTAACAGTGTTACAATGTTAGTATCATATCAGTCAGGGAGGGAACATCCACATGGGTTTCAATACCGCACTGCTGCATCCGCCAAAGGCAAAAGAAACGTGCGGTGCAACGCTCACACCGATCTATCAGGTGAGCGCATTTGAACACAGTTCGGCGGAACAGCTCGAAAAGGTATTTCATAATCAGTCGGGCGGATTTGCCTATACACGGATCAGCAATCCGACTGTCGATGCGTTTGAAAAGAAGATCGCATACATAGAAAAAGGGATCGGTGCCGTTGCCTGTTCTTCGGGCATGGCAGCGGTGACGATGGCTCTGCTGAATATTCTGGAAAGCGGCGATGAGATCATCGCCAGTGCAGGGCTGTTCGGCGGTACGATCGACCTGTTCAGAGATCTGGAGGCATTCGGGATCCGGACAAAATTTGTGGCGCACATCACTGCGGAGGCACTTGCACCGCTGCTCACGGAACAGACAAGGGCAGTTTTCTGTGAGATCATCGGCAACCCTGCACTGGACGTTGTGGATGTAAAACGTGTCGCAGATTTGCTCCATCGCCATCACATCCCGCTCATCGCCGACAGCACCACCGCAACGCCCTACCTTGTCCATGCGTTTGATCTTGGCGCAGATATCGTCGTACATTCTTCTTCCAAATACATCAACGGCGGCGGCAACGCCATCAGCGGCGTGATCGTGGACAACGGCAGCTTTCACTGGAACGAAGCACGCTACAGGGGATTTGCGGAATACCGGAAGTACGGAAAATTTGCCTACCTTGCCAAACTGCGCAATGGACTCTGGCGGAACATGGGGGCGTGTTTGTCGCCCATGAATGCGTTCCTGAATCTGGTCGGCATGGAAACGCTGGGACTCAGAATGGAACGCCTTTGCAGCAATGCACTGGCACTGGCGGAGTTTCTGGAACATGACGGGCGTGTGACGGTCAATTATCCCGCCCTTGCATCGAGTTCCTATGCGGCACTGGTGCAAAGCCAATTCGGCGGCAGGGGCGGTGCGATCCTGACGCTCCGCACAGGCAGCAAGGAAAAGGCATTCCGGTTCGTTGACCGTCTGCGCTATGCAGCAATCGCCACGAACATCGGTGATGTCAGGACGCTTGTCATTCACCCGTCAAGCACGATCTATGCACATTCCGGCACAGAGCAAAAGGAAGCCGCAGGTGTGTATGATGATCTCATCCGGGTGAGTGTCGGGATCGAGGATGCACAGGATCTGATCGCTGATTTCAAACAGGCGTTGGATCATATCGAGGAGGAATAGACATGGCAGTGGACTATGCAACATTGAAAAAAGGCGGATTCATGCGGCAGAAACAGAAAAATCATTTTTCGCTCCGGCTGCGTGTGGTCGGCGGAAATCTGACAGCGGAACAGCTTGCCAAAATAGCCGAGGTCGCTGCGCAGTTCGGCGACGGGCATGTGCATCTGACATCCCGCCAGAGCGTGGAGATCCCGTTCGTAAAGCTCGAAGATATCGATGCCGTGAAAGCTGCGCTTGCAGAGGGCGGTGTGGAACCGGGTGTCTGCGGTCCGAGAGTGCGCACGGTGACCGCCTGTCAGGGCGAGGCGATCTGTCCGAGCGGATGTATTGACACCTATGCACTGGCAAAGGAGCTGGACGAGCGATATTTTGCAAGGGAGCTGCCGCACAAATTCAAATTCGGCATTACGGGATGTCAGAACAACTGCCTGAAGTCGGAAGAAAATGATCTTGGCATCAAAGGCGGCATCAAGGTACAGTGGAAAAAGGAAAACTGCATTGCCTGCGGCGTATGCGTAAAAGCGTGCCGCAGCGGGGCGATCACCTTGCAGGACGGGGAGATCACACTGGATGAGAGCAAATGCAATTTCTGCGGACGCTGCTGCAAATCCTGCCCGACAGAGGCATGGGACGAAACACATGGCTACATTGTCTCGTTCGGCGGACTGTTCGGCAACAGCATCTGCAAGGGCGAGCCGATCATCCCCTTTATTGCGGATCATGAGAAGCTGATGCAGCTTTGCGATGCGGCAGTACAGTTTTTTGCGGACAATGCCAAAGCCGGGGAAAGGTTCCGGTTTTGTCTGGAGCGGGTCGGCTTTGACAAATTCCGGGAGAAAATGGAGGAGGTCTATCATGGCAGCATTTCAGATCAATGACACGGTGGATATTACAGATGTCGTCTGCCCGACCACATTTGTAAAGGCAAAGGTCGCACTGGAAGAACTGGACGAAGGGCAGATCCTTTCCATCCACATGAATGACGGTGAGCCAGTGCAGAATGTACCGAGGAGCATCAAGGAGGAGGGACACAAGATCCTGAAACTCATTGACAATGCGGACGGCACCTATGATCTTCTTGTGCAGAAGGTGGGTGAATGACATGTCGGTGAGAGCCAATGCGGACAATTTTGCCGAAGCCATTCAGAGCGGGCTTGTCCTTGCGGATTTTTATTCCGACAGCTGCGTTCCCTGCAAGCGGATGTCTCCGCTCTTAGCAGAGATCGAAGAAGAAAACAGCGATGTAAAACTGGTAAAGGTCAATGTCAATTTTGACAGCAGTCTGGCAGAGATCTATGCCGTACAGTCTGTTCCTGTGCTGATCTTTTTCAAGGACGGCGTGGAGACAGACCGTATCCGGGGTGCTGCGAAAAAAGCAGAGATCCTCGAAAAAATCGACCAGATAAGATAAGGAGAGATTCATGATGCAGATCACAGTTGCAGGTGTAAAAAAAGAGATCAAAGACAATACCACGATCGCCGAACTGATCGTTTCGGAAAACGTGGAAACACCGGAATATGTCACAGTGACGGTCAATGACGAATTTATCGCCAGTGACAAGGTGAGCAGTACTGTCCTGAAAGAGGGAGACACGGTGGAATTCCTCTACTTTATGGGCGGCGGCAGATAGGAGGACGGCAATGGCATTTACAAACGAACAGCTCGAACGCTATTCACGGCATATCATCCTGAAAGAAGTCGGCGCAAAGGGGCAGAAAAAACTGCTGAATGCAAAAGTACTGATCATCGGGGCAGGCGGTCTCGGCGCACCTGCGGCGATGTATCTTGCGGCAGCGGGTGTCGGCACGATCGGTATTGCGGATGCGGATGAAGTGGATCTTTCCAATTTGCAGCGGCAGATCATTCACAGCACTGCGGACATCGGAAAGGCAAAAGTGCAGTCGGCAAAGGAAACGATGCAGGCGATCAATCCGGATGTGACCGTGAATACCTACCGGACTTTTGTCACCTCTGAAAATATCATGGAACTGATCGCCGATTATGATTTTATAATTGACGGGACAGATAATTTCCCGGCGAAATTCCTCATCAACGATGCCTGTGTCATGGCAAAGAAGCCGTTTTCCCACGCCGGTATCATCCGGTTCAAGGGGCAGCTCATGACCTATGTGCCGGGACAGGGTCCATGTTACCGCTGTGTGTTCAAAGAACCGCCCCCGAAAGATGCCGTCCCCACCTGCAAACAGGCTGGCGTGATCGGTGCGATGGGCGGCGTGATCGGCAGCTTGCAGGCAATGGAAGCGTTGAAGTACATCATCGGGAAAGGGGAACTGCTCACGGGGTGGCTCCTCACCTATGATGCACTGACGATGGAATTCCGCAAGATCCGGCTGCCAAAGCATACCGCAGGCTGTGCCGTCTGCGGAGAACATCCGACCATCACAGAACTGATCGACTACGAACAGGCAGAATGTGACGGCGTATCTTTGACGAATGGCGGGTGATGGTATGATAACGATACAACGAGCAGACTATGAGAAGATGCTGCGCCATGCGGAAAGCTGCCTGCCGAATGAGGCATGCGGTCTGATCGCCGGTACGGTACAGGATGATGTGCGGGAGATACGGGCAGTGTATCTGCTCACCAATACAGACCAGTCCCGTGAACATTTTACCCTTGACCCCAAAGAACAGTTTGCAGCGATCAAAGACATGCGGGCAAAGGGGCTGACCCCGCTCGGGAACTGGCACTCCCATCCGGAGTCTCCGTCAAGACCGTCCGAGGAGGATCAGCGTCTTGCATTCGACAGCAAGGCAAGTTATCTGATCCTTTCCCTGATGGAACGGGACAGACCGGTGCTGCATGCATTCCGCATCACCGGAAGCGAGCCGAAAACCGTGGAAAAAGAACCGCTCGTCATTGAGGGATAACGATGTATGATGTTGTGATCATCGGCAGCGGACCGGCAGGACTTTCTGCCGCTGTCTATGCGAAACGGGCAGACCTGAATGCGGTCGTCATTGAAAAGGAATACCTCGGTACGGGGCAGATCGCCGAAAGCAGCCGGGTCGATAATTATCTGGGTCTGTATGGAGAGAGCGGCTATGAGATTGGTGAAAAATTCCGTAATCATGCAGAGGTTGCCGGCACTGAATTCAGGGAAGCGGAAATTGTAAAGATCCTCCCCCGGGAAGAAAGCTATCTCCTGAAAACCGCAGACGGGCAGGACATCCTAACACGCACTGTCATTTATGCAGCAGGGACAAAGCGCAGACAGCTTGGCATAAGGGGAGAAAGTGAATTTTTGTCGAAGGGCATTTCTTTTTGTGCGGTGTGCGACGGTGCTTTTTATGCGGGGAAAAAAGTCGCTGTGATCGGCGGCGGTGATACGGCATTGTCCGATGCACTGTACCTGTCCGGCATTGCAGAGAAAGTCTATCTTCTGCACCGCAGAGAGCAGTTCCGTGCCAATGCGGCATTGCAGAATGCGATAAAACAGACTGCCAATGTGGAGTGTATGTTCAATGCCGTTCCGACTGCATTTCTCGGAGCAGAAAAGCTCCGTGCCGTGAATTATCTCCGGAATGCTGCGGAAGAAAGCCTGACGATCGACGGCGTATTTCTTGCCATCGGGAGCATACCGAACAGCGGACTGCTCGATGGTATCGCAGAGATGGACGGGAATGGCTACGTCATTGCGGACGAAAACGGGATCACGTCTGCGGCGGGCATTTTCGCTGCCGGGGATGTCCGCACCAAGCGGCTGCGGCAGGTCATCACGGCGGCGGCTGACGGCGCAAACTGTGCGGAATCGGCAAGGCTGTATTTATCTGGAAAACGGAGCTGATAGTATGGAACTGCAAAAATTACATACAGATGTACTGATCATCGGCGGCGGTACGGCAGGATGCTATGCGGCAATGACCATTGCGGAACATGCGCCGGATGCCCGTATATTGATCTGCGAAAAGGCAAATATCCGGCGGAGCGGCTGCCTTGCGGCGGGTGTCAATGCGCTGAATGCCTATATCACAGAGGGCTGCACGCCGCAGGATTATGTGGATTATGCGAGGCAGGATGCCGCAGAGATCGTGCGGGGGGATCTGCTGCTCACCATGTCGGAACAGCTCAATGCCGTGACAGCACACCTCGAACGGCTCGGGCTTGTGATCCTCAAGGATGAAAAGGGCAATTATGTGACCAGAGGCAAGCGGAATCTCAAGATCAATGGCGAAAATATCAAACCCCTGCTTGCCGATGCCGTGAACAGCCTTAAAAACGTCACGGTG
>CANRFM010000032.1 GCA_947629905.1 uncultured Clostridia bacterium
TTGATGTCGGGAGAAGCCATATAGCGGGGAGTTCCGCCGCTTTCACCTGTAAACGACGGATCAAAGGCAATTGTCAGAAATCCTCTTTCCGCCATCGTCTGCGCATACAGTCCCGAACACTGTTCCTTGACTGCACCGAACGGTCCGCAGACTGCAATTGCCGCAAGTCTGCCTTCTGCATTTTTCGGCGTGTACATATCCGCCGCAAGCGTGATGCCATAACGATTTCGGAATGTCACTTTTTTGTGGTTCGCCTTTTCGCTTTTCGGGAATGTCTTATCCCACTCGCTTGTAAGTTTCAGTTCGTTCATTGTAAAAACCTGCCTTTCTGATTTTTTATCAATACCAATCGTGTTTTTCATCACGATTTAAGTTAGCAATTTGTTCCATTTCGCTGTCGGACAACTCAAATCCGAAAATATCGAGATTTTCTTTGATATGGTCGGGATTGCCTGAACCGGGAATGACAACCACACCTCTCTGTAAATTCCAACGGAGTATTACTTGTGCGGCAGAAACTCCGTGTGCATCAGCTATTTTGTTCAATGTTTCATCACCGAGAAGTTCCGATGTATGACCACGTCCGCCGAACGGATACCAACCTTGCACAACAATTCCGAGCGACTGAATATACGGCACGACTTCCTGTTCCTGATAATACGGGTGAATTTCATTTTGCACCAATGCAGGAGTAATATTTACCTGTGGCAGAAACTCCTCAAGTTCTTCAATATACCAGTTTGACAGACCAAGAGAATGAATTTTCCCGTCCTCTACGAATTTTTCCATTGCAAGATATGCTTTGACATCATTTTCACCGGGGTGATGCAGTAACATCATATCAATGTAGCCTATATCCAGCTTATCAAGTGCATCTTATATTGCCTTTTCGGGGTTCGCAAACTGCTCTCCGGGATAAATCTTTGTAATGACAAAAATTTCCTCTCTCGGCACATTTGAATCTCTTATTGCACGACCTACAGCCGCTTCATTTCCGTACATATATGCCGTATCAATCAAACGACCGCCATTTTCAAGCAAAGCTGTCACCGAATTATAACATTCCTCGTCCGTCAAGCTGTACGTGCCTAAGCCCATTATCGGCATTTCGTAACCGCTGTTCAGCATTACTGTTTTTGTTTCAAAGTCAAATTCACGTTCTGCCGAGATAGTCACTGTCACATTGCCATCGCCGAAAATTTCCGCAAGTTCTTTTTCTGTGACATTTTTGATTTTCCCAAGCCGTGTGTAACTCCACGAATTTTCGCCGTAAAAAATCGTCATCTGATTGCCCTGATACAGCATAATATCGCCCGCTTGTGCAGTGATCTGCTCATCATTTTTGGTAAAACTCTGCGGCAATTTTCCGACTTTTTCAAAGCTGCCGTATTCGTTCAGCGTGAGCGTCAAGGGCTTACTTTTTATCAGTTCATAAAGTTCCTTTGCCGCTTGTGTATCTGCCAGTTCAGCTTTCAAAATATGCCCGTTTACAGAAATATTCATCTTCTGCACCTCCTTTTTGTTGTCAATTTCAAGACTGTCGATCCAATCTGAAATTTCATCTTCCGTGCTGTCAACTTCAAAACGCTTTCCGGCAAGCTGTTCGCCAATAGGAACAAGCTCACGGATATTTTTTTCACTCGTACCGATACCGCTGCTGCCCGATGTGCAGAACGGGATCACTGTTTTGTCCGAAAAATCGTAACTTTCAAGGAAAGTGTCAATAATTCTGGGTTCCTCACCCCACCATATCGGATAGCCTAAAAATACATAGTCGTACTGCTCTATATTTTCAATTTCTCCCGCAATTTCGGGACGTGCAGCTTTATCAGCCTGCTCCAAATTCGCACGGCAGGAAGAATTATGATAGGCAATATCTTCATCGGTATAGGGATTTTCCGCTTCAATTTCAAATACATCTGCACCTGTAATGTCAACAATTTTTTCGGCAATTTTCTCCGTGTTTCCCGTTCTTGAAAAGTACGCAACAAGAATATTTTCCTGTTCGGTATTCTCATTATCCTGAATATTGTTCATATCACTGATCTGTCTTTTCATCAGACACAAATCAAAGACTGTCCACGCATTGTCACCGTCAAGGTCGTAATTTTTTTCAGATAGATCTTCTGCCGGTTTTGTCAGCAGAAAATCCCGTAAATTTTTCAAATCTTCAACTGTATAATTTACATCTGATGTTTTTGTCATCGGCGATATACTGTAATTTTCAGCCTTTGCACAACTAAATACGCTTATCGCACTGATGAAAATTGTGAATGCGGAGAACAGAAAATTTTTCATAAGATCACTCCTCAATTTTACGGATCACTTTCGCCGGAACACCAACTGCAATACTGTTTTCGGGAATGCATTGTAACCATTTCATCTTTCATTTCAGATACCTCCGTTTTTTCTCAAGTGATAGGTGAAATAGTCAAGGCAGTCAATGCGGTCATTGTACTTGTGAACGCTGTCAAGAAGCGTCTGCCGGTAGGCTTTCAGGAGCTTTTCAAGCTCTGTGTAACGCTTTTGATTGATCAGCATCAGGCACTTTGCTGTCATTTCATCATCCAGTCCCATATCTTTGAGATTTTCAGTCAAGACCGCTGTTTCGTCGGCTGCATTTGGCATATGCTCACCCCCATGTTATCCGGTATCTTTAGTATAACATAAATTCAGCAATATGTAAAATACCTATTTTGAATCGCTTGCCATTCTTGACAAGAATATCAAAATAGGTTATAATAAGAATAACAAACATCGGAGGTGTGCTATGGAAATACGGGTCTTACGCTATTTTTTAGCGATCGCAAGAGAGGAAAACATGACAAGAGCTGCTGAACGACTTCATATCTCACAGCCTTCACTCTCTAAGGAGATCAAAAAACTCGAAGAAGAATTAGGACACGAGCTGTTTATCCGCACGAATAAAAATATGCTCCTCAATGATGAAGGTATGCTCCTGCGCAAGCGTGCTGAGGATATTCTTGCAATGGTAGACAAGACCACGGAGGAGTTCAGCCAGCTTGATAATATCATCGGCGGAGAGATACGCATAGGCTGTGCGGAAAGCTATCTCATCAAATACCTTGCACGGAGTATCAAGGCATTCAAGGAACAGTACCCGAATTTTATATTTCATATTTTCAGCGGAGATACCGAACCTGTTGCCGAACGTCTTGACAGGGGCATTCTTGACCTTGCTGTGATTGTCGAGCCGCCGAACCTGTCAAAGTACAATTACCTATCTATCCCCGAAAGCGATACATGGGGGCTTGTGATGCGCCGTGACAGCCCTCTTGCTCAGAAAGAATTTGTTACTTTTGATGATTTATACGGGCTGCCGCTGTTCTGTTCCGAGCAGTCTATCCGTGTGGATTTTCCACGCTGGTGCGGCGAAAATATGGACAAACTGAATTTTGTAGGAACGGTCAACCTTGCTTACAATGGTTCTGTTTTTGTCAGAGAGGGGCTTGGGTATCTTCTGACTTTTGAGCATCTGGTCGACACAAGTGAAGAAAGCGGACTTTGTTTCCGCCCGATAAAACCAACGCTTGAAACGAATATGTATATTATCTGGAAAAAGTATCAGGTGTTTTCACCAATTGCGGAATTGTTTCTGAAAAGGTTGAGGCAGGATCATAAATAATTGAATTGTTATCAGAAAAAGGGTTCCATCATCAACAAGAAAATTGTTTTCACATTGTGCTGGACGAGCCGTGCCTGTTCGGACTACCCTCAAGCAGAACAATTTTCATAGACTTTCCACCCACTTTTTCAGCTTATTTTCCGAGAGTTTGTCGTTGAGCAATTTTCCCTCAACAATTTCTGTATCCGCCGAAACAGAACCTTTTAAGCCCTCAACAGATATGCTTGTATTTTATTTCAATTTGTTATATTCTTCATCACTCACAGCTTCCAGCCATTCATTGGAACCATTTTCACCGGGCACTTCAATGGCAAGGTGCGAGAACCAACTATCCGGTGCAGCACCGTGCCAGTGTTTCACCCCTGCGGAAATGTTAATGCAGTCGCCGGGGAGCATTTCAATTGCCACTTTGCCCCATTCCTGATAATAGCCACGTCCGCCGACACAGATCAGAATCTGTCCGCCGCCTTTGTCTGCGTGGTGAATATGCCAGTTATTGCGGCATTTCGGCTCAAATGTCACGTTGAAAATGCCGACCTGATTTGTTGAAATGGGTGCAAGATAACTCTGACCCGTGAAATATTGAGCAAAACCATCATTCGGTTCGCCAATCGGAAAGAGAATTGTTTTCTGAAATTTCTCTTTTTCGGTTTCGGCAGTGCAATCTTCATTCCAGACTTCTTTCGCCATGTTGAACACCGCCCAAGCCTTAGGCCAACCTGCGTAGAACGCAACGTGCGTTACGATTGCGGAAATTTCGGCTCTTGTCACACCATGAGTCTTTGCATTTTCAAGATGATATTTCAGCGATGAATCCGTCACGCCCGAGGACATCAGTGCAACAACAGTAATGATGCAGCGTGTTTTCAGGTCAATGTCCTGATTATTCCAGTTTTCGCCGAAAAGCACATCATCATTGAAATGCGCAAAATCCGGCGCAAATTCGCCAAGAGCGTTTCTTCCTGCGGTCTGTGTGATTTTTCCCATAATAAAAACCTCCAATTTGTTTTGACATTGTGTCATTACAATTAGTATACATCGCAACCGGCACAATGTCAATATTTAATTTTGAAATTTCATCAGATTTTCACAAATTATTTCCCTAACCCATACAGCCCATGCAGATCCGGGAAACTTGCAAATCGGACTTTCCTAAATTCACATATTTCATAAAATCGCCCCTTTATTTCAAAAATTTTCTGATAAAGTTAAAAGTTATTTCGTACACTGACATAAACACATAGTCTACGCCCGCCGATTCCGACTATGACAGCGGTGGATGCCCCCACAGAACCCGAACCCACATCCGGGATCTGGTAAAATAACAGAATATGCTGACATGAGCAGGGGAGAGTCTCGGGAGAGGTTCTCCCTGCTTGCTTTTTTCCGGAAAGTGTGCTATACTGTATATAGACATATCAAAGGAGGAACCGCATATGGACGAATTGCATCAGGCATACTTTTCCGGGGAGCGTGCCCTGTTCCGGGGACACGACCTTGCAATTTACGACAGTGTTTTTGAAAATGGGGAATCACCGCTGAAAGAAAGCCGGAGTGTGACGGTCTGCCGCTCCGTGTTCCGGTGGAAGTATCCGCTGTGGTACAGCAGGGACGTCCGGCTCGAAGATTGCAGCATCTGTGCTGACGGCAGGGCGGGCATCTGGTATACCGATCAGATCGCACTGCATCATACGCTCATCGAAGCCCCCAAGACGTTCCGCCGCTGCGATGGCATTCTGCTCGATGATGTGACAATGACGAATGCCGCAGAAACGCTCTGGCAGTGCCGGAACGTCACGATGCGCAATGTCACGGCGAAAGGGGACTATTTCGCCATGAACTGCACGGGGATGGAGATCGACGGACTGCGGCTGACCGGGAATTACAGTTTTGACGGCGCACGTGACCTGACGATCCGGAATTCGCATCTGCTCTCCAAAGATGCGTTCTGGAATTCCGAAAACGTCACCGTGTACGACAGCTTCATTTCCGGGGAATATCTCGGCTGGAATGCGCATCATCTGACTTTGGTCGGCTGCACCATCGAGAGCCTGCAGGGCTTGTGCTATGTGGATGGGCTTGTCCTGCGGGACTGCCGTCTCATCAATACCACATTTGCCTTTGAGTATTCTTCGATAGACGCAGACGTCAGCGGCAGGATCGACAGCGTCCTCGATCCCGGCAGCGGCAGACTGCATGCGGACAGCATCGGCACGCTCATCCTTGACGGCAACGGCTCCGGACGGGAAACGGCGATAGAATGTGACAAGATCGAACGCCATGCCGACGATGCCGGAAAGGAGTTTGCACATGTATGATTTTGACACGCCGGTCGACCGCACCGGCACCAATTCTCTGAAATGGGAGACGCCCGGAGAACTGCCCATGTGGGTGGCAGATATGGATCTCCGGACGGCACCCGAGATCACACAGGCACTGCTTGCCCGTGCAGAACATGGCGTATTTGGCTATTCCACCGTCCCGCAGGCATGGTACGATGCCTATGTGGACTGGTGGGAGCAAAGGCACGGCTTTCACATCGACCCGGCGGGACTGTATTTCTGCACGGGAGTCATTCCTGCCATTTCGAGCTGCGTGCGCCGCCTGACACAGCCGGCAGAATCTGTCGTCATCCTCACCCCGGTGTACAATATTTTTTTCAACTGTATCCAGAATAATGGCAGAACTGTGCGGCAATGCCCCCTCCGGTACGAAAACGGGGTATATGACATTGATTTTCCGCAGTTGGAAGCTGCCCTTGCCGAACCGCAGACCACGCTCCTGCTGCTATGTGATCCGCACAATCCGGTCGGGAAGATCTGGGACAGGGAAACGCTTGCGCATATCGGGGAACTGGCGGAGAAATACGGTGTGCTGGTGATCTCGGATGAGATCCATTGTGACCTGACAGACCCCGGATGTGAATATGTGCCCTATGCCTCCGCATCGGAAACCTGCCGGTCACACAGCGTGATCTGCCTTGCGCCTACAAAGTGCTTTAATCTTGCCGGTTTGCAGACGGCGGCTGTGTATGTGCCGGATGCCCGCCTGCGGTACCGGGTATGGCGTGGACTGAATACAGATGAAGTCGCCGAACCGAATGCCTTCGCCGTGCAGGCAGCCGTGGCAGCATTTACCAAAGGTGCCCCATGGCTGGAGGCACTGCGAGACTATCTGTACAGCAACAAGCAGCTCGTGCAGACATTTTTGGAGACGCATCTGCCGGAGATCCGGCTCGTCCCGTCACAGGCGACCTATCTGCTCTGGCTGGACTGCATCGCTGTGACGGACAATGCCGCCGCACTGGCAGAGAAACTGCGCCGGGAAACGGGGCTGCGCCTTTCGGACGGCGTGCAGTATGGCAGGGGAGGGGAGACCTTCCTCCGGATGAATATCGCCTGTCCCGCCTCCCGTGTCAGGGATGGACTGGAACGCCTCCTGCATGGCATCCGGGGATGAACGAAAAAGCCCCCTTCCCTGAAAGGAAGGGGGTCAAAAATGTTCCTTTAGTGACATTCTTCACATTCCGGCACCTTGCCGACGATCGGCTCAGGATCAATGCCCTGACGCTGATAGTAATCCGACAGTGCCGCCTTGATCGCCTGTTCTGCCAGTACGGAGCAATGTACTTTGACAGGCGGCAGCCCGTCCAATGCCTCCATCACAGCCTTGTTGGTGAGATTCAGCGCATCATCAATGCTTTTTCCCTTGATCATTTCCGTTGCCATTGAGGAAGTGGCAACGGCAGCACCACAGCCGAATGTCTTGAATTTTACATCCGTGATGGTCGTCCCGTCGATCTTCAGATACATCTTCATGATGTCGCCGCACTTGGCATTGCCCACCTCACCGATGCCGTCTGCATCCGGGATCTCGCCGACATTGCGGGGATTGGTAAAATGATCCATAACCTTTTCACTGTAATTCATACTGAAATTCCTCCTTATACCAGCTTTCTGCCTTCCTTGACGATCGTTTCCCACATCGGGGACATGGCACGCAGCCGGTCTACCACCTGCGGGATCACGCTGAGGATGTAGTCTGCATCCTCCTCGGTGAACTCCTCACCGAAGCTCAGGCGCAGGGAACCGTGCGCTACCTCATGTTTGAGTCCCAGTGACAGCAGTACATGGGACGGATCCAGCGAACCGGATGTACATGCCGAACCGGAGGAAGCAGCTACACCGAAGTTGTCAAGCATCAGCAGCAGGCTCTCGCCCTCCACACCCACGATGGAGATATTGACATTGCCGCAGAGACGATGCTCCCTGTCGCCGTTGAGGCGTGTCTGCTCGATCTTCAGGATGCCGTCGATGATCTTGTTGCGCAGGGGCGTGAGCTTTGCGATCTTGCCCGGGATATCCGCCGTTGCAAGCTCCATTGCCTTGGCAAGTCCGATGATGCCGGGCACATTCTCCGTGCCGGCACGTCTGCCCATTTCCTGACCGCCGCCGTGAATGAGATTCGGCAGGCGGATGCCCTTTCTGACATAGAGCGCACCCACGCCCTTGGGCGCATGCAGCTTATGCCCGGAGAGGGAGAGCATGTCGATATTCTGTGCCTTGACGTCGATCTCCACATTGCCGACAGCCTGTACGGCATCGGTATGGAACAGTACGCCATGCGCCTTGCAGATGGCACCGATCTCCGCAATGGGCTGGATGGTGCCGATCTCGTTGTTGGCATACATGATGGTGACGAGTGCAGTGTCCTCACAGATCGCCTTTTCCACATCTGCCGGGTCGATCAGTCCCTCCGGACTGACAGGGAGGTATGTCACTGAAAATCCCTGCTTTTCAAGAAATTCACAGGTATGCAGGACAGCGTGATGCTCAAATACGCTGGTGATGATATGCTTCTTTCCCTGTGCGGCAAGCTGTATGGCGGTACCTTTGATCGCCCAGTTATCGGATTCCGAGCCGCCGGCGGTGAAGAAGATCTCACCGGGCTGCGCACCGAGGCAGGCAGCCACACGGGCACGGGCATCCATGATGGCACGTTCATTTTCCCTTCCCTTGGCATAGATGCTGGAGGGATTGCCGAAATGTGTCTGAAAGTAGGGCAGCATTTCCTGTAACACCGCATCAGAGACCGGTGTCGTAGCGGCATGATCTGCGTAGATAAATCTTTTTTTCATGATTTTCCCTTTCTTTCTGTAAGTGTCCCACAAAGGCATGCGCCCTTGTGGGACTGCTCATATAGTATACCACATTTTTCATGGAAATGCAACCCATCGTTAGCCCAGCTAACGGAACGATGTGATCAAAATTCCTTTTTCTTCATCCAGACAAAGCTTCTTTGCAGCATAAGGATGGTGGAAGCGAGGATGGCACCGACGCAGGGAAACAGGTACCACCACTGGAACACGACCTCTTCTGTTCCTGCTTTCTCTTGGAAAAGCCTGTATCTGACAGCGACCACATTGAGCAGGACAACAAGGATGACGGCAGCGTAGAAAAGCAGCAGGTAGATCCTGCCTTTCTGAGAGCCGAACCGGATGCAGAGTGCGATGACCCAGACCCCGAGGATCTGTGAGATGACCAGAACGAGGGCACTTGCCACTGCTGCGTTGATGATCCTGTCCCATCCGTTGAACAGTGAGGAAATGCATGCAATGATGAGCGGGGGCAGTGCGGCGATCACGGAATAGCAGAGCGAGAGCAGATATTTTTCCCCTACATACTGCCGCCGTGATACGGACGTGATGCAGGCATATTTCATAAAGTCGCATTGTTCATCATAGGCAAAGGCACTCAGCAGCAGAGTAGTCCCCATGACCGCTTCTACACTCGACATGCCTGCCGGTTCACGGAATGACATGGCACTGGTCACCACATAGACGATGAAAAGGAACCACACCATGGAACGCATCATCATATAATCTTTCCAGAGCAGATATTTCATGAGTTTGTACCTCCTTTGACATACATGAGCATGATCTCATCAATGGTGGGTCTGTCAAACTGACAGCCCGGATACCGCCGTGCTGCTGCCGCACCATCCGGGAGCAGCACCTCATACTGCGTGTCCTGCTTGCGCCAGATGGCACCCGTTTCCTCCCGGAGTTTGCGGAAATCCGCCTCCCCGCAGTGTACCAGACGGAATTCGTCCCGCAGATCATCTTTCGGACGGGTGAAAAGCACCCTGCCCTCATGCAGGAATGTCACATAGTCCGCCACCCTTTCCAGATCTGCCGTGATGTGCGTGGAAAGCAGGATGCCGTGCGTCTCGTCCTGGACAAATTCGAGGAAAATGTCCATCAGATCATCCCTTGCGATTGGGTCAAGCCCGGCAGTCGGTTCATCGAGCAGCAGCAGGCGGGCATTGTGCGACAGTGCTGCCGCAATGCCGAGCTTCATGAGCATGCCCTTGGAAAATCCCTTGATCTTCTCCTTTTCCGGCAGTCCGAAGCGTTTGATGTTTTGTAAGTATCTGGCATTGTCCCAGTTTTTGTACAGCCCCTTGTGGAGCTTGCCGACCTGTGCGGGCGTGAGCTGCCCATGGAAGGGGAGGGTATCAAAGACCACGCCGATCTCCTCCATCTGTGCCGTATCGGCATTCAGTTCCTCACCACGGAAAGTGATGTTCCCGCCGTCCCGGCGTACCAGTCCGAGGATACACTTGAGCAGTGTGCTTTTACCGGCACCGTTTTCTCCGATCAGTCCCATAATGCAGCCCTGCGGCATTGCCATATCCACATCCCGCAGCTGGAACCTTTTGTAGTGCTTTTCCACATGGGAAACTTCCAGAATGTTCATGTTTCATCCTCCGTATAAAATAGTGTCAGCATCTCTTTCAGCTTTTCAAGGGAGATGCCGCTCCTTCTGCCGATCTCGGCAGCCTGCATCAGATGTTCCTCTGCCTGACGCTGGTTTTCCTCCTGAAAGAAGATCGTCCCGCCCGCAGAGATAAAGCTGCCCCGTCCTACCGTCGTTTCCACAAAGCCATCCCGCTGCAGGATCTCATATGCCTTCTGTACGGTAATGACGCTGATGTGCAGAGAGCGTGCCAGTGCCCGCATAGAGGGGATGGGGTCTCCCTGCGTGAGCTGTCCGCTCATGACCTTTGCCTTGATCTGTGAGACGATCTGGTCATAGATCGGCTGGTTGGTGTTGGTGCTGATGATGATCTCGAGCTGCAAGTGATCACTCCTTTCGCCGTGCTGATTCGTATTGAAAGTGTACTTGTTGTACAATCACATTATATCACATTGCATCACACTTGTCAACCCTTTTTTGAGAAAAAAACAGAAAAAAGTGATAAATGTGCGCAAAGCTCTTGCAATCCGAGGGGAAATCGTGTATAATATTATTAGGTACGCTCCGGAGCAAAGGGTTCCGGTGCAGTGCGTGGCTCCGGCAGATGCCGGAGTACATCATCCAATAAAGGAGTTTTTTTATGTTCAAGGATCTGATCAACACCATCGGCTATGTAGAGCAGACCGATCCGGAGGTCGGTGCTGCCATGCGTCAGGAGCTTGCCCGCCAGAGGCGCAATCTCGAGCTGATCGCCTCCGAAAATATCGTTTCTCCCGCCGTGATGGCAGCAATGGGCAGCGTGCTGACCAATAAATATGCGGAGGGCTATCCCGGCAAGCGGTATTACGGCGGCTGTGAGTGTGTGGATGTCGTGGAGCAGATCGCCATTGACCGTGCCTGCAAGCTGTTCGGCGCAAAGTTTGCCAATGTACAGCCCCATTCCGGCGCGCAGGCAAATACTGCCGTTTATGTCGCAACGCTCCAGCCGGGGGACACTGTTCTGGGCATGAGCCTTGCGGACGGCGGACATCTCACCCACGGTTCTCCTGCCAACCTGTCCGGTAAGTATTTCCATTTCGTTTCCTATGGTCTGGACGATACCACCGAGCAGATCAACTACGACACCGTGCAGAAACTCGCCGAGGAACATCAGCCGAAGCTCATCGTTGCCGGAGCCTCTGCCTATCCGAGAGCCATCGACTTCAAGCGTCTCTCAGAGATCGCCAAGTCTGTCGGCGCACTGCTGATGGTGGACATGGCACACATTGCCGGTCTGGTCGCTGCCGGACAGCATGAAAACCCGGTGCCCTATGCCGATATCGTCACCACCACCACACACAAGACGCTGCGTGGACCGAGAGGCGGTCTGATCCTAACCAATGACGAGGCACTGGCAAAGAAGATCAATTCTGCCATCTTTCCGGGTACGCAGGGCGGTCCCCTCATGCACATCATCGCAGCGAAGGCAGTGTGCTTCGGAGAGGCACTTCAGCCGGAGTTCCGGGACTATCAGCGTCGCATCGTGGAGAATGCCAAGGCACTTGCTGACGGACTCATCAAGCGTGGCTTCGAGCTGGTATCCGGCGGTACGGACAACCATCTGATGCTGGTCGATCTGCGTCCGTTCAAGATCACCGGCAAGGAGCTGGAGCATCGTCTCGATGAGGTATATATCACTGTCAACAAGAACGCCATCCACAATGACTCGGAGAAGCCCTTTGTCACGAGCGGCATCCGTATCGGTACGCCGGCTGTCACGACCAGAGGTCTCGGCGTGGAGGAAATGGACAAGATCGCAGAGTACATTTACCTGTGTGCAACGGACTTTGAGAACAAGGCAGAGGAGATCCGTGCAGGCGTGACGGAGATCTGCCAGAGATTCCCGCTGTACGAATAAGCCGATCCATCGGCTGATGACTGCTCCCATACCGCCGGTGTGATCGGCGGACGGGGCGGTCTTGCATGTTATTCCATGCTGCGGCAGGAATACGAGGAATACTGAAAATCAGAGTTGTGGAACGGAGGTCTTTGCATGACCATTGCCATTCACTCCCGCAAAAGCATGGAACGGCTTTTCATGCGGGGGTTTCCGTCACATACGGCTGTTATCAGCTTCTGTGATCCGCCGGGCAGTGGCACCAGTCCACCCATCAATTATGCCGGCAGGGCAGAGCGAGTGTTTCAGATCGTACTCAAGGATATCCGTTTCGAGGAGCTGGAGCAGTATGGTCTTGCCTATGAGGAGTATTTCACCGAGGCGGATGAGCTGGCGGAATTCATTTTCGCCGCCATCCGTGACGGGCTGGACATCATCTGTCAGTGTGAGAACGGCGACAGCCGGAGTGCAGGCTGTGCTGCTGCACTTCATGAATTCTTTACGGCGGACGGTGTGTTCATCTTCGCCGACTATCGCTATTCTCCGAATCAGATGGTATTTCATAAGGTCTATAATGCGCTCTGGCTTTCCGGCAGGACATGAGCAGAAAGGAGCCGTCTATGCAGTTGGATGAGATCGCTGGTCTGACCATGCAGCCAGAGGCGGAGAGACTGTTTGCCAAGCAGGTCTGTGAAAATCTCCGGGGTACTGCCCGGAAGACGTTCGGCAGACTTTTCCTGCTGGCATTGGTGCTGGGATCGCTCCTTCTGCTCCTGTTCCTGCTTTTTGCACGGGCATCCGGCTTGATCAAAATGCTGATCTTTGTCCCGGCGTCACTTGTCTGCTGCATGATCCTGTGGGCGGAATTTCGCTGGGAACTGACATTTGACGGTGCGACAGGCTGGTTCGGATTTTCCGAATTGTTCCATGAGCCGCTCCGTTTTCATGTCTCCGAGATCCGGGATGTCCGCACCGACCACATCATAGGCCGTGATCTGCGGCAGCAGGATGTACTCCGGATCTACCTTGACAGCGTCACCATTTCTGTCCCGCTCCGGCGGTATCTCCTGCCGACCAAGTCTGCCCGCAAGCGGTTCAACGGCGGTGTGACGGATGCGGAAAAGCTCTGGCAGTATCTGGATCTGTACCGGAGGTTCCTGTCAGAGCCGGATTTCGGGATGCGCAGCGGCAGCACCGGCAATGGACTGACACCTGCCGTGGCGGCTGCCATTGCTGCCCAGAAGATACAGAAGCGCAGACAGGATGAAGAGGCTGCCGCAGAACTGTCCGCCAAACGCATCGCAGCGCAGTATCCTGAGGAACCTACCGCATCCGCACCGCCGTCCGGAGTGGATGCAGACGCCTTGTTCGATGCCGTGCTGCGGCAGCACGGAAAAAAGAAATGACCAGAAAGGAGCCGTCTCATGTCCTCTCCTCTTGCTGACAGGATCCGTCCGGACACATTGGATGATGTGGTCGGGCAGCGGCATATCCTTGCACCCGGCAAGCCGCTGCGCCGTATCATAGAGAGCGGTACCATCCCCAATATGATCTTCTACGGTCCCTCCGGCATCGGAAAGACGACCGTTGCGGGCATCATCGCTGCCCGTACCAATATGACGCTGCATATCCTCAACGGGACACAGGCAGGCGTGGCTGACATCAAATCCGTCATTGCGGATGTAGGGACGTTTGCGGGCGTGAACGGGATCCTGCTATATCTTGATGAGATCCAGTATCTGAACAAAAAACAGCAGCAGTCGCTGCTGTCCTATATCGAACATGGGGACATCACGCTGATCGCATCTACCACGGAGAATCCGTATTTTGCGGTCTACAATGCCGTGATCAGCCGCTGTACGGTGTTTGAATTCAAACCCGTAGAGCCGGCAGAGATGGAACATGCGGTGCAGAGGGCATTTGCTCTTTTGGCGGAGGAGTACCAGACGCCGTTTCAGATCGAGGAGGGTGTGACGGCGCACATAGCCATGGGCAGCGGCGGCGATGTCCGCAAGGCGATGAATGCCGCCGAGCTTTGTGCCCTTTCTGCCGAGCCGACAGAGCAGGGGATGGCAGTCTCCCTTGCACTTGCAAAGACATTGACACAGCGCAGCAATATGCGCTATGACCGGGACGGGGATTCTCATTATGACCTGCTGTCGGCATTGCAGAAGTCCATCCGTGGGAGCGATGAGAACGCCGCACTTCACTATGCAGCAAGGCTGATGGAGGCGGGGGATCTGATCTCCCTGACAAGGCGGCTGCTGGTGATCGCCTCGGAGGATGTGGGGCTTGCCTACCCGCAGACGGTGATGATCGTCAAGGCATGTGTGGACAATGCGCTTGCGCTTGGGATGCCGGAGGCGCAGATACCCATTGCCGAAGCCATTATTCTGATGTGTACCGCCCCCAAATCGAACAGTGCCAACAATGCCATCAAAGCGGCATTCGCAGATCTGCACAAGTACGGACCGCTCGATTTTCCCCGGCATTTGCAGAATGTTCATTGTGACGGCGAAGGTGCGGCGGTCAGGGGACAGCATTATCTCTACCCGCATGATTTCCTGAATCATTATGTCCGTCGGCAGTATCTCCCGGATGAGATCGCCGATCATGTCTATTATACATTCGGCGACAACAAGCAGGAACAGGCAGCGGCATTGTACCGGAAGAAAATTCTGGAAAAGAGCGAATGATGCTCTTGTAATGTCAGCAGGGAAGTCACGCACATTTTTTTCGTTTTTGTGGTATACTAACAGGGAGCAGAAGCAATTTCTGCTCCCTGATTTTTTGGAAGGGAGAGGATACAGATGTTTGTACCCGATATTTTCAGACGCAATGTGTTCGATGATTTCTTTGAATTTCCATTTCCGGCAGCCCGCACCAACGGTGCGATGAAAACGGATGTCAAGGACAACGGCAATAGCTATCTGCTGGAGATCGACCTGCCCGGCATCCGGAAAGAGGATGTCCATGTGGAGCTGCGAAAGGGCTATCTGACGATCAATGCGCAGACCATGCAGGACAACGACAAGCAGGAGGGGAGCTACCTGCGCCGGGAACGGTTCAGTGGCTCCTATAGCCGCAGCTTCTATGTGGGAGACGGCGTGACGGAGGACGAGATCCATGCCCGCTTCGGCGATGGCGTGCTTCGTCTCGAAGTGCCGAAGAAGGAAAGCAAGCCGGAGCTG
>CANRFM010000033.1 GCA_947629905.1 uncultured Clostridia bacterium
GTAACTACAAAGCAGCCTGCACAAATTGCACAGACTGCTTTTGGTTAATACATAGATTATTTTTGTTTTTTGCGCTGCCTACTTGACGGGGGCGGGTCACAGGCAGGACAGTTCAAAAAATTGACCGATTGATACTCAAAAGCTATTTTGTTGGATTGAAGAATTGAATACTGCCCAAATTTAATGCTTACATTTGTCAACAATATGTCTATAATGGGAGTGGATAAATTGCAGTTATTATGCGCATCCACTCTGTTTCAGGTAAGATAAAAGTATCATTCGGACAAGCCGACCTTTGCGCTGTCACGCTGCTGCTCCAGCCATGCTGCCATGTCTGCTTCGCCCTCTTTCGAGATCGGGAATTCTGCCTGTGCTTCCGGCTCTGCCAGTTCCGAGCAGATGAACCCATGCCAGACCGTCACGATCATGCGCTCCTTGTCCGGAACAATGCGAAAATTGAAATTCCCTTTGTTGCCGGAAAAAATATTTCCGCACTCAAAAAATTTAATACCCGGTATGTCAAAATTGTTCGGCACATCCATGGTTGATCTCTCCTTTTAGTATTGGTATCACATCCGCAAGACCGGGCACGCAGGCATACAGCAGGGGTTTCAGGTCGTCTTCCGGTTCGGACAAGTCCGGTATCATCACCGCTTTGCACCCTGCCGCATAGGCAGAGCGAATGCCATTCGGGGAATCCTCTAATGCCATGCAATTTTCAGGCGGCAAGCCGAGCGCCTGACTGGCGGTCAGATAGATCTCCGGCTCGGGCTTTCCCTTTGTCACCATATCGCCGCAGATCAGCGTGTCAAAATAGGTCAGCACCCCCACCTGTTTCAGGTAGTTAGTTGCCCGTTCCCGGTCGGTCGCTGTCGCAACTGCCGTCCGGAAACCGTTCTCCCGCAGGAAGTGCAGCAGTGTATCGAGACCGGGCTTTTTCTCAATGCCGTGCGCCTGCAAATGCGCAGCGGTCAGCGCCCGGCGGCGGGTACGGATCGCCCGGTAGTCAAAGCTTTCCCCGAAAATGCCTTTCAGTTTCGGTTCTGCATATGCTGCCGCAAGGCTGCGGATGCCGAGTACGTGTTCCATCGTCATGGGAAACCCGGCTTCCCGTGCCGCCTGTATCCAGTATTTCGCAAGCAGTTTTTCAGTATCGAGCATCAGCCCGTCCATGTCAAAAATAACGCCCTGTATCATGATATGCTCCTATTTTCTGGTTCCATGGCGGATGTGTTCGTCTGTAAATTTGGAAGAATAGAACCGCTGCTCCCGGTACAGCCCGAAATAGCCGGACAGCAGATAGCTCACGGCGACTGCCAACAGGCAGAACGGTACGCTCTCCATGCCGAACAGCTCCGCAGCGATCAGCAGAGAAGCAAGCGGACAGTTTGTCACCCCGCAGAACAGAGCGACCATTGCCGCTGCCGCACACAGGGACGGCGAAATGCCCATCATCTGCCCGAACACACATCCGAATGTCGCCCCCACAAAGAAGGACGGCACGATCTCTCCCCCCTTGAAGCCGCCGCCAATCGTCACGGCAGTGAACAGGGTTTTCAGGAGAAAGGCGTACCAGACCGCTTGCCCGGCAACGGCATTCACGATGCCCTCTGCCCCGATGCCGAAATAAGCCTCCGTCCGGCAAAGCAGACCGAGCAGGAGCAGCAGAATGCTTGCAGCAACAATGCGCAGGTAGGGGTTCGGGAAACGGTGTTTCAGAAAGTGCTCCGTCCGGTGCAGGACGATGCAGAAAAAAATGCTGATCGCCGCACAGCAAATGCCGAGCAGCAGCCCTTTCAAGCCCGTCACCGGAGTGAGGGCAGGGATGCCCTGCACGTCATAATGCGCCAGCGGAAAGCCCAATTTTTCGGCAACATAGGAAGCCGTCAGTGAGGAGATCACGCACGGCACAAGCCCGGCATACTGCATCGTTCCCACGCAGCCGACTTCCATGGCAAAGACCACTGCCGCCGCCGGTGTCCGGAAAATTGCCGAAAAGGCGGCACTCATGCCCGTCATGATCAGCGTGCGGCGGTCTTTTTCCCGCAGATGGATCAGCCTCCCGAACAGATCGCCTAAACTGCCGCCAAGCTGCAGCGCAGCGCCCTCCCGTCCGGCACTGCCGCCCACAAAATGCGTGATGATCGCCGAAATGAAGATCAACGGTGACATCTGTACCGGCAGATGCGCTTCGGAACGCAGAGAGGCGATGACCATGTTCGTACCCTTGTCGTGGCGGTCGTTCGTGACCCGGTAGAGCCAGACGATCAACACGCCGCCGAGCGGCATCAGCAGGTAGCACCACCAGTGTTCCTGCCGGAATGCCGTGCCTGCCCCAATGCAGAAGACAAACGCAGCCCCCACCAGACCAAGCAGCACGCCCATGATGACAGAAAGCACTACCCACCGCAGCAGCAGCCGGAAATGCAGCAGACTGTGTATCGCCCAGTGCAGCGCCTGCCCCCGCACCCGGTAGAACTGTTCCGCACTTTTGTGACGCAGTTTTGAGAAAATGTTCATTTCCGCAGCAGCTCCAGAAATACGTTGTTCAGCAGTTCCCAGCCCTGTTTCGGTTCGGCAGGGAGTGCAGCGGCAGCTTCATTGAGGGTGACAAGCTGCTGTTCCAGATAGGCATTCAGTTCCGGGATGCACTTTCCCATGCCGAGTTCCGGGGTCTGCATTTTCCGCTGCAATAAGGCTTCTACAACAGGGCGCAGTTCCGGGGCAAGTTCCGCTTCTGCCAGTTCGGCAAATACCATCGGCGGGGGCAAATGCTTCTCCAGTATCCATTGACAGGCAAGCACCGGGCGCAGAACGTAGAAATATTTTTTCAGGCGGACTTCTTCGGTGCGGAGATATTCCCGGTAATTGGTCTTTGCCATGTGCAGATAGTGATACATCCCGGACTTGCTCAGAAAAAAAGCATTTTCAATCGCCCGGACTTTGTCCCATTCCGGTGTCGTCCGGTAGATGACGGGCGAATTGCTCCATTCAAAGAGCGTCGGGTTGGAACTGTGCAGCAGGCGGAGTGCCTTCTGCACGTCCCAGCCGTTAATATCATACACATCGTTCAGTTTCCACTCGATCACATCCCGTGTCTGTTCGAGATGCAAATAATATTCCGGCTGCCGAATATAGATGAACCGCACATCATAGTCGCTGTCCGGTGAGGGGAAGCCCCATGCCCGGCTGCCGGACTCGATGCAGTGGAGGATCTTCACGCCCTGTGTGCGTTCGAGTTCATCCAGTTCTGCCTGAATATTGGCTTGTATCTCTGTGTCCTGTGACATAAGATACCTCCTCTATGATTCTTCTTTCTGTACCACAATGCTGTACCCACCGATCTCCTCGTTGCGTTCCTCCACAAGGGAACGCTTATAGGCGCAGCAGGCATCGTATTTCAGCGGATCGTTGAAATAATAATAATCGCTGTCATAGCCTACCATGACAAGGCAATGTTCATTTGCCCGCCAGTCGTACCATTCATCGGTCGGTTTGCCGTCCTCGTCCGCTATGTACCAGCCAAGGTGCGGAAAGCTGTTCAGCATGGAAATGGTCGCCCAGACCAGAACGGGCTGCCCTTTCGGCAAATACGCCTCCGCCAGTTTGTCGAGCGGTGTGCCGCTGGTATCTTCTGCCGTATAGCCGTCCGGCAGCAGTTCATTCATCATGTCCACGACCACTGGCGCAAAGCACCCGAAACTGGTCGGGTCATACGGATTGCCGATAAAGGCATCCTCCGGATGCGGTCCGGTGGCTTTCCCGTCCACCGTTTCCGGGTAGGCAAAGACCATATTGTCAATGATGTCCTCGATGGGGACTTCTTCTTCCGTGTAGTATTCCAGTACCATTTTGGCACTGATCAGTTCACACCCGGTCGGCAGTATGCCACGCTGTGTATAGAAAGGTACGTCTAACATGACCGACTCCGGGGGCGGAGGCGGTTCGGTGGGTGGTTCTGTCGGCGGTTCGGTAGGTGGTTCAGTTGGTTTTTCGGTTGGCTTTTCAGTCGGTGGTTCGGTAGGTGCTTCAGCTGTAGGTTCGGTGGTTTCTGTTAGTTCCGCTGCGGTTTTCTGTGCGGGAACGCTTTGACATGCCGGAAGTGCTGCCGCCGCAAAGGCAAGGCACAATACTACCGGGAGTATGATCTCTTTTTTCGTCATGATTCCTCCTTCCGACTTCTGTCTACTCCATTATACAAGAAAAACGGGCTTTTGTCAACCTGTTTTCTCCGGCAGCAGAAGTCTAAGCGCTTCTATCTGATAAGTAAGGTTTTCATGCCGAAAGCTGACAGTTTACCGGGAGAAGTGCGAAAAACTGTAATTCTGCACAAAAAAGAACGGATCTCCTTGTGAAATATAACAGCGCCGGTTTTGTACGGCAGAGATTTGTTTTTTAGCTGTATGCAAGAAGAATGTGTGCAGCAGACAGTTTTTGTGTAAACATGGCAAATACTGCGTGAGATAGCTCCTGTTTCTTGTTGAAAATGCAGAAAGTGTCAGCACCGGCTTGACAGGAAGCAGGGGTTTTACTATACTGTTTATGACAAGTAAAGTTGTCATTTTGAAAAGGATTCCTGTCAGAAAGGAAAGAATGATTGTCATGTTTAGCTTTGCAGGACAAGGAAAGGAGGAAATTCTAACGTGCCGCTGTATAATCATCTCAAGGAAATGCGTGCCCGGCTTGGTGTCAATCAGCAGGAAATGGGAAAACTGGTCGGCACATCCCGTCAGACCATCAGTCAGATCGAACGGGGCGACTACTCGCCGTCCGTGACACTGGCACTGAAAATTGCAAAGGTCTGCGGTGTGAAGGTAGAAGATATTTTTTCATACGAGGAGGATGAATCATGAAACAGAAAGAAAAAATGGTCATTGTGAAGTTTATACTCTTTTGTGTAGCAATGGCGGTGCTTGGATTTATAGTCGGCATATCGGCAAAGCGCACGGATCTGGGGGCGCTCCTGTCGCAGACCACCCCGGAACAGATCGGTATTGCACTGTTTGTGGTGTATGGCATATTTGTGGCAGTCAGCATTCTTGCTATGCTGCTGCCCCTGCGCAAGGCAAAGCGCATGGCAGCTGGCTGGGACGGCAGCAACGAAGAGAACATCCACCGCATTGAAATGCAGCTCAACAAGCCCATGGTCGCTGCCAATATCAGCATGATCGTGTGCTATCTGCTGTTTACGTGCTGCAGCTATTTTTTATTGGAGTCGGAAATGGGGCTGTACGGGCTGTCTCCCTGCATCCTCATGGTGATAGATATGACTTGCTTCACGGTGACATTGCAGAAAGCTGTTACACTCGAAAAGCAGCTCAATCCCGAAAAGAAAGGCTCGTCCCTGAGCTTTCATTTCCGGAAAGAATGGGTCAATTCCTGCGATGAGATGGAGAAAATTCAGCTCTGGCAGACGGGCTATGCCGGTTATGTTGCGGGGAGCAACACTTGTATGCTGCTGTGGGTGCTGAGTACGCTGGGTGCATTTCTGTTCCATACCGGTGTCCTGCCCGTGCTGTGTGTCTGCATCATCTGGCTGTCGATGACGATCGCTTCCATGCGTGAGGCTTCCCGGCTGACGTAAGCCAAAAAATTTCCTCTTGCAATTTGTGCCGGAATGGTGTATAATGAAAGAACAGGAGTATCAGCTTTAATCGGACAAGAGTGGAGGTATACTATGCAGGAAAAAGTAAGAGGTACGGAGATGCTGCCCATGATTCCCCTGCGGGGTGTGGTGGTGCTTCCGCATATGGTTTTACATTTTGATGTGGCAAGAGACAAATCCGTGAATGCCGTGGAACAGGCTGCCTGCACAAACAGAAAGCTCTTCCTTGTGACACAGCGGGATGTGTTTGAGGAAGAACCGGAAGAGCCGGATCTGTTTCAGGTCGGCATTGTCTGCGAACTGAGACAGGCGATCCAAACGCAGGAGAACGCCATGCGTGTGCTTGTGGAGGGACTGTATCCGGCAAAAATGCGCTCCCTGCATACCGATGGCGAATGCATGGAAGCCAATGTGCGCCGCCTGCCCGTCAGCAGGAAAGAGACACAGAGCGAAGCGGAAATGGCCGCACTCATCCGGGCACTCAAGACAGCCTTTGAGCGGTACAGTCAGCTGTTCCCCCGTATGCCGAGAGAACTTGTGATCTCCGTGATGTGTCAGGACGAACCGCTGAAAGTGTACGAGGAAATCGCCTTTCATATGATGCTGGACTACAAAGACAAGCAGCAGCTCTTGGAGGAGAGCAGCCTGTACAAGCGGATGCAGCTGCTTTACGGCTTTTTGTGCCATGAAACAATGGTGACGGAGCTGCAAAAGGACATCAGCGAACAGGCGCAGGAGAATCTGAACGAGGGGCAGCGGGAATATTTCCTGCGGGAACAAATGCGTATCATTTCCGGGATGTTACAGGAGGAAAACGGCGGAGACGAATCCGAAGGCGACTATGTACAGCGCATCATGGATCTGGAACTGTCGGAGGAATGCACGGAAAAGCTGATGAAAGAGGCTTCCCGGCTCTCTCAGATGCCGCCTGCTTCACAGGAGGCATACGTCATTACAAGCTATCTCGACACGGTGCTGGAGCTGCCGTGGCATACCCGCACGGAGGAAAGCTGCGACCTGCAAAAGGCGGAAGAGGCACTGGAGGCGGGTCACTACGGACTTGCCAAGGTCAAGGAGCGCATTTTGGAGAGTCTTGCCGTCCGTGTGCTAAAACCAGACCTGAAAGGGCAGGTGCTTTGTCTGGTCGGACCGCCCGGTGTCGGGAAATCTTCCATTGCCAAGTCCATTGCTGCCGCATTGAACCGGAAATTTGTCCGGGTATCCCTCGGCGGTGTGCGGGATGAAGCGGACATCCGGGGACACCGCAAGACCTACCTCGGCGCTATGCCGGGACGTATCATTGCGGCGCTGCAGCAGGCACATTCCAATAACCCTCTGATCTTACTGGACGAGCTGGACAAGATGGGGAATGACTACAAGGGCGACCCCTCAGCAGCCATGCTCGAAGTACTGGACAGCGAGCAGAACGCTGCATTCCGGGATCACTACATAGAGCTGCCGTTTGACCTCAGTCAGGTGCTTTTTGTGGCGACTGCCAATACACTCGATACCATTCCTGCGCCGCTGCTGGACAGAATGGAGATCATCGAGATCACCAGTTACACCCGGGAGGAAAAATTTCAGATCGCCAAGCGGCATCTTGTCGCCAAGCAGCTGAAGGCGCACGGTTTGCAGCAGACTATGTGCCGGTTTGACAATGAGACACTCTATACCATGATCGACCAGTATACCAAGGAGGCAGGTGTCCGTCAGCTGGAACGGACGATCGCTGCCGTCTGCCGCAAGGCTGCCAAGGCTGTGGCTTCCGGGAAGCGCAGGCGCATTCAGATCAAGCAGCAGGATCTGCAAAAATACCTCGGCATTCCGAAGTATCTCCCCGATGCGCAGAGCACGGAAAACACGGTCGGACTGGTCAACGGGCTTGCGTGGACTTCCGTGGGCGGTGTGCTGATGCCGCTCGAAGCGTTGGTGCTGGACGGTACGGGAAAAATCGAGATCACCGGTTCGCTTGGCAATGTGATGCAGGAGAGTGCCCGCCTTGCCGTGAGCTATGCACGGAGCGTGGCAAAAGACTACGGCATAGCGGCGGATTTCTACCAGAAGAAGGATATTCACATCCATGCCCCGGAGGGTGCTGTCCCGAAAGACGGTCCGTCCGCAGGTGTGACAATGGCGACCGCTTTGATCTCAGCGCTTTCCGGTATTCCTGTGCGGGCAGATGTCGCCATGACTGGCGAGATCACGCTGCATGGCAGGGTGATGCCGATCGGTGGGTTGCGGGAAAAATCCATGGCAGCGTTTAAGGCAGGCATCCGCACGGTGCTGATCCCGGAGGGGAATACAGCTGACTTGGAGGAAGTAGATGATGTGGTCAAGAAACAGGTCAAGTTCATCCCCGTCAAGCATCTTTCACAGGTACTGGATGCGGCACTGGTGAAGCCCAGACGTTCCCGGACAGAGAAGAAGCAGAAACCGGCATCCACTGTCTGCGCCTGAGGTGAAGCATGAAATTTGAGAATGCAGCATTTGCCCTTTCGTGCGGGAAACTCTCGCAGCTCCCGGCAGCGGATAGGATGGAGTTTGCCTTTATCGGGCGCTCCAATGTGGGAAAATCCACGCTCATCAACAAGCTCACCGGGCGCAAGGCGCTTGCCCGTGTCAGTGCTGTGCCCGGCAAGACGGCGACCATTAACTTCTACAGTATCGGAGAGATCTATCTGGTCGATCTGCCCGGCTATGGCTATGCAAAGACCTCAAAAGCTGAACAGAACCGCCTGAAACAGCTCATTCAGGGCTACCTGACGGCGGACAGAGATCTGCGGCTTGCGGTGCAGCTGATCGATATGCGCCATGCCCCCTCGGCGGAGGATGTCGCCATGACGGATATGCTCATCGATGCGGAGATACCGTTCCTCATCGTGTTCACCAAAGCGGACAAGCTGAACAAGACCGAACGGACACAGCGTATGGAAGCCTTTGCGGCGGAGATACCGTGCTATGCGGATATTCATACCATTCCGTTCTCGTCCGTGACACTGGAGGGACGGGATGTGCTCCGGGATGTGATCGCTGAGATCGCCGAAGAATAAACGAACCCCGCACAGTTTTCGGGCTGTGCGGGATGTTTTTCAAATGTTCAATGTTCACAAAATTTCCCGTAAGGTATTTACTTTTGCACGATACTATGGTAAAATAAGAAAAAGACCATAGAAAGGAAGTCGTGCTATGAAACGAGGCAGACAAAAGCCCTCCGCACTCGATGAACTGTATGAGGCAATCCTCTGTCTGGAAACCAAGGAGGAGTGCAGTGCGTTCTTTGATGATCTGTGTACCGTGCTGGAATTGCAGACCCTGTCACAGCGCTTGCAGGTTGCCAAGATGCTCCGGGAACACAAGGTCTACAGCGACATCGTTGCTTCCACCAGTGCCAGCACTGCTACCATCAGCCGTGTCAACCGCACGTCGAATGTGGGGTATGACATCGTGTTCACCCGTCTGCGGGAGAAGGGGCTTTACGTTCCGTCGGACGAGAAGAACAGCGGCGGGGAAGCCTGACAGATTGCCCATTGTACAGGCATTTTTACATGATATTATCTAAAATTGCCGTGTAATACGCCGAAAAATCTGTGGAAATGCCAATTTTTATAAAAAACCTTGACAAATCGGCATGAATCGGATATAATACAAGTATATTCTATTTTTTTACTGGAGGAAGTTTGTATGAAAAAGGCTGATTTGATCCAAGTTGTTGCTGAAAAGACCGGCAAGTCCAAGAAAGATGCTGCTGTATATGTAGATGCTGTTTTCGAGAGCATCAAGGAAGCACTTGTTTCGGGCGATAAGGTAACATTGACCGGCTTTGGCTCTTTCGAGGTGCGTGAGCACGCTGCTAAGATGTGCAAGAACCCCCGCACCCATGAGATGCAGCCTGTTCCGGCTTGCAAGGCTCCGGCATTCAAGGCTGGTAAGACCCTGAAAGAGGCTGTGAACAAGTAAGACAAATCTTAAGAAAAGCAGCAGCATTCCGCTGAGGAGTGCTGCTGTTTTTATTTGTCCGGCACAAAGCCCCCTCTTGCCGGCGGCAAAGGGGGCTATGTTCTAATTGAATTTGTACAGCTTTTTGGCAAGCCGGTAACCGTTGCCGAGAATGTGCCGCCGCCGGATGATCGGCATATCTGCAAAGCCGCAGATGTGCCTGTAGCGAAGCTGCCGGTACAGGATAGGATCAATGCTCTGGATGTCCCGCCAGAGCTTGCGGCGTTTTTCCTCGTTCTCCTCTTTACGGCTGAGTACGAGGAACACGGAGGAGATCAGGATCATCATCGACAGGTAGTGCAGCATATAGTCCTGTAACCGTTTCGGGAGCTGCATCTGCATGGGGTTGCCGAGCCGGAGCATAAAGTAGGTGATCTTCAGCTGCTGGTCTACCCGTCCGATCATGACTTCCTCGTTGACGGACTGGTCGCTTCTGCCGATGAAGTAGCGGTAGAAGTCCACATCCAGGTAGTACAGCGTTTTCACAAGCGGCAGGGGCTGGTAGACGAAGATATTATCCACGTAGAAGCAGTGCTCCGGCAGGTGCAGGCAGCTTTCGTGCAGCAGTGCCGTCCGGAAAATGACCGAATGCATGAGAATATGCTGATCGGGGCGGAAATGACCCAGTTCTTCCCACCCGAACACCCGGTCCTCCGGCATTCTGCCCCGGTAATCGAGGGTGCGTGATGTGCCCTCGTTGGTGTGTTCGTAGGTGTAGTTGGCAATGAGCATATCCACGGGCTGTTCCTGCTGTGCGAACGTGCGCAGTGTGTCCAGAACTTTCCGGTAGGCTTCCTCATTGACCCAGTCATCGGAATCCACGACCTTGAAATACAAGCCCTCTGCGTGGGTAAGTCCGGTATTGACGGCAGAGCCGTGCCCGCCGTTTTCCTGATGGATCACTCTGACAATGTCCGGGGACTCCGCTGCATAGCGGTCGGCAATTTCAGCCGTGTTGTCCCGGAACGAACCGTCATCGACAATGATGATTTCCACCTCTGACCCGCCGGTCAGGAGGGTATTGATACAGTGTTCCATGTAGTCTGCTGAATTGTAGCAGGGAACTGCGATTGTAAGCAGCTTCAAGTCAAATCCTCATTTCTGTATGTAATGGAGCAGGACAGGTTTCCTTATCTAATAGTATACACGATATGCCGGAAAAAATCAAGTACTTTCTGATTAAAAAGCATTTAAGAAATGCCTGCTCTGGTTTGCCCGATACGACGAAACTGCCGTTTCGCCGTATGTGATCTGCAGGATCTCCACAATTTGGCAAATAGTGGGATCCTGATAGATCGAAGTCAGGGCGAATAAAAACCGCATTTACTCAGGATACAAAGTAAATGCGGCTATGCTTATCGTTTGGCAAGACGGTATATCGTCCAGCTGCATTCCTGGTTGACTTTATTGCCAAATTATGTTATAGTAGAATATTTTTATTTTGATTGGAAATATGGGTTGCCTTTACCATCAGCCCCTTTACAAAGTTTAATTTCTTTTAGAGAGTCCCCTTTTCAATTAAGTATTGGCAGCACTATGTTTCTAATATGGATTTCCAAAATCTTAGGCTATTTACTGTTTACAGAAGAAATTACCTTACTCATTGTTTTAACCAGAAAAATTTGGTTATCGGTTACAATTTGCGGTGGAATAATAGGGATTCCCTATGCACTGTGGAATCATAATACAAAACCTTATTATTTTCAGCCTCTCGGTTTAATGATTGGTAATGGCTATTTCAAAGGAAATGCTGATTATGTAGATACAGATGGCATGATGCTTATTTCAGAGCCTTTCGATGGAATAAAAACCATACATTTTATCATAGTACTTTCTGTTCTTATATATGTAATTGGGATTCTATATATGATAATGCTGCACTTTTATACCAGAAATGTATCACAGCGTGGTCTGCGGAAAAGAGCTTCCTATATTGCGTTAGCCAGTATCATTACAAATTTCATTGTAATATATCCGATTAACGTTTCTTTGAACGAAAAGTTAATTAAATACAATTCAACATATAGTAATGGCATGGGATTTAGTGATGAAAATTATATCTATACAAATCATCCAAATATTCAAGCAATGAAACATGATGGATCCGATAGTTTTCCATTATTACGAGATGTGACGAAACAGAGTAGCACTTTTGAATCCATCATTGATTGGTATGTAGATGAGGATTATATTTATTATATTCAACGTGATTTGGACTATGGAGACATTTATTATTGGAGAATTGACAAACAAAATTTTCATGAAGATTGCATCTACAAAGAGCGAAGAGGTCAGCGTAATCAGCAGAAGTCAACCAAATATTTAGGGCTGATTACCGACATTAATATTGAAAATGTAGAGTACGACACCTATATCCGTGAGGATATTCTGTCATTTTGGGTAGATTGTAATTTTATCTTTGTTGTGGATAGCAATGGCATAAATCTTATCGATTATGTCAACAAAAAGAATAAACAAATTATAAAAAGCCAGATTTCAACCGACTGCATCGCATATCAGAGAGGGATTATATACTATGCAGATTTGCAAAACAGAGTATATTCTTATAATATTTCTGAAAACTCAACTGAGCAGATAGATATCCCATATTGTCATCAAATATACATCTGCAATAATATTCTGTTCTTCACAACCTTTTCTAACGAAATAGGATACTATGATAGTTCCTGTCATATTTTAGAGGATATAAAAATTAATAACACTTCTCATTTGTCCTGTAATGGAGCACAAGTATATTTTTGCAATGAAAAAAATGAACCAGTTATAATTGATTTGATAGATTTTACTTATGAAGTTTTGGCGTACGACAAACCCGCTTACAACATCACAGCATTTGAAAATTCACCATATGTAGAAGTTTATGCTAAAGATAATAAAAATCAGGAATATATCTACGAAGTTTGTCTGTTGGATGAAACTAAGAAATCTCATTGAAGTGAATAATCATGAGCTCTCAGAAACGCTCTGTAAGCGTTTCTGAGGTTTTTTTCTTTTTAGCGGTATATTTCGTTCCGTAGGCTTGGACGGCTCTATGGGGCTTTCTCGTTCATTTGAGAGGGATGTTAAGCTGAAGTCGGCTCGGCAATACCGTTCTGAATTTCATATTCACGCACACGGCGATAAAATGTATTAGCCGACAAGTCCATTTTCCGCATAAAATCACGTCCTGTGATGTTTTTGGACTTCCATTCCCCATATAGCCTTGAAAACTTGTCCCAATCAATCTCAATTGGCTTTCTACCCTTGTATTTGCCCTGTGCTTTGGCAATCTCAATGCCCTCATGCTGTTGTCGTTTGATATGCTCACGCTCTAACTGGGAGAGAGCATCAAACACGGTCAACACGAATTTCCCCGTAGGAGTGTTGGCGTCGATTTTCTCCTTATGGCTGATGAAATTCACGCCTTTTTTGTTGAGTGTGTCAATGATGTTCAGCAAATCTTTTGTGGAACGCCCTAAACGGCTGATACTCTCAATGTAGAGCGTATCACCCTCACGCACATACTCAAGCATAGCCTTAAGCTGTGGACGGTCTTTGTTCGCCCCTGAAAACTTCTCGGGAAATATGCGGTCAACCTGATAACCGCACATAATCTCCTGCTGATGGGCGGTTTCCTGATGTTCCGTAGAAACACGAATATAGCCTATTTTGCTCATAAAAGCTCCTTTCTTATTCAAGCGTATTTTTTCTCTGTTGATTGCGTTTTCTCTCCTGATATTGCCTGTTACGCTCCTGCTGTCGCTTGGCATCCAGATATTGCCGCACCTGTTTTGCATACTGCGATGCCATTTCCTGCCGTTTTACGAACGCATTATGTTCGGGCAAGAGGGCATTGTATTTGTTTTTCAGCTCAATGAGCATTTGCTCCAGCACGCTCCTCTTGGGTGCTTTTCCGTCCACATAATAAGCCTTAATATGCTCCCTGATGTACTTATCAGCTTGCTCGTAGCTGTCGATTTCGGCAGCATTCTTTTTGCGAAAACCCTTTTGCGTGAATGCCAAACGCTCCTGATATTCTTTGTATATAGCGGAGTGTTTAGAACGCTGTTTCAACATTTTGATAAGTTTGTCGATAGCCTTAATTCTGTTGTTCAGCTCGGTAAGCTCGTCCGTGTGGTCATCGGGGTGACGGCAATTCCAGAAAAAACTCCTTAAATCATCAAGCGAGATAATGCCGCCTGATTCAAGGTTGGCGATTATCGTATCGGAATTACGCATATCCCGAATTTCTGACCATACATCATCTTTCTTTTCAGGCGGTTGACTTTCGGTTGATTCAGGCTCGTTCACTTCGTCAAGATGTACGCCGAATGCCTTGAAAAATTCTTCATCAGTAAGTGGCGTATAAACATATTCGGAATTGGATTGTGTGGCGGTCTTTTCGGGTGTTTTGCTCTCCGCAACATTATGCGATTTTTGTATCTCTGTTATCTGTTCTGCAATGCGTTCTGGAGTATAATTTTCGCTCAACGTTTCGGCTCTTGTAAATCGCTGTTGTCCCTCATCTTTCAAACGAAATTTCAGCTTGACTTTATTGCGTGGCGTGTAAACATATTCAATGCCACATTCAGTACACCTCTGAAAGAAATCTTCAAAACTTTTACTGTAAGAAATAATCTCGTCAAGCAATTGGCGGAGCTTATCTTTCCACGACTTGCCCTCTTTCTGCATATCACGCTCGAAGTACGAAACACCTTTTCCTTTTGGTTCAATAAGAGACAAACCATGTTCAGCACAAATCTCGTCTGAAATTTCTCGCAATTCTGCCCATGCTCTTTCCGACTTCCTGCCTTGATTATGCTCGGTGGTGAAACTCAGACCGTTATACAGATTGGTGTTATTGAAAATCACATGGCAATGAAGGTGTT
>CANRFM010000034.1 GCA_947629905.1 uncultured Clostridia bacterium
GCATAACATCAGCATTTTCAACAAACTGTCGCTTTCATCTTTGGTTGTTTTGCCTATTGATTTTTCTTAGCAGGTTTTGGTTCAAAAACGCCTGATAGCGGTCGCAGATCTCTTTCGTCTCCCCGAAAGCGACTTGCTCCCCTCTGTCCAACCAGAGGACTTTGGTCGCCAGACGGCGTATCTGATCGAGGGAATGCGACACGAGCAAAGTCGTCGCCCCGCCCTGAATGATCTCCAGCATTTTGTTTTCGCTTTTTTTCTTGAATGCACCGTCCCCGACCGACAGCACTTCATCCAAAATGAGAATGTCCGGGTTCACCAGACAGGCGATCGAAAACGCAAGCCGGGATTTCATGCCGGACGAGAGATGCGAGAACAGCCTGTCCTCAAATTCTTCGAGCTCCGCAAAGGCGATGATGTCCTTATAGGTGCGGTTCATGAAGTCCCTTGTGTAGCCAAGCATTGCACCCCGCAGGAACGTATTTTCCTTGACCGTCAGATCACCGTCAAACCCCGTACCCAGTTCGAGCAGGGAAGCGATCGAACCTCTTACCGCCATGTTGCCCTCTGTCGGGCGCATGATGCCGGAAATGACCTTGAGCAGCGTGGACTTGCCTGCCCCGTTTGCGCCCACGATACCGAGCAGTTCGCCCTTTTCCAGAGCGAAAGAAACGTGCTTCACAGCAGTAAAGGTCTTTTCCTTGTATGTCCCTTTCAGGCGCTGGATGAGGATGTCTTTCAGACCGACCGTAGAAAAATCGCCCACCACGTAGGAAACGGACACATCCTGCAATTCAATTGTCAGCAACTTGTCCGCCCCCTTACATATAGTACAGGAATTTGTAGTTATTCTTCTTGTAGATCCATGCCCCGATCGTCAGTGCGCCGATGCCGTACACCGCACACAGCAAATGTGTCCCCCACCCCGGTATATAGCCGTCAATGACAATGTGCCGGAAATAGGTGATATACACGTACAGCGGATTGAGGTAGAACAGCCGCTGCGCATATTCCGGGTAAACGTCCACGTAGTAAAAAATCGCCGACAGATACATCAGCATCAAGGTGAAAATATCGTACAGATACTGAATATCCTTGAACAGCACAAACAGCGCCGACAGGATAAAGCCTGCCCCGATATTGAACACGATCAGCCAGAAAATCGGGTACAGCAGCATCAGGAACCGGAACGAAAAGGCGATCCCGTCCACTGCCACGAATATCATGAAGATCACCAACGTCAGCCCGAAATTGATGAGCGAGGCGACATTCTTCGAGAGGAGGAACATATATTTGGGAAGATTGATCTTCGTGATGATGCCCGCATTCGACATCAGCGAATTCATCCCCCCATAGGTAGAATCCCGGAAAAACGAGTAGGTCAGATTCCCGGCAAACAGGTAGATCGTGTAGTGCGGCTTGTCCCGCCCGAAAAACTGCGTAAAGACAATGCTCATGATGAGCAGCTGAAACATCGGGGAGAGCAAACTCCAGAGCATACCGAGGATGGTACGCTTGTATTTCTTCTTGAAATCCCGTTTGACGAGTTCTTCAAACAGAAACTGGTGCTTTTTCAGAAGCAGCCAGAAATTCTTGATCGCTGCGGTCATACTGATTTCCTTTCTGCATAGCGGAGAATATACCCTAATTATAGCACAATGCCTTGTCGAAATCAACCGAAACCGGGAATTTAGTCATAGACACTAAAAATCAACAGAAAACGTTTTCGTTTTTTGGCAATTTCTATAAAAATCTTTTTTGGGCTGTAAATCTGCAAATTGTCCACCTTTTCTGCATTTTTGGGGTTGCGGGAAATTGAACAATTTGTTAAAATATATATCAGGATATAGGAATCGTGAAACTATTCCTTAACATCCTGTCAGGGAGCGGGGTACTCCCGGCATGGATATTTGTTTAGCTTTCTTCCTAATCATCATCTTCTGTTTTGGCGGCGTAAGCCGCCGGCAAGCTCCACCTCCGGGCAGCACTGGTGTGCAAGAATATACTTTGCCAGTCGGGTAAAGTTTCTGGTCGCTGCGGGGAGGTTTTGAATACGCTTTTCTTCATAATACCCTTTCTATTCTGGTCGGATGTTCGCATCCGACCCCTTTTTTGCAGCGTGACGCTGCACCCGTGGTGCCTCCCAATGCGCCTTCGGCGCAAAGGTCGGCTTGCTCGAATGTAAGTGCGGTTTAGGTTGGCGGCAAAGGTCGGCTGCTATCAGGAAAGTTTAAGTAACAATCGAGCAAAGGTCGTAATGTTTTCACAAAATCCATGTTATCCATTGTTGTTTCCGGAAATACTTGACTTTTGCCCCTTTTTATGGTATGCTGAATATAAGATACACGCAAAGGGGTGACACATATGCCGGTGCAGACAGAGCAGGAAGAACAGGCGGAGGAACTGACGGAAGAAGAACTCGAAGCCGAGGACGAACGCAAGGCGCAGCGCTTCGGACGTTACTGTCTGGCGGCTGCCGTTTGTATGGTGCTGTTGGGCGTAGATTTTGTCGTAGCAGAACAGGCAGGCATCGGCATCGGCTATCTGCTGCCGCCTTACAGCCTGACACTTGGCTGCCTGACAGCAAGCTGTCTGCTGTTAATGGTGACACTGTTTGCCGTGCGGAAGAATACCCTTGCCATGCTGATCATGATCATCAGTGTGTGGATGGGTATTTTCACATGGGGCATCTGCCGGGTGCAGGAGCCGGAATCCGTTGTCACACAGCTCCCCGGCATGGAAAAAACCATGACATTCACGCTCGTTTCCACACCCGGTTCGGCAGCTATGCGCATCGATGAGCCGATCATTAAGGGCGTTCTCTCCAGACACTGGAAGATCCCCGTCCATGCGAAAAATCTGCCCTTTCACGAGCAGCTCTCTTTGGTGTGGAATGAAGCGGAACAGGAAGTACAGCTCTATTTCAACGACAAGCTATGGGCAGTTTATCAGGCGGAGACAGAACAATGGGCAGCGGTCGTGGTGGATTCCTAAAAATTTTACAATTTCAACCCGCAATTTTTCCCTGCTGCATCGTCAAATAGTATGAAAGTAATACAAGTCCCCCCTTCCGGGGAAAAAACAGGAGGAGCACCCGGCTGGATGCTCCTTTGTTTTGGTTACAGGGGATGCACTGCCTTTGTCGGACAGGCAGAAGCACACGTGCCGCAGCCGGTGCATTTGCTGTAATCGATGACGGCATGAAAATTCTGCACGGTAATTGCCCCCTCCGGGCATTTCTTTTCGCAGAGTTTGCAGCCGATACAGCCCTTGTCACAGGCAGCTTTTGTCGCCTTGCCGCTGTCACGGGACGAGCAGGTGACGGCAATGGTCTTGTTCTTCGGTCGGAGGGAGAGCAGTCCATTCGGGCAGACTTTAGCACATTTGCCGCAAGCAGCACAGCGTTCGGGAATGACCCGTGCCAGCCCGTCCTGAATGCAGATAGCATTTTCCTCGCAGACTGCCGCACAGTCGCCAAGCCCCAGACACCCGAAGCTGCACAGCCCTGTGCCGCCGTAGCAAGCCTTTGCACCCGCACAAGTGGTAATGCCCCCGAAATCAAAGAACGCCCTTGAGGATTTACAGTCGCCGCTGCAATGGACGACCATGACTTCCGGTTCGCTGACGGAAACAGCTTTGCCGAGGATCTCGCCGATCTTGACAGCCGTATCCGCACCGCCGGGCTTGCAGAGGTTCGGTTCTGCCCTGCCGGAGGCGATCGCTTCCGCATAGTCCGCACAGCCCGCAAAGCCGCATCCGCCGCAGTTCGCACCCGGCAGGACTTCGGCGATCTTCTCCTGCGTCGGGTCAGTCTCGACCCGGAAGAACACGGAAGCCACCGTCAGCAGAATGCCGGCGATCAGTCCCATGCCCGCAAATAATAAAACAGGTATCAGTATGTTCATGCTGCCCTCCTTAAATCATGCCGGAAAAGGCAGTAAAGCTGACGGACACCAGTGCCGCAGCCACCAGCGTTGCCGGAATGCCTTTGAACGTCTCCGGAATGTCCGCAGCCTCGATCTTGCTGCGCACGCCGGAGAAAATGACCAGTGCCACCGTAAAGCCAATGCCCACGCAGACCGCATTCCAGACCGCCATGCCATAGCTGTAGCCGTCGTCGATGTTGTTGAGCGTGACATTCAGCACGGCGCAGTTTGTCGTGATCAGCGGCAGATACACGCCGAGCGCCTTGTACAGGGGCGGGAGCAGCTTCTTCATGACGATCTCCACAAGCTGCACGAACAGCGCAATGATGAGGATGAAAGCCACCGTCTGCAAATATTCCAGTCCGAGCATCGCTAAGAGCTGATAGATCGGGTAAGTCGCTGCCGCAGCACAGCCCATGACGAAAATGACCGCAGCCCCCATGCCCAGACTGGACGAGAGCTTTTTGGACACGCCGAGGAACGGGCAAATACCGATAGAACGGGACAGCACATAGTTGTCCGTCAGCACCGCTGCCAGCATGGTCGTGATCAATGACTGAAACAGATTCATGCCTGCTCCTCCTTTCTGTCAGCGGAAGTGCAGCCTGCACAGTGTCCTGCCATAGGACAGCCGCCGCAGGCGATCTCAGCCGGGGGCTTTTTCTTCGTGAGGATACCGGCAAGTGCGACCAGCAGCCCCAGTGTCAGAAAGCCGCCTGCCGTCGAGGTGAAAATACTCAGCTTCGGGAAGCTTTCCGGGAAAATGATAGCAATGGGTGTCCCTGCCATCCACGAACCTGCGCCGAAAATTTCCCGTATCGTGCCGATGCACAGGAGCGACAGCGTAAAGCCAAGCCCCATGCCCAGACCGTCCAGCACGGACGGCAGCGGCTTGTTTTTGGAGGCGAACATTTCCGCACGTCCGAGAATGATGCAGTTGACCGTGATGAGCGACAGGAACGTGCCTAAATTCTCATGCAGCTCCGGCACAAAGCCGTGCAGCAGGAAGTCCACGATCGTCACAAAGCCCGCAATGATGACGATATAGCACGGCAGCTTGACCGTTGCCGGGATCACCTTGCGCAGGAGCGAGATCATCAGGTTCGAGCCGACCAGTACGAACAGAGTCGCCAGCCCCATGCCGAGCGCATTGAATGCCTGTGAGGTGACAGCCAGTGTCGGGCACATACCGAGCAAGCCCACGAGCGTGGGATTCTCTTTCAGCAGTCCTTTGGTAAATTCATGCAGATAGCTGTTGTTCTTTGCCATTACTGTCCCTCCTTTTCGCATTGCAGGGCAAGGTCAACGGCTTTGCGCAGACCGTTCGAGGAGAAAGTCGCCCTCGAAATGATGTCCGGGTAGCCGCTTTGGTCTTTCGCACCGGTGAATTGTGCCAGATAGTCAGCGGCTGTGATCTTCGTGCCGACACCGGCAGTCTCCCCGCAGGAAACGATACCCACACCTGCGACCGCACCGTCCGCATCAATGCCGATGAGCGCACGGATACCGCCCTTGCTGTAGCCGTCAGCGGTGATGTCGTAGATCGTCAGTCCGCCCGAACTGGAATAGACTGCCGTCACGCCCTCAAAGGAAGCTCCCGTCTCGGTGTAGGTGTCCTCCCCGAATACGGCGACAAGGCTTTTCTGCACCTTGTTAGCCTCTGCTTCGGCGATCTTGTCATAGGTCAGTGCATTGACGACCGCCAACAGTCCGCAGACGATAGCGCACACCAGTGTCAGAACGACACCGGGCAGGATGTTTTCTTTTTTCATGCCTTGCTCCCTGCCTTTCTGATGCCGCCGAAAGGCTTTGTCATCGTGAATTTATCAATATAGGGCGTGAGGATGTTCATGAGCAGGATGGAGAAGCTCACACCCTCCGGATAATTCCCGAAGGCACGGATGAGGAACGTCAGAATGCCGCACCCCACGCCGAAGATCAGCTTGCCCTGCCACGTGATCGGGGTCGTGACATAGTCGGTCGCCATGAAGAACGCACCGAGCATCAGACCGCCTGCGAGCAGATGATAGAGCATAAAATGCACATCCCCGCCCGAATAGATCAGCGTGCAGACTGCCATTGTGCCTATGTAGGCAAAGGGTGTCACCGGTGAGATGATGCCCATGCCGATCAGGAAAATGCCCCCGAACAGCAGTGCCGCCGCACAGGTCTCCCCCAGACAGCCGCCCGTGCTGCCCCAGAACAGATCCATGATATTGGCAGTCCCGGAAACAAGGGGCGTTGCCGAGGAAACGGCATCATAGGAAAAATCAGAAACCGCCGTGCGTGGCTGGATCCAGTTTGTCATGTCCCCCGTCAGGGAGAGCATGAGAATAATTCTTGCGGCAATGGCAGGATTGGCGAAATTCTGCCCCAGTCCGCCGAACAGCTGCTTGACGACGACGATCGCAATGAAGCAGCCAAGTGCAGCCTCCCAGAGGGGCAGCGTGACCGGCAGATTCATGGCAAGCAGCAAGCCCGTCAGGGCAGCACTGCCGTCCCGTATCGTCTGTTCCCGCTTCATGATAATGCGGCACAAGCCCTCAAATGCCACGCTGCACACCACGCAGAACACCATCATCAGCAATGCCAGCCACCCGAAATGGATGACTGCCGCAACGGCAGAGGGAACGAGTGCGGCGATCACGCAGAGCATGATCTTCTGGGTCGTCATATTGTCCCGGATGTGGGGGGACGGAGTTACACGCAGTAATTTCATTTTGCCGCCTCCTTCTGCTGCCGGACAAATGCCTTTGCCAGTCCATTCGTTTCCGCTAAAGGACGGTTGGCAGGGCATACATAAGAGCAGCACCTGCACAGCATACAGAGCTGGAGCTTGAGTTCCTCCAGCCGTGCCACGTCCCGTTTCTGATACGCCTTTTCCAGTTCCGTCGGCATGAGCCTGTGCGGACACGCCTGAATGCACCGCCCGCAGCGGATGCAGGCAGTGGTGCGCCGTTTTTCAGCTTCGGAAAGCGCAAGCACGGCGTTCATGGTTTTGGTCACGGGGTAATCCGTTCCGGGCAGACACTGTCCCATCATCGGACCGCCGCTGATGAGCCGGTCAAGCTTTTCATAGTCGCACTGCGCATAGTCGAGCACATTCCGGATCGGCGTACCGATGGGAACATTCAGGCTGCACCGCTTGCCGATGCAGTCGCCGTCCACGGTCAGTCCCCGGTTGACAAGCGGCATACCTGTGGAAAAATATTCCTCCACGAAAGCGATACTGGACACGTTCATGACGATCACGCCGCAGTCGGCAGGGAGTTTCCCCTCCTCTACCGTGCGCCCGGTGATGTGGTAGATCAGCACCTTTTCTGCACCCTGCGGATAGACAGGCGGCAGCGGCACAAGGGTGATCGCCGGGTCTTTTTCAGCGGCTTCGCTGATGATCTTCATGGCATCGGGCTTGTTTTCCTCCACACCGATAGCGCATTCCGGAATGTCCAGTACCTGCATGATGCGGCGGATGCCCTTGAGAATGGTGAGGGGCTTCTCCTGCATGGTGCGGTCGTCTGCGGTGATGTACGGTTCGCATTCGGCAGCGTTGATGAGGAGAAAGTCGATCTTCTTCGGGGGGTTCAGCTTGATGTGGGTCGGCAGACCTGCGCCGCCCATGCCGACACCGCCGGATCGCCGGAGTGCCGTCAGAAATTCCTCCCGGCTGCCATATGCCGGAACGGTCAGCCCCGCAAAGGGTGTCTGCAAGCCGTCCGGCTCGATCTCTACCGCCTTGCAGACGGTGCCGTTCATCAGCCGGAGATCGGTGACCGCCTGTACCGTCCCCGAAACGCTTGCATGGATGTCCGCCGAAAAGGGGGCATCGCTCGTGCCGATACACTCCCCGACCGCAACGGTCTGTTTCGGCTTCACTGTGGGGGTGCAGGGCTTTCCCATATGCATGGACATGGGGATGACGACCTTTTCCGGAAGTGGAAGTGTCTCAAAAGGCATATCCGATGTCTGCTTGTAGTGGGGAAGCCTTACGCCATGTAGTCTTCGCATAGAATCGCTCCTTCTACTATATAATTGCATTCCTTGTTCGCCCTGTTTTTGCTTAAATTTCCGGAAAGGGCTTTTCTTTTTCCGGAAAATGTGGTATACTATAGTAGCATCCTGTTTTATGCATTGCGCTTTTTGTGGATGCTGTCCTCGCTGATCTTGACAAGATTCAGCAGGGAAGAGGAATATTCCGGGTAAGTCTGGGACAGAATGGCAGTGGTGAGGTAGAGCACATCCGGATCTTTCACGCAGTCATTTTCCCCGATAGGGATCCCGCTCGAAGCCGCCTTGATGTTGGCTTCATTCATGCTGACGATAGCACTGGCATCATCATTGGCAACCACCTTGGGCACTGAAAAGAGTTTCTGGTCATTGCGGGGGTTGGCATTGTAGACGATGCGGAACAGTTTGTAGACGTTCAGCATGAGGTAGGAGGAGATCTCCTTGATGAGGGTGATGCTGTTTGCCTTCTGTGCGAGGGAGAACAGCATACTGATGGAGTTGTTGATGATCTTTCTGTTAAAGGCAACGACCTCCGGGCTTGGCATACTGTTGTTGCCGTCATCGTCGGGAATGTCCTCAATGGAGATCGTGCGACCCTCCGGTTCGGGTGTTCTGCCGAGTAGGTAGTCGCAGGAAACGCCATAATAATCCGCAATTTTCACGAGGAAATCCAGACCGCATTCACGGATGCCCTTCTCATAGTGCGACAGCAGAGCCTGTGAGATGCCAAGGTCTGCGGCAGCCTGTTTCTGGCTGATCTGCCGTTCTTTGCGCTGGAGCGCAATGATGCGGGGGAAGTCGGAATTCATACAGTTGTCAGCTCCTTTCCGTGATCTGGACAGTGCCGGGCACAGTCCGCATTTATTATTATAATACAAATTATACAGAAAGTAAAGAGTGCGATTTGTGGAATTACGGCACGAATTCTTCCGAAAAGTTGTGAAAAAAAACAACAGTGACAAAAAAGCGACAAGGACTTTGTGCATTTTTACAGCATCCGTGTATAATTGAATCCAAAAATGGGAGGATAAGTATATGAAAGGCTATCATCTGAGCGTGTTCCGCCACGGCAGAACCAAGGCAAATGAGGAAGGCATTTACATCGGCAGTACAGATTACCCGCTGACCGGGGAAGGCGGTGCAGAGCTTGCCGGAAAGGCGGACTGCTACCAGTATCCAAGAGTACAGCGTGTATACAGCAGCCCCCTGCTGCGCTGCACGGAAACGGCGGAGATCCTGTTTCCGGATGTGCCGCTGTACCTTGCGGAAGATCTGCGGGAGCTGAATCTCGGCATCTTCGAGGGGAAATCTGCGATCGATCTGATCGGGCGGGAGGACTACCGGACATGGCTGAAAGGCGGTTCGCCGGAAGTCCGTCCGCCGGAGGGCGAGAGTGCCGAGGAACTGTGCATCCGCACCTACCGGGCGCTCAACCGTATCCTGATGGACATGATGGAGAACGACTTTGCACACTGTGCGGTTATCACGCACGCAGGTGTCATCAGCAATATGCTTGCCTGTTTCGGGCTGCCGAAAATTCCGGCAAAGGAACTCCGCTGCGAACCGGGAGAGGGCTTTGAGCTGCTGTTCACGGCGCAGATGTGGCAGCAGGCGCAGGCGTTCGAGATCTTAGGCATGACACCGTATTCACTGGGATAGATCCTTTAGGCAACACCGCACAAAGACCGCCTGACGGCTTTGTACGTCATCTGCTTACATATTTTCCGTCATCTTGCGCATAAACTCCTTGCAATACACAAAGTATTCCTGCGTCGTTTCTGCACAAGCTGACGAAAAATCTGTCAGCGCATCTGACGCACAATCTTTGTGCGTTGTTGCCTATACATAACAGAACAGGAGGGACTTGCCGTGTATTTCCGGGAGCTGCATACCTTTGCCCGCACATCTTTGAAAGGCTACTACCGCCCTGCACTGGGGGCTGCCTTACTGCCGCCGCTGGTGTGGGCGGTGATGCGGCTGTTTCCGGCTGTGATAGCGGGCGTGCTGATCACCTCCGGGAGAATGTCGCCGAAAGCGCTGTTCTTCGGGGAGAACGGGCTGTGGGTGCTGTTCGGGCTGTTGTGGAGCTTGGTGAGTTTCACGGTGCTGCTTCCCGTCACGTGCGGGGCGTGGAGCTGGTTTTCCTGCCGTCTCGGACTGGAAAGCCGCAGACGGCGGTTTTTCACGAGCGTGAAAGCCTACGGGCGGGGGCTGTATTTCTTCGGCACGGCAGCACTCCTGAAATGGCTTGCCCTGCTTCCGGCGGCGGCAGCTGTGACATTTGCGGCAATGGCATTTCAGGCAAGTGCGGGGCAGGATGAGGGCGGACTGTGGCTGTTTGCCGGGGTGCAGGGCTTGGCGGCGGCATTCTGGGCGGTGATCGGGTATGTGCGGTTTGCGGTGAGCCTGACAGCGCTCCCCGTGCTGTACCTTGAAAATCCCCGTGCGCCGGTACTTGCATCCGTCCGGACAGCCCGGAAGATGCTGGCGGGGCATTACGGCACACTGGCAAGGATCATACTGCACCGGCTTCCGGCAATGCTGCCGGTCGTGACCGTTCCGTTCGTGCTGCCGTATCTCTGCACGGAAGTCACGCTATTTTTGCAGCTGCGGTTGAGGGAGTACAGGGCAAATGTGATCGGGTAAAATAAAGCAGCAATCGAGCAAGCCGACCTTTGCCACCGACCTGCCGTTTCCCCCAACCCCCTTCCCCAAGGGGATGGGGCTATTATTGTGGGGCTTCACCCCCACTCCCCCTATTGCATTTTTAGTTGTGAAACCCGTCTAAAATAAAAGTAGCAGTCGAGCAAGCCGACCTTTGTGCCGCAGGCACATTGGGAGGCACCACGGGTGCAGCATCACGCTGCCGGAAAATAATTCCACCCCCACGCCCAAAACTGCGTCCGCAAATTTGTGCATATCTACATTTTTTTGCACCTGCTGCCGGAAATCTGCCGGCGGCGGGTTGATTTTTGCCGTCCGGTGTGTTATACTATTAACAGAACGGTTACAAAGGAGGTGCAGACATGAGAAATTACACCGACCCCCGCAGGGAACAGAAGAGCGCCGGAGAAGCGTTTGTCCGGCTGGGCATGATGACCTTGCACAGTATCTGGGCGCTGCTGCGGATCATCGGCTTTTTTGCGGGCGGTGTGCTGCGGATGCTGTGGTATATGCTGCGGCAGTGCGGCAGGCTGTTCCGGTGGATCGGCAGTGTGCTGCGCTTTTCCTTTGCGGAACACAGCCGCCCGGCACAGGAGATCCTGCAAGACGTGCGCCATGCCCGCAAGGAGGGCGGCAGACAGGTCTGGCATCAGTTTCTGCGCCTTTTGGGGAATTATATCTTCGGGGAACACGGCATTCTGCGGACGGGGTTCAATTATGTCCTGCCGGTCGTTTCGGTGGTGTTCCTGATCGGTGTCATCCATTATGCTTCGGGGCTGGACTACGCCATCAGTGTGGTGTGCAACGGCGAGGAGATCGGCTTGATCGAGGAGCAGAGCGACTTTGAGGAAGCCGAAGAAGAAGTCCGGCAGCGTGTTGCCATGGCAGGCGAAGAACTGGAGCTGAATTTTCACCCGGTCTATTCGCTGCGCATTGTTTCAGACGGTGACCGGTATCTCTCCAAGCAGAGCATTGCCGACAAGCTGCTTGCCGGTTCCAATGCAGACCTGACGGAAGCCTACGGCGTGTATGTGGACGGTGAATTTCTGGGGGCTGTGGAGGATACGGAAGCCATTTCCGACGGTATGTCTGCGGCGCTGAATACCTACGCTTCGGGGCTGGATAATCTGGTGGAAGAGGTGTATTACACAAAGGAGATCACCTATCAGGAGGGAACGTATCTGACGGAAAGCCTTTCCGACCCGGAAGAAATACTCAAAACGCTCACTTCCGAAACGCAGCAGGAGAGCCGCTATGCCGTGCAGAAAACCGATTCCCCGGAACTGGTGGCAGCCAAGTACGGCATGACGGTCGAGAAACTGACAAAGCTCAACCCGGAAATTGAGGAACGCTTTGAACCGGGAATGCTCCTGCGTGTGACAACGGCTTCCCGGTATATCCCGATTGCCCATACCCGCAACCTGACCATGACAAGCTATATTGGCTATCCGACAGTCCGGGTGGAAACCGCAGCCCTGAATTTAGGGGTGGAGAAAGTCCTCTCCAAGGGTGTCATAGGTGAGCGTTCCAGTCAGGTGAAAGTGACCTACATCGACGGTGCAGAGAGCAGCCGTGAGGTGCTGAGTACAGCCGTCATCCGTGAGCCGATCCCCGAACAGGTCGGTGTGGGTACCTACAGCGCACAGCCGGCAAGCACCTCGACTGTGCTGACCGGAACGGGAGAATTTGGCTGGCCTGTCAACGGCGGCTATATCAGCGATACGTTCATCAGCAACCGCAATCATAAGGGGCTTGACATTGCAGCGCCTATGGGAACAGAGATCTACGCCGGTGCAGCCGGAACTGTCTACACCGCCGGCTGGAATTCCGGCGGCTACGGGAATTATGTCATCATCGACCATCCGAACGGCTACCGGACGTATTATGCGCATTGCAGCCGGGTCGTCTGCTATGCCGGGCAGGAGGTCGAAAAGGGGCAGCTGATCGCCTATGTGGGTTCAACGGGGGATTCGACCGGACCGCATTGTCATTTTGAGGTGCGTGTCGATAATATCCCTGTCAATCCGGCAAGCTATCTCCGGGTGAATGCGAACTGACCGCCCGGCATGGTTGTGCTGATTTCATGGGGTTTCTGTGGGATCTTCGGCTGCTTCCCGCCGGAGGATGTTATGCAGGATCGTGTAGAATATTTCAAATATTTGCTTGGTTTCCTCCGTTTCATGCAGAACAACGCCCTCCATGCTGTCACGGATCGTACCATCTGCCATGCTGTTTGTGACATGAGCTGTCAGACCGCTTGATAACCGGATGTCCTGTGCCATAGATACACCTCATTTCCGTTTTGTCTGCTGTCAGGTTACAGCAGCACTTTTACTACGATACTATGCATATGCGGTTTTGTTCTATGACGAAAGGACAACAATGCAAGGAAAGTCGCCAAGCAGTGAAATTGTATAAATTGCACAAGAAACGACAAGAATATTTGTGAATTTTATTTGCAATGCTCCGGAATTATCCCTTGACAGAATATAAAAAATATGGTAGAATTTTAATGTATATGCGGTGTGGACGGAAGAAGTCTGAAAGCGCTGCAAGAAATTTGATTTTTGTGCATATTTGTGCAAAAATGTATGTGATACAAAGCAAATGACACAGAAAGCGGGGTGTGAATGTGTATGCCTGAGCTCCAACTGCTCGAATGCACTTTGCGGGACGGCGGCTTTGCACTGGAAGATGCGGTAAAAAATCAATTGTCAGATCTGGAATTTTCCGGCGATGATGTCCAAGAACTGATCGTGCATCTTTCAGCTTCGCAAGCGGATATT
>CANRFM010000035.1 GCA_947629905.1 uncultured Clostridia bacterium
TCCTCCCCGTCAATGCGGTAGACCGCAAATGTCCCCACAATATCCGAAACGTAAATGCGCAGAAATTCCGCCTTGACCGGACGGGCGATCAGCAGCAGCACCAGTGAAAAAACAAAGAATCCGGTCATCAGCACCAGTCCCAGTTCGATCAGCACCAGCACGCCGCCCATGATCACAACGGGCGAGACCCCTAAAATCAGCAGCAGGACAATGATGATCACAGCCGCTATGATAAATTCCATGTGTCCCCCTCCTGCCGGAGATACCAGCCTGCCAGATACAGCGAACCGCAGATCACAACTGCCCCGTGCGACCCCCTTGCCCACTGCACAGCGTAGGGCAGGGCTTTCGCAAGGTCATAGGTGACTGCCATGGCGTGCTGCTGTTCAAAGGCCGCCTGCATCTGTTCTGCCGGTACGGCACGTTCCGTGAAACCGTCCACGCACAGCACCCGGTTCAGCACCAGTGCAAGCTGAAATGCCGCCGCACCGACATCCTTGCCGCTTGTCATGCCGCAGATACCGATCCAGTTTTCCACGCCGCTTTCACTCAGCGCATCCACCAGAGCCCCCACGCCGTCCGCATTGTGACAGCCGTCTAAAATGACAAGCGGTTCTGTGGAAAGCACCTGCATCCGTGCGGCAAGCTGTGTGCGCTGCAAACCGCTTTGCACAGCACTTTCCGGGATCGTGAAGCCCTTTTCACGCAGCAGTGCCGCCGTCTGCAAAACGGTCAGCGCATTGGAGATCTGTTTCCTGCCGCCCATTCTGGTCTGATAGGAACCGCTTTGATAGAGGAACTGGTTGCCCGTCATGCTGCATTCTGTCACGACACATAAATTCATATTGGGAATATGCAGCGCAGCACCGACATTTTCGGCACGCTGCCGCAATACCTGTAAGGCGGCTTTGCCGTTATCCGGTGAGACTGCAGCAGCACAGTGCGGCTTGATAATACCGGCTTTCTGTGCAGCGATCTCTTCCACAGTATTCCCGAGGAGCTGCATATGGTCTTTAGAAATGGACGTGATGACGCAGACTTCCGGCGGCAGAATGACATTGGTCGCATCGAGCAAGCCGCCGATGCCTGCCTCCAGCACGACAATATCTGCCCGTTCTTGCCGGAAATACAGCATGGCGATCGCCATGGTGATCTCAAACTGTGAATAGGGCGCATCTCCTGCCGCTGCCTGCACTGTTTCACAAAGGGCAGCTACAGCCGTTTCCGGAATGTCCGCCCCGTTCAGCCGTATTCTGTCCCGGTAATGCCGGATGTACGGGGACGTGAAAGTCCCCGTCCGGTAACCGCAGTCGGTCAGGATATTTGTCAGGTACTCCGCACACGAACCCTTGCCGTTCGTTCCGGCAATGTGGACAAAACGCAGATCGTTCTGCGGGTTGCCCAGATTTTGCAGCAGTCCGGCGATCCTGTGCAGATCCGTCACCGGCGCACCGCTCCGGCTGAAACCATTGAGGTACGCCATCGCCTGTTCGTAAGTCATATTGTTACCCTCAGGAAAAGCTGCGGATCGTCTGCTGAATTTTGTCCATCTTCTCCTGCGCTTTGGCAAGCTTCTCCTTTTCAGCTTGGACAAGTGCTTCGGGGGCTTTGGCGAGGAAGCCGGGGTTGTTCAGTTTTTTGCTCAGGAAGTCGATGTCTTTCTGCACCTTTTCCTGTTCTTTCGCAAGGCGGGCAAGCTCTTTTTCCTTGTCCACAAGCTGTTCCATCGGGATAAAGATCCTTGCGGCATCTGTTACCGTACCGGCAGCATCGGGCATATCGAACTTTGCGCCGACCTCCACACCGGATGCGTATGCCAGTTTCTCAAAGAACGGCTTTGCTCCGGCAAAAAGTGCTTCCTCTGCCGTCTCGATGTAGAGCTTTGCCTTGACGGACGGGGGCACATTCAGCTCCGTCCGGGTATTGCGGACAGCACGGACAGCGGCGATGATCTTCTCGAAATCGGCTTCTTCCTGTGCAAAATTCAGCTTTGCATCATAGACCGGATAGGACTGGAGCATGATCATGCTGCCGTCAGCGGCAAGCACCTGCCAGATCTCCTCCGTGATGAACGGCATGAACGGGTGCAGGAGTTTCAGGATGCCCTGCATCGCCCAGACCAAAACTGCCTGTGCGGTCGCCTTCGACTCACCGCCTGCCTGAATGCGGGGCTTGGTCAGCTCAATATACCAGTCGCAGAACACATCCCAGATAAAGTCATACAGCTTTGTGCAGGCAACGCCCAGCTCAAAGGCATTGAGGTTGTCGTCCACTTCTTTGGTCAGGCGGTTGAAGCGGGAGATCAGCCACTTGTCCTCCATGGCAAGCTGTTCCGGCAGTCCCTCAAACCGGAAATCATCCGGGAGATTCATCAGGATAAACCGGGAGGCGTTCCAGAGCTTGTTGGCGAAATTCCGGGCAGCCTTGACTTTGTCATCGATATAGCGCATATCATTGCCGGGGGCATTGCCCGTCGCCAGCATGAAGCGGAGCGCATCTGCGCCGTACTGCCGTATTACCTCAAGCGGGTCAATGCCGTTGCCGAGGGATTTGGACATTTTCCGTCCCTGTGCATCCCGGATAAGTCCGTGAATCAGCACCGTATCAAAGGGCACCTGCCCTGTGTTTTCCAGTGCGGAGAACATCATGCGGATGACCCAGAAGAAAATAATATCATAGCCCGTTACAAGTGTATTGGTCGGGTAGAAATAGTCCAGCTCCTCCGTCTGATCGGGGAATCCGAGCGTGGAGAACGGCCAGAGCGCCGAACTGAACCACGTGTCAAGCGTATCCGGATCCTGCCGCATGGGCTTGCCGCATTTCGGGCAGACAGCAGAATTTTCCCGGGTGACGACCATTTCTCCGCAGTCGTCGCAGTAGAATGCCGGGATCTGATGCCCCCACCAGATCTGCCGGGAAATGCACCAGTCACGGATATTTTCCAGCCAGTGGAAGTAGATCTTGTCAAAGCGTTCCGGCACGAACTTTGTCTTGCCCTGCTTGACGGCTTCGATGGCAGGACCGGCAAGGGGCTGCATCTTTACGAACCACTGTGTGGAAACTCTCGGCTCAACGGTCGTGCCGCAGCGGTAGCAAGTGCCGACATTGTGGGTATGTTCCTCAATGCGCACCAGTGCGCCCTCTGCTTCGAGGTCAGCAACGATCGCCTTGCGGGCTTCATATCTGTCCATGCCGGCATATTTCGGGTAATCGTCCGTAATGCGGGCATCATCGGTCATGACGTTGATGATCTCGAGCTTGTGCCGTCTGCCGACTTCAAAGTCGTTCGGGTCGTGCGCAGGGGTGATCTTTACCACACCTGTCCCGAAATCCATTTCCACGTATTCATCTGCGACTACTGGGATCTCCCGGTGTACGATCGGCAGAATGACCGTTGCACCGATCAGGTGCTGGTAACGTTTGTCCTCCGGGTGAACGGCAACTGCCGTATCACCAAGGAGCGTTTCCGGACGTGTGGTCGCAAGTTCGATATATTCGTTACTGTCCTTGATCTGATAGCGCAAATGCCAGAAATGCCCTGCCTGTTCCTCGTAGTTGACTTCTGCATCCGAAAGGGATGTCAGGCACTGCGGACACCAGTTGATGATGCGCTCGCCCCGATAGACCAAGCCCTTTTCATAATAGCGGACAAATACATCCTTGACTGCCCGTGAACAGCCCTCATCGAGCGTGAAGCGCTCCCGCTGCCAGTCGCAGGACGAACCGAGCTTCTTGAGCTGCTCCACGATCCTGCCACCGTAGGTCTTTTTCCACGCCCACGCACGTTCCATGAAGGCTTCTCTGCCGATGCCTTCCTTTGTCAAGCCCTCTTCCCGCATAGCGGCAACGATCTTTGCCTCTGTTGCAATTGCCGCATGGTCGGTTCCCGGCAGCCAGAGTGTGCAGTAGCCGGACATCCGTTTCCAGCGGATCAGGATGTCCTGCAAGGTCTCATCGAGGGCATGACCCATGTGAAGCTGCCCGGTGATATTCGGGGGGGGAATGACAATGGTGTAGGGCTTTTTGCTCCGGTCGATCTCCGCATGGAAACAGCCCTTTTCCATCCATGCTGCGTAAATTCTGTCCTCAAATTGTTCGGGGGCGTAGTTCTTTGCCAGTTCTTTCGCCATGATACTTTACTCCTTATTCTAACATTCCAAGGGGAAACCCTGATCAGCCAAAAACAGCCTGATAACAGACCCCGAGCCATTCCCGCACCCAATAGCCGGGTACGAGATACCACGAGGTCTTTGCCGAAAGCCCGTCGGTATCGATATGTAAGCTGCCTGCGATCATAGAAGCCCGCAGCTGATGATACCCGTCCGTCACGAGGGTGATCTTATATTCCCAGCCGTTTTTCTCCAGAATGGAACGGGTGTTAACGAGATTTTCATAGGTGCTTGTGGAAGTATTCTCCTGCGTGATGCGCCCGGCATCGATGCCCTGCGCTGTCAGGTAGTCAAACATACACTGCGCTTCGCTGATCCCCTCATCCTTGCCCTGTCCGCCGCAGACGATGACGGGGACTTCCGGGTGTTCTTTCAGGTAAGCTGCTGCCACATCTAAACGGCGTTTCAGCATCAAAGAGGGGGTCGTCCCTTTCACCTTACAGCCAAGGACGACAAGCGTGTTCTCCGTTTTGGGCTTATCCCGGATCGCCCCGATCATGCCCACGCTGATGGCGACTGCCAATACACAGCACAGGCAGACCACGCCAATGCCGACACACATCAGGAAATGCCCCGTACCGCCGTCCCATGCCTTTTTCAGGAAAGCCGATACCCACGGGTTCGCCGCAAAAAAGATACCGCACAGCACACTTGCCAGCGCACCGGCATAGCAGCCGATGTGCCGTATCCCGACAAACAGCGGACACACAAAAAAGAACAGTGCCACAAGGCAGACCGCTGTACCGATGACCCTTATCCAGAGCTGTGGAATTGCAAACATAGCTTCCTCCTGTTACAGCGGATTTTCCGTTAAACCTGCAACACCGGATGCAATGGCGGCATCGGCGACTGCCTTTGCCACGGCAAGCGCTACGCTCCTGTCAAAGGCATCCGGCAGGATGAATTCCGGTGTCAGCTTTTCATCCGGGACACAGGCGGCAATGGCTTTGGTCGCTGCGTGCTTCATTGCCTCGTTGATCTCCCTTGCCCGCACGGCAAGTGCCCCCTTGAACACGCCCGGAAATGCCACGACATTGTTGATCTGGTTCGGGAAATCGCTCCGCCCCGTACCGACAATGTATGCCCCGGCTTGCTTTGCCGCATCGGGCATGATCTCCGGGGTGGGATTCGCCATCGCAAAGACAAAGGGCTTTTCTGCCATTGTCCCGATCATTTCCGGGGTGAGCAGACCAGGACGGGACACACCGATGAACACATCTGCGCCCTTGACGGCATCTGCCAATTTGCCTGTCTTGCCCTGCTGATTCGTCAGGGCAGCGATCTCCGTATGTGCCGGGTTCTCATAGACGGCATTGTGCTCTAAAATGCCGTTGATGTCTACCATGACAAGCTGCTTCACGCCAAGTGTGAGCAGATGTTTGGCAATGGCAATACCTGCCGAACCGGCACCGTTGATGACGATCTCCAGCTCCTCCGGCTTTTTCCCTGCCGCACGGCAGGCGTTGAGGAGGGCAGCGCCGACCACGATCGCCGTTCCGTGCTGGTCGTCATGAAATACCGGAATATCCAGTCTCTCCTTGAGCTTTGCCTCGATCTCAAAGCAGCGGGGGGCGGCAATGTCCTCTAAATTGATCCCCCCGAAGCTATAGGCGATATTCGCAATGGTGTTGACGATCTCGTCCGTGTCCTTGGAATTGACGCAGAGCGGAAACGCATCCACGTCTGCAAATTCCTTGAACAGGGCGCATTTGCCCTCCATGACCGGCATGGCTGCTAAAGGACCGATGTCCCCCAGTCCGAGCACTGCCGTGCCGTCCGTAATGACGGCTACTAAATTGTGCCGGCGTGTCAGGGTGTAGGAGAGCGAGGGGTCTTTCTCGATCTCCAGACAGGGCTGCGCCACACCGGGGGTATAGGCAAGGGACAGCGACTGTCTGTCCTGAATGGCAGTGCGGGAAACGACCTCGATCTTTCCGCCCCATGCCTGATGCTTTTCCAAGGATGCCTGCATAATATCCATGTTTTTTTACTCCTTACCAGATATAGTCCGCCATATCGGCTGCCGGGTCAATGGCGGATGCTGCGGCAAATTCCATGACGATAGAGGCATCCACTGCATTGATCAGACCGTCTCCGTTCACATCTGCCGCTTCCATGAATGCATCGCTGACCGCAGGGTCTGTTCCGGCTGACCAGTTGGAAGCGTATTCGAGGATCATGTTGGCATCCTCTACGGTAACTGTCTTGGAGCCGTCCACATCGCCAGCTACCCGTTCCGGTTTATACTGTCCCTCGAATGTTACCGGGGTGGCATTGCCGTCATACACACCGACCAGAAACATACTCCAGTGGTAGTGAAAGGTAGAATCCGGCTCGTACCAGTAGCCAATGCCGATATGCGTGAAGTCTGCACCCATGATATTTGACCGGTGCGCTTCCGAATTCATCCACTGTGTAAAGGTCGCAGCCGGTGTACTGTTGCCTGCTGCAATATTTTCAGCTGCCACATTATAGAAGAATCCGTCGTCTTTCATGACACTGAAGCAGGAACTTCCGTCCGGCCGGGTATGGCTGAACTGCACAGGCAGCTCTTCCGCCCGCACCTGCGCATAGTTCATCAGCACGGGCGCTATGTACAATTCCCGAAGCCCTTCCGCCCGGCGGGCATCATTGACGGAACTGACGATGATCTCGGCATATTCCTTCCACTGTGCTTCATCCTGTGCCACAGCAGCGGCGGGCAGGGGACAGAAGCCGGATACTGCCATACTCAGTGCAAGCATACCGGCTGTCAGTCTGTGTAACAGTTTCATAAGCAGCACCTCTTTCTGAAAACGTTATCGCTTGTTCCTGCACCATAACCGGCACAGAAACTCTATTTCTATTGTAACATTTTATTCCGGAAAAGTCAACAACATTCTGTGAACTTTCCAGACAGGATGGCACGGAAATGCGCTTTGCCAGTGCATCTTACAGGGAAAACACCTGCCGGATGCTGTCATAGTGCAGAAAGATCCCCTGTGCGGCAAGGGCTTCTATTTCTGCCCTGTCAGCAAGCCGGAAACCCTGCATTTCGGTCATCTGCGGTTTTACATCCTTCTCCTCAAAATCCATCACAAAGCGGTAAACGTCCACGAAGTAATTATCTCCCTCGCTCTCCCGCCGGTAGCTGAACAGATAGCCGCCCTGTGCGTTCTGCACGTCCAGTCCGGTTTCCTCCAGCACTTCACGGCGGACAGCTTGATCCGGTTCTTCGCCTGCCATCACGCCGCCGCCGCTGACTTCCCACCAGCCGGGTGCCCAGTGCTTGTCCATTGCCCGCTGTGTGATGAGAAATTTGCCGTCCGGGCGGCAGACAACACCCAGAACCGTCAGGTGATAGTCACCCGGCTGCATGGTGAAGTCATTACGCTGCATCGTGCGCCCGGTTCTTTTTTTGTTGATATCATAAATATCCCAGTATTCCATGTGGCGGACTCCTTTCCTGATGCTATGCCTGAATGCCCTTGTTTGCCGATTTTATGCCTGATTCAGCACTGCCTTTACATCTTCCACGATCTGCCCTGCTGTCAATCTGTTTTCCAAAAGCACCTGTGCGGGGTCGTATCTGTCAATAAATTCCTTTTTCAAGCCGAAATTCAGGACTTTCACCGCTGCATTTCCGTAATAGGCTGCGATCTTTTGCCCAAATCCGCCGCTGAGAATGCCGTCCTCAAGCGTGATCACAAGCCGGTGATCGGTTTTCAATTCATCAAGAAGTTGTTCATCAACGCCGGTAATAAACCTTGGGTTGATCAGCGTGGACTGGATGCCGAGCTGTTTCAGGGCATCTGCAGTTTCCTCCCCTAACTGGAAGAAGTCGCCCAGTGCGATAATTGCCACGTCTGCCCCTTTTCTGCATACCTGAAACTGATTCAGCTGACTGTAGTCCGTATCGACCGGATAATTGGCATTGTGAACACCGTTTCTCGGGATCCGGAGCGCAACCGGGTGTTCTCTCTGCTCAATGCTCCATTCGAGCATGGCAAGGTATTCCTGCTTGTTTGTCGGGGCAAGGTAAATCAGATTGGGGATATTGGAGAGCAGCGGTATATCAAAAATGCCCAGATGCGTGATGTCATTCATCCCCCAGACGGAAGCATTTCTGACCAGCAGTGTTGCAGGCAGGCAATTGATGCACAGCTCCTGAGAAATCTGATCATATGCCCGCTGATAAAAGCTGGAATGCGTTGCAAAAACCGGCTTTCCGCCGCCTCTTGCGATGCCGGCTGTCAGGGCAATGGCGTGTTCTTCGGCAATGCCGACATCCATAAATTGCTTGCCGACCGATTTCCGGATCTCTTCCGTAAAGCCTATCGTCAGTGGAACGGCAGCCGCAATCGTTGCAACACTTGGGTCTTTTTTCATCTTGTCGATCAGGTACTCACATACGATGGTATCATAATTTTCGCCCGTCAGGTGCCGTCTTGTGTCGCCGGTTTCCACGTAAAACGGCGGTCTCCAGTGCCAGTCCTCCTTTGCCTGTTCGGCAAAGGCAAAGCCGTTTCCTTTCTTCGTGCAGATATGCACGACGGCAGGGCTTTTACAATCTTTCACACGCTGAAAGGCAGCGATCAGATCGGCAATGCTGTTGCCGTTTTTTACATAAGAATAGGCAAAGCCAAGCGCCTTGAAAATATTATTTTCAGCCTTCCCGTCCGAATTTCTCAGGCTTTCAAGATGCTGGTATAAACCGCCGTGGTTCTCTGCAATGGACATCTGATTGTCATTTACAACAATGATCAGATTGGTGTTCAGCTCGTGGGCAAAATCCAGCCCTTCATAGGCTTCACCGCCGCTCAAGGAACCGTCGCCGATGACAGCAATGACATTTTCCGTTCCGCCGAGCAGATCTCTTGCTTTCGCCAGACCACAGGCAAGGCTGACAGATGTGGAGGTGTGTCCGACATTAAAGAGGTCATGTTCGCTTTCGTCCGGATTGGTGTAGCCGGAAACGTCGCTGTATTTTTCGGGGTCGATGAATGCTTCTTTGCGCCCGGTCAGTATTTTATGCGTGTAGCACTGATGCGAAACGTCAAAAACAATTTTATCTTCCGGTGAGTCAAACACATAGTGAAGCGCAATTGTCGCCTCTACCATGCCAAAATTGGAACCGAAATGCCCGCCCCGGATGCTCATTTTCTGCAGCAGGAAATGGCGTATTTCCTCCGCAAGTGTACACAGTTCGGCGTTGCTCAGTCCCTTGATGTCCTTCGGGCTGTTTACTGTATCGAGAATCATAGCTGTTCCTCCTTCAGGTATTGTTCCATGGTTTGCCGGATGCCGTCATACAGGCTGCATTTCAGCTGCCATCCCAGTCCTTTCAGCTTAGCATTGTTAAGCACTATGCCGGGATTTCTGGATTGTACTGCGGATGCATAGGTTACAGTGCTGTTTTTTTCACAGAGTTTTTCCTGCCGGATAATATCTGTAATGACACAAGCCATTTCATCTGCTGCGGCAAAATTTCCTTTTTCTCCTGCCGAAGAAAGATTATAAGCCTCACCGCTTACACCGTGTTCATAAATTGTCAGCAATCCGGACAGCACATCATCGATATAGATATTATCCCGCCTTGCCATGGCAGGGTTATTGATCAGAATATCCTCCCCGTGCAGTGCAGTTTTCATAAAGCTGTAAAATGCCGTATTCGGCAGTTCGGCGCAATAGCCGTATACATAGCCAATTCTTGCAATGACAACATCTATGCCATACTGCTTGTGATAGGCAGTTGCAAGGATTTCGCTCATGCGCTTGGAATCGGAATATGGTGCAGCGGGTGCATTTAATTTTGTTCCGCACTCGGTGTCGTCCTCGCACACCGTTCTGTCGGAAGAGGCAGCATTGGCATATACCGTCGCCGAAGAAAAGACGATTAGTCTGCCCTTACTCCCATATTGTTCTTCCTGCGCACGCATAAAATCAAGGCAATTTTTGATGCCTAAAATATTCGGGAGAATTACGCTGACAGGCTGTTCAGAGATGACCGCACCGCTTATCGGACTTGCGGCATGAAAGATGCAGTCTATTTTTTCTGAAACAGACAGGGGCGTAGAAATATCGCTTGCAATATAGGAAAAATTCGGTTCAGAAAGATATTTGCAAAATACCTTTTTTATTTTATCCTCATTTCTGCTTAATGCGATGATTTTTGCAGAGGGATCTTTCAGGATCTGCTTGCAAAGATTGCTCCCGATCAGCCCTGTGGCTCCGGTAACAAGCACCGTTTTTCCGCTGAAATCGTACATCCTGTTCTCCTTTCTTACAGCTTGTCCAATTCCTCAAATAAAACCTTGTCCATTGCCGGTGACATATCCTGACAGCGGTTGCCCCGTGGGAGATTCGGCTCAAGGTCTATTGCCTCATCGAACTGTGCCTCGACCAAAAGCGGTCCGTCCATGTTCTCAAATGCCGCCGGGGAAAAAGTCTGATACCCGATGCCGTAGGTCTCTGCCAATTTCCTGAAATCCGGCGTGCCGTATCCGCTTTCAGCTGTCGTGTGGACAAATTTGGGATAGCGCAGTTTTTCTCTGCTCCGGATCATTCCCGATGCCCCATTATTCAGGAGCAATATGGTGATCGGGAGTTTGTGCATCCCGATGAACTGCAATTCCTGACTGTTCAGCTGCAAGCCCTGATCCCCCGTCACACAAAGGACAGGCTGCCTGCTGGCATAATATGCCCCGATGCTTTTGCCGAGTGAACATCCCAATGCACCGAAACATTTGGAATACAGCATTCGGTTTGCAATTCCGGCATACAGATATGCCCTTGACGACCAGAATTCATTGTTCCCGACATCATTCACGATCACTGCATCCGGCTGAATTGCCCGGAAGGCTTCTGCTGCCATGCTGACAGGTAAATTCACATCCATTTCAAACAGGGCAGTTTTTAGCTTCTGGCAAATTGCCGTCCATGTATCGGGGTCTTTGTAGCTGACAGTGCGTTTTGACAGTTCGCACAGCGTGTCCGCTGCATTTTCGGGAAAGCACGTGCAATGCGGCATATGCCGTCCTGCTTCGGCAGGGTCGGATTCGATCCATATCATTTCTGCATTTTGATAAATAGGCTTATAACTGTCAGAATTGACCGGAAAAGCAAGTCTGTTTCCGATGGCAATGATCAGATCCGCCTTTGACAAAATGAAATTCGCATACCGTATGCCGTGGCTGCCAATATAGCCATAGTACATTTCAGAAACAGGCATGACATCTTCCGCACAGCGGCTGGAAAGGACGGGAATTTGCGTTTTTTCAGCCAGTTCACAAATTCTTTTTTCGGTGTGCGACTGGTGGATACCGTCACCGATTAAAAATATAGGTCTGTGTGCATTTTTCAATTTTTCAATGATGTAATTTGCGGATGTAACACGTTGTGTTGTTTCCGTGCCGGAAATTGGTTCTGTTTCGGGAATTTCTGCCGTAAAAATGCTTGTCAGCACATCGATAAGCACAGGACCTTTCCTGCCCCCGGCAGTGATCTGCAATGCTTTTTTCACTTCCCCTGCAAATGCTTCAGCGGAATCGATTCTGACTGCATATTTGGTGACAGACCGGAACAGAGCCACGGTATCCAGTTCCTGTTCGGCAGTGAACCGGATATTCCGGTCAAGCTGTTTTTCAGAATGTGCAGTTACGACCAGAACAGGCGTGCCGTCGCTGTACGCATCCGCAACCGGGGTAAGCAGATTGGTGATGCCCGGACCTTTGGTGGCATAGGCAACGCCGATTTTTCCGGAATACTGCGTATAGCCGGATGCAGCAAAACCAGCGCACTGCTCGTGAAAGCTCAAGTGCGCTGTAATTTCACCTTTCCGTCTGTCAAGTTCATAGAGAAAGTCAAGAATGACACCGCCGGGAATGCCAAAGACATCCGTAACACCGCAGCGGATGAGGCTTTCGGTCAAAAATTCAGCTCCGGTCATGTTATCTCCTCAGTAATTGCTCTGCATCAT
>CANRFM010000036.1 GCA_947629905.1 uncultured Clostridia bacterium
CCGTATTCTCTGCGATGTGCCGTGTTCCGGGTTAGGGGTCATAAGGCGGAAACCGGAAATTCGCTACAAACCGCTGCAAACCTTTCAGGAACTGCCGTCGCTCCAGTACCGCATTCTTGAAACGGCATCGCAGTACCTGAAACCGGGCGGCGTACTGGTCTACTCGACCTGTACCATTCTGAAAGCGGAGGATGAAGCGGTCGTGGAGCGTTTCCTGACGGCGCATCCGGATTTTACAGCAGAAAAAATGTGCTTGTTCCCGGACGAGGGGCATCGCTGTGACGGGTTCTTTGCCGCAAGACTCCGGAGGAGGGGATGAAGTGGAAACACAGGATATTCTTTCCATGACACTTCCGGAACTGCGGGCTGCGGTGCGGGAAATGGGGGAGCCGGAGTACCGGGCAGCACAGATCTACCACTGGCTTCACCGGAAAAAGGCGGAAAGCTTTGGGAAAATGATGGACATACCAACCAAACTCCGGGGGCAATTGGATGCGGGGTTTTGTATAAAAAGTCTATTTGTTGCCCGAAAGCTTGCATCTTGTAGGGATGATACGGTAAAATATCTATATAGGCTTTCTGACGGCGAACACGTGGAGACCGTTCTTATGCACTACCGGCACGGTTGGCGACTGTGTATTTCCACACAGGTCGGCTGTAAGATGGGGTGCAGGTTCTGCGCCTCGACGATCGCCGGCTACATGCGAGACCTGACACCCTCGGAAATGCTGCTCCAGATCTACGAAACGGAACGGCAGGCAGGGGTGGAGATCTCCGGGCTGGTGCTGATGGGCATTGGAGAGCCTATGGATAATTTTGACAATGTGATGCGTTTCCTTGAATTGCTTTCCGACCCGGAAGGGCGGGGCATGAGCCTGCGGCACGTGACACTTTCGACCTGCGGACTGGTGCCGCAGATCCGGGCACTTGCCGACCGGAAAACCGGGCTGACACTGGCAGTCTCACTGCACAGTCCGACGGACGAGGGCAGGAACCGCATCATGCCGGTGAACCGCCGCTATCCGCTTGCCGAGCTGATGGAGGCGTGCCGGTACTATTTCCAGATGACCGGACGGCGGGTCACTTACGAATACGCCGTCATGGAAGGCGAAAACGACAGCAGGGCGGAGGCAAAAGCACTGGCAAGGCTGCTGAAAGGACAGCAGGCACATATCAATCTCATTCCCGTCAACAGTGTGAAGGAACGCAGCTACCATGCGACCCGGCAGGCAGCACAGCGGTTTCTGCAATTGCTAAAGGCGGAGGGGGTGAATGCGACCATCCGCCGCACACTCGGAAGCGACATTGAAGCTGCCTGCGGACAGCTCCGGCATGAAGCCGGGACAGGATAACCGGAAACGGGGTGAGGAATTTGCAATGCTGGACTGCAACGAACATCGGGCTTGTCCGGGACGAAAATCAGGATGAAGTAAAGGCACGGAATTACAATAACTGCATCTTAGCGGTCGTGTGTGACGGCATGGGCGGCGAGCGCAGCGGCAGTCAGGCAAGCAAAATTGCCATCCGGGAACTGTTTGACCGGTTCACGGCAGGGTATCAGCCGGGCATGGATGCGGAACAGCTGCGCATTCTGCTGCTTTCTTCCGTTTCGGCGGCAAATTCCGTCATTTACACAACTGCCCGCATGGACTACCGGAGCTTTGGCATGGGGACGACCTGCGTTGCGGCTTTTGTCGAGCCGGGTTGGATCTCCGTTGCAAATGTCGGGGACAGCCGTGCCTATCTGGTGCAGAACGGCGGTATCCGGCAGATCACGCAGGACCACACGGTCGTCAATATGCTCTTTCAGCAAGGTAAGATCCGCCGGGAGGACATGGCACATCACCCGCAGCGCAATATGCTGACAAGGGCTGTTGGTGTGGAACGGGTCGTGCGCCCCGATTATTACCGGATACCGTATGACAAGGATTTTTTGCTGCTGCTGTGTTCGGACGGGCTTTCAGGCTGCTGCCGGGAGCAGGAAATTCTCAGTGTCATTCAGTATAACACCGCTGAGGATATTCCAAAGGCACTGGTTGAGCTTGCGCTCGAAAAGGGCGGACGGGACAACATTTCACTGGCTGTCATCACAAGCTGACGGTATTTTCTGAAAAAGCCGTTCTGCGGTTTTTTCAGAGATTATCTCTATAAATTTATTATTGGAGGGTACAATGGACAAGGACAAGTACATTGGAAAAAAGCTGGAGGGTCGGTATGAAATTACCGAACTGATCGGCGTTGGTGGTATGGCGGACGTTTACAAGGCGACCGATATCATCGACAACAAAATAGTGGCTGTCAAGATACTCAAGAAGGAATTTGTCGAGAATGAGGAATTTCTCCGCCGGTTCCGCAACGAGTCCAAGGCGATCGCACTGCTTTCCCACCCCAATATTGTCAAGGTGTATGATGTGGGCTTTTCGGATAAGCTGCAATTCATCGTCATGGAATACATTGACGGCATCACGCTCAAGGAGTACATGGATAACGAAAAGGTGCTGACGTGGAAGGATTCCGTCCACTTCATCATCCAGATCCTGCGTGCGCTGCAGCACGCCCATGACAGGGGCATCGTTCACCGTGACATCAAGCCGCAGAATATCATGCTGTTCACGGACGGCACGATCAAGGTCATGGACTTCGGCATTGCCAAGTTTGCAAGGGATGAGGGCACTTCCACCGATCAGGCGATCGGCACGGTGCATTATATCTCCCCCGAACAGGCAAGGGGCGATGAAACGGACGAGAAGAGCGACATTTACTCTGTCGGTGTTATGCTGTATGAGATGCTGACCGGGCAGAAGCCGTTTGACTCCGACAAGCCGATCAGCATTGCCGTGATGCATATGCAGAATACGCCGGAACGTCCCCGTGCGATCAATCCCGACATTCCGCCCGGACTGGAGGAGATCATCCTCCGGGCAATGGAAAAGGATGCCGAAAACCGCTATCAGACGGCAGCCGACATGATCCGGGATATTGAGGCTTTCAAGGCGAATACGTCCATGACATTCGGCTACTATGTGGAGTCTGTTCCGGAGGAGCAGCCGGATTCCGGCGATACGCCGACGCAGTATTTTTCCTCGACCACTGCCCAGCAGGCAGCCCGCCGTCAGCAGCAGGAAGAGTATGACGACTACGATGATGACGAGTACTATGAGGACGACGAGGACGAGGAGGAAGAAGAGGAGACCGAGCAGCGTTCCCTGTTCGTGCCTGTCATGACTGCCGTTACGATCGCTTTCATTGTTGTGGCAGTGTTCTTCGTGCTGTGGCTGATCAAGGGTGTGATCAACAAGCCTGCCTCGAACAGCCGCTACGAGATGCCGAATCTGGTGGGCATGGACTACTACGAGGCAAAGGATACCTATGGGTATCTGGATATTCAGATTCAGGAGAGCGATTACTCCGAATACGAAAAGGATGCCATTTATTTCCAAGACATTCAGGTCGGTGACACTGTGCCGAACGGGCAGACGGTCTATGTCAATGTAAGCCTTGGCGTGAGCATGGTCACGGTACAGGATGTGGCAGGCTATTACTTTGAGTATGCGGAAAAGGTACTCCGGGCACAGGGCTTTGAGACGAATGTACAGTACGAGCTGAGCTCTGAGAACGTGGAAGCTTCTAAGGTCATCCGCACCGAACCGGCAGCGGGTGAGGAAGCAGAATCCGGGTCTACGATCATCATTTATGTTTCCAAGGGTATTGACACCAATGCCATTGAGGTGCGTGACTACACAGGATGGGAACTGGATAAGGCAACCACGGATGCCGAGTACTACGGACTGGAAGTCGGTGAGCCTGTCGCAGCACCGTCCCTTGAGGAAGAGGGCACGATCATCGGGCAGAGCATTGAAGCCGGTGAGACTGTAGAATCCGGTACGGCGATCATCTTCACCTACTCCAACGGTGAGGATCCGGAGGGCATTGTGTCCTTCCAGATGCCGATCCCGGCAGGGCTTGCACCCGGACGGTATGTGCTGGACTTCATCGACGGCAACGGTCTGACACTCTGCTCCAGCCCGACCATCAATACTGGCTACACCAATACGGTCAAGGTCGATGTAGAGGGTACAGGTTCACAGCAGGTTGTCGTTGTGCTGACGAATTATGAGAACCAGAAACAGGCAGAGGTCGGTGTCTATAACTTCGACTTCGCTAACAGGACATTTACGAAGGTGCGGGAGAATATCGCCGCTGCCTTTGATGCGGTACAGCAGCCGACAGAACCGCCGGTGACAGAACCGCCGGCAACACAGCCGCCGGTTGTAGATCAACCGCCGGTCGTACAGCCGACACAGCCGCCGACACCGCCGCAGACAGAGCCGCAGGAGCCGGTGACTGACCCGGCAACACCGCCTATGCCGGATGTCGGTGATGCAGATACACCGGAAGCATGAAGCAGGACAATTTGATCATCCGTTCGATCAGGGGACTCTACACTGTAGTGTCCCCTGACGGTGTATCGGAGTATCCGGCGAGGGGGATCCTCCGGAAACGGGGAGAAGAACCATATGTGGGCGACCATGTGCGGATAGAGGACGGCGCAATTGCAGAGATTTTTCCCCGCAAAAATGAGATCATCCGTCCGCCTCTTGCCAATTTAGACCAGCTTTGCTTTGTGGTGAGTACCTGCGAGCCGAAACCGGATGTGCGGATGTTGGACAAATTCATTGCGGTTTCGGCATACAAGGGCATTCAGCCGCTGGTGCTGCTCACGAAGGTCGATCTTGCGGCATATGACAGGCTTTACGAGCTGTACCGGGGCATTGATCTGCCGATCCTTGCGGTTGATTACCGCCGTCCGGAAACGCTCGATGCCGTCCGGGAGGCGCTTCGTGGCAAGGTGAGCGCCCTCACCGGAAATTCCGGGGCAGGCAAGTCTACCTTGCTCAATGCGCTCGACAGCAGCCTGCACATTCCTACTTCCGGTATCAGCACGAAGCTCGGCAGGGGACGGCATACGACACGGCATGCCAGTCTTTATCCGTTGGCAGAGGGCGGCTATATTGCGGATACACCGGGTTTTTCGACATTTGATACGATGCGGTATGCGGTCATCCGGAAAGAGGAACTTGCCGGGTGCTTTGCGGAGTTTGCGCCCTATGCGGACAAGTGCCGGTTTCACGACTGTGCGCATATCTGCGAAAAGGGCTGCGCTGTGCTTGAGGCGGTGAATGCCGGGAAAATTCCCCGCTCCCGCCATGAGAGCTACTGTGCCATGTACGAGGAAGCGAAGCAGATCAAGGAGTGGGAGCTGTGAGCAGGACGGAAGAGAAGCTCTGCGTTGTCATTGCGGGCGGCGATGTCCGGGAAGAGATCTGCATTCCGGCGGGGGCTTTTGTGGTCTGTGCGGACTGCGGCTATCGCCATGCAAAGGCGCAGGGCATTGTGCCGGATGCGGTGGTAGGCGATTTGGACTCGTGGACGGGAGAACTGCCGGATGCGGAGATCTTCAGGCATCCGCCTGAAAAGGACGATACGGACACATGGCTTGCCATAGAATGCGGCAAAGAGAAGGGGTGCGGGGAGTTCCGCATTTACGGGGCTTTCGGCGGAGAGCGTATCGACCATGCCATTGCGAATGTGCAGTTGCTGGAGCGTATGCAGGCTGAGGGCTTGCGGGGGGAACTGTACTACGGGCAGCAGAGGGTCTTTCTCTGGACGGCAGGGGAAACGCTGCGGCTGCGGGACTGTACGATGTTTTCGGTGTTTGCGCTGTCGGAACGGTGTACGGGTGTCAGCATCCGAGGCGCAAAATATGCGCTGGAGTATGCTGTGCTTACCCGGCAATATCCGATCGGCATCAGCAACGAGACAGCCGAAGAAGCGGTGCTGACAGCGGAGAGCGGTGTTTTTCTGGTCGTGGTGACCGGAAGGCAGTGTGATGCTTGACTTTTGGGCGGAAATGTGGTATACTGTAAGAGAACCACGCTGAACATTTTCAGCAGCATTCATAATTTTTAACCATTTTAATGGCTACTATAGGAGGCATTCGTATGTACGACCCTAAATCCATGAAGGCAGAAGAATTTATCTGCCATGAGGAGATCGAAGAGACCCTTGCCTATGCGCAGGCGCACAAAAACGACCGGGCACTGATCACGTCCATTATTGAAAAAGCGAAAGAGCTGAAAGGACTGTCCCACCGGGAGGCAAGTGTGCTGCTTGCGTGCGAGGAGGACGACCTGAACGAACAGGTCTGTGAGCTTGCGGAACAGATCAAGCTCGATTTTTACGGCAATCGTATTGTCATGTTTGCACCGCTGTATCTGTCCAATTACTGCGTGAACGGCTGCCTTTACTGCCCTTATCATGCCAAGAACAAGCACATCCCCCGCAAGAAGCTCACACAGGAAGAAGTGCGTGCGGAAGTCATCGCTTTGCAGGATATGGGGCATAAGCGCCTTGCCATTGAAGCCGGTGAGGACCCTGTCAACAACCCGATCGAGTATATTTTGGACTGCATCAAGACCATTTACAGCATCCACCACAAGAACGGCGACATCCGCCGTGTCAATGTCAACATTGCGGCAACCACTGTCGAAAATTACCGGAAACTGAAAGAAGCTGGCATTGGTACGTACATCCTCTTTCAGGAGACCTACCACAAGGAAAGCTACGAACACCTGCACCCCACAGGACCGAAGCACAATTATGCCTACCATACCGAAGCCATGGACAGAGCCATGGAAGGCGGCATTGATGACGTGGGTCTGGGCGTGCTGTTCGGGCTGGAACTGTACCGCTACGAATTTGCCGGGCTGCTGATGCACGCTGAACACCTTGAGGCGGTACACGGTGTCGGACCGCATACCATTTCCGTGCCCCGTGTCAAGCACGCAGATGACATTGACCCCGGTGCATTTGACAATTCCATTTCGGACGATATTTTCACGAAGATCATTGCCTGCATCCGGGTCGCTGTACCGTACACGGGTATGATCATCTCCACCCGTGAGAGCGAGGAAGTGCGTGCAAAAGCGCTCCGCATGGGCATTTCGCAGATCTCCGGCGGTTCGAGGACATCGGTCGGCGGCTATACCGAAGAGGAACGCCCGCACGATACGGAACAGTTTGATGTGTCCGATCAGAGAACACTGGACGAGGTCGTAAAATGGCTGATGGACAGCGGATTTATACCGTCTTTCTGTACAGCTTGCTACCGGGAGGGCAGAACGGGCGACCGCTTCATGCAGCTTTGCAAGTCCCGTCAGATCCTCAACTGCTGTCACCCGAATGCACTGATGACCTTGCAGGAATATCTGGAGGACTATGCTTCTCCGGAAACAAAGGCAGTCGGTGAAAAGCTGATCACAGCCGAACTGGAAAAGATACCCAACGAGAAAGTGAGAAAACTCACCATCGAACACCTTGCGGCAATCAAAGAGGGCAGCAGGGATTTCCGGTTCTGAGGATCGGAAGGCAGAAACAGGAATGACAGAGGAAGCTGCCCGTTCTGAGCAGCTTTCTTGCTTTTGCCGATGATCATATTTCCTGCCGTAGTACATATACTATACAGGATATCCAAAAAAGGGAACGAACCGTGAAAACAGTTTTTTTGAAAAATACTTGCAGTTTTCCGGAAAATATGGTACAATAGATAGTAAGACCCTTCCGGCGTGCCGGTAGGAGAACTAAGGAGCGATCAGATATGTCAAAAATCAGAGTAGCCGTCCTGTTTGGCGGGGTTTCCAGTGAACATGATATTTCGCTGCGTTCCGCTGCGAATGTGATCCGCAATATCCCGGAGGAAAAGTATGATGTCGTCTGCGTGGGCATCACCAAAAAGGGCAGGTGGCTCTATTATCCGGGGGATGTGAATGCCATCGAGAACGGCGAATGGGAGCGCAACCCCGACTGCACCTCGACGGTCCTCTCCCCTGACCCCATCCACAAGGGGCTGATCACGATCGAAAACGGCATGGTATCCGTCAAGAAAATTGATGTGGTATTTCCCGTGCTGCACGGCAGGAACGGCGAGGACGGCACGATACAGGGGCTGCTGGAACTGGCGAAGATCCCCTATGTCGGCTGCGGACTGCTTGCCTCGGCTGCCTGCATGGATAAGGCGGTCACGCATACCATTCTGGACTACAACGGCATCCGTACCGCAAAATGGAGGATGCTGCTGGAGCATGAGATGAACCGCCTTACGGACAAGTGCCGTGAGATCGCACAGGCGCTGGGCTATCCGCTGTTCGTCAAGCCTGCCAATTCCGGTTCGTCTATCGGTGTCAGCCGGGCAGAGGATGAAGCACAGCTCGTTGAGGCTGTCAAGCTCGCTTTCTCCCATGATGATAAAGTCATTGTGGAGGAATGCATCACGGGCAGAGAACTGGAAGTCGCCGTGTTCGGCTATGATGCGCCGTTTGCTTCTTTCGTGGGAGAGATCTGCTCCTGCAAGGATTTCTATGATTTCGATGCCAAATATGTGCTGGACGGCTCGGAGCTGTCTATCCCGGCGGAACTGACGCTCGAAATGAACCGGGAGATCCAGCAGGTCGCTTTGCGGGCGTATAAGGCGATGGGGTGCAAGGGGCTTTCGAGGGTGGATTTCTTCCTCACGGAGGACAATGAGATCATCCTCAACGAGATCAACACCATGCCGGGCTTCACGTCCATCAGTATGTACCCAAAGCTCATGCGTCACCTTGGTATGAAGCCGTCCTACCTGATCGACAAGCTCATCGAACAGGCGATCGACAACAACGACCGGGCTTGCTGAAAGCGGGGAACGGCTATGAATAATGATGCCATCGGCGTATTTGATTCGGGGCTGGGCGGACTGACTGCCGTCAAGGAGCTGAACCGCATCTTGCCCCACGAAAATATCATCTATTTCGGCGATACCGCACGCATTCCCTACGGCACACGCAGCCGGGAGACGGTGCTGCGCTATGCACAGGAGGATATTGCCTTCCTCCGCCGTCACCCGGTCAAGATGATCATCGCTGCCTGCGGGACGGTCAGCTCCATGCTGGGCGCACAAGTGCCGGTGGAGGATATGCCCTTTACAGGGGTCGTCTATCCGGCTGCCGCTGCTGCCTGTGCCGCTACCCGGAACGGGAGGATCGGGATCATCGGGACACCTGCTACCATCCGCAGCGGCAGTTATGAACACGCTATACACACCATTGACAGCCATGTCGGCGTGACGGCAATGGCTTGTCCGCTGTTCGTGCATCTGGTGGAATACGGCTACACGGACAGGCAGGACAAGATTACCCGGCTTGTTGCGGAGGAGTATCTGGAACCGATCCGCAATGCGGGGGCAGATACTTTGATCTTAGGCTGTACGCACTACCCGATCATCCGGGACATCATTGCGGATGTCATGGGGGAAGGCGTTACACTGATCTCTGCCGGAGAGGAAACGGCAAAATATGCCAAGACCTGCCTTGAGGAGCAGGCGCTTCTTTCCGACCGCACAGAGCCGGGACACAATGTGTATTACGTGAGCGACAGCGTTTCGCAATTCCGGGATAATGCCAGAAATTTTCTGGAAGATGCCGCAAGGGGACAGGTGTTCAGCACCCGCATATAGGAAAGGAAAACAAACATGAAGCAGTTCACCAGATGGGCGATGCAGATCGACAATTACCAGTTGGAGGAGGACGGAGAGGAGAGCTGTATCTCTCTCAATACACTCGTGGATTTTCGGGTACTGCCTTCGGGCTGTTATCTCGTCCGGTATGACGAACCGGAAGAATCGGGAATGGACAACACCCGCACGGAGATTTTTATCACCCCAGAACATCTGGTGACGATCTGCCGTTCCGGCGGGTTTGATTCCGACCTTGTGCTTCAAACCGGGAAACGGCATCACTCTGTCTATGAGACACCGTTCGGGAGCTTTACGCTTGAGGTGGAGACACAATATGCAAGGGTCGATCTTGGTGCGGACGGCGGAACGATCTCTCTGCGCTACAAGGTGTTCGGGGTGAATATGCTGGTTACGGATTCACGCATTGAAATGCGCATTTATCCGGTGAAAAAATCCGATGAGGAGGATACAGATGACTAACATGATGGAAACCGCACAGGCAGAACTGCGGGAAATGCTGCTGAACGCACTCGGCAGGCTGACGGCAGAGGGAAAGATCCCGGCAGAGCCGCTGCCTGCGTTTAAGATCGAAGTCCCGGCGGACAAGTCCCGGGGCGATTTTGCGACCAATATTGCTATGGCTTCCGCCAAGGCACTGCACATGGCACCCCGTGCCATTGCGGAACTGCTGACGGGGGAACTGCATTTCGGGGGGACATATTTTGCCCGTGCGGAGATCGCCGGACCGGGCTTCCTGAATTTCTTTCTGGACAGACGCTGGTTTGCGGATACGGTAACAGCCGTATTGCAGGAACAGGACGACTACGGCAGGACCGACGGCGGCAGGGGCAAGCGGGCACTGGTGGAATTTGTTTCCGCCAATCCGACAGGACCGATGCACGTCGGCAATGCAAGAGGCGCTGCACTCGGTGACGGCATTGCTGCTCTGCTCGAGTGGACAGGCTGGACGGTGGAGCGGGAATTTTACGTGAACGATGCCGGCAACCAGATCGAGAAGTTTGCGACTTCCCTCGAAGTGCGCTATTTGCAGCGCTGCGGGGAACAGGTGGAAATGCCGGAGGATGCCTATCAGGGGGCAGACATCACGGCACACGCAGAGCAGTTTTACAGCGAGTACGGCGACCGCTACCGGGATGCGGACAGTCAGGCTCGGCGGGATGCACTGGTCGCCTATGCGCTCCCGAAAAATATCGAGGGGCTGGAGCGTGACCTGCGCAGCTATCGGGTGGAGTATGACAACTGGTTCCGGGAATCCACGCTGCACGCTGACGGACGTGTCAGGGGCATTGTAGACGAGCTGACGAAGCGGGGCTATACGTATGAGCAGGACGGAGCTGTCTGGTTCAAGGCGGAGCAGTTCGGGGCGGACAAGGATTTCGTGCTTGTCCGTGCAAACGGCATTCCGACTTACATCGTTCCGGACATTGCCTACCACTGTGACAAGCTGGTGACAAGGGGCTTTGACAAGGCGATCAACGTCCTCGGTGCGGATCATCACGGGTATGTTCCCCGCCTGAAAGCTGCCCTGAAAGCACTCGATGTGGACATCAACAAGCTTGACGTAGTGCTGATGCAGATGGTCATTTTGCTGCGGGGCGGTGAGGTTGCAAAGCTCTCCAAGCGCAGCGGCAAGGCGATCGGACTGGTGACACTGCTCGAAGATATTCCCCTCGATGCGGCACGGTTTTTCTTCAATATGCGGGAAGCAAATTCGCACTTTGAATTTGATCTGGACTTAGCGGTGGAGCAGTCCTCTAAAAATCCGGTCTATTACGTGCAGTATGCCCATGCCAGAATTTGTTCGATTCTGCGCAGCCTGAAACAGGAGGGGCTGTACACGGAGGAGACTGCTGCACCCGGTGACACGCCGCAGGAAACGGAGCTGATACGGCATTTAGCGGATTTCCCGGCAATGCTGACAGCAGCTGCCAAACAGTATGACCCCTCACGTGTTACCAAATATGCGATGGAACTTGCCACGCTGTTTCACAGGTTTTACGATGCGTGCAGCGTGAAGAATGCCGAAACGCCGGAACTTCGGGCTGCCCGGACAGCACTCTGCCGTGCCGTGCGGCAGACACTGCGCAATGCAATGGCGATCCTCAAGATCGACTGCCCGGAATCTATGTAAAGCCATAAAATTTAGGCAACACCGTACAGGCTTTGTGCGGTGTTGCCTTATTTTGGCAGAAATTATGCTCCGTCTTTTTTCACAAGCAGGCACACGCAGTGCGCTGAAATACCTTCCTCCCGTCCTGTAAAGCCAAGGCGCTCCCCGGTGGTCGCCTTTACGGAAACCTGTGAAACCTCTGCATGACAGGCGGCAGCAATGTTTTCACGCATCTGCCCGATATAGGGGACAAGCTTCGGCTTCTGCGCAATGACAATGGCATCTAAATTGCCGAGCTGATAGCCCTGTTCGTC
>CANRFM010000037.1 GCA_947629905.1 uncultured Clostridia bacterium
TGTATTTCTATGATAACATAGAATATAAAAACTGCTGAAAGGGGGTAGCGTTTCACGACTCCCTTTGGCGGAATACATATATTATATAATATATATATAGCAACAAAGAAAAATGACGTGCAGACGTGCAAGCTCTGTACATAGCCAAAACAAGCGTGTACGGATGGTGTGCCGAGGGTGTGCATGGTACGGCAGTATACTATAAAGCTATAAAGGGCGCCCCGATTCAGGGCGTCCTGCCGTGGGGTCGATTTTACCGACCTCATCTACCTGAATTGCATTTCCGTCGTGAAATGCGACCTTAAGGGTGTGAATCTGGTTCACACCCTTAATCAATCTAAATTATACTATCATCCGAGCAAGCCGACCTTTGCGCCGCAAGGCGCATTGGGAGGCAAAACGGGTGCAGCGTCACGCTGCCCTTTGCGCCGCATCCGCCACTGTCTCCCCTTTCAGGGGAGATGTCACGAAGTGACAGAGGGGTCAAAACGGGTGCAGCGCCTCGCTGCTTTTTTCTATAAACCCCTTGCCAAATCCCAAAAAATATGCTATAATATAAAAAAAGAGCTTGTCTCGACAGAAACGGAGGGAGATATCAGATGAAGCACATCATGACCATCAATCAGGCTAACCTGAAAGAAAGCGCTCAGAAAGGCGGCTGCGGCAATTGTCAGGCTTCCTGCCAGTCGGCTTGCAAGACTTCCTGCACGGTCGCTAACCAGAAGTGTGAGAGAGACGAGAAGTAATTCTCAGCCCCGCATTTCGTGCGGGGCATTTTTCTTGGAGGAAAGAATATGATACATAAATATGAACTGGGCGGTCTGTATATCGTCCTCGATACCAACAGCGGGGGTGTCCACGTGGTGGACAAGCTGACCTATGACCTGCTCGACTACGCTGCACCGCCCTTTGCGGATAGCTGCCCGCCGGAAATTATCGCTGCCCTGCCGGACTATGCACCGGAGGAGGTGCAGGAGTGCTACGCAGAACTGGCTGCCCTCTGCGAGGAGAAAATTCTCTTCTCCCCGGATGAGTATGAAAAATATGCCAAGCACACGACCGCTTCCCCCGTCAAGGCGATGTGCCTGCATATCGCCCATGACTGCAATCTGCGCTGTCAGTACTGCTTCGCCTCTACGGGGGATTTCGGAACAGGCAGAAAGCTGATGCCGGTGGAGACAGGCAAGAAAGCGATTGACTTCTTACTGGAGCAGTCCGGCAACCGGAAAAATCTGGAACTGGACTTCTTTGGCGGTGAGCCGCTGATGAATTTCGATGCGGTGAAAGAGGTCGTCCGCTACGCCCGAAGCCGTGAGCCGGAGTTTGGCAAGCGTTTCCGCTTTACGATAACGACCAACGGTATTCTGCTTGACGATGAGAAAATCGACTTCATCAACCGGGAAATGTCCAATGTCGTCCTCTCGATAGACGGCAGAAAAGAAGTCAACGACCGGATGCGCCCGACCCCCTCCGGCAAGGGCAGTTATGACGTGATCCTGCCGAAATTCAAGAAACTGGTAGAATCCCGCAGCCGGGATAAGGACTACTACGTTCGGGGAACGTTCACGAAATATAATCTGGATTTTGCGGAGGATGTATTCAGCCTGTATGAAGCCGGATTTGACCAGATCTCCGTGGAACCGGCAGTCTGCGACCCGAAATATGACTACGCCCTTACGGAAGATGACTTGCCAGCTATTTTTGCGGAATATGAGCGCCTTGCTGCCCGTATCCTCGAAAATGACAGAGCGGGGAAGCATTTCAATTTCTTCCACTTCATGATAGACCTTGACCAAGGACCTTGCGCCGTCAAGCGGCTGCGTGGGTGCGGGTGCGGGAATGATTATGTCGCTGTCACGCCGGATGGGGATATTTACCCCTGTCACCAGTTTGTGGGGATAGAGGGCTATAAAATGGGGAATTTAGACGAGGGAACATTTGACCGGGAGATGCAGCAGCGCTTTGCACAGGCGCATATCTACGCCAAGGAAAAATGCCGTGACTGCTGGGCAAGGTTCTATTGCAGCGGTGGCTGCAATGCCAATAATTACCTGTATCAGGGCGACATCCTCAAGGCGCACCCGCTTTCCTGCGAAATGGAGAAGAAGCGGGTAGAGTGCGCAATCATGATCAAGGCTGTCAAGGCATTGGAAGAACAGGGCTGAAGCACTTTTTTCCGGGTGCTGCATAGGATATTACAGAGGCATAAAAAAATTTGAAAAAAGCCCTTGACAAACGGGGCGGAATGTGGTATAATGAGAAAGTCGCCGGATCGCACATCTGGCGCAGGGAAGCTTAGCTCAGCTGGGAGAGCATCTGCCCTACAAGCAGAGGGTCATAGGTTCGAGCCCTATAGCTTCCACTACGGCTCGGTAGTTCAGTTGGTTAGAACGCCGCCCTGTCACGGCGGAGGTCGTGAGTTCGAGTCTCATCCGAGTCGCTGTGCGGATTTAGCTCATCTGGTAGAGCGCCACCTTGCCAAGGTGGAGGTAGCGAGTTCGAGCCTCGTAATCCGCTCCAAACTGGCGTCATAGCCAAGTGGTAAGGCATTGGTCTGCAAAACCATGATTCGCCGGTTCAAATCCGGCTGACGCCTCTATTCAGCACCGCAAGCAATTGCGGTGTTTATTATTTTGTGCAGAATTTACCGCCACAGTCTCTCCTGCAAGGGGAGATGTCACGAAGTGACAGAGGGGGTTCTGTCTCCCCTGCAAGGGGAGATGTCACGAAGTGACAGAGGGGTTGAAAAAGGAGGATCATCATGAAAAAAATCATTTCCACACTCGTTGCCTGTTCTTTGCTGCTTTTCTGTTCGGCTTGCGAAAACAGCGGAACAGATACTGGGACAAATGCCGGAACAGAGCCCATGCAGACCGAAACCCAACCGGAAGAACGCTACGCCGGAAAGACCGCCGCTGAAATAGTTTCAGCCCTCACCCTCGACCAGAAAGCCGCCCAGATGGTGCAGCCTGCGATCTATCAGCTGACCCCCGGCATGATGCAGGTGCATGACTACGGCAGCATTCTTTCCACGGATGGGCTGATGACAAGCAGCCAGTGGGCAATGACCGTGAATGGCTTTCAGGATGAAGCGCTTGCCTCTGATGCGGGGATACCGTTCCTCTACGGGCAGGATGATGTGCATGGGGTGAATTATTGCCTGAATGCCGTGATTTTTCCGCATAATATCGGGCTTGGGGCTGCCAACGACCCGGATCTGATGTACCGGGCAGGGCAAATCACGGCGGAGGAAGCGAAACTCTGCCATATGCTCTGGAATTTTGCCCCGTGCGTGGCACAGTCCGCTGACCCCCGGTGGGGGCGCACCTATGAGAGTTACGGGTCTGACCTTGAGGTGATCAAAAACCTTGCCACGGCTTATACGAAAGGACTGATCGACGGGGGTGTTGTGGCTTGTGCAAAGCATTTTTTAGCGGATGGGAATGTTGTGTTCGGGACGGGGGAAAATTCCGATGCGGAGCGCCTGATCGACCGGGGCGATGCGGTGTTGGACGATGCACAAATTGAAGAACTGCTTGCCGTCTATCAGGCTGAGATCGATGCCGGGGTGCAGACGATCATGGTGAGCCATTCTTCACTGAACGGCTTGAAAATGCACGAAAATGCGGCATATATCCAACGCCTGAAACAGGAGATGGGCTTTACGGGGTTTGTGGTGAGCGACTGGAATGCAGTGCAGAACACCTCCCCGGCTACCTATGCAGAGCAGGTCATTACTGCCGTGAATGCGGGAATTGATATGCTCATGGAAGTGGAGACCTTTGAGGAAGCACGGCAGATCATTGTGGATGCGGTCGAAAATGGCGATATTTCGCAGGAACGTGTGGATGATGCGGTGGAGCGGATCATCCGGGTGAAACAGGATGCGGGGATTTTTGACGACCCGTATTGTGAAGCAATGCCGATGGAATGCACACAAACAGGTTCGGCGGAGTACCGGGCAGTGGCGGAACAGCTTGTGGAAGAAAGTCTTGTCCTGCTGAAAAACGAGAACGGCACTTTGCCCCTGAAAGCTGGAACGGCAGTCTATATCACAGGTCCGGCAGCGGACAATGCACAGGCACAGTGCGGTGGCTGGACGTTGGCGTGGGAAGGCAGCCGGGAGCGGAATATTCCGGGCGTTACGACAATTGAGGACGGCTTTGCGGAAAAGGCGGAGGAGTACGGGATAACAGTCATTACGGACAAGCAGAAAGCTGCCGAAGCGGATGTGGTTCTGCTCGTTGTCGGGGAAAAGCCCTATGCGGAGTGGTTGGGCGACACGGAGGACATGGCGCTTTGCGGTGCGCTGGGCTTAAGCGGCAATGCGAAAGCGATCGAGGCGGCGGCAGAGCTGGGAAAGCCGGTCGTGACGTGCATTGTAGCGGGGCGGCAGATCATTTTAGACGAGCAGGACTATGACAGTTGGGATAGTGTTGTGATGTGCTATCTGCCCGGTTCAGAGGGGCAGGGCGTGGCGGATGTGCTGTGCGGCGGAGCAGCATTTCAGGGGAAACTGCCAAGCCCGTGGTATGCCTCCGTGGCGCAGATCGGAACGGGGGAATGTTGGCTGGAGAGAGGGTATGGTCTGACCTATTCCCCTGAAACATGACGCAAACCGAAAAAGGGTGCCCTGAATCAAGGCACCCTTTGTTTTAGTCATGTAACCCGACTAAAATAAAAGTAACATTCAAGCAAGCCGACCTTTGCGCCATTCTAAATTGCACTATCATCCGAGCAAGCCGACCTTTGCGCCGTAGGCGCATTGGGAGGCAAATCGGTGCAGCGTCACGCTGCCCTTTGCACCATTCTAAATTGCACTATCATCCGAGCAAGCCGACCTTTGCGCCGAAGGCGCATTGGGAGGCAAAACGGGTGCAGCGTCACGCTGCTTAATGGGCAAGATAGGACTTGACAAGCACCTGCAACAGCTCGTCACGGTCAATGTGCCGGATCAGATTCCGGGCGTTGTTGTGCGTGGTTATGTATGTCGGGTCTTCGGACAGAATATAACCAACGATCTGGTTGATCGGGTTGTAACCTTTCTGTACCAGAGCATCATAAATAATCGTGAGCGTCCGTTTGAGTTCGATCTCCCGTTCTTCATTTATCGAAAAAGTCATCGTCTTGTCGAACATGATACAAGCCCCCTTACGGATATAGGATTTCTATTCTATTATAACCGATTTTGCGGCATATCTCAATAGTTTCCCGGAAATCTGCCGTGGCTTTCTATGTTTTGCATGATTTTATACAGCGTTTTTTGTGCAGGATGTACAGCGTCTTTCCCGATGCCGCTGCACGACACCGGGAAACAGACACCCGCTTTTTCACGCATTTCAGCCGTCTGTGCGCTTCACAAAGGAATTGCAGTCCACGCATTCCGGCACTGTCGGGTCGGCTTCGTGTGTGCCGACATGGATGCAGTCCAGCCCGCAGTAGTCCTCTGTCACTAAATTGTAGCGGCACTGCGAAACAGTACACTGGATGCTTGCATTTTTGCAGGATTCGTTCATGTTCTTGCCCTCGTTTCTGTAAATTTATCCGGTACGGACAAAAATAGTATGCCCGCAGACAAGCCGGATATACAAGCAATGCACGGAGAAAAGCGACAAAATCGTTCCCATTTTGTACGAGTTTCACAAATATCCTGTGTGAAATTTGTAATGGCTTGTCAAAAAATGTGGTTAAATACCATTGACAATGCAGCGGGAATATGGTATAATGATATGTGGTAGGGTAGATGCAGTAAGGGATATGCTATCATGCAGCGTACAAAAATCAAGCAAGCCTTATACATTTTATGCTTTTATGAAAGGAAATGATTGCTATGGCTGTGAATTTGTCAAAAGGTCAGAAAGTCGATCTGACAAAGGGAAACCCCGGACTGAAGAACCTGATCGTAGGACTTGGCTGGGATATTAACAAGTATGACGGCGGTTTCGATTTTGATCTGGATGCAGCTGCATTCCTGCTCGGCGAAACCGGAAAAGTAAACACTGACGATGACTTCGTGTTCTACAACAACAAGGAGCACGCATCCGGCGCTGTCATCCATACCGGGGACAACCTGACAGGTGACGGCGATGGCGATGATGAGCAGATAAAGGTTGACCTCAGTAAAGTTCCGGAAGCTGTGAGCAAGATCGATTTCACGGTTACGATCAATGAGGCAGATACCAGAAACCAGAATTTCGGACAGGTCTCCAATGCCTATATCCGTGTTGTGAATGCGGAAACCGGCGAGGAGCTGATCCGCTATGACCTTGGCGAGGACTATTCCATCGAGACGGCTGTGATCGTGGGCGAACTGTACCGCAACAACGGCGAATGGAAGTTCAATGCGATCGGCAGCGGTTTTCAGGGCGGACTTGCTGCACTCTGCGGCAATTTCGGCGTAAACGTCTGAATCAGCGAAAGGAGTGGCAAAAATGGCGATCAATCTCCAAAAGGGACAGAAAGTAGACCTGACAAAGGGCAATCCCGGACTCTCTAAACTGCTGATCGGTCTGGGTTGGGATACAAATAAATATGATGGCGGTGCGGATTTCGACCTCGATGCCGCAGCTTTCCTGCTTGGCGATAATGGAAAAGTACCGTCCGATGCGGATTTTGTATTCTACAGCAATTTGCAGCATACTTCCGGTGCTGTCATCCATACCGGCGACAACCTGACAGGTGAGGGCGAAGGCGATGATGAGGTCATCAAGGTAGACCTCAGCAAAGTACCTGCCAACATCAGCAAGATCGACTTTACGGTTACGATTTACGATGCCGAATCCCGCAGACAGAATTTCGGACAGGTTTCCAATGCCTACATCCGTGTTGTGGATGAGAACACCGGCAAGGAAGTCATCCGCTATGATCTGGGGGAGGACTTCTCCGTAGAAACTGCCGTGGTTGTCGGCGAAATATACCGCAACAACGGAGAGTGGAAGTTCAATGCGATCGGCAGCGGCTTTTCCGGCGGTCTGGCAGCATTGTGCAGGAATTTCGGCGTCAACGTCTGATGCCTGAACGAGGGTGAGTGTATGTCTGTCAATCTGGTGAAAGGTCAGAAAGT
>CANRFM010000038.1 GCA_947629905.1 uncultured Clostridia bacterium
ATTGCACAGACTGCTTTTGGTTAATACATAGATTATTTTTGTTTTTTGCGCTGTCTACTTGACGGGGGGCGGGTCATGGTAACTTCATAGGCTTGTGTTTATATATGGATACTTACTGGTTCAGCAGAGCAAGGCTTTGATCGTATTCGGACTGCGATACTTCAAGGATAGCAAGAACCTCTTCCAGCGACTTTCCTGTGCCTTTCATAAACTTTGACACATCATCAACAAGATTTTTCGCTTTCCCTCTCGTCTCTGCCGCATAATGGATGCTGAATTTGTCGGAAAAGATTTCGTGCGTATCCCTTAGTGCAGCAACCACTTCCGTGTGGTACTGCTCCCGATTTTCAAACAGCGTATAGTCCAAAATGTTGATTGCAATCGCCTTTTTCAGATTCTGGTACAGCTGCCCTTTTTCCAAGCTTGAAGCGTAAAGCTTTGCCCAATAGAACAGCGTCCTCTCTCGGAAATCATCCTGTTTCTCCTGTGTTGCATTTTGTAAAGGAATAGCTGTAGAGCCGATCAGCCACGAGTGAACCGCACTTTGCCCGGATGCGTCTGGTTTCGGGTCAATTGCTTCCTGTATACGCTGTTCCAAGACAGAACGGCAAACGGGGAGCAAGTCCTTCCAGTACACTCTCCCGTGTCATGTCATAGAATATTGTCATCCCTTCGGGCATATTTTGAGTAAGAGCAAGCCATTCCGTCATTGGGATGTCCGAAGCATTTCCGACATATTCCTGTTTTGCCGCCAACGTGCTTAACTGAAAAGAATACCCTATTTCAGGAAGCACTTTGCCATATCTGAGCGCATCAAAGAAATTCATGTAGTAGATGCTTTCCGTAATTTCCTTATCCTTCACCAATCTGTCAGACAGATCTTCCAACAGCCCCTTTTGATAAAGGTTGTTCACGTCAAGTCCGTCCGTACAGATCATATCCGCCGGAATGGAGATCCAATTCTTCGATCTTGTGATCATCACGATCCATTCTGCCAAAATGTGCAGCCCCGTTCTCCCAATAATTAACATATACTTGTCCGTCTGCCGCCGTGAACAGATCAGGCGATTCGGGACTGTCGATCTTTCCGGTTTTGTGATAATCTGCATCATACACGTAAAAGCAGGGAGCCCCAGTTTCGCTGTATTCATAATCATACAAATAGCCATCGCTGTCAGCAGCGCATACATCTACAGCCTGATTCTCAGCAAAATCTTCTGACAGTTCATAGCTTTCCACAAATTTCAGCTGGCTATTGTATTTTTCCATGTAGTGCCCTGCTATTATCATAGCATATTCTACAGAAAAAAGCAACCGGTACTGTAAAACCGAAAAGCGAATAGAAATGTACATTTTCTGCAGCTTGCACAAAAACACACCCTAATTTCAACAGATAAGCCTGCTTTGCATGGCAGAGTGTGCATAGGCAATGGAAAATTGTTGTGCAAAATGACGGCATCTTGAAAACAGTAAATAAAACTGCCGGAAATGGATAAGCGAAAGGATCGCAAACAGCTTTTGACAGAACAAATGTCATCGTGTTCACGGAATCCACCGCTTTTCAATTTCCGGCAGTTATACTACCTGTGTGTCACGGTTAAGTATTTCATCTTATTTGTTGGAAAGCTTCTATATGTGACCTGCCTGAAGCACTCCAACGGAATTTTCTATGCCAACTGTCTTTTCAGCAAAGCAAGATCGAATACATCCACAATGCCGTCGCCGTCCATGTCAGCCGTCTCTGTGATCGTCACATCCGGAACGGCAAGCAGCCATTTCTGAAGCGTGACCACATCGAGAACGGAACTCATCCCATCCCCGTTGACGTCGCCCGCAACAGCTTCGGCAGCCGAACCGTAAAGCTCGATCTCCGCAACGTTGCAGCAGTAAGTAGTATCTGTATTATAGGGATTGGAAGGTGCGCCCTCCGGTACAGCATAGCGCAAATACCGGAATGTCTGCGGTTCTTCCAGTGTCACATAGTTCATGGCATAATTTGGCAGACCTGTCACCGTATGCACAGTCGTCCAGTTTTCCCCGTCCGTGGAGACCTCAAAATAACCGTCCGTCATGCGTGGTTCATAGCCCTTTCTTGGGCAATACCCGATCGCCTCGAGGGTATACAGACCACCCATATCTGCCTGTACCCATCCGGCAGTCAATCCGTCAAAATACGTCGCCATATCCCCGTCAAAGGCTTTGCGGAAATCAATATCCTCCTGCCCTTTCCACGCCTCCGTTCCGGTCAGCGTTTCCGGTGTCAGCCGGTCAAGATGCGCTGTCGGGTGCAGATCGCCGTAAAACCGCAGCTCTGCAATATTGCAGCAGTATACATCATCCGTGTTATACTCGTTTTTCGGTGCGCCCTCCGGCACGGAGAACCGCACATACCTTGCCTTGCTCCCACAGGAAAACCGTGTGATGTAGTGCATGGAGAAGCCCGGTTTCCCAGCTACCGTATAAGCCGTCTGCCAGTGTTCCCCGTCCTCCGAGAACGAGAAAACGCCGTCCGTCATGCGGTATTCATAGCCCTGCCGAGGGCAGTAGCCGATCGCTTTCAGGTCGTACACATCGCCCAGATCTGCCTGTACCCAGCCAGCACCTACGCCGTCAAAGTACGTATTCATGTCGCCGTCAAAGGCTTTCCGGTAGTCGTGGCTCTCATCGTTTTTCCACGAGGCAGAACCGCTGATCTGTGACTCCGTCAGTTCGATCGGGTCATCGAGAGAAATGCTGCTCTTGCACCCCTGAATGAGGTAGGTCGTGACCGACTGCGGCGCAAGCGTTACATCGAGTGCATCCCCCGAAAGCGGAGCAGGCTCCAGCACCGCCCAGCTTTCCGTATTGCTCGTGCGGATAGGCGTTGCTGCCGTTCCCACTGCCCCAAAGCCGGACAGATCATAGTGCATCTGTACCGCATTACTTGAAGTATTGCAGGCAACAATGACAAGCTGCCCGTTCTCCTCATCAAAAGCCGCAAGCGTGTTGCCGCTCGTGCTCAACATTTTCATACCCGGACGGATATATCTTGTATACTGCCCGAATGCATAATATTTTTTCGTGAAAACAATGGTATCCTTGTCATGGTCTGCGACCGCACAGCCCCAGTAACCGCCCTGCGTGTTGACCATGCCCTTGTCCTTGTTGCCGTTCATGCCGACACTCGAAATGTGGTTGTCGATGACCTGCCACAAGATCCATGCAGAGGGATTGAGTCCGTTCATATCAATGGTGATACGCTCCGCAAGCCAGAGTGCTGCACCCATTTCACCGGCATCTGTTCCGGCAGTTGCACCGCCGTCCACTTCACTCATCCAGAGGTTTTTGTTTTCGGCAATTGCCAGATCCCGCAGCTGCGTGCGCTTGCTGCCGCCGTAGGTGTGGGTATCGATGCGGTCTACTGCCTTTTTCGCATCAGCGGACAATTTATTGTAGGCATCGATCTGTGTGTCGATTGCCGTTTCATCCGTGCCGGCAATGATCACATCCCCCATGCCACGCTTTTCCATTGATTTTTGCAATTCGAGCAGCATGGTGGATTCCGAATTGCCAATGTCGAAATGACAGCCCTCCTGCTTGGGGCTTCCGGCATACCAGTAATTCGTGTACGGCTCATTCATTGCCTCCACGCTCTGTACTTTCACACCCCAGTCATGTTCGTAGTGGTAGCAGACCTCTGCCAGATATTCCGCAAAATCATCGTAGCAGTCATCCCGGAGATTGTTCTTCCCACCGTCCCGGTTGCCGCTGGTGCAGCCGGAATTGGTCATATAATACGGCGGAGAATTAGAGAACATTTCCACGATCATGTCGTCACCGCACGCCTCAATGGAACGCAGCAGCACGTTCCGCTGGTTGGCATCAGCATTCCAGTCATAAGTCGCTGTACTGCCGTTCCATGTCGTGTAGCCGGGCATATTGGAGTCTGTACGGGTGATGTGCGTGTGCGTCGGGTCATCGCCGCCGCCGATGTTGAAGCGGGCAATATTCAGCCTTAAACCGTCATCCCCGTAAAAGGCATCTGCCGTTTTCTGTGCCAGCGAATCCGAATAACCGACACGGTTCGCCCACCAGCAAAGCGATGTCCCCCAGCCCTCAAAAGTACCGCCGTTGATCTCATACGTGGACAGCGGTGAGATCGTTACCGTAGTTGCCGCATCGACCGGAATGGCGGAAGCGGTGCATACCATGCTGCCTGCTAACAGACAGGCAAGTAATCTTTTCCATAGTTTCATGATAGATCCCTCCGGCAGTTACTGCCCTTCATGGAAGAAATAGGGAAGTGCATCGTAAACATAATGTCTGACATATCCCCACCAATGCGTTTTGCCCTCAGCAGCGATGAAGTAGAGATTGCCCTTGGAGAAGTCGGAAGTGTAGGTAAAGGTGGACATCTTCTTCATTGCCTCGATCTGCGGTGCAAGGTTGCCGTAAGCAATATCCTCTGTGCCGGTCGCTGCAAAGATGTAGGTCGCATTCTTGTACTTAGAACCCTCGATCGCATCGGCAACAGCCTGTGCGCCGCCCCAGCAGTGCCCACTTAAAGGCATGAAATAGGCGAAATAATCCAGATCATTGATCAGCACATTCCATGTCGAACCGCCGCCCATGGAGAACCCGCCGTATGCCCGGTGCATTCTCGAAGCCTCCAGACCTGCCGGTGTCGTATTCTCCGCATAGGTGGCATACTTGCCCTCCACAAACGGTACGATACTCTCTTTCACTTCACCATATACAGTTTCCGCCGAACACTTGTTGAACGTAGGCGTTACCACGATCATCGGCTCAAGGTCGCCGTTCTCGATCATGTGGTCAAGCATATTATGGATCTTGACATCATTGCTGAAAATGGTATTCTCATTCTCACCGCCGCCGTGCATCAGGTAGAATATATTATATTTCTTGCTCTCGTCATAGCCGTAGGGCAGGTAGACATTCAGGGAATTTGTGCCGTGGATGCCTTCATAGGTCTCCTTGACGATCTTGCCCTGATGTTCCGCAGGGTCAAGGTAATAGCCGGGTGCTTCCTTGAATTGCAGCGCTTCCTCATACTCGAAAGTCGGCTCAGTCGGTGCAGGGGTGTTATCCGGGAATTCCGTGATACTGCCAAGCAGGAATGCCTGCATCAGCCGGACATCCTCTTCGTCTGCGATACCGCTGCGGTCCACATCGGCAGTTGTTTCCATCATGCTGTCGGTAAAGCCATTCTTCACGCCATTTTTAGCCAGACCCAAGTCAAAGATCGTAATGCAGCCGTCGCCGTCCACATCACCCCGGAGCATCGTTCTGCCTGCCCCTGCGCCTTCAATGACCGTTCCGGCAGGTGCGCCGATCGCTTCATCCACGTAGAAGTCCATCGTCCCTTCCGCAGTCTCAATATAGATCCTTGCCCCGGTCGCATCCGCAGGAATGGTGTATTCCGTATTGGAAAGCTGTATCCACTTTCCGGCAGGGGCTGCGCCCTCTGCAATGGTGGAATACTGTGCATCGCCGTTGGCATCGGTATATTCTAACTTCATGTAGAAACTTGCTGCTTCGTCCGGACACATCACATCAGCACTGAAACTGAATGCCTCCCCCGGCTTGAACACAGACCCCAAGGACTTTGCCGTGCCGTTCCATGCAGCATCTCTGCCGCTGACAAAAAGCGCCTGACTGCCGGCATAGCTTCCGCCGGTGCTGCATTCTACAGAAGCTACCCCTCTGCCTGTCCACGCATCGAGTCCCTTATCCGGTTCATAGGTGCTGTGGAAGAAATAGCCGTCCGGATCCGGTTCGGTCACGGTGGGGGTGTTCCACTCCGCACGTTCATAATCGAAAAAGTCAATATCCGCATACCCGCCCGTGGTTTTGGTGGGGTAGCTGTAGATCGCACTGCGGTAGCCCGTGAAGAGCTTGAGGTCATATGTCATGGAGATCGTATCCCCGATCTTTGTCCATGTGCTGCCGTCCATAGAATAGAAGAAATTCACCTTGTCAATATTATTGGACACGTTGAAATTTGCATCAACCGTGTTGAACTGGAATTCCTCTTTCAGGTAGACAATATCCCCCTGCATGGGTACTTGTTCTACAATGGTGTCCTTACTGTCGGTGACAGCCGCTGAACCGGAATAGCCGCCGTTCTTTGCCATGTAGACATACTTGCTGCCGTCATCGTTCACGCCTACGCCGACATTGCCATAGTTGAACTGGAATGCAGACAGTCCGGCAAAATCTCCGGGTTTCATGTTTGCCGCATCAAGCCGTATCACACTGCTGCAGGCAGGTCCTTCCGTGCGCATGGTGAGGGTGTTGCGGGCATTTAGTAAATGCGTAGCAAGGTGTTCATTTTTCAGGCGCAGCCATCCCTCACGGTCGCTCAGAGACCATGCGGCGTTGTCGGGATTGTGGTTCCACTGCCATTCCAAAGGAAGCTTGCTTTCGCTGAAATCATCGTCCCGGGCAAGGGATGTTCCCTTGTAATCGCCCTCGATCGTGAGCGTTGTCGGCGCTTTTCCGTTCACGCCCATCATCGGGAAGCCGTCTACCCATGTGACC
>CANRFM010000039.1 GCA_947629905.1 uncultured Clostridia bacterium
CGCATTCAGCTTCCCGGTCAGGAATCAACAAGGGTTCCAGTTCTTTTTCTTGCTTGGTATTGTTCAGTTTTCAAGATACAGGCGCTGTTCATCAGACAGCTTAATTATTATACCATGTTTTCAAAAAAATGTCAAGCCAATTATCCTACAAAAATACACGGTTATTTTGTTTATTTTTTGTATATCAAGAACAATTTTCATCAGGTATCCTTGTTGTCAATTGGCTTGCTCCTGCGTTGTGAAGTAATCAATAGCCTTTTTCTTCGAAATACTCTTTCAATGCTCTGTTGACGTTGTCAACCGAAGCAGACGGCAGTGCATACAATTCACTAAAAAAGACTGTTTGCATCTGTAGTGCAGTTTCCTCTCTGCCTTCTGCAATCTTCAATTTTCCATAAGATTCATAAACGACCGAAGACGTATTGCCGCCCATCTGGTTTTGTGCCGTAACAACGCCAAACACGAACGTATCTCCAACCGACAAATTCATATCTTCCAATTGTGCTTCGAAATATTTTTCAGCCTGCTCATCAACCGTACCCCTTCCCCACGCTCCCAGCCGCAGCGATGACGGAGACAGTAGATTTGATGAATAAGCAACAAGATAATCAAACGCTTCTTTCTCGTCCTCACTCAGCGCATCGATCGCAGTTGTTTCCGGCGGCACCGTCTCAGCCTCTTTCTGTACCGCATCCGTCGCCTGCTGCTGTGGTGTCACTTCGCTTGTCGTACCGTCTGATGCATTATTGCTGCATCCCGCAATGACCAAACCCACCAAAACGACCGACAAAATTCCCGGCAAATACTTCAGACCATCCATATACTCTTTCCCCTTTCTGTCAGAAGCTGTTCAACAGCGTGACATCGATTCAGCCTTCCGGCTTATCTTTATTATAGCAAAGCAGCAGAAAAAAGTATAGAGGCATTTCCGATGCACTTTTGCATCAGAAATGCCTCTTTCCAGCAATAAAAAAGTCCCGGATATTTCCGGGACTCGCTTCTATACCGGGAATATTTCCCCGATACATATGGAGCGGATTACGAGGCTCGAACTCGCTACCTCCACCTTGGCAAGGTGGCGCTCTACCAGATGAGCTAAATCCGCAATGGTGCTTCCGGGTGGAATCGAACCGCCGACACAAGGATTTTCAGTCCTTTGCTCTACCGACTGAGCTACAGAAGCATTGGCGACCTGGATGAGACTCGAACTCACGACCTCCGCCGTGACAGGGCGGCGTTCTAACCAACTGAACTACCAGGCCAAAAGGGAAGTGGAAGCTATAGGGCTCGAACCTATGACCCTCTGCTTGTAAGGCAGATGCTCTCCCAGCTGAGCTAAGCTTCCACATTACCTGCCGCCGGTCTCCCTGCGACTTTTTTAGTATACCACAATTCCTGTGGATTGTCAAGGCTTTTTTCAAACATTTTTGAGCTTTGTCAAAATTCACTATTTCCTGCATAAAAGTCTGTCGCTTTTTAGCATATTTGTCAATTCAGTCCGTTGTCCCCGAATTGCGCAAACAGCCGGACAATGTCCGCATAGAGCGCATGGTGCTGCTCTTTCTGCAAAGTGGGGTCGTCCTGCATCAGCAGATCTGCCGCTTCCTGCACGTCATGGAGCATTTTCGTATCTGTCAGGCTTGCCAGCTTCATCGGCGGCAGTCCATGCTGCATACTCCCGAAGAAGTCGCCCGGTCCACGCAGTTCCAGATCGGCTTCTGCGATCTTGAAACCGTCCGTCGTGCTGCTGAGTAAGCGCAGACGTTCACGCCCCTCCTCGGTCGGGTGTTCTGAAATCAGAATGCAATAGCTCTTGTACTGCCCCCGCCCCACTCTGCCCCGCAGCTGGTGCAGCTGAGAAAGCCCGAAACGCTCGGCATCTTCGATCATCATGACCGTGGCATTCGGCACATCTACGCCGACTTCGACGACCGTCGTGCAGACAAGCACATCCGTTTCCCCTGCCCGGAAACGCTCCATGGCGGCTTCCTTTTCGGGCGTGGTCATCTGTCCGTGCAGAACGTCCACACGCCAGCCTTTCAGCATTCCGGTACGTATCGTCTCTGCATAGGCAGTCACGGATTTCAGGTCGGTTTCGCCCTCCTCGATCGCCGGGCAGACGATATAGCCCTGCCGTCCCTGCTGCAATTCCCGGATCATGAAATTGACCGCACGCTGCCGGAGTTTCCCGGTAACAGCATAGGTCTCGATCGGCTGCCTGCCCTTTGGCATACTGTCCAATACAGATACCTCTAAATCGCCGTACATCAGCAGTGCCAGTGTCCGGGGGATCGGGGTTGCGGACATGACGAGTTTGTGCGGAATACCGCCCTTTTCGGCAAGTGCTGTCCGCTGTGCTACCCCGAAACGGTGCTGTTCGTCCGTGATGACAAGTCCCAGTTTCTGGTATTCTGCCGCTTTCTGAAATACGGCGTGTGTGCCGGCAATGACCTGTGCCGTGCCGTCTGCCAATTTGGCGTACAGTTCACGGCGTTCCTTGGCTTTCATGCCGCCCGTCAGCAGGGCAACAGAAATGCCCAGCGGTGCAAGAAGTGCGTGCAGTGTCTGATAATGCTGCCCGGCTAAAATTTCCGTGGGTGCCATCAGCACGCTCTGGCAGCCATTTTTGGCGCAAAAATAGCACGCTGCTGCCGCTACTGCCGTCTTGCCGCTGCCGACATCGCCTTGCAGTAGGCGGTTCATGGGCTTGCCGGAAGTCAGGTCGGCAACGATTTCCCGGATCGCACGTTCCTGTGCATCGGTCGGTGCAAAGGGCAGACTGCCGAAAAACGGCTGCATATCCGTTTCCGGTTGCATGGGGTATTCCGTTTCCTGCAAGGCACGCTGCCGCAGCAGGCGCAGACCAAGCTGTAAGCGCAGCATTTCCTCAAAGGCAAGGCGGTGCTTCGCTTCCTCTGCACCGGTCAGGCTTTCGGGCTGGTGAATGCTGTGAAGGGCTTTCACCAGCGGCATCAGGTCATAACGGCTGCGCAGGTCAGCGGGCAGTGTCTCAAAGGGTGCTTCATCCAGCAATTGCAGACACTCCCGGATATTGGTGCGCACCATGGCGCTTGTCAGCCCTGTGGTCAGGGGGTAGACCGCTTCGATAGGGCTGTCGTCCTCCCGGTGGATCTGGGGGGAGAGCAGCTCTTTCTGCGCTTCACTGCCGGCGATTTTTCCGTACATCGTGTAGGTCTCGCCCTGCTTGAGCGCCTGATAGCTGTAGGGATTGTTGAAGATCCGGATGCTGATGGGCGTACCGTCTGCATCTTCCGCATCGAGGATGAATAGCTGCATACCGCTCCGGGCGTAAAACGGACGTTTTTTGCGGGTGATCGTGACTTTTACCACTGTCTGCGTGTCCAGTTCCGCAAGGGCGACCGGAACGGGTTCCCGGTAGTCCCGGTAGGTCCTCGGCAGGTAGTACAGCAGATCATAGGGGGTCTGGATGCCCAGTTTCCGGTAAATTTGCAGACGCTTCTGTCCCACGCCTTTCAAGCGTTCGATAGATAGAAATAATCGGGTCATGGATCACTCACTCGGCTGCGATCATGTAGTAGTAGACCGGCTGTCCGCCGTTTACCAGCACGACTTCAATGCGGTCACCGAATTTCTCTGTCAGCCGGTTTACCAGTTCCTCGGCATCCCGTTCATCGACATCCTGCCCGAATGTCACGGTCAGAAAGCTTGTGTCGCTCCCGGTCAGGCGCTTTGCCAGCTTGTATGCCGCATGGTGTACATCCCTGTCCGTAAAGGCAAGCTTTCCGTTGTCCAGTGCCATGACTTCGCCCTTGCGGATCGGCTTGCCGTCCAGTTCGGAATCCCTTGCCGCAAAGGTCACAAGCCCGGTGGACACTTTCTCAAACGCCTTGGTCATGGCGATACGGTTGCCCTCGCCGTCCAGCGTTTCGTCAAATGCCAGCATTGCCGACATTCCCTGCGGGATCGTTCTCGTCTGCAATACGCAGACATTGCGGTCAGCAAGGCTTACTGCCTGTTCGGCTGCCATGATGATATTCTTATTATTCGGGAGGACGAATACATTCTTTGCCGGGGTCGCATGAATTGCCCGCAAAATATCCTCCGTGGAGGGGTTCATGGTCTGTCCGCCACGCACCACGCAGTCTGCGCCAAGTTCCCGGAACATCTTCTCCAGTCCCTCTCCGGCTGCCACTGCCACAAAGCCGAACTGCTTTTCCGGTTCGGCACGGACGTAAGTCTCATCCTGTGCGGCATTCTGGGCTTCCCGTACTTTACCGGCGTGCTGGATGCGCATATTCTCGATCTTCGGCTTCGGGTCGTTGATAAACTGCCCGAATTCCAGTGCTTTCTGCAAAGCAAGACCCGGTTGGTCGGTGTGGACGTGTACCTTGATGATCTCCTCATCATCTACAACGACTACGCAGTCGCCGATGGTTTCCAGATAGGCACGGAGTTTGAACGGGTCGGGGCAGTCCTTTGCCTTTTCTACGATAAATTCCGTACAGTAGGTATAGGTGATCTCCTCTTCGAGGTCTTCCCTGCCGATGGCGATGACTTCGGCTGCCTTCTTCGGGGCAGGGGTATCGGCTTCTTCGGGGGCTTCACCACGCATGACGGCAAGCATGGCTGTCCAGATCATGACAAGCCCCTTGCCGCCGGCATCGACCACACCTGCTTTTTTCAGGATAGGAAGCTGTTCGGGGGTGCGGGAAAGGGCTTCTTCCGCTGCGGCAACTGCCTGTGCAAAGACGGAAACAGGGTCATTGTTGTCCCTTGCGGTCATCTGTGCCTGCTGTGCGCCCATGCGGGCTACGGTCAGAATTGTGCCCTCGGTGGGCTTCATGACAGCTTTATAAGCGGCATTGACACCGATCTCCATGGCATTGGCAAGGTCTCTGCCATTCACGGTCGTCATCCCTGCCAGACCTTTGGCAAAGCCACGGAACAGCAAAGACAGAATCACGCCCGAATTGCCCCTTGCGCCACGCAGCATAGCAGCGGCTGCCTTTTCTGCCACATCGGCAACGGTCACATCATCCGGGAGTACGCTCAGTTCCCGGCGGGCGGCAGACATGGTCATAGACATATTTGTACCCGTGTCGCCGTCCGGGACGGGGTAGACATTCAGTTCATCGATGATCCTGCGGTTCTTCTCGATCGTCACGGCTGCGCTGCACATGGCAGCTTTCAAAAGTGTACCATTCATCTGTATCTGTTACCTCCTGCCTGCTTCAAGGCTCTGCAATTTCGTCCACATAGACACGCACACGGGAAACGGGGATGCGCACGGCTTCTTCCACGACAAATTCCACCTTGTGCATCAGCGAATGCACGACGGCGGGAATGTTCACACCGTACATCACCCGGATGTGCAGCGAAATTTCAAGCTTGCTGCCGTCGGCTTCGATCTCCACGGGAGAGAAGCGCCCGTCCAGCAGCTTGTCGGTCAGCCTGACCTCTGCAAAGCCTGCCACACCAAAGCATTGCAGGACTGTCTGCTCGGTCAGCGCTTGCAGGTAGGTATCGGAAATGACGATTCTTCCGATATGGTTTTCCATGTACAGCATAGTTGCCACCCTTTCCTTTCAGAAGTCAGATATGCAGAAGTAGGGCTGCGGAAAGCCCTGCTTCCGGTTTTCATCATCTGATGACTACTTTCTATTATAACATATTGCACGGATAAAGTCAATGGCATTATCCCGGATCCGCAAAATTTGATCTGCCATTATGCCGGATATTTGTCTGATAACAGCAAAAGCCATTTGATTTTAGCTTGAAATTTTCTTTACCCACCGGTGAAAAAGTCCGGCTTAAAATATATGATTTTATCGATATACAGTGTCACATTGCCTGCCGAATTGAAAAGAGAACATAACACGCATAGTTTCCGTTGTTTATCATTTTTTTGGAAACCGCCTGTTCCCCTTGTTTTGGCTTGGGAAAATGCTTGACATTTTCCGGGAAATGTGCTATAATAAGCACATATATAGACCATTTTGTAACAATTCGGTTACAGTTTTGAAAAAGGGGTTGACAGCGCCATGCGATTCTGCTATACTTCAGACAGACAGACAGACAGACAGACAGACAGACAGACAGACAGACAGACAGACAGACAGACAGACAGACAGACAGA
>CANRFM010000040.1 GCA_947629905.1 uncultured Clostridia bacterium
CTGTTTGCGTAAGTCGGCGCACCGTAGAGCGTGTCAAAATTGTGCGTAATATTGCTGTAGGCGACCTTTTCACGGCGTTCTTCCCGGACAGGGTCGCTGATGCTCCGCTCCAGCATCCGCAGCCCGAATGCATACCATGAATGCTTTCCAAGAATGGTAATTCCGTTCATACGCTGACACCCCGCTTTTTTAATGTGACGGTCGTACCCTGCCGCATATCGACCTTTTCAACGACTGCTTCAGCAACCGGCTGTGAATCGATCATGAGGTAGAAAACGGCTGTATTCTGCGTATTTTCCGCAAGCGGTGCAGACTGCTGCACGCTGTTGTATTGGTAGCTGTTGTTGACCGTTGTGGAAGTCGGACTGATCGTGAACCCGGTTGAAATGCCCGCACTCTGCCCGTTCAGTGCCGTGATCAGAGCCGCATCCTGTCGGAGTGGCTGAAACGCCCGCAGTGCTGCTTTTCCGACCTCCGGCATCGTTTCCGTGAAGCCCTCACCAATACCCAAAGCCAGATATTTTCCGACGCTGTCACGCATCAGGGCGGACGGGGAATGGATGCCGAACACGCTCCGGAATCCGGAAAGCACACTGTCCGCAAAGCTGCTGATCTGGCGGCGGAGCCAAGCCCCCATTCCAGTGATTCCGTTCCACAAACCCTCTACAAGCCTGCTGCCGATGAACTGCATATCGCCCGGCAATATATTCAGCACGCTGCGGATGCCGTCTGTCAGCTTTTGCACTGCCTGCTGCCCTTTTTCCGGTAGGCGGTCTGTCCAGTTTGTCATTGAGCGGATCGCCTGTTCACCGACAGACTGCATTTCATTTGTGAAGCCGTCCCCGATGCCGAGTGTAAGATATTTTCCGACCTCGTCCTGCATAACTTTTGATGGCGAGTGAATATTGAAAACATCCTGAATTCCCGTCAGCCAGTAATCCCCGAAATTTTCAAGATATTCATCCAGCTTGAATTCGCAGCCTGTCACACCGAAAGCAATGCCCTCCACGATAGCTGTGCCAAGTGCAGCCCAGTCGATGCTTTCCAATTCGGCATTGACTTCTGTTTCCATGGTCGTGCCGAAACCAAGTAATTTCCCCGTAATTTGCAGCACACCGCTGATCAGATGTCCCAGTACTTCTGCACCGCAGGCAAACAATTTTTCAATATTTTCCGGTGTCAGAAGATCGCTGCAAACCGTGCGGATAATTTCCTCCGCAGCAAGCAGGAGCGTGTCGATATTTGCAACAATTGCATCCGTGAGCGTGATCAAAATTGCAGCCGCTGCCGTCAGAAGCAGCCCGATATTTTCCGGGTCGAGCAGCGTTTCACACAAAAATACCAGAATATCCGCCCCCGCCTGTACGAGTGCCGGTAAATTTTTCGATAGCGCAGAAAGCAGTGCGGAAATAATTGCTTCCCCGGCAGCGAGCAGACGTTCCAGACCTTCCGGATCTGTCAGCGTGTCGCTCAATGTCTGCACGATCCGCACGGCAACACCGATCAGCATCGGCAGATATTCCACAAGGCTGTCCGTGAATTGTTCTATCCCGGTCAGAGCGGCTTCCGCAATATCGGGCAGTGCTTTGGCAATGCCGCTCACAAACATCAGGAATAATTCCGTACCAAGCGAAAATATTTCCGGTAAAATATCAAAAATTGCTTCACTGAGCTGTACTGCCACGGTTGACATAGATTTTCCGATACTGACAGCATTTTTTTGCAGACCTTTGACGAGGTTCTGAATGACAGAAATGCCGAGCTGGATCACTTTCGGCAGATAGTCGCCGACTTTGGCTGCTGCTTTTCCGAGCAAATCGCCAAGTGCAGCAGCAAGCCCCTCAAAACCGTCCTCTTTCAGGGCAGTAGTCAGCTGCGAAACATATTCACCGCCAAGCTGTGTCAGCTCTCGCAGCGGGGCATTCATGCCGTCATAAGCCGCATTACCGAGGGCTTCAAGGCGGGACTGCAAGGACTTGATGTCGCCCTCGAGGGTGTCGTTCATGGTCTCCGCCATTTGCGACATAGCACCGTCGCAGTTTTCCAGTTCTTTCGTCAGATTTGTGAATTCATCCCCGCATCCGGCAAGCATTGCCTGAGGCAGCGTGACGCTGCACCCGTTTTGCCTCCCAATGCGCCTGACGGCGCAAAGGTCGGCTTGCTCGACTGTTAGTACAATTTAGAATATGCAAAGGTCGCATTTCACGACCTTAGCTTTTTTAGTAGAGCTTCATGCCGGAAAGTGCAGCATTCAGATCCTTGAAAACTTCATTCAGAGGGCGCATATTGCCCTCTGCATCGAACGCTTCCACACCAAGTCCCGCAAGGGCTTTGGCGGCTTTGTCTGTCGGTGCAGAAAGGGCAAGGATAATATTCCGCAATGCCGTGCCGCCCTCGCTGCCCTTAATACCACGATTGGCAAGAACACCGAGGGCTGCATTTAATTCCGTTGTACCGCCTGCAAGGGATTTGGCAGTGCCGCAAACAGGCTGCGGAATTCCCACCAGTGCAGATAATCGACCCGCAGCAAGTCAATTCTGTAAAACCTGCGGAAATCCCCCAGCACACATTTCCCGTCCCATTTCCAGTCAAATAGAGGCGGCTTTGCGGGGGCTTCGCTGTCGTCCTCATCCGATTCCTCCGGGTCCGGTTCAAGCTGCCCGGCATGGTAAAAATCAAACATTCCGCACAGCATTTCATTCGTGAAAATATCCGGTGGCCGCTCGAACCATTCCGGCAGGACAGAAAGCTTTTCTGCTGCGGAAAGTCCCTTGTCTGCGATCAGGTCGGCAAAGCGTACCCAGTCCCGGAAATCCGTCAGAATGGCAAATTCTTTCCCGCCAACTGTAATACTTTCCGGGAATGGTTCATAGAGGACGGAGATCATTTTTTGCGTTTATTTTTGCCGGGGTGATAATTTTTGACACGCTCCGCACGGATGCGGTTGGCTTCCGTAATTTGCTCTGCCACGAAGTCCAGAAATTTTCCGTAAATTTCATCATAAATGCGGGCGTTCATGCTCTCCCCGAAAATTTTCTCCGCTGTGCCTTTCCCAAAAATACTGTCATATAGGAGGTGTTTCATAAAACTGTGCTATTTTATGGAACGATCGTAAAATTTTCCTAAAAAGCAGTTGACTTTTTGTGAAAAATATGATATAATGATAATAATCTTTATCTGGGAGGCATTTTTTATGAAAATAAAAAAACTTGCTGCCATTCTTGCAGCGTTCTCCATAGGTATCACGGTAATACCTGTGACGGAAAATATTCTACCGGAAACAAGCATTTTTGCACGGGCGGATGAAGAAATCCCCACTTCCGGAACTTGCGGTGCAGAGGGAAATGAAGAAAATGTAACATGGCATTTCGACGAAGCTACCGGAATACTCACCATTGCCGGTGTAGGGAAAATGAAGGATTATGACCCCTCAGAAACAGAAAAATATTGGTATGATTTTGTTGATAAAATTACAGAAGTAATCATTGAAAACGGTGTCACCTATATCGGTTTTTTTGCCTTTGCTTCTTGCAGTAATCTTACTTCTGTAACGCTCCCGGACAGTGTCACCAGCATCGGAGAACGTGCCTTTGCTTTTGACAGTGGTCTTACTTCTGTAACGCTACCGGACAGTGTCACCAATATCGGAGATGGTGCTTTTTATGGGTGCAGTAGTCTTACTTCTGTAACAATTCCGGATGGTGTCACCAGTATCGGATTTGGTACTTTTTGTGTTTGTACCAGTCTTACCTCTGTAACGCTCCCGGACAGTGTTACCAGTATCGGACCTGATGCTTTTCATGGGTGTGGTGAACTGGCTTCTATAACACTCCCTGACGGTGTCACCAGTATCGGAGATGGTGCTTTTTATTGGTGTGGAAGTCTTGCTTTTGTAACAATTCCGGACAGCGTTACCTATATTGGATATAATGCTTTTTGGGAAACACCGTGGTTATATGCACAGTTGAATACACAACCTTTTGCTATTGCGAATCATATCATTTTTTCTTCAAATTCTGGGATCTGTACAGGAGATATTGTCATTCCAGATGGTGTCACCACCATTGGGTGTACTGCCTTTGATTTTTGTACCGGTCTTTCTTCTGTGATACTTCCAGACAGTGTCACCCGTATTGATGACCATGCTTTTGAAGGCTGCAGCGGTCTTACCTCTATAACGATCCCGGACAGTGTCACCTACATTGATGAGGATGCCTTTGATCTCTTTTTCGAGGGTACAATTTACGGCTATGAAAATTCCGCCGCACAGGCATATGCGGAAAAACGGGGATATTCTTTCCAGTCTATTGGAACAGCACCAGAACATATTCAGGGTGATGCAGACGGGGACGGTGCTTTTTCCGTTGCGGATATAATAGCGTTGCAGAAATTTTTACTCAATGCAGGTTCGTTGAAAAATGATAAAAACTGTGATTATCTGAAAGATGACATAATTGACATTTATGACCTTGCCCTGATGAAAAATGCACTCCTTGCACAGTGAAAATTTTTTTCCGTGAACTGAACCGATTGATCATAAAAATCATAACCACCTCCTATGGTACCATAGAAACCATAGGAGGTTCATTGTTGTAGCAAGGTCTTATCGGCTGTTCAATAAATCTGACGGATTGATGCCGTGAAAGGCAGCGGTTCGGCTGCACAGAGTTTGGCAAGGGTGGAATGCCCCTTGACTTTGTTGAACATTTCCTTAACGAGTTCCGGCTTGAAAAGCGTGCCGGATGTTGTGATATTTGCCATAATTTCCTCCTTTTATTTGCCTTTGAGGGACTGCGCAAGTGCGATATATGCCGCATTCTGGGCATTATGGGCAGGCTGTTCCGGGGAAAAATCCGGTGTCGGCTGTCCGTGTGCCGTGAAGCGTGCCAGCGTTTCGGCATCCTTGCGGATGTCCTCTTCCGTTTCACCGGAGAGCCGCTGTGCCAGCTCATACGGAATGCCCGTTTCATGCGCAATTTTCAGCTTCGTCGAGCTGATCTCGTGGGCGTGTACCTTTGCCGTCAGATCGGCTGCCGTCTGTTTCTGGTCGGCAAGCTGCTGTGTCAGCTCTGCGATCTGGTCGGCTGCTTTTTTGGCATCGTCCGGAGATTGATAGCCCTCAAATTGTTTTTTGACCTCTTCGGTCACGGATCTTGTGTTGCGCTCGAGACGTTCCTTGATCGCCGC